>CATYOF010000003.1 GCA_958410215.1 uncultured Cryptobacterium sp. | reverse complement strand
AGCATTAACGTATACATTAAGCGCTGCACCCTTAAGTGCTCCCGCCGCGAAAGAAACCCCCGTAGCCACATCAGAAATTGCACTGCGGTTTCCGAAATGAGCCAAAAAATCGCTTAGCTCAATAACCCGATCGCAGGCATTCATAATGGCAAACGGAACCGCAATAGCATCAATAAGAGCGGCCTGAATTACCCCATGGCGATATTCTTTTTCCTGTTCGGTTTCACGCGGGAGCTTGAATGCATCTGCCAAAGGAGCAAAGGCGAGTGCATCTTTTTCTACCAAATCTATCAGTTCCGTGCGAACTTCTTCAAGCTGCTGCAAATGCGCAACAACCTTGTCTTCCACCTCGGCATACTTTTTCTTGCCCGTAGTTAAATTTCCTACCATGGAAAGAAGAGCAGAACCTAGGGCGCCGCAATAAGCCGAAGCGCCACCCCCTCCAGGGGTTGGAGTTCCTGCTGCAACTTCAGAAATAAATGTTTGATCTACCAAAATTGTTCTTTCTATTTTCTTATATCTTCCTACAAGGGGTGTCTCAGGAGCCTACCTATGGAATCCCCCAGCAACTTTCCCATAAAAGGCGCTCTAAAGCTCTCCAGCGAAAGAGCCCAAGGACCTTCTCATGAAAAGTTCCCACTAAAAGGATAATTTGCGGAACACATTATATATGAAGGCACTCACAAAAAATCGCGCTCCCGATGGATAGTTACCCGAAACCATCGAAAGCGCGAAATCCAATCAACGCAAGATCGCTTTAACTCCTAGAACAAACCAGAAATCTTACCCGATTCGTCTACGTCAATCTTGAAAGCTGCAGGATTCTTGCCCAAGCCTGGCATAGTCATAACGTTACCCGTAAGTGCAACTACAAAACCAGCACCCGCCGACACCTTTACTTCGCGAACCGTAATGGTGAAGTTGCGAGGTGCACCCAACTTCGTAGCATCGTCCGAGAAGCTGTACTGGGTTTTTGCCATGCATACGGGCATGTTTGCAAAGCCCATGCCTTCAATCTGGGCGATTTGCTTCTTAGCTGCAGCCGTGAAGTTTACGCCATCGGCATGATAGATACGCTTAGCAATTGCTTCCATCTTTTCTGCAAGACCCAGTTCGTCTTCATAGGCGAATTCCAAGTTGCTTGGCTGCTCGCACAGGCGAAGTACTTCTTCTGCCAGCTCTACGCCGCCTTCGCCACCCTTTGCCCAAACCTGGGAAAGCGCCACGTTAACGCCCAATTCCTGACACTTTGCACGAACCAGATCAATTTCTGCCTGCGTATCGGTTGGAAATTCATTGATAGCAACCACGCAAGGAAGCTTATAAACCTTCGTGATGTTTTCCACGTGCTGAAGCAAGTTGGGAAGACCAGCTTCCAATGCTTCAAGGTTTTCTTCATTCAGTTGATCTTTAGGAACGCCACCGTGATTCTTCAGTGCACGAACCGTTGCTACCACAACAACTGCATCAGGCTGAATACCCGCAAGGCGGCACTTAATGTCCAGGAACTTTTCAGCACCTAAGTCTGCACCGAAGCCTGCTTCCGTAACACAATAGTCACCCAGAGCAAGACCCATACGCGTTGCCATAATGGAATTGCAGCCATGAGCGATGTTTGCGAAGGGACCACCATGCACAAAAGCAGGAGTGCCTTCAAGTGTCTGAACCAAGTTTGGCTTCAGGGCATCCTTCAAAAGTGCGGTCATAGCACCTTCCGCATGCAAGTCGTGAGCCGTAACCGGCTTGTCGTCACGCGTATAACCAACCACAATGCGGCCAAGGCGTTCTTTTAAGTCTGTAATAGACGTAGCCAAGCAGAAAATTGCCATAATTTCAGAAGCAACCGTAATATCAAAACCATCTTCACGAGGCACGCCGTTGGCCTTACCACCTAATCCGCACACAATGTTGCGCAGCTGACGATCGTTCATATCCACAACGCGCTTCCAAGTAATGCGACGAACATCAATGTTTAGTTCGTTACCATTATGAATATGAGCATCCAGCAAAGCAGCAAGCAAATTATTTGCCGCACCAATAGCATGGAAGTCGCCCGTGAAGTGCAGGTTAATATCTTCCATAGGAATTACCTGGGCATAACCGCCACCTGCAGCGCCACCCTTAATACCGAAGACAGGGCCCAAGGAAGGCTCGCGCAGAGCAATAACGGTTTTCTTACCCAAATGAGACAAGGCATCACCCAAGCCTACTGTCGTGGTGGTCTTACCTTCACCGGCAGGAGTGGGGTTAATGGCGGTAACCAGAATAAGTTTACCTGACTCATGGGCTTCATTGCGAAGCAAGTTGTAATCTACCTTGGCTTTTGAACGACCGTAACATTCCAAATATGAGGGATTAATTCCTGCCTTTTCGGCAATTTCGGTAATGTCGCGCGGTTCAGTCGCTTGTGCAATTTCGATATCGCTCAGCATTATGTAAGCCTACCTTCCTTCGCTTTGAAGTTACTTGAGCATCAATTTGCAAAATGACTATTCTAAGCCCTATACCTGCAAACTGTGCTTGTGTATAAAAAATTCTAACGTGAAAGCTCGTTATAGATCATGCGCAATCCCTGTAAGGTCAATTCAAGATTGATTTCGGTAATACGCTTTGAATGGGGTGCGATGCGATGGGCCAACCCACCAGTTGCAACAACGGTTGCCTCGTAACCTAACTGGTCAAATACCCGATCGACCAAGCCATCAACACGAGCAGCTTCGCCATACACCATGCCAACTTTTAAGCATTCGGCCGTACTGCTTCCAATGGCCGTACCGGGATCTTCCAACTCTACCGAACGCAGCAGTGCAGCACGCGTGAAAAGTGAACGCATAGACGATTCCACGCCAGGAGCAATAATGCCACCCAAGAAAATGCCGCCCTTGCCAATAATTTCCATATTGGTTGCCGTTCCAAAGTCCACCACAATAACCGGATCGCCATAAAGATTTTTTGCTGCTACCGCATCCGCTACACGGTCTGCCCCCAATTCGGGGAATCTTTCTAAATCAACATTAATAAGATGTCCGGCACTCGCTGCCGAAACCACCAACGTTTCTACCTCAAACGAACGGCAGCAAGCTTTTTCCCAGTTATGAGTTAAAGCAGGTACCACCGAAGCCAAAATAGCTCCATCAATATGAGAATACTCAAGACCTTCTGCCATCATTAAAGTATGAAGCTTAATTCGAAGTTCATCGCTGGTATGATCTACATTGGTAGCAACGCGCCACATATGAACAAGCTTGTCATTATCATAGATGCCGAGGACGGTTTGTGTGTTTCCCACGTCTATTGCAAGTAACATATTTCTGACAGTCCCTTTCAAAGTATGCACTACCTGCGAATGCTACCATACTATTGAGGGTGATATATACGAGCTTTACTTATGAAGCGTTTAATAATACTAGCTGGAGGGTGATCGTATGGAAAATACGCCTGCTCGCATTCTTATTGTTGACGACGAGCCTTCAATTACTGAATTTGTAAGTTATGCCATGCAAAAGGAAGGCTACCAAACCGAAATTGCTTCCGATGGCGAAGAAGCGCTGCGCAAAATTGAACAACAGCACTTCGATTTGTTTATTTTAGACATCATGCTTCCTGGTATTGATGGCTACGAATTATGCCGTCGTATTCGCGCAAAAATGTCCACCCCTATCCTGTTTCTTTCGGCGCGCGATACCGAACTAAACAAGGTGGTAGGCCTTGAATTAGGGGCAGACGATTACTTGGCAAAACCCTTTGGGGTTCGTGAACTCTTGGCACGCACCCGCGCTTTACTACGTAGAAGCCAAGGAAGCGACATGGTTTCCGGAAACGAAATAACCGCTGGCGGTATCACCCTTAATGAAGACACCCATGTAGCACAAGGCGATAAGGGACCTATCGATCTTACGCCCCGAGAATTTGAACTTCTTGCCTGCCTTATGCGCAATGCGGGCAAGGTGGTTTCGCGTGAAGATTTGCTTCACGACGCATGGAACTGGGAATTTATTACGGAAACTAAAACGGTTGATACCCATATCAAACGTTTGCGCGATAAAATTGAAGCGGCAGGATATGACCCTAAACTGGTCGAAACAGTACGAGGTTACGGCTATCGTTTCAAAAAATAACGATAGCAGTACCCCTTAAAGGATGCCTTAATTACTGCAGCATCCCCTGAAGGTCACCCAATCACGCAACGTCCCTCAGGTCGCTCCAGTAACGCAGCACCCCCCTAATGGGTGCCATCGTAATGAATCGTACTGGCAGTCTGTTTTATCTATACCATCAAGAGCTATCACAAAAGAGAAGTAGACTATGCCACGAACCACCGAAGCGCCTCGCGCCAACCAACCAAGAGAAGAAAAACCCATGCGTCTTTTTACGCATATTTCCTTTCTTGCTACTCTCTTGGCTATTTTGGCGTGCGCTATCACAGCACTTGTGGCAATTTTTGTTTTTGATTGTCCGCGCGCGTTATTGCTTGCCATTATCCCTACCGGATGCATATGCTACTTCTTAAGTCTGCTCATCGCTCATTTTATTAGTCGCCCCCTTACTGAACTGGTTCGGAAGGTTCAATCTTCAAAGGCGGGCGATGCCAGCATTGTCTTTGCTCCAACAGGCGTTATGCGTGAAGTTGACGATTTATCGGAAAGCATCAACGAATTTAATCGCATCTACAGTACCCGTGTAGAAGAACTTAAAGCGCTCAACGAACGACAAGATACGTTCGTAAGCGATGTAGCTCATGAATTCCGCACTCCTCTTACCGCTATCAGTGGTAATGCAGAACTTATGCTTGATCCCGATATGCCTCAATCCACCCGTGAGCATTTTTGCGAAATTATTCTTACTGAAGCTGATCGTCTGAAAAAGCTTACCAATGGATTACTAGCCCTTCAGCACGCCAAAGAAGGCGTACCCGCCTATGCCTTAAAACGTATCAATATTGAAACGGTGGCCAAAGATGTAGTCGATATGCTTGAGCCTATCGCTCAAGATAAAAATGTCACCTTAAGTATTGAGGGCGCAGCACCCGATATTCTGGCAAACGAAGACCGCTTAAAGCAGGCGCTTATCAACTTGGTTGATAACGCTATTCGCCACGTTGAAGAAAACGGACATGTGCGCATACTGCTTTCAGGCATTAACGACACTTCGGTTGTTGCCGTAAAGGACGATGGCTGCGGCATAGGTGATATTGACCCTGTATTGCTGTTTAAACGCTTTTACCGTGGAGATTTATCTCGCGCACGCAACAGTGGTGGTGCCGGATTGGGATTAGCAATCGTTAAAGAAATTGTTGAAGATTTTGATGGAACCGTTACCGCTTTTAACGCGCCTGAGGGAGGCGCGGTGTTTACCATGTCATTCCCTTCAATGCACTAGGCACTCTTTTTCGATGTGCTCTTTTTTCGATGTGCTAAGCACTCTTTCTTAGATGCGCTACACTAAGCACTCTTTTTTCCGAATTTTGCTTTCACCGTTCCTGCTTCTATTCCACGCAAGCGCTTTAGTTCAAAGAAAATAAATATAAGCGAAGTGATAATAGCCAAAATATCGGCAATAGGAACCGCGAAGTACAGAGCATCCAAACTGGTAAGACCAGGTGCAATATACGGCAGTACGATAGGAAGCACGATGTAGAGCGGAATAAGGAACAACACCTGTCTGGTGAGCGACAAAATTACCGATTTCATAGGCTGGCCCGTTGCCTGAAAATAATTCGAAGTAACAATTTGCATGCCAACCACCGGCAATACAAGCACCTGAACATTAAGAGCGAACACCGTAAATTCGCGCAACGCATCATCGCGAATACCGAAGAACGAAACAATATCAAACGCAAAAATATGGAGTAACGCCCACATTATGGTGCCCATAATGGTGGCAATTAAAATGCCGTAACCTAGCGTGCTTCGTACGCGAGAAATTAAACTTGCTCCGTAGTTGTATCCCAGTAAAGGCTGAATTGCCACAGCAATGCCAATGAGAGGCAGCACAGTAAACATTGCGCAACGCTGCACCACGCCAATGGATGCGAGTGCCGCTTCGGCACCTAAAGGAGACTGACCGCCATATAAAACCAGCAAATAGTTGACTAAGAAATTAATGACCGACATAGCAAGCTGCATAATAAAGCTTGCCGCGCCCAAAGAGATAATAAGACCGACTACTTCTGCATCAAGCTTCAAATTGCGAGCATACAACCTAAAGGCAACATCTTTGGTAAACAGGAAGTACCACAGCACACATGCACACGAAATAGCCTGACCACATACGGTAGCCAACGCACTTCCTACGACACCCCACCCAAATACCAGTACGAACAAATAATTCAAAACAATGCAGGAAATAGTACCAATAACCATAGTAGCTAGAGCGCGATTGGGAGCACCTGCCGTACGAATAAAGTTATTAACACCCATGCCAATAAGCTGAAATATGAAGCCCAACGCCAAAATATACATAAACGAATAGGTGTAATCTCGAATTTCCGACGTTACGCTTGAAAGAGTAAGAATGGCTTCTACACAAGGCGGAATATGAATAAGGATTGCCACCAAGAGCGCAGCAACGATACCTAAACAAACGGTATTCCCTAAGCTTTTTTCAGCTGCCACTTTGTTGCCTTCACCAAGACGCAAGGCTGCAAGCGCATTACCGCCATTGCCAATAAGCATAGCGAGCGCCATAAAGATAGTCATCAAAGGCATAGCTGCAGTAGCAACCGAAAGACCAATTTCTCCCATAGCTTGACCTAGGAAGATGGAGTCGATGACATTGTAGGCACCATTGACCAACATACCCACAATAGAAGGAATGGCGAATTCCATAATAAGTTTTGGAATTGAACCTGTTCCCATACGTGCCGTGCGTGCATCTCCCTTTTTGTTTGGCTGGGAAGGACGCTCTTCACGTAAAGAACCCTTTGAAAAGGTTACCGATGTTTTTTGGTCTGTCATTCCTTATCCTTTAAAGCGCTTTATATACTTTAATGTACTGGCCGCCCTCGGCCTCTCTCTAAAGCACGCGCTATTATGCCACGGCATCGCACGAAACGCTACCCAATTCACTACAAACGGCACTTGACCCACCTTCTTACGTTTATTCACCGTATTCTGTCCGCTGGTTTCTCTGCGCTCTTATTTGCCGTATAGTGTTCAGGTTGCGAAGAAAGGATTGATGTGAGCGTCACCGAAATAGTACTCCTAGGATTAGCGCTTTCCATGGATGCGTTTGCCGTAACCATATCAAATACCTTTATGTACCAGGGCAATTCAAAAGCTCGAAATGCTGCTATGCCGCTTGCTTTTGGCCTTTTTCAGGGACTTATGCCGTGCATAGGTTATTTTTTGGGACGCTTGGTAAGCGATGTTATATCGCAATACGCCGGCATTATCACCTTTGCCATTTTAGGTTTTATTGGCACTAAGATGATCTGGGATGCGTTTCATGAAGAGGATGAAACTCATTCTCCCTCTTCAGAAAATGATTCCGCACTCAATCGAAGTGCGGACACCGCAAACGCACCCGTCTCGAAAGGTCAGATACTCACCCTGCCTGTTCTAATACTACAAGCTATCGCAACAAGCATTGACGCGCTCGCAGTTGGCGTAAGCTTTGCCGCTCTTTCAGTAAATGTTGTGTTTGCAGCAGCACTTATTGCGCTTACCACCGCCCTAACCTGTGGAATTGCCTTAATAATCGGTCGCCGTTTTGGCAATGCTTTAGGCGAACGCGCAACCATTATTGGTGGCATAGTGCTTATTGCTATTGGCATAAAATCGCTTTTGTTTTAGCACTTCCATGCCTTACCTACCGAAACCTGATCTAGAGTAACCTGCACACCATTAGCCAATTCATGACGAGGAGCAATTTCTAACAAAGGTTTCACTACAAAGTCGCGTTCGTGCAACAGAGGGTGAGGAAGGGTAAGAATTTCATGGTCACACACATACCCCTGATAATCAAGAATATCCAAATCGCAGGTACGAGGACCGTTTTCCTGTTCGCGCACTCGGCCTAGGCTCTGCTCAATTGCTTGCAAATACCGAAGTAATTCTTGAGGAGGCAACCCAGTACGCAATAACACAACCGCGTTAACGAAAGTATCCTGGTCTTCAAAATAAGCTGGTTCGCTTTCATAAAAGCTAGAAACATCAATAATTTGAGAGTCAGGCAGCATACACATGTCAGAAATTGCCTGATTAAGCATTGCCTTTTTTCCCTCAAGCTCTTCCCCTTCATTGGCCACCAACGCCACATTGCAACCCATACCGATAAAAACATAAGGGCGCAAGTTTTCCTCTACTGAAGTAACCGTAAGAGGAACATTATGAGTACGTATTACCGAAGCACCCAGCTCGCAAGCCAAAAGTGCCTCTGCCGCCGAAGCATCGTCACGCTTTTTTGGGTCATCTACATGATAGGCATATCCGATATAGCTTTTACGCGAAACCGCCACCATAAGCGGATACCCTAAGCGTGCAAATTCCTGAAAGTTGCGCATAAGCTGTATGGTTTGCTTAGCAGTTTTACCAAAACCAGGACCAGGATCCAAGCAGATGCGCTCACGCGCAACCCCTACCTGTTCCAACAATTCCGCACGATTCTTCAAATACGAAGCAACTTCATCAACCACATCATCATAGTGGGGTTCATCCTGCATGGTACGCGGATCATCGGCCTGCATATGCATTACCACTAAACCAGCATCGCAGGATGTGGCAACACGTACCATTTCCGGATCGCGAAAACCCGTTACGTCATTGATGACGCTTGCACCTGCTTCAACACAGGCCTTAGCAACTTCGGCATGGCGCGTATCAATGCTAACGCACACGCCTTCTGCGGCAAGGCGGCGTACCACTTCTTCTACGCGAGCAAGTTCTTCTTCAATTGATACCGGGCTTGCACCGGGACGCGTTGATTCTCCACCTACATCAATAAGCAAGGCACCCTCTTCGACCATCTTAAGGCCTGCAGCAACCGCTTCATCAACTGAAGCGTACGATCCGCCATCAGAAAATGAATCGGGCGTAACATTGAGTATCCCCATTATTACCGGGGTTCGCGAATCAAACGAATACGAACCGCAGCGCCAAATCATACGTCATTCCTCCAAAAAACCCCGAGCATTTGCTCGGGGCATATATCAATCGTAATCCTATTACTACCTCAACAATACCTACTGCGTGCTAGAGCCTTAAGCGTTACGCACCGGCACTTTATGCACAATAGTTATGCGCGAGGCGTAGTGTTATTCTGATCGTTTCCTTCCTGGCTGTCACCAGTAAACGGAGACTGTGGAGCAGAATTAGGTGCAGCTGGTTGCTGCGGCTGCGCAGGCTGAGCCTGCTGTGGTTGCGCAGGTTGCTGAACCTGTTGCGACTGCGCAGGTTGCTGGGGTTGTGCCGGCTGCTGGACCTGTCCAGGCTGCTGTGGTTGCGCAGGCTGCAAACCATCAGAAGCACCTTGTTCGGTTTCTTCATGGCGAACTGTAACCAAATCAATAGGCATCGGACGCCTAGGGCGAGAAGGATTCGTCGCCGAAGGGGGTAACTGCGTATGCTGATTTGTCTTATTTACCGCTGGTACCGAATCAGCCGATGCAGGCATCATAGGCTGACCATTCTGAGTAGCTGCGGGGACTGCGGGCTGACCAGTAGGGGCAGGGAAATCTCCCGATCCAGCATCGTTCCGTCCGCCATTTTGATGAGTATTTGCGACATCGCCAGAAACTTCTGCCAGTTTCTTTGCCTGTTCTTCCTGCTTTTCCTTCTGCAAGTATTCATCCCAACGATTATTAAGCAAAGCCTGACATGCTTCTCCGTCGATGGTTTCACGCTCAAGCAAAACAGAAGCCATCAAATCCATCTGGTCGCGACGAGAAGATAGAATCTCTTCGGCACGATCGTGGGCTTCCTTCATAATGCGTGCCACTTCATCGTCAATGCGACGTGCTGTATCGTCGGAGTAATCCTGAGTATTGCCATAATCGCGGCCCAAGAATACTTCATGGTTAGGCTGACCAAATACCTGAACACCCAACTCGGAGCTCATACCGTAATTGGTAACCATCGAACGCGCCATCTTTGTTGCTCGTTCAAGGTCGTTAGAAGCGCCGGTCGTAATGTCTTCGCAGAACAGTTCTTCTGCTACACGGCCACCCAAAAATACCGCAAGTTCATCGCGCATCTGATTACGGCTATTTAAAACCTTATCTTCATCAGGAATAGACAGCGTATAACCTAAAGCGCGACCACGGGAAATAATTGAAATCTTATGCACAGGATCGGCATTTTTAAGCAAATGCCCCACCAACGCATGACCCGATTCGTGGTAAGCAATGGTAGTACGCGTTTGTTTGTCCAGGACACGACCCTTGCGTTCAGGACCTGCAATAACACGCTCCATGGAATCCTGAACTTCCTTGTTAGAAATAATGCGCTTATTGCGACGCGCTGTAAGAATAGCGGCTTCGTTAAGCAAGTTCGCAAGGTCGGCACCAGAAAAACCTGGGGTCAATTTTGCCAAGCTTACCAAGTCCACATCGTCATCCAGTGGCTTATTGGCAGCATGGACATTCAGAATCTTTTCGCGGCCCTTAACGTCGGGAACGTCAACCACAATCTGACGGTCAAAACGACCAGGACGCAGCAGCGCAGGGTCAAGAACATCAGCGCGGTTCGTTGCAGCAATCAATACCACCGAATCATTAGCTTCAAAGCCGTCCATTTCTACCAGCAACTGGTTCAAGGTTTGTTCGCGTTCATCATGACCGCCACCAAGACCAGCACCACGCTGACGACCTACGGCATCAATTTCGTCAATAAAGATAATGGAAGGTGCTGCTTCTTTTGCTTTCTTAAACAAATTACGAACACGAGAAGCACCCACACCAACGAACATTTCTACAAAGTCTGAACCAGAAATGCTAAAGAAGGGTACACCCGCTTCGCCTGCAACCGCGCGGGCAAGCAAGGTTTTACCAGTACCCGGAGGGCCCACCAGCAAACAACCACGAGGGATTTTTGCGCCTAAGGATTGATACTTCGCTGGATTTTCCAAGAAGTCTTTAATTTCTTGCATTTCCTCTACGGCTTCATCAACGCCCGCCACATCGGAAAACTTAACATCAGGATGTTCTTCTACATAGTCTTTCGATTTAGCCTTACCAAAAGACATCTGAGAATTGTTGGCCTTATTCATCTGTGAGAAGAAGAACAGAAGCAAACCGGCAATAATCAGAATTGGCAAAATGGAAGCAAGAATAGAACCCCAAGGCGAAGCAAGGCGAACACTGTACTGAATTTCAGGATTTGCCGCCATAAGCTGACCTAAGGAATCCTGCCCAACCCAGGTAACGGTGTAGTTATGTTCTGAACCAAGGTTTGCAATAGCAAGCTGTTGGGTTTTCACAATATTTAAACGAGCGGAACCGTTATTCATAGTTCCCAGCTCAGAATTCAGTGCATCGAATGCTTCATTAAAAGCATCTGCCGAAGCACCGCCTGCTGTAGAAGCAGGATAGTAACTACCCGTAATGGTATAAGAACCGGTATCGTACACTGCCGTATTTACGCGACCCTGTTCTACCGCCTGCATGAATTCTGAGGTCTGCAGTTCATCGGTTTGAGTAACGCCTGTAGCCGATGTCATCGTGCGTGCCATCATGAACATAAAGAAAATACCAATAATAATGAACACCACGATAGTGACCATATTGGTTCGATTGGGCTGCTTAAACCCTTTCGGATTATTCCCCTTTGGTGTTTTGGGGTTTTTCGGATTGGGAGTTTGTGACATAAAGTGTTTTATTCCTTATCTTCCAATAACCTCATGTATAGTTTCAACGTTTATAGATGCCCAGAAGCCCTTCACTCATGCCAGAAGCTTTTTGTTCGCGCTTCGCAGCTTGAACTTACAATTCGCATTTCGTGATTCGGACCTCATGGCTTACATCTATAAACCACTACCTCTAAACCATTGTTGATTTTACTCAATTATTCCCGGTTTCAAAACTCCAATACAGGGTAAGTTTCGATACCGTTCTGCATAATCAAGACCATAACCCACAATAAATTCATCGGGGCATTCAAACCCAATATATTTGCAGGGAATATCGGCCTGATTGGGCGTGTCTTTGCGAAGCAGTGTGGCAACTTGCAGTGAAGCCGGATTGCGCGATTCTAAATTCTTCATCAAATAACGAAGCGTAAGACCACTATCCAAAATATCTTCCGCGATAAGCACATGCCTGCCTTCAATAGAACAGGTTAGGTCTTTCAAGATGCGCACTACACCTGAACTTTTTGCGCCATTTCCATACGAAGAAATAGCCATGTAGTCCATTTCAATAGGCAAGTTAATTTCACGAACAAGGTCAGCCATAAAAATAGCCGCGCCGCGGAGTACCGAAATAACTACGATGCTTTTCCCTGCATAATCCTGGGTAATAAGCGCACCGAGCTCTTTCACACGATTACGAATTTCTTCTTCAGTAAAAAGAACTCTATCCAAATCGGGATGCTGTTCCACGACAAGCCTCTTTTCCCTCTCTAGGCACTTTGTCCTCAAATACACGACGCTTAGTGTAACAAAAGCAGGCTTAGCACGTTAAATATGAAATACTGCTGTTATCGTTTTGCAGTAAATCTTCACCGTTCTATCACTTCTTTTGCTTAATCCTTTTCCGCTACCTCTGCCTCGATGGCTTCTTTTAAGATATCAGGAAAGTTTTTCAGAAGCGTATCCACCGGAAGGCCCACAATATTGTTGTAATCGCCTTCATATTTTTCTACCAAAGCGCCCCCTTTGCCTTGAATGCCATAGGCTCCGGCTTTGTCGATAGTCTCCCCTGTTGCGACATAGGCATTAATGTCTTCCTTGGAAAGCTCCTTAAAGGTAACAAAACTTGATTCAGTAAAGGATCGAAATGCGAGCGAAACCTTACCATCGCCGCCGTTTTCTTCCGTTTCATTCAAAAGAACCATCCACACCGAAACACCCGTAATAACCTCATGGGTTCTTCCCGAAAGGCGACCGAGCATTTCTCGCGCATGATCGGCGCTATAAGGCTTTCCAAACATTTCCCCATCAAGAACAACCGTTGTATCGGCACCGATAATAATTCCCAATCCCACAGGGTTTTGCGCCAAAATTTCTTGCACCACGGCACCGGCTTTACGTTCGGCAAGCTTCTTTACCGCTTCCGCAGGCTGGGCTCGTAAATCCGGTTCAAGCGATTCGTCAACCTCAGAAGAACCCGTAAATACCGTGAACTTCACACCCGCATCTTCAAGTAATTGCTTTCGACGAGGGCTTTTTGATGCAAGTATTACATTGACCGGAATTGATACGGTTGCCATATATACTCCTTAGTTTTCTGCTTTGTTCGGTTTACGACGGGCACGAAAGCACGCCATGGGTTCCAGCAAAACGCCCCGTTTATTGGCGCTTACGGCAAGATTGCCTTGAATGTTAGTAACAAACCCACTTATCGGATTGCCTTTAGCATCGAAAGCGGAAAGAAACGTTTCTATTGTTGAAGACTCTATGCGTGCATCCTGCCCGGCAAATACTTCCAATACCGCCAACACCACACGACGCTGTAGGGGGCGCGCCACCTTACCAAACGTTGGCTTAAACAAGCAGCCATCCCATTCGGCAGTATCTGCTTGACCAATCCATTCAAGATGTTCTTGCGCAGCTTGGCGTGCAAGATCATCCAAGTAGTCATCTTCATCCGCAATTAAGTTCATAGTGCGACAAAGGGTATCCAGCAAATGAGCATTGCGAGCTTTTGCTTTAGGAATTATTTCATGGCGAACATACGCACGAAAACGATCGGTATGAGCGTTGGTGGCATCCTCGCGCCAGCGATGACCTTCTGTATCTGTTACCACCGCGTCATCGGGAAGGGATTTTAGATACTCGCGCAGCTGTTCACGCGAAACATCCAAACAGGGGCGAACAATGGAACCATTACGATAGAGCATCGAACGAAAACCACCAGGACCCGTTCCCACGATAGAACGCATATAAAAATTTTCCACCCTATCGTCTTGCGTATGCGCCGTCACAATGCGCCCTTCAGATATAGGCACCATTTCATGGCGGCATAGACTTTCAAGCGCCTGCTGAGCTGCAACGTAGCGCTCACTGCGACCAATTGCTTCCACATTTCCGCCTGTTTCTTCTGCAAGAGCAGCTACGTCTATCTCGCACGCAAAAAAAGGTATGGAAAGCTTTTCTGCCAACCGCTGCACAAATACCTGATCTTGGTCGGCGTCACTCCCGCGAAGTTTATGGTTTACATGCAAGATAGCAGGTTGTCCTACCAAATTGCGCTGATGCAAATCATGCATCAGATACGCAAGCGCCGTAGAGTCTGAACCGCCCGAAACCATAAGCACCACGGGTGTCGCTGCCCCAAAAAGGGCATGTTCCTGAATCGTTTGCTCGACCGTGACGATCATGTACTGCCTCTCTCTTTTACCAACTAGCAACAATTAACCCAGAACCGTTGCGAAAAGAAATAGTTCTTTGATAGCGTTCTTATTGTAAACGAACGCTTGAATAGAGGAGTTTGTCCATGCAATTCATTCTACGTACCATAGCTATTTTTGTTGCGGTTGCCGTTGCTGCATGGCTTGTCCCCGGCATTAATGTTATAGGAGCAGGAGCAGCTTGGGGATCCATTCTCATTGTTGCACTTGTAATCGCACTTCTTAACATGACCATTAAGCCTATTTTGCAGTTAGTAGGCCTACCTATAACTATTATTTCTTTGGGAGTATTTTATCTGGTCATCAATACGCTTTTGCTTTACCTTGCTGCAGGTATTAGCACGGCCTTATTCGGCGCAGGCCTAGAAATTGCCTCATTTGGATCGGGGTTTGTAGCAGCCATAGTTATATCGATTGTATCCACCATAATAAATGCAATTTTAGGCGCAAACGACTAAAGACTCAGATACATAATCGCGCCATACCGTTTGGGTATCCCCCACAGGTTGTAAAAATTCCAGCTGGATATTGAAAAAATTATAGAACGCAGAAACTACCAGAGTATCTACCGTTTGATCTTTGTTTCGATAGAGGCAGCTCCGATAAAGCGATTCTCCACCAGCATCAGGTTCTAAGCCAAACACGGTGCGCATGCCCTGCTTTACCGTATCTATATCCTCAACCACAATACCTATTTGCACTATAGAACCCAATTCTTTTGCAAAAGCCAGTTTTTCTTCAAGGGAATTTGTATTACCTGTAATATCGCTTTTTATTGCTGCCTCTATCGTGATATTTCGCCACCTCTGTCGTGGTGTTTCTTACTTATACGCCGTTTCTGGCGCGACGCATTTCTAATTTATACGCTGCCTCTGACGTGTCGCGTTTCTTATTTATTCTGCAGAAGTTGCAGGCGTTGCGGTGCGACCAGCGTATTCCTGATCAAGATCATAGAGTGCCTTGGCATCAGAACCAAACAGCTTCATCTTGGTAACCATATCTTCAGCGGTGGTTTCTTCTTCACCCTGTTCTTCAATGAACCAATCTAAAAACTTCATCGTGCGAAAATCTTTTGCCTCATACGCTGCTGCATAGATATTGTTAATCAGTGAAGTTACATACTTTTCATGTTCAAGACCAGCCTCGAGCGGTTCCAAATAAGAAGAAAACGTTTTATCAGGAGCGGCGATTGGACCCAAAACAACCTTGCAGCCATTGTCGTGCAAATAATCGCGAATCTTTAAGGCGTGATCGCGCTCTTCGGAAGCTTGAATCATATACCAGTTGGCAAAACCAGATAGACCTTCCTCCTCGTAATAGTCAGCAAAAGAAACATACAAATACGCAGAATAAAGTTCCTTGTTAATTTGATCATTGAGAAGCTCGTATACCTTTGCGTCCATAACTGCTCACTTTCTCTCGAAGATACGTTGCTCGAAAGAAGGATGCGCTTTCTTAAAAGAAGCATCCCTTATCTTTCTCAAAATCGATACTAACGGTACTAAAACTTTATAGGTTTTAAAATTAAAAAATATTGAACTCTTGTTACCATTACTTTGACTTTTTGAGATAATTTTTTGAGATTATCTGGGGAAAGAAGGACTTTTTACCGAAATGGCCAACCATTACACCAACAAAAAATCCCATCATCGCCATGGCGCAGAGGACCATCATTCCATTACGCGCGACAGCATTATTTCTACTGCGTTTGATCTGTTTCGCGAAAAAGGCTATGCCAAGGCTTCCATTAGCGAACTTGCCCGTCGTGTCGATATGGATCCTTCGTCGGTATATTATTACTTCCCCTCAAAAGAAGCACTTCTAGCAGAAATTTCCGAACCTCAAATTACCATTCCCACACTTGAAGAAATGTCTTCCTACAACAAGAGTCGCACCGTTCAGCTTTACGCTCTTATCATGATGGATGTAGTGCAAAAATGCGAATTGCCACTTGATTTCATCGACGTAGAGAGCGCTGCGCGAAAAAAGCCTGCCCGTTTTGAATCGTTCTACAACCGCTATAAAGAATTTTATCTCACCCTGCTTGCTGTTATAGAAAAAGGCATAGAAGAAGGTGAATTCCTAGGGTGTGCTGCCGATGAACGTGCCGTTACTATTCTGTCTATTAATGAAGGGCTTCAGCATCATTTCCACGCGAAGGAACGAGGCGAACTCCTTTTAACTGATTCAGGCTACACCGCCCACAATCATTCACCCGAAGACATTGGGCACATGAGTGCACTTTCAGTAATACCAGCTCTTATTCAGCCAAACATAAACTTCGACGAAAAGGCTCATGAAGGGCGCAGGCTCTACGCACAAATCATTACTTCGAATTCGTACTAAACGGTGTTCTTACAAGCGCCACTGATATAGTTAGTCCCTGCTCTTAACTAGAGTAAGCTTTCCGTCATGCACGGTTAATTCATCAAGACGCACTACCGCAAACGGGCAAATTTCTTGCGCCTGCTTAAGCGATACGTTCGAATCGTCTCCACAAATGCCAATTGTCGGAAACCCTGCCTTAGTAAGGGTTTCTAATGCGTAAAGCGAATCGTCAATACCCCATGTTGTTTCGCGTTTCGTACCCAGCGCTACCTGTGCGTGTTCGAAAATAAACGGTTCTCGTTTGGTAGAGTGGATATCTTCAACAGAAAAAATATGAGAAAAATAGCCCTCAATATTGGCACTTTTTAACCCTGCTTGCAAATATTTTTGCGCGCTTGAAGATGCTACACACATACGCACACCAGAAGCGGCACATGCTTCCAAAAAAGGAAGTACTCCAGGGATAGCGCAAGCTTGATGCGCGTAGTAATCCATCATGTAGTCATCGATGAAACCAATAACCGCTTCAGCGCTAGCCAACAGGCCATACTGTTCATGAAAATAACGGGCAACTTCGGGAATAGTAAAAGTAGTGAACTGAGCTCGCTCTTCGGGTGTAACCTTTACGCGCACCGCCCGCGAAAGTTCTTCCTCCAGCCCGCGCCAAGCACCCAATGAATCAAGCAGGGTGCCATCGCAGTCAAAGATGGCACCCTCAATAGGCAAATTCTTATTCATAGCTTTTCTTCAACGCTTCAAAAGCAGGCATCGCGTTGCGAATTACTTCTTCAGGAATGCAATAACTTACGCGTACCCAACCGCTCACACCAAAACTATCAGAGGGAACAAGCAAAAGCTCATATTCCTTGGCGCGGTCTGAAAATGCCTGCGCATCATCTTCGAGCGCTTGCATCCACAAATAAAAGGCTCCATCAGGCGCAATGTAGTGATAGCCCAGTTTATCCAAGCCTTCGGTGAGCAAAGCACGATTTTTCGCATATGCTTCAGTGTTTACAGGCTCGTCTACGCATTTTTCAATAACACGCTGGAAGAATACCGGTGCGCAAATATAACCCAACGCACGGCCTGCACCAGAAATTGCTTTCTGAATGTGCTCTGCATTCTGTACTTCATCAGGAACTAACACATATCCAATGCGATCACCTGGCAAAGAAAGCGACTTGGACCAGGAATAGCAGATGAGCGTATTGTCATAGATATCAGGAACCCAAGGAACTTCGATGTTATCATAAACAAGCTCGCGATAGGGCTCATCGGAAATCAGGAACAGCTCAGAACCAAATTCTTCGCGCTTTTTGTGAAGCAATGCTGCCAAATTCTCAAGCGTTTCGCGCGTATAAACTGCACCAACAGGATTGTTAGGAGAATTGATAATTACCGCCTTGGTACGCTCGTTGATGGCAGCATCCATAGCATCCATGTCGATCTGGAAATTATCGCTGCGTGCAGGAACTTCCACACAAACACCCTGTGCCTGCTCGATCCAAACACGGTATTCCGGAAAGTAAGGTGAAATTACGATAACTTCATCACCTGGAAGAACGGTTGCATGAATACAGCAAGAAAGACATGCAGCAGCGCCCATGGTCATATAGAAGTTATGAGATGCATAATTGGTGCCATATCGACGATTCAGGTTATCGGCAATAGCCTGACGCGTTGAGTCCAAGCCAACAGATGCAGAATAGGCATGTAATTCTGCAGGAGGCCAATCTGCCAATTCATGCATGGTTTGTGCAATTTTTGCAGGAGCAGGAACACTAGGATTGCCAATGCTAAAGTCGAATACTTTGTCGTCGCCAATTTCCGCCTTACGCGCCATACCATAGGCGAATAATTCACGAATAGCAGAAGGCTCTGCGCCCAAGCCATACATTCTTTCATTAATCATGAACAGTTCCTCCCCTATACCTAAAATCAAGCAAATACGCTCAATACGTATAAACAGCTCTCCGTCAATGATTGACTCTGTCAGTAATTGATTAACAGCTTAGTATTATGTAACGCCCTTGATTTGCGAGCAAGAACACAGCGGTTAGACAACCTACAGCCTGGATATTTGGTGTCCTTAGAAATTTCTCCGGAAAAGTTTTGGCGTTTTGGCAGAAGTTAGGTATAATTCATTTCTGCGCCGGAGTGGCGGAACGGCAGACGCGGCGGTCTCAAAAACCGTTGTCGAAAGACGTGCGGGTTCAAATCCCGCCTCCGGCACCAGTTAAAATGCGCGACGGCTTGGTTCTAGCAACCAAGCCGTTTTTGTTTATGCCGCCATCTACTACCATCGTCTGGTATGCAATCATGCACAAGTTCTGCAAAATCCCGAAGTTTGCGCAGAAAACAAGCGGTTTTGTACGCGGATTTGCCACACTCTACATCCAGCCATTTGAAATTACTTGATTCGTTACATATTTTTCTTGCTTCATGATTTTTGCCTCGATAAAAAATAGACTTATTGATAGAAAATGTACATAAATCCGCAATAACTGCAGCGACTCTATCAAATCCAGAAACTTTATAATTCTGTGGACATAATCATTAAGACACCACCATTAATCCAGTGATCACAATTCACCCTTAGTACACAGTTGGTTCACCCGCACAATAACCCCTTGGTATATTGTTTCAGATGTTTCGTTTTCACAAGCTGACAAAATTGATTCGTCGGTAATCTTTTCGCATATTTCCTCAATGCAACGATTAGCTAACTTAGGTGCAATGTTAATCTCTCTTGCAAGTTCGAGGAAATGGTCCTTCGTTATGTAATCGATTTTACGCTCTGAACCTATATACATTCCCATTACCCGAGATAGTTCAGGATAAAGCGTAGTAGAAACCAGATCATACGCGGGAGCTAAACGGAGCGTTTGCCAACTAGCATCGCGAATAATAGAGAAATTCTTACAATGCGCATCGCAATTGCCGATTAAATAGTTAAAAAGTTGCAACTCGAACAAACTATAGAGATCTGCTGCAGCATTTTCCGAATAGCGTCTAAGTAAGTCTGCCATTTTAGCCAGATATTTATTTGACGCATGCTCCTCGTATTTCTTAGTTGGAATAATTCCTAAGGCCTGAGCGAAATCCTCTTGATGCAGCCGAGCGTAAAATGGATGCCCTTCTATATCACTTGCCAAATCAGAGCGAACTCGATCGTATCGTTCAATAAGCAGTAATGGATACTCTGTATTTGCTTTACATGCGTTTACTGTCTTGATTCCACAAACTCGCGCAAGAGATAAACAGAACAGCTCATTTTCTATAAGACTTGGAAAACGATTACTATAAGGTTTCGCAATGTAATTCGATGGCGCCGTTCCCATGGGAAGCCACCACGAGTCGCTCTCCGGATCATGATATAGTCCAACTTTTGATTGCCCACCCGCCAAAGAAAGCCGGGTGTCAGCAATAATTTCTCCTGCCTTTCCATAACCCGAACGTGAAAGGTCGTCAAAGTCTTTTTGAGAAAATTCCTTATACCTTGGATGCAATTCTGATGATAATTCCTCATTATCAGAATCAACAATAAGCAGTGCCCCTATGCATTCAAATCCCAAAGCACTTATAAGCTTAAGATAACTATTAGAAGAAACTCCTACTTCACGCGCTACCGATTTGCGTGCATCTGCTTCAGGAAGAAGTCCTTCGAAATATGGCCTAATTTTTCGCTCTGAGAAAGGTTCTTTCTGTAATGGAAGCGACAGAGAAAGAGGCTTAGTTGCCGGATCGTCCAACCATGACTGATCATACGAAAAAACACCTCCAACTCCTGGGAGTGCCTCTATTGCACCGATATCATAATATTGACCTTCCCGTTGAACGCTAATATTAAGCTTCATGAGAAACCTGCCTACGATCGAACGCTTTTAAATCAACACTAAGCGTAGCTAGCACGCGCAAGGCAATACCCAGCTCTGCCGTTTCTTTACCGCGCTCCAAATTCGAAATATACATAAGACTACATCCAGAAAAATCCGCCAATTCTTGCTGAGTAAATCCACGCTTCTTTCTGTATGTACGAACCGCATTTCCAAAATCAGCTGCATTAAATATATCCATAATGCTCCATCCGTTTCACTTTCATTTAAATCGTGCCATGCAGTTCATAAAAGGCACGGATTAATTCCTATCTCATAATTATTACGTACGACATAATTCAATAAAATACTGTCATTTTATTACGTATGTAATAAAAACTATTATATTTACAAAATTATAATGTACGCAAGAATACTATAAATATTCGAGAAATTATTATGCTCGCAATAACAACCCTACAAAGGCAGAACCAGCGCTACAAAAGTGGCCCATACAATGGCAGGCGCAAAAGGAAACGTCCTTTGCTTTTTGATTACTTTCACGTAAAGCGCCATAACTCCCCCAATAAGCGCCGACAACAGCACCATGAGAAATACCTGCTCGACCGATAAGAACAAGCAGCAAGCCCCGTAGAGCCACACATCCCCAACACCAAGCGACTCTTCCTTTTCTCCATACTTGTTTGTGAGCCTATTAACCACATACGCAAGTGTTTGTAAAAGCGCTACCACGATAATTGCTACCGCCGCCGACATAACAAGCGAACGAATGCTCCATTGCTCTGCGTTCAGCCCAAGAACGGCATCGCTTTCGAAAAATTCTGCACCTACCCAAGTTACAAGAAGCATGACAATACGGAGTAGCACCAAGGCAAACAGGTCATAACGAAATATAACTCTGGTTTTAACATCCTTATAAGTAATATGCGCAAAAATAAGCGCTAGAAGTATGAGAAGAATAATCATTTCCGCCGCCCATATTTTTCTTACGTCAGCCACTCCCCGTAACTGCCATATTAGAGATACTACTTGCACCTATCGTTCATTGGTTGATATCCAATTTTGCAATGCCAGCCCCAATATCAAACAACACACCTATAAGCGTACCCGTTAAATCTCACACGCATTACACATACAAATAATATTTTGAAACCAAGCCGAAAACTCTCCTAGTTTTTGGACAAATATTTAATTAATACTGATTCGCCTAAACTCGCAAAAATTGCCTAAATTTGCAAAGGAAGTCTAAAACTACAAAAGGATTCACTCTGCATTTCAGCGATTAGGTAAAGGCACCAATTACGCTTCAAGCTACAAAACACACTTATTGAAGCAAGGTGTTATAGGCAAACAAATTGGCGGCACTATAGACTTTGAAATTCCTTTCTTCCGTGAGTATATGGAAGAAATTACCGCACGGAAATAATACAACCCGAAAGAATGATCCAAAAAGAACAGCGACTACAGGATTAACTTCTCCTGTAGTCGCCAATAAGCCATAAGTGCTGCCAACTTAAAGTGCAATCTAATTAATTAGACTTCTTTGGTAAAGCGGCAACAACTAATGCGGGAGTAAAAATAAGCCCAAAAAAGCCAATAAACCACAGCTTGCCAGATAGCTCTGGATATCCTTTATTGGCAGCAATCCTAGTGACAATCTGCATCGTAAGAATCCACGCCACGATATAACAAACAAGAAGAGCTACAGCCAGCATCGGAAAGAACGCCAGCATAGAAAATGGACCGACTCTCATAGCTTTCTCCTAAAATGCACTCCAAATCCGTTCATTAACGAGCCAGAAAACACCATTGGTTTCGCCTTAAGACCTTTGATTCATCAATTTTCTCTTTTATTCCGAAATCTCAAATTCACTAATAGTTTCACCGCCTTGTTGAGCCACCGAAGCAACCACAGATCCAGTAGCATTTGATGATTCAGATTGGGAGAAATAGACAAAAGCAAGTATCCCAACAACAACTAAGGCCACAATCACTATTACTGCGATTAGTTTCTTCATCTGATCCCCCTTTAATAATCTGCTTGATGATTTTCAGCAAAGCTTTCAAAGCTTGATCTTTACCGCATCGAGCTTAAATTGAGATTAATGCAGGTATTCCAAAATATGTTGCGCAACAAATCACACACGTCCAACAAGATAATCAGCTAAAAGTAGTTTTGCGAAAGGGGTATAGATGAAGCCTTTAATTTCGAAGATTGGAGCTGTTGCGGCAAGTGCAGCTTTAGCATTCTGCCCATTCGGCTGTTCCTCGCAATCGACAGAGCGACAAACTCCTGAAGAAACTAAACCTGCAACGTACAATGTCGGCGATACAGTCGAAACCGACCTAGTGAAACTCGCACTCAATGATGCAGCACTTGCTGTTGCTCTTAATAACTCTCTCCCTGTTGGAACGGATTTTAATATCGATAATGATTACTTTTGTCCAGAAGACAGGCTAAAGACACAAAGCTCTTACCAATGAACTGCCTTACAGATCGGAATCTTTAATAGCACGGTACTTCAAATTGCCGCAAATTAACGCCTAATCGTTCAGCAATCTGACAAAGCTCGCGCCCATCTGCGCTTTCAATTTCTGCAACATCAATAATTGCCGCAAGAAACCCAGAAAAGATGGCGGACCCACAGTAATCCATTAAACAGTCGCGCAATGCGTCAATATCAATTTGGATTGATTCAGGCATGCAGATCCGCCTTTGATTTAAGTTTATTTACGTAATTGTTTATGTTTTTTGCTACGAAGAATTATTCCAGCACTATCAAGCACCGAAAAGACACCGAAAAGCAAAAAAGGTACGATTAGTTGGTTCTTGCTAACCGCACCAAAAAAAATCGAAATGTAAAGCACAGGTAATTGCCTCCCTAAAACCGCATCCTATACAGCCACCCATACTTGAACAGGCATAATGTATAGGGACAGAGACAGCAATTATCAGTACGGCATAAATTACTCCATAGGTTACAAGCCTGGCTGAACAAAAATCCTTATCATAAATTCCCAAAATGATTTTACTTCTCATACTTCAATGCACTTGAGATCATTTTTATAGAGCCAATTAATTCCAGCAATGGTTGCCACAAGAATATCCAACCAACACATATAGATAAAACGTTGAGATAAAAGATTATACCCATGAAGCCTATGGCTGAGAGAACGAGAGCGATCACGCTTACAGCAATTGCTGGATTGCGGTTTAAATCATTCCCTTTTACCAAGGCAAAGAGAAATACAGCTGTTACCACAAGAGCAGCTATTAATCCAACAAAAAACATTATTTCATTTGCCGCCGGACTAATAGAGATCGAAGCATCAGAATTGCTTGTATTATTAGAATCGAACATGCCGCTCATTCCAAACACTAAAACCAAACAAAACGCAACACCACCAATTAGCCCAATAATACTTCCCGACTTTAAAGAAGCTTTACGCTCAATTTCATGTTGTTGAGTTTTTAAAGGGTATCCGCAGTGGGGACATTTTTCTGCACTTTCAGAAATCCCTTTTCCACATTCAGGACAGGTTACCAAAGCCATATTAAACCTCTATTTCACGAATTTATTAGTTTTATTTCAACATTTGTTCTGAACTACAAATCTCAGCTTAGAGCAAATCTCACTAGATATGTTGTGCAACAAAATACTGGTTTACCAGGGTAACCTTCGGTTATGAAGTCAAATGTTAGGAGAGTAAAATGAAACACATAAGGTATTTGTTGGTGCTATGTTTAGCTTTTGCTCTTGGTGCCTTTTGTCTGTCAGGATGCGCAAAAAACTTACAGAATGAAGATGTAGTTGGCATATGGAAAACAACCTCCGGAAATCCCGAAGATCTCCAAGAACAGGGTATATACACGTTTTATCACTTTAACGAAGACGGAACGTTTACTCTAGATGGGTGGATCCAAGGCAGCAACTTGCAAAGAGTAGGTACCTGGGAAATTCAAGACAATAAAGTAATTATCAATGTCCCTGAAGGCGAATCGTTCGACACGGGAATGACAAGCGGAGATGCTCCAGCCATAGAAAATGGTGAGATTACCATTGAAGACAACACATTAAATACTGATGCTATCGGCGATCAGCATGTTACCGCCACCAAAATATCCGAAGATGATTACAACGCAGCAGTAGAAGACTCAAAGGCTAAAGGTCCAAAGGCTATTAGCGTGGGAGAAGCAGTCGAAACAGATCTATATTCTTTTACGATTGATTCAATAGACTATGCAGAAGAAATTTACCCTTCAGATACCTCTGGTTATTATTACTATATGACCGATGAGTCAGGTTCTAGCTACCTAGTTGCACGGATTAGCTTTAAGAATTTGTCTTCAGACTACATGGTTCCAAGCTATGCTATCGCAGCAAATTACAACATTAACGGAAACAACTACAACGCAACCGTAGCACTTGATATAGATGCCAAAATTAGTCAGTCATACCAAGTTGAAGCTAAAGATACCGCTAGCATGGTTATTTACGCTTCCGTCCCTGACGAAGTGAAGAATTCAGGAACAACTACTTTAACTATTAGCATGCCAAAGTCCATCGATATGTTCCAAACATACGCAAGCTACGTTAGCGATCCGCAGCAATACTCAATAACACTTTAATAGCACCGCTTTTATCCCCTCTTTATAAGCTCCGCTTCGCTCATAAGCGGAGCTTATTTCTTTTGTTGCGCAACAGAACAGCTTGTTTGTAGGTTTAACTTAAAAATATCAGTATCCATAGAGAAAGGAAACTATCATGGAATTCCTTCTGTTTCTTATGATCGTAATTGTGATTGTAGTTATTGTAGCTTGGGTAAATGCTATCAATTTATATCTTGCCGCACTTGCGGAGAAAGGTTACGAATTAGACAATTCTATTCGCGGAAAAATCTGGCTCATCGGACTATTCGCAACCCCTCTTGCAGCAGGACTTTATGTTGCTGCCTTGCCCGACAGAAGCACAAATCTTGCTACTCAAACCATTCCCGATCCAGCTCCTATCAAGGATGCTTCTTCCACTCTTTAGAGGAAACTATCATGAGTAGCGTAAAAGCCCCTGGATCCGAAAAATGGTCTGCCCCTTCATCAAGAATTAAAGCTCCGACTATCTTAAATATTCGGAACAAAAATAGAACCGCGCAGAAAGCACCAGGATCCATAAATTGGAAAACACCAATTCCTCTAAAACACGCGCCGGCACAAAACAGTGCAACCACCAACACGCAGACATTCCAAACACATCACGCAGTTATAAGTTTTTTTGCTGGATTAGCGTTAGTTGGCGCACTTTCATACAGCTATTTAGCTAGTTCATTTTCCAATGAACTCAAAGGGTATTATTGGGAGCATTATTATGGAAACTACATAACGCTTTCAGCAGATTTTACCGATACTGAAATAATCTTAGACGCTAATGCTCCTCTACTCACTTGCCGTTATGACTCAGAAATAGGACGACTAAACTATTTTATTATTGCACCTGGTCTTATTTATGTATTTGCAGACGGAATAACAGGGCAAATCTGTTCGGTATCAATAGATGGAGATGTTCTAACTTTTTCGCCAGGAATCATAACTGACGAATCAACCGAAATATGGATCAGATAGAGGAATGCTGGAACTATTTATGCTTCCAGCATTCCTTCCAATACCACGAAAACAGTATCGTCTGCCAAATGGAGCTCATCACCCGGATGAAGTTCTACGGGGTCGCATACTCCCCCGTTATGCTCCGCATTCTTACGATCACGCTCCGGCAACTCCACCGTAATAACTTCATGGTTTGCACCGCTTACCAGTGTCGTTCCATTACTAGAGCCAAGACCTTCTACATACCAACGCTCCTCCTGCTGCCATATCCGTACATGACGGGCGGAGACATGCGGTCCCACATCGTTAATTGCGCCATCAGCCAACGCAAGAGCGCCGATTTCTGTGCCCTCATTATCGAGCGAAAGCCAATAGGGATAGCCTGTCACGTAGCCATCCACAATACGCAACAAACCTAAAACAGGACTACCAGCAAGAATGCTTTTCTTACAGGCTTCCGTTGAAGCAGGAGAAGCAGTAGGCGTAGTTAGACGACCTGCATGAGTAGATTGAGCAAACTTCATGGTATATTCTGCGGCACGACGAACATCAGCTAAACAACCTACCGCAACGAACAATACCATTGCTGCTTCAGCGCTTTCATCTACCGTCATACCAGGACCATTTACCACTCGATCAAGAGTATTGCGATAAAGCGTCACGTTCTGGTGGCATAACGAAAGTGCCTTTTCCATGCCATGCACTTCTTCTGCCTTTACCAAATTAAGAATCTGTTCGCTCGTAAGTCCCTTTCCCATACGTGATTTCAATCGCGCAATAATTCGAAGAGCGCTCACGCTAAATTCGCAAAAATATCTATCCTGCAACGATCCTACCGGAGCATGAACGATAAATCGCGAAACCCAGGTTCTATCATTAATTCTGCTTACCGGACTACGACCATCCGATAAAGGCTTTCCTGAAAGAATAAGACCCGCCAATTCTTTGTAGCTAATTCCGCCCTGCTTTTTCATAGCGCTAAACAAAGCAGAACAAGGAGTAATCTCATTTGCCATCATGAGAGTTTTCCTTTCCTTTGTTTTCGGGGCTATCTTGCCTCAAATCGTCCTCAATAACTTCGAAATCAATATCATCAGCAGATGAAATTCCCTGATCAGTATTTAATTTTTGATTTGAACTCTCAACTTTTTCGATAGATTGTTCTTCCTTGCCGCTTTTAAGGGCATAGCGCTGCGCGGCAGCTTTCAGCAATTTACGCCTGCGAGCTGGCAAGGCCGCTAAAGCGAAATCCACCACCATTGGACACCATGCAGCCGCTGTAGTAGCAAATAATGCCGCAGCTAAGCCTTGCGAAATGCCTTCTGAAGTCGGGGCAACTGATGCATTCGCTAGCAGTGCTATGCAAACACCACATACAAGCCCAATGGAGCCGCGAATAAATCCTTTCAAAGAGTGAACTTCTTTGCCACGTACAGCGATGCCTAGTACCCCTGGTAAAGCTAACACGCAAGACACCATAATCCCATTCAAACTACCCGTAAAAGTATTCTGGCCGAAGCCAAACGCTGCGTCTGCACCGCCTGTCAAAATGCCAGTTGCCACAACAGCAACTACCCACACTGCTGCAGAAGCCGCTTTTCCAATGGCTCTAAGTAAATTTCGCATACGGATAGGTGAGCCACCAAAACCACTTGCAGGACTTCCTGATAAACTAGAAACTAACGGTTCCCCTCGAAGGGCCCTTCCTACATTGTCTGCATATTGAAAGCAAAAAGTCGCAAGTGCATCACGCATTGCTGAAGCAAACGGCCTGTTATGCGGATTTGCTTGCAAACCTGCTTCTATAAGTTCTTCCAGTTGTTCATCCACCATAGCAAGCGCTTCACGCACTTCTCCCGCATCGGGCTTAAGAGAAAACTCTGAAGCAGCTATGCTTGCCACTACTGCGACTTCTGGTTCAAACGAAAGAACCGAGCCTATATCAGATGCTGCCCTGTGCGCCATCATCATGCGATCAATAGAGTTCTTAGTTTTTAATTCACAGGTAAAAATATCTTTTTCGGCAACAGTATCTTCTGCAGTAGACCGTGCTTCATCAAGGTATGACTGATACGGCAAATGACCACAGGCCATTTCATACAACACGCTTGTCACCGCAAAAACATCTACTAAAGGTGACGTTTTCGCTTTCGCATTACTGTCGAGCGAGGAATCTAAAAGCTCAGGCGCAGCATATGCGGGAACCGCTCCGCTGCTTGCCTTTGTGCTTGTATTCTTTTCTTTTCCATAATGAGCAGTTGATCCAAAATCTATTAAGCATAGGTCAAAGACCCCTTCTTCAGATTGGTCAAGCAAGGGTAATCTTGAAGTGCGGATAAGAATATTATTTGGCGTTATATCACGATGAGCAAATTCTCCTTCAAGCACATCCATCCTTGATAGCAAATCAAAGAGGTCACGACCAATACGTGCTGCTGTTAGTGGAGATAGTCTTCCATCGTCGTCCACCGCTAACGACCTACACGCATGTGTTAAGGTAATGCCCTCGACCCATTCCATTATGATGACGGGGCTTCCCTCTAACATTCCCCAACCATAAACTTGCGGAATACCTTTAATCCCCGATAGAGAGCGCTGAATTTCGTATTCGTGCCGCAATGCGTATTCGGATTGATCTGTTAAACACATCTTCAGCGCAAGCGCTTCGCCGCAGGAGTTTTCGGCATAAATTACTTTTCCATTTCCCCCAGAATAGCTTCTATCCTCATCTACAAACAGCGTCACAAAACGCCGCGCGTACAAGGCAAATTCTTCCGAAGATAACGAAAAGGGAGATTCAAAATTATCCACATGAACAAGGCGAAGCTTAGGACGATCGTAGTCTAAAGTCTCTGTTTCTTTTGCCTCAATCTCGAACACAGTATCCTGATCAGTTATAGCAGTGTTGCTATTTGGCTCCGTTTGTCCAGATTTCGCTTCCCAGCCCCTTGGTGACTTTTTACTCATAGCATCGCTCCAACCAAGGGTTTCTGCTCTTGGTAGTCAAGCAATAAATCTATTTGACCATCCACTAAATGCTCTGTAATGGGCTGCATCCATTGTTCGCGATAGGGTTGAGGATCGTCAAGCGGAACATTTAACATCCAACTGCGTTGATATATTGCTCCCGTGGAATATAAATTGCCATACAGGTTTTGCACCGCCTGACTGGCTTCATACCAGCGCGATTCTCGAGGAATTGTAAGCTGATAGCCTCCACCTGAAAGATCAAAAACAAGACTTGCAGCTCTCTGAAAAGTCGCATAGCGTTCGTCAGATGAAAGATTTAAACAGTTATTGTTGAAATCCTGAATAATGGTGTTAACCTTCTGCTCGTATGCAGGAAGATCATTGTATGCTTCGACAATAGCGGCATGATATTGTGCTTCTTCAGAATCCGCTATACCCCCAGGATTCTCCTGTTCACCAGAACCCTGAGAATCATCCGTTCCACTATCCGGCGGAGCAACGTCTGGTTGTTCTGACACATTGCTTTCTGTTTCTGTGCTGGTTTCCCCAGTTTCTGGAGAGTTAAAACTAGACGCAGGAGAAACGGAACTAAAGCCCGATGAATTTGTAGCATTTACGGAAGCTTCGCTAAATCCTCCACCATTAGATAAAGCCCCCGAAATTGCTTCAGGCAAACCCGATTCTTCAACTGCAGTAGCAACAGTCTGTACTGCTGGACTTTGCTGAACTAGCTCTGGAACAGCCGCAACATACACCGCCGCCCCTAGCGCCACCGTTACAAAGGAAAAGGTAACAAGCCCCATTAGCACAGGAGGCAGAGGTGAACGTGCTGCCTGGTTCCATCTAAATCTGCGCTTCAATATAGTATTTTTCTTTAACTGAAGTGGCATACCCACCTTATCCTCTATGCTGATCCCTTATTGCTACGCAATCAGTCTCAACCATTATTCCCTGGTTTTATAAGCAAATAATTGCGCAACGTATGCTCTTGATACATAGATATACCCTATGAGCGCAGTTTACGCATAGCTTTTGATTATAAAAGTTCGCCTAAAGGATTTGTTGCGCAACATTTAGACATTGCCATAAATGAAAGGTAAGGTTCCGCAAGTCTTATCACAGCAAAAGAGCCCGACCGAAGTCGGGCTCTCAGATTTCAGGTATGTGTTGTAATCGCCAAAGGATGCGGTTTCGCCGCAACCAAAGTCGCGTCTTAGCAACCGCCACGGGCTGTGGATTCGTCGAAACTAGAAGCGCGCTTTCAAGAACGCCGCGCGCTACGATTTCGCAACCAGCACGTGCCGCGATGCATAATCGCAATTACAGGGAGAATTCCTTTTCACCACGGAATACTGCTTCAGCGTCTTCAACACTCCAGTCACCCAAGGTAATAGCAGAAATTGCATTGCACAGACGAATTGCTTCTTCATCAGAGCGCATATGAATGTTACGACCCGTTGCGTTACCGCAAGCACCACCAATGTGAATTTGATCATGCAGCTGAGTAAGAAATACGTTAGCATCTGCCTTAGAACCACCTGCGCAAACCAAACCAGTGCGACCAGCAGCCATAGAAGCAATCTTCAGGCTTTCAGCAGAGGTCTGACCCTCAACATCATGAGGTGGGTTAACCTTTACGAAGTCTGCGCCCAAGCACAGTGCAACACCAGCAGCACCAGCAATTAGATCTGGATCCTTCTCGTCGGTAACAGCCTTACCACGAGGATAAATCCACAGAACAACAATCAAACCAGCTGCGTGAGCCTCTGCAATAAGCTCACCTGCTTCAGCCATCATGGTTGACTCATATTCGGAACCCAGATAAATGGTGTAGCCAAGACCAACAATGTTGACGCCAGCCTCGCGCATTGCCAAAACAGCTTCCAAATCATAGAGCTGTGGGCTGTAAGGATCATCCTGGGAACCCTTTACCAAGTTAGTCTTGGAATTCATCTTTACCAGATAGTTAATCTCTGGATAGTCTGCTGCATACTGAGCAATCAAGCCACGCTGGCCAGCAAGAACACCAATGGTGCCCTGAGAGCCAATACGGAACAGATGCTCTGGCTCTGCGTCAGAAATATCAATGCCTTCACCATAGAAGTCCTTGTTCAGGTGTTCGATCTTCTGGTCGCAAGCAAAGAGCATCAAACGTCCGGTACCACGGGTGGCCTTCATGTAATTATCAATGTACGTTTCGCGCGCTTCAGGCATTACGTCCATAGGGACCTTAACCTGATCACGAGTAATGGTGGGCATAATCTTCCTCCTTATTGGCAAATATGCACGAACACAAGACATTATAACGTAAGGGCCTCATATAGAGACCCTTACCTGATTAAAACCACTCTCTCTTGTTATATACGTATAGTCGCTCGAATTCACTTTGCGATTTCGTCAAATAGATAATACCTTCAACAATACCGATAATCCAAACAACTCCCATTACCAAACCGAACGAGAACAACCCGCCAATAAGGGCAATAGCAAGCATAATAAAGCCCTGCGTGTTGTAGCCTAAATAAAACTTGTGAATACCCAGAAACCCTAAAAAGATTGCGAGAAGACCTGCTGCCACATGATCACGCGAAGCAACGGGAGGCGCATAATGAGGCTGAACGGGTGGCTGCGTGTACTGGTAGGTGTTATTTTGCTGAGGCTGCGCATAAGCTGTTTGCTGATTTGCTTGCTTATTTCCTGCCTGCTGATACGCGTAGCTTTCTGGCTGCTGATAGGGAATCTGTTGGTACGCTGCATTTACAGGTTGCTGATAAGCAGCTTGCTGGTATGCAGAATTTGCGGACTGTTGATAGGTATTTTGCTGATAGAAAGCTTCTTGCGAGTTAGCCGATTGGGTATGTGCCATCGACGCGGTTTGCCCAAAAGAATTCCCCGTATTCGCAGAAGGCGCAGAAGAAGTACCTGCTTGCACTTCGGGTTGCGCAGTTTGCACGCCAGGCTGAGTCGATTGCGCTCCGGGTTGCTGCGGACTACCTTGCGGAGGAGCATATTGTCCAGCAGAAGGTTGCCCTGCTTGTCCGTAGGCAGCTTGCTGTGCTTCCGCTAGTTTTTTTTCTGCCGCTTCAAGCGCAGCACGCGCAGCTTCTAACCCTTTTTCTGCAGCAGAGAGGGCTTCATCACGCACCGCATCGCTAATTTCTACACGCTGCTTTTCCTGCCCTGTCGCAGTAGGATCCTGGCCTGCTGCTGCATCCTGATTGGAAGCGCCCCTTTGATCCGCGGATGAACCCTGGTTCGTAGAAGCCTGATCCGAAGTGGTCGTAGTCTGCGTGTCGGAAGCCTCTTCTTGCTTATCAGAAGCTGTCTCTTGATCACAAGGTACTTTTCCCTTATCGGAAACTGCATCAGATTTGCAAGAAATCTCTTCTTGCTCCACCACTTTAGCTTCTGGCTTTGCTGTTACCTCAGAATTTACTGCTGTCTCAGAATTCTGCTCTGTTTCACTTTTTTTATTATTTTGAGGGTCGTTTTGTTCTTGAACCATAATGCAACGCCTCACTTCAATATGTTGATAAATTCGACATCCTAAGAATAGCGTTTGGAAAGCCTAAACTCGTGTTCCGTTATGCTTCCGTAACGCAGTCCCACCCCTGTAAGAAGCTTGTATTTTAGCGTTCAAGTTGCTGTAAGGTCACGGCTTATCTTTCGCGATCTTCGCGCAATTTACGTTCTTCGCGCTCTTCGTGTTCTTTACGTTCTTCGCGTTCCTTGTCGCGCTCATGGAATGCCTTTGCCGTACCCAGCACCCGCATAATACGGTTGCGGAAAATCAAACATACAAGCGCAATAGCTGCAGCCACGCCAAAAATAATAAGGCTCGTAGTAATTTGACCTTCAGCTAAGCCTGCCGCCGCATAGGTGGAAATCAAAACGCCTGGAATGCGCCCAATGGTTGCCAGAATAAGAAAGGTACGCATGCGCATATTGGTAAGAGGAACCAAATAGGTAAAAACATCCTTAGGCATTGCGGGAATGAGAAACAAAATGAACACCACAATGTTCAACTTGCCAGAGTTTTCAAACTCATAGAACTTTTCAAGATGTTCCTTGCTTACCATATCACGCACAAACGGTGCACCCAATCTATGCACCAGCTGATAAATTACCGCGCTCGAAATTACGCAGCCAACCAAAATAATAAGTGACCCAAACCAAGGGCCATACAGCATACCAGCGGCCACCTGAACCACTTCGCCTGGAATAAAAGCCACCACTACTTGCAAGAATTGCAATCCTAACAGCATAAGCACCCCAAACGCTCCTTGACTTTGGATGCTTGCAATAACGCGTTCTGTTCCGTTAGGCTCAAAAATTTGCGAAAGACTAGGCCACAGCGCGATTACGATTCCTGCAGTAATGCCGATAAAGGCTAACAATCCTAGCAGCTTAAAAATATCAGCTGTACCTACCTGGTGGCCAAATATCGAAATGGAGCTTGTTTCGTTTTCTTCTTCCGAAATGTTTGCTTCTTCTGGGATGTTTCCCTCTTTCGGAATATTACTCTCGTGTTTTTTGTTTTGATTAGTGCTCATTTTTCCTCAGTATCTTCACCATAACGTGCACGATTGTATTCTTCTTTAAACGCCGCAAACATACCCTTTGATTTGCGAAGCTGACTGCCTAGTGCATAGGCGCCTTTATTTACCGCCTCGCCCGTTTTTTGAGCAACATCCGACGCAACTGGTTTCGCTTTTTCAAAAGCTTGCGATGCTTTATGGGTAACCACTGCACTTGCTTTACCCGCACGCTCTGCTAAACCGCCCTGCGCCTGGATAGCAAGGGCTTCATCAGAAAGAATAATGGCACCTTGCAAAAAATCTTCTTCGTTTGCCGCAGTAAGCTTATCGCCCACGCCAAGCTTGAAACCTTTAATATAGGCAGCTGGAATTTCAGTAGCCCCTAGAAGAGCTCCGGCAGAAGCTCCTTTATCGATAAAAAGCGATTTAACTGCTCCATCTTCTGTACTAAAACGAACATCGCCCACAAGACCGCATCGCTTACCCTCTTCGCTCATCAGGGGAAGGCCTTGCCAAATTACGCATTCATCCCACGAAACACCCAAACGTTTACAAGCAGCAGAACCCGTAGTGCCTTTTGCTTCATCGATGACAATGGCTCCTTCTTCAATATCGAATCCATCAAAAGAAACAAACAAATCGGGGCGGTGCATCATAAGTGCAATATCGGGACGCTTTACCGTGAATCCCACTACGCGACGTTTATGAGGATGAAAAATAAACGAATGAACTTTACCAATGCGCTTAAGCTTTTTTCCTGTTGCATACACAGGAGCACCACGTAATTCACTAATTAAGTATTCGCTCTTTTTCATCTTCCCTTTTCCTGCCTGCCGTTTATAGCGTTTCTGCCTACCGCTACACAACTACATCACGTGCGCTTTATCTTGCCACTGCGTGACAAGTGCCCTGTCCACTTGTCACGCTAAAACAAGTGGCGACCAAAAAGTCGCCACTATACGAGTCTAACTGACCATAATTCAAACACACAACTAAAGTTTGCGCTGCAAATGTGTTCTATTTGTTGCTTTTATGTTCCTATTCGGTATCTTTCTTTTCACCAGAAGGGTTAATTTTTGCCGTAACCGTTGAAGCTGCACCCACTACTGCATCTTTAGCGGTCGCAGCAGCGCCAGCTACCGCCTGGCCTGCATTCTGAGCAGCACCTGCCACAGCAGCACCAGCTGTTTGAGCAGCGCCCGACACTACCTGACCAGCATTTTGAGCAGCAACCTTCGCATTTTGAGCAGCACCAGAAGCTGCATCAATTGCTACCGGGATCTTGTCTACTGCAGCATCACGCGCAGCTTCTGCATTTTTTGCTACCTGAGTAGCAATACGCTCACGCGCAGCATCAATCTTCTGACGAAGCTCATCGCCATTATCATTGAATGCCTGAACCGTAGGGTTTTGATTTACGCGAGAAACAACATTCTTGTACGCATCAGATCCGTTATCCACAACGGTGTTAATAACTTTTTGCGAAGTAGAAGCAGCAGCAGAAGCAAACTGACCCGCCTTTTCCTGAACCCCAGCAGGTACTTCAATCTTTACATTGTCGTTAATTACCTCAGAAACTTTGGCACGATTTTCAGCACCACTACGAGGCGAAAGCAACAGACCAGCAGCGGCACCAACAATGCCACCGATTAAAAACGTAGCAAATTTACCCATCTTGAACACCCTTCCGACATCATAGATAAGATATCTCATGCTCTTATATCTGATGTTCATATTATACGTGCATGTCCTACCACTAATCTCGAAAAACATGCATGAGTCCCACTTGTTTCCAAACTGATGCACAACGCCTACAACGAAACCAAATGATTAAGCACGCCCCCAACAGAAAGACCAGCTGCCTTGCAAGCCGCCGCAAACGAAGATGTTTCCTTCATAGAAGGAACTGCTTCTATTCCCGACAATCGCACCTGAGCCCCATCCCATATAAGATTCACCAAAGCAAAATCGCGCATGCCTAGCGCAAGACAAATTTCAAACGCGCACCTCTCAATTTCCGAACGAATTGCATGTGCAACTTGCTCATCGCCCGATAAGGAATCCAACTTCACCGGTGCCATTGTCTTCGTATCAATCGGAGGCAACACGTGCGCATCCCAGCCTGTACCCAAAACAGACACACTTAAACGAACACCTTCTACCCACTGACGAACAACGCAGCCTGTTTGAGCATATGCTTCAAGCGCTGCTTCAAATTCTTCGCGATTGGCAACCTTGCAAAATCCGTTTTCTTCATCCACCTTGTTCGCCTTATTTGCTTCGCAAGTTTCAGCAGTCTTGCACGCGATTCCAACCATTCCTCCTTCAGAAGACTGCAACACTTCAAAAGGACACCCTCCAGGAATTCGCTCTTCGCATACCTCAATCAACGCTTCTTTATTCACCGAAAGAAATTCTGAAGACACACTAAAAGAGACAAGCGACTCAAGCGTGCTTTCTTCTTCTGATGCTTCAGCGTAACGACGGAGTGAAAACAAACTTAGTTGTTCATCAGCGCTTAAGCGACAAGCTTGCGACCCAGAACCAAGGAAAGGAATTTGCATGAATTCGAGCATTTCCTGCAACATACCAGCGCAACCCTGAGTACCTGCAGCTATGCAACAAATATCGGGCCGCTTTGCTTGTAATGCCGCCATAAGAGGCTGGTCAACCCTTAGAATTTCTGCCTGATGTTCCCCTTTTTCAAAAGCGGTAACTAACTTTGGCGCTTCACTGACTGCCGTTTGTTTATCGGCAAGAATTGCTATATTCATATAATTCACCTTTCATCTGCGGTAGCTTCATTGGAATACTCGGATTCGAGAATAGTATTAAGGAGCGCCACGCACTGGTTCAGCACTTCAAGCGCTATCAAATCATCCTCATACGAAAATACGACCTGTGCTAAAAGTGGATCATCGCTGCTCCACTGAGTTGTTCCGGTAAAAATGCGATCTTCAGCCTGAGTACGACGCGTTTGTGCATCAACCACCATATGCTCTAAAAGATGCGGCACCGAAGTATGATTCATCACATCGGAAAACAGACGGCCTTTATGATTGCGACACGCATGCATACCGATCGTTGGATAATAAGCTAAAACTTTAGTAACTATGCGTGCATTGGTGAAGGCATAACGCTTATCACTTATCCGAACACGAGTTTCTATACGGTCAGGACGAACACGAATATACTCGACCTGTAAAGGCGGTGCGCATGGTGTAGAACTAGATGGCGCGGTTGAACTTGGACTCTCTACACCCTCTACAACAACTGGCGCCATATCAAACGTTGAAGATTCGCTCTTTGGCGCTTCGCTCGTCATTGTTTCACCAATTTAGTAGAAACTTTTTCACCCGAATCAGCATCGGTTTCAGTAATGACCAAGGTGGTTCGCTCGGGCGAAAAAGCATAAGAGCCTGAACCGTTGTACTGCTTAAATGAAAATGTAATTGTTTTTTGGAACGTATCTAAAGAGTAGGGATACGAAACTTCAGGCGTCATCACAATATCAGCATCCGTAATAGTAATGCTTTGGTCGGTTCCGTCTATCACCCATGTACCCTGAATATCAGCTGTATCGTCATAACGGAACCATTGGTTCCAAGCCAAAAGGCCTGTTCCAATTGCTAAGACAAGCACCACCGCCAATGACCCAATTAAAAAGCGACGCGAAAGCCCCTTGCGCTTTGCGGGTTTTCTCTTGGAGGCTTTTTTATGCAGCGAATCACCTAAGGTATTAGAGGTGCTTTTCTGGGATGAATCGTTCGAAATATCCGAAGCAGGAGGAGTGCTCTGCTGAAACGAATCACTCAAAGTATTTGAAGCGTTTAAGTCCGCTCTCCTTGACTCAACTTCCCTTAGCTCTGCCTTCCTTGGCTTTTTAAAGGTAGACCTATCGAGCCTCGGTGTACCCGTTTCCCCCGAAGAAGATATCGTTCCAATACGCGAACCTTGAGCTACCTTTTTCCCAGCAGCAGATGGGCGCTTTTTTTGAGAGCGCCCATCCGAAGAAAGATTATGTGTCTTTTTAAAAGCCATCCGTATAATTTAGCCGCAAAACCTGGTGAATTCTTTAACTTGATGATTTCTTCACCTAAAAGAACCTCAAACCTTGCTTCGAGGACCCCAACCTTGTTTTAGAACTCCAACCTTACTTTAGGCAAGCCCTAATCTCTAGCGAATTACCTCAATACCGCCCATATAAGGAACAAGCACTTCAGGCACCTTAATGGAGCCATCTGCCTGCTGATAGTTTTCCAACACCGCAGCCATGGTGCGGCCAACCGCCAAGCCAGAACCATTCAAGGTATGGACAAGACGCGTACCCTTAAAGTTTTCAGGATCGCGATATTTAATATTTGCGCGACGTGCCTGGAAATCAACACAGTTCGAACAAGAGGAAATTTCTTTATAGGCATTATAAGAGGGCAGCCAAACCTCTAAATCGTAAGTCTTTGCCGCAGAGAAACCGATGTCACCCGTACACAAAGAAATGACACGATAAGGCAAGCCCAGCAATTGCAAAATGTTTTCCGCATCTGCCACCATTGCTTCAAGATCCTCGTAGCTTTCTTCTGGCTTTGCATACTTCACCAATTCAACTTTATCGAACTGATGAACGCGGATAAGGCCACGCGTGTCACGACCAGCAGAGCCCGCCTCTTCACGGAAGCAGGGGGTAAAAGCGCAATACTTTAAAGGCAGATCTGAAGCATCGAGAACTTCGCCTGAATGGATATTCGTGAGCTGAACTTCAGCAGTAGGAATCAGGTACATGCCTTCGCGCGTTTTAAATAGATCATCTTCAAATTTAGGAAGCTGACCAGTCCCCGTAAGCGTATTGGCGTTTGCCATAGCAGGGCACCACCACTCTTTATAGCCGCGTGACGTATGAGTGTCTGCCATGAAGTTAATAAGCGCGCGCTCCAAGCGAGCACCCAAACCACCAAGCAAAACAAAACGGCTACCTGCAAGCTTCACCGCACGTTCTGCATCGATAATGCCCAAATCAGCACCGAGATCCCAATGAGGCTTCATCTCGATTCCTTCAGCCTCAAAATCACGCGGGGTGCCCCAACGACGAACTTCAGGATTGTCGTTTTCGTCTTTGCCTACGGGAGTGGAATCAGCAGGCATGTTTGGAGTTCCCATGAGAAGATCATTCAACTTGTCTTCAACTTCAGCGCGCTTGGCACTAAGCTGAGCAATACGATCCTTAAGCTCCGTTACCTGGGCCTTAGCAGCTTCGGCTTCCTCTTTTTTGCCCTCGCCCATCAGCTTTCCGATCGACTTGGAAAGCACATTGCGCTGATTGAGGAGTTCCTCTTCCTGACCAATTACTGAACGCCTTGATTCGTCCAACTCTTGGAAGTATTCAGAGTCCCATGAATGGTTGCGGTTCTTCATCGCAGTGGCAACTTCATCAAGGTGTTCGCGGACGAACCGGATGTCTAGCATGACTGTCCTTTCGACGTACTTTACTTGTTGGTAAACTTTTTAAGAATGTCAGTAGCGTTAGTATACTCTTAATTGCTAATCTTCCGCGCTATCACTCGGAGGGTTGGCGTAATGAACAGAAAATCGCGAAAGGTACCCAGGAAGGACCGTAGAAACCTATGGATTTCGCCGCAGTTTATCATTTCCTGTTTGAAACCATGCCAGGCATCGGATGTTTGGTTCTTGCGTTTTTAATCGCGTCAACCCTGATCGCAGCAATCCTGGAGCGTAGAACCCGCAAGACCTTTAAGGATCGCGGTAACGTAGAAGACGACGATTGGAAATTTGAAGAGGAAGAAGAAAGCAAATGACGCAAACCGTTTTGTATGATCGGAAAGCCAATCCCGACTACATCCCCCGAGTAGCTGCCGTGCATGATTTATGCGGATACGGCAAATGTTCACTGGGTATTGCTATTCCTGTAGTATCTGCAGGCGGATGCGATGTGTGCCCTGTTCCCACCGGACTTTTTTCGTCTCACACTGCCTTTCCTGGATGGTACATGCACGACACCACTGACATTTTGCCTGACTATTTAGCTGCCTGGCAAAATATTGGCGTAGAAATTGATGCGGTGTACTCAGGATTTTTAGGTGCTCCTGAACAGGTAGACATTATCCGCGGCTTATACGAACGCTACCCAAAAGCTTTACGTGTGGTAGATCCCGTAATGGCAGACCACGGCAAGGTATACCCCACCTACACGCCCGAATTATGTGCTGCCATGGCAGACTTGGCATGCGATGCTGATATTCTGACACCAAACTTAACTGAGGCTGCCATCATTCTTGGCGAAGAATGGCAGGGCACCAACATTAGCGACGACGAAGCGAAACGCATTATTGATACCCTAATCGCTAAGGGTGCAAAGAATGTAGTACTTAAGGGCATTCAACGCGATGATGGCCTTATTCGCAACTTTGCGGCAGGTGTGAATATCGATTTCTTTGAAGCATCAAATGAGTATTTGCCCTATATGCTCCATGGTACCGGTGACTTATACTGCTCTTGTCTGTTGGCAGCTATTATGGCTGGCCGCACGTTGCAGGATGCGGTTACCTTTGCGGGCGATCTTACCCATGACGCTATGATTGTTTCCAGCAAGCAGCCTAGCTTTAAAGAGCGCGGCGTAAGCTTCGAGCTTTTAATTGGTCGAATTGCCGATCTTTTGCAGAACTAGCTTTTAGCTTTTCGGGTAAAGGCAAACCGAGCCTTACAAGACTTTTTACAAGACTTAATTATCCCGGAGTTTGCTTGGCAACAACATCCATTTGAAGGCAATAACAAAGTTAGAACGGACAATGCAGACGTAAGGCCAGCTTTTAAGCTGGCCTTCTCTATTGGGTCTCTTCTATTGAAACTATCCGTTAAGGAATTTTTGGCCTATAACCCTATAACCCGCATTTTTCGTTGTATCTTTCCCGCTGTATCTTTTTCGTTGGAACCTTCTTTTTTGAAGCCACTTTTTTGAATACTTTTCTGTTATACCTTCTTTGCTGCACCCCCCCTTTTTTTTGCAAGAGCATTTCCCTATGAAACAGAATCCGGTTTTTAACAGCGCTGTTTTGGCAAAAACTGTCGATATCGGGTCGAAGATTCCCCTTCTTCAGCCCAAAAAGGGACGTAATCCATAGCGGACAGTTATAAATATGGGTAGTGTATTCACTTTTTAAATACATTTTGGCAAAACAAAGCTTTATCGGGCTGAAATCAAACGAAGCATCGAAAAATCTCAACCCGATAAGAGAACTTTTTGCCAAAATCGAGGCTTTAGAAACCGGATTCGTTAGTATGCCTGATTTATACCCCACATCAAGTTTTTTTGACCACCGGGCAGCTAACCTTTACTCGAATCACTACCTTAAATGCAAGAGTTCACTCTTTGTTCTCTGAGTTATTCCATGGGGTTTCTCCACATTATCCCATGGGAGCTTCTCTTCGTTACCCCATGAGGGTTCCTATACGTTAACCTATGAGGGCTTCTATGCGTTATTCCGTGCAGGCATTGCGAGCAAGAAGAAAAAGCCTACGATAAACAGCACGGCAATAGAAAGCACCCCGAAAGAAGCATTGCCCGTAATTTGTGTAAAAACGCTTACCAAAAAGGTGCCCATAACTGCAGCGTACTTCCCGAAAATATCGAAGAAACCATAGTATTCATTTGCTTTTTCTTTAGGAATAAGCTTGCCGTATTCAGAGCGAGAAAGTGCCTGAATGCCACCCTGGAAAAGACCAACGCAAATTGCCAAGATCCAAAACTCAGTAGCGCTCTTTAAGAAAAATGCCGCGAACATAACAATACAGAAGTAAGCGAATACCCCTATCATAAGCATATGACGAGTACCGAAGCGCTTTGCCAACCTACCGTACGCAATCGCAGAAGGAAACGCCACAAACTGCGTAACTAACAGCGCCAGCACCAGCTGTGTGGAATCAATACCTAAATCGGTACCGTAACTGGTAGACATCTTAATTACTGTATGTACACCATCGATATAAAAGAAGAAGGCCACCAAAAAGAACAGCAGGCGTTTATTGTGCGCAATGTTTTTTACGGTATTCGCCAAACTGGAAAACGTCGTTTTAAATACATGGGCACTTCGCTTACGAAAGTGCGTTTGTTTCACATTTTTGGCAAGAGGAATAGTAAAGGCTATCCACCACAAAGCGGTAATAGCAAAAGCAACCTTCATGCCCGTACCCATATCAAGACCAAATGAAGGACCTCCAAGTACCACCGCCAAGCAGGCAATAAACGGAATGCATGAACCGATATAACCCCACGCATAACCATGCGACGATACCTGGTCGTAGCGGTCTTCGGTGGTGGCATCAACTAAGAACGCATCGTAAAACACCATGGAGCCATTAAGCATAATAGCGGCAATTACATACACTACTAAAAAGACAAGCGCATGTTGAGGAACACCTAATGCGGCACATGCTACGGCACCCGTGCCCGCAAAACCAACAAGAAATTTCTTCTTATTTCCAGCAAGATCCGCCAAACTTCCTAAAAAGGGCATTAATAGCGCCAGAATAAGAGAGGCAACAGTTTCTGCATAACCCCATGCCACCACAACCGATGATCCTTCTTCAGCAAGAGAAGCAAAATACACGGGGATAAGCGCTGTAGACAACATGACAAATGCCGAATTTCCCACGTCATAAAGTACCCAACTTACTTCCTTCTTAGTGAGTCCAAACGCCATTACTGCTTGGTCCTTTCCTATAAAGCCAACTTTTCAGCATACTCAGACTGACCCGCCAGCCGCAAACACTCGATCGCAGACACCCCACACACCAACACACCTCATGTTGGTAGTCGGCATTTCTTATTGATACACCATACAAGTAAGCCTTCTGGCTAACTTTTACCATTGAGCTCTTGAATGAATTGCTAAACACACTCATTATGAACGGAGAAAAGTATACGTGTCCGTTGCATGATTAAACGTAAAAAACTGTAAAGAATGGAAGATGCCTTATGCCAGCAATTATCACTCACGACAGATTTGCTCAGGAAATGCTGGGATTACCTGCAACTTCTTTCATTTCAACCGAAGAAGAAAAAAATGCCTTTCTTCTGGGCAGCCAAGGACCCGATCCGCTGTTTTTCTGCGTGGTATCCCCCCAGCTTGCAACCTATCGTCAACTGGGAAGCTTAATGCACGACAAGAAGCCTGCCGATTTGCTGCAAGCTATTTCTCATGCAGCAATAAAAGTTCCCTCGAATGCTCAAGGAGTAGTTCGCGCGTTTTCCGCAGGATTTTTATGCCACTATCTGCTTGATCGCGCTGCTCATCCCTTTGTTTATTCTCAGCAATACGCTCTTTGCAACGCAGGCATAGAAGGTCTTACCGCAAAAGATGGCCACGAAGTTCACGCAGTTATCGAAAGCGAACTTGACGAATATATGCTCTACACACGCACTGGCCTTACCGTTTCAGCCTATAAACCCTACAAAGAGATACTAAAAGCAAGTGACCAAACCCTTGCTGCTTTATCGCATGCACTATGCACGACCTTTTGGGAAGTATATGGGCGCCTATCACCTGCGCATCTGTTTTCCAAAAGCGTGCAAAACTACCGCTTGGTGCAGTTTGCGACCTATTCACCCCATGGCGTAAAACGCCAGATTTACGGGATGGTTGAACGAAGGTTTAGAAACCATTCGTTTGCGCAAGCATTTTGCCACCGTCCTCTTGCTCTTACCGAAAGCGCTTTTGACAATCATGAGCATCGCACGTGGACTAATCCTTTTACGGGCGAAATACACACCGAGAGTTTTGATGATATTTTCGAAAAAACGTTGATGGAAGCCAATGAAGCAATACCTGTTTTTATAGAAGGACTGAGTTTCGAAGAAGCTTATAACTTAACGAAAAACATTAATTTTTCCGGAAAGGTAACATCAGACGAGCAGAGCAAAGAAACGGCAACAAATCACTAGAAAACGTTAACGATAGTCTCGTTTTGCGCGAGCAGGAAGAGCCACACTTGCCAAAAGAATCGCTAACGCACAGGAACCAATTATGGGACCCAACGCACTAGGGTCAGTAAGAAAATCGCGACCAAGCGTATCAAGAAGGGAGCCCGCTAAAAGCCCCGCAACAAGAAACGCCCCGGCTAAAATCATTCCCATAACACACCAAACACGCTTGCCTGTGCCACACAAAAGAGAGCTTACTACCGAAGCAAGCACCCAAGCCAAAATCATAATCCACGTCGAAGGCTGGCTTGTCAAACGCAATACCACATCATTAAAACTAGAATCTATAGGCATTGGTGCAAAAGTCATTGCATCCCAACTAAACAAAGACCCAGAACCTAGTCCGGCAAGCATTACCGCAATACAAGCCGCATAAAGCACCGCCACCATAGCATCGCGTACGGGAAGAAGAAACCCTGCCACAAAAGGAACCAACGGAGCCAGCCCGATAGCTCCAAACGCAACACCAGCTGTGCCCGCATTGCTTGATTCCATAGAATAACGTGCAGAAAAGTACCACCACACACCCGTTGCCACCATAACAACGATGCCAGGTAAAGGGGCACCGCACGCACAAAGTACAACGCCGAAAGCTTCCCCCACTACTAAAGCTCCCCAGGAAGGGAACACTGTTGCAAGCGCCACACATACCACCAATGCACCCCACGAAGCAGGTTGCGTCCCCCACGATTCAGGGCCCAATACTGAATGGATTCCCAAAAACGCGAGTATTCCTACATTCAGCGCCGACCAAACACGCATGCAAACCGAGCGCATACGTTCCGATATATGCCAAGGATGCAATTCTCCAAGCTCATCAGTGCCACCGCGATAGGAATTTTCATCAGTTTCATCGTACGCATCGTCGTCACTAAAAGCTTCCGTATTATACGCATCGCCTTCAACGGATACCGAATCACCAGCAGCATCCGCATCGGCTGCACAAACTAGACGTTTTAAAGCATTCTTGCCTTTGCGGGTACTACCAAGACATGGTTGCAGCTGTTCGGCAAAATCCTTCACCGAGTCATAACGCTCCTGAGGATCAGGATCCAGAGCGCAAAACATAATGTCGTCGATATCTTCATCCAATCCCTCCATACAAAGGGACGGAATTACTAGTTCGGCATCGTAAATAGCATCTTCTGCCTCATCGAGATTTTCTACAACAAAAGGATTAGTGCCCGCTATCATTTCATAGGTCAAACTAGCAAGCGCCCACTGATCGCAACGTTCATCAAGCTCCTGCTGCGTCATTTGCTCGGGAGGCATATAACCAATCGTACCGCCAGCTGCAGTTCCATACCCTGCCTCCGTCGCAAGTTTCGCAAGGCCAAAATCGGTTACTTTAACCTGGCCTTGATGATCGATAAGTACATTTTCTGGCTTAATATCAAGGTGAAGCACATGGCGTTTATGAGCCACCTCAAGCGCATGGGAAACCGCTTTAAAAACCGCTGCCACTACATCAGCGTTAATTTCGCCAGGATACTGCGTAAGTAGTTCAGCTAAGGTAAGCCCATCAACATATTCCATGATGAGATAGGCAGTATCTTCGTTAACTTCAAAATCGTAAATGGAAACAATAGAAGCATCCGAAAGCTTTGCCGCGGTACGTGCCTCTTCTAGTCCCACGATTGACGACGTATCAAAGGGCCTATCACCCACCAAAATACTGCCCCGCTGCGCAGTCAATGCTCCGGTAGCGTCCTCCAGTGGCATGCACTTAATAGCAACGCGACGCTCTATACGCGTATCCCAAGCAACAATAACCGATCCAAAAGCCCCTTCACCAGCACTTCCCAACACCTCATAGCGGTCAAGGAGAAGTTGTTCCCCTGTTGAACTAGATCCTGCTTGAGAGAATTCTGCTGCGCTATCGTTGGTCAAGCTGGGCCTCACTGAACCGAGTCCTGCTGGATTAGCTTCAGACGACCGAGGTCCGGCACTTAATTGCCAAGTTATTTCATCGTGGGCAGAATTAAGCGTACGCGTTTTATCTCCAGGAATTGGCATTTCCTCAAATGCGTCATAGCTATCACTCGCGTTATATGCATCATATGCCTCATAGTTATCGTACGCATTGTGGCTATCATATATGCCTGGCTCGTCGTACTTTTCAGGCATGTTGTATCGATCGTACTCGCCAGATTCACCATACCCAGGCATGCTATACCGATCGTAGGCATTGTCCTTTTCTTTAAAGGTATTCTTATTCTTTTGCCAGGGCAGTTTCACTCGGTACAATCCTTAATGCCACAAACCTTAATTAAAGCGCTAGCCTATGCCAAAACGCGCACTACTAATCAAACTACAAACAGGATGTAAGGGCTACTCTGCAAACGCAGCAACAAAATGCTTGATAAGCGCTGCAGAGGTAGGTGTTACCCGTTCGCCTTGCAATCGAGGCTCCGCAAGAGGAAGCCCTTCAAGAATAGCCGCCGTTGCAGGAGCTGGCAAAGAAAGAATACCATGAGCGCATTCTATTTCTCCTGCACCAGGTTGAATTGGCGTTGCCGTAACTGATTCGGGATTCAATACATAAAACGCAGCACAAATAGCAAGCGCATTGCGAATACCACTCGCGTTTCCTACTTCATGAAAATGCGTTTCTTCCACCGCACAACCATGTACCTTTGCCTCTGCGGTGGCCAAAATTTCATATACTGCATGGAGGTCGGCCTTAACTTGATCAGGCACGGTAAGCGCATCTATGCTTTCACGCACCTCCCCTATAGAATGATGGTGCTTGTCGGGCACCACCGCATGATTCACTATATAGTCAAACGACTTGCGCGCATCTTCATCCATTGCCTCCAACAACGTATCTAAAAGCTGAGAGCGCGTTGCGTTTTCACGGAGATCAAAATGTAGTTTCATATGTGGGTCTCTTTTCTTATTCCAAAGCTTAAATCGTCTTAGCTTTTTCTTGCTGAAACATCTTTATACAAACAGATTGTGCTCCTAGGACGTTTTGTTTGCGCTTAATTTGCTACTTGGCGTTCTTTACTTAGTGCTCTTTACTTAGCGCCCTTCAGAACACGACGTTTTCCCTGGTAAATGGTTAATAAGATGCGCCTGAAATGCCGCCCCAAAACCATTATCGATGTTTACGACGCTTACCCCACTTGCGCACGAATTCAACATGGAAAGCAGTGCAGCTAACCCGTTGAACGAAGCGCCATAGCCAACACTGGTTGGCACCGCAATAACGGGGCACGATGCCATACCACCAATAACGCTAGCAAGCGCGCCTTCCATCCCTGCAATAGCAATAATAACCTGCGCACTCATAAGATCATCCATATGCGCAAGCAGTCGATGAAGACCAGCAACCCCCACATCAAACAATCGCACCACTTCATTACCCAGCACTTCAGCAGTAAGAGCTGCCTCTTCCGCCACTGGCAAATCGCTCGTTCCCGCACACGCCACGACAATACGACCATTGCCGGTAGGCTTTGGCATAGCCCCCACAATGCCTACTTTTGAAAGCTCGTGATAATCAAGTGGCATTGAGGTGCGTAGTAACGCTGCTGCTTCGGGATTAAGGCGTGTAATAAGAACGGTTTTTTCGCCTTCTGCCTGCAACGAAGAAACAATTCCCGCAATTTGCTCGGGAGTTTTCCCCGCACCATATACCACCTCGGCAGCGTTTTGACGCAATGCTCGATGGTGGTCCACCTTGGCGTAGCCTAAATCAGTAAAAGGTTCTTTTTTAAGCGAAAGCAAGGCATCTTCCACTGAACGGGTGCCTTGAGAAACCTCGGTTAAAAGGCGTTCTATTTCATCTGCATGCATAGTATTCCTTCTTTGAACGACCGCCGTATTTGGTGACAAACTAAGTGGTTAATTCTGGGCTAGAAATCTAATTCTTACCGTAACAGAGAAGTGCGCCCACACTGTTATTTCAACAGCATAAACGCACTATTGTTACTAACCTACCAAATTATAAATAACGTAACGTAAATTAACTATACGAGAAGAAACTTTTCATCAATAAAACAAGGTACCAGCTGTGTCTAGGTATGGGACATATCTTAGTTTGGAATGTGGCTAGATCAAACTCGACATTACTTATCAGTATTCAAAAGCTCATCTACTTTAGGTAACCATTCGCTGATCTTAATATGCTGAGGGCATATTTCCTCACACGTTCCGCAGCTGGTGCAATGTTCAGCACGGCGACCATAACTTGTAACCTCTTCAGCGTAAAACTCTTTCGCCAAATCCATGTTGTCATACAAAACGCCCATGTTGTAGGCACGGAAATTATAGGGAATGGCAATTTTATTGGGGCACATGTCCACACAGTAGTTGCAACCCGTACAAGGAATAGCCGCCTTAGCATCAAGTGCCGCTTTTGCGGCATCAATAACCGCATGTTCATCTTCACTCAACATGCCAACGGAAGCACGCTTCATGTATTCGATGTTGTCATTCAACTGCTGAGGCGTAGTCATGCCAGAAAGCACACAGGAAATTTCTGGCATATCCCACAGCCAGTCAAAAGACCATTCCACGTTGCTGCGATCATAAGGCGAATTATCGAACACTTCTTGCACGCTCTTTGGTAAATCAACTAGCAAGCCACCACGCAGAGGCTCCATAACCACCACGCCCATACCGCGCTCGGCTGCCATCTTGGCACCCTTAACCCCAGCTTGATAATCACGATCGTAGTAGTTCAGCTGAATTTGGCAGAAATCCCAATCCGCTGCGTTTAAAATCTCTTCGAAAAGCTCCAAGTCGTCATGGAACGAAAAACCGATGTGCTTTACCTTGCCTTCCGCCTTAGCACGAACCATGGACTCTACTGCGTTGTTGCGTACCGACTTTTTCCAACTGCCACCATTCATGGAATGCAGCAGATAGAAATCGATATAGTCCATATCCAAACGTTCAAGCTGTTCGTTTAAATAACGATCAAAATCTTCCGGTGCTTTATACAACCAAGCGGGCGACTTAGACGCCACGTAAACCTTTTCACGATAGCCATCCTTAAGGGCCTGTCCCAAAATAACCTCGGAAGATCCCGACACATAGTTGTAGGCCGTGTCGAAGTAGTTGATACCTTCATCTATCGCATGGCGAATCATCGCAATAGAAGTATCTACATCCACGTTATCGATTGTCGTATCATTTGCTGTTTTACCGCCGTTTTTGAGCGGCAAACGCATAACACCAAAACCTAGTGGCGAAAGCTTAACGCCCGTTTTCCCCATTTCGCGAAGTTCCATATAAGCCCCTCCTCGCAAAACACGCATACTGTTCGATTTATTGCGTGATGTCTTTTTATCCTACAAGAAAGTTTAGCACGCACAGAATAGACCTCTTTGCGAAAAGCCATGCATTATTCTTTGCCTTTGGAATCCTTTCATCACTTCTCTGCATAACATAAAAGTGGCAATAGTATTATGCTTTCATAACACTATTGCCACTTCGTACATGAACTTGAGCATTATCTGCCAGTCTTATTTATTGCTTTCAGCCAAACGGAAAAACATCCTTATAAGTGCGATTCAAAGTTTACACATTGAACTTGAAGTGCATTACATCTCCGTCCTGCACCACATAGTCTTTCCCTTCTTGGCGAAGTTTGCCCGCTTCGCGGCAGCCCTTTTCGCCACCCAGTTCAACATAATCACTATATGAGGCAGTTTCCGCCTTAATAAAACCACGTTCAAAGTCGGTATGGATAACGCCTGCAGCCTGAAGAGCTTTTGCGCCTACTGGAATAGTCCAGGCGCGCGTTTCGGTTTCGCCGCTGGTAAAGAAGCTTTGCAACCCCAACAACTTATAGGCTTCGCGAACCAAACGAGCCAGGCCCGATTCATCCAACCCTAATTCATCTAAGAACATCTGAGCTTCTTCAGGCTCCAGCTCCGCCAAGTCGGCCTCCGTCTTAGCGCAAATAGGCACGGGCTGCTGGCCGTCGATTTCTGGCAGTTCAGCATTAAGCTGGCTTTCATCCACATTCGCAATGTAGAGTAAAGGCTTCATGGTAAGCAGACATAATTCCTTAATGGAATCTTTTTCATCGTCAGACAAATCAAGCGAAAGAGCACGATGACCTTCATTTAAGCCCTCAAACACCTTTTTTGCGGTTTCGAACTTCAATACGGCAGATTTATCGCGCTTTGCTTCCTTTTCTAAACGAGGCAGCGCCTTTTCAATGGTACCCATATCAGCCAGCACCAATTCGGTTTTGATGGTTTCCACATCACTTTGAGGATCAACCTTACGAGACACATGTTCTACGTTGGGATCGGTAAAGAAGCGAACCACTTCACAGATAGCATCCGTTTCGCGAATGTTGGCCAAAAACTTGTTGCCCAAACCTTCACCTTGAGAAGCGCCCGCTACCAAACCCGCAATATCCACAAATTCAACGGTTGCTGGAATAATCTTGGCTGGGTGGTCAATTGCCGCCAGGCCCTCTAAACGATCGTCTGGCACTGGAACAATGCCCACATTGGGTTCAATGGTTGCAAAGGGATAATTTGCGGCAAAGCCACTCTTTTTCGTTAAAGCAGTAAACAGCGAAGATTTGCCTACATTAGGAAGTCCAACTATACCGATTGAAAGAGACACGTGTTTCTCCTTACCCTACTACATCGTAAACAGACCCATGGTTTGAGCAACGTAAGCAATCAGAATGATTACAAGCACAATTGGTGCAATGAACTTAATCATGAATGCCCATACCTTGCGCAGCTTAAATTCAGCAGAAAGCATAACTTCTTCTTCGAGCGACTTCGTACCCACAATCCAGCCAATGAAGATACAGGTAAGCAATGCAACGATCGGCATCATAACTGAATTGGAAATAAAGTCGAAGAAGTCCAGCATCGTAGAACCTTCGCCCAACGGCTGAATAAAGGACAGTGTGCCAAAGCCAAGATTTACGATGATACCCATCAAAGTGGTCCACACAATAGTCACAATAAGGGCGGTACTACGCTTGCAGTGAGTTGCATCCTGGATAATTGCCGTACACGTTTCCACTAAAGAAATGGAACTGGTAAGCGCCGCAAATAATACCAAGATGAAGAATACGCCACCAATAATAGGAGCAATATCACCCAAGCCACTAAATACCTGAGGCAAAACAACAAACATCAACGTTGGGCCGGAATTTTGTGCAACCGCTTCGCCTGAACCCATTGCCGCAAAGGCAGCAGGAATGATCATTAAACCAGCGAGCAAGGATACACCAAACGTGGTGCCTGCGATCTGACCAACACTCGAGGTAAGCTTGGAGGTTTTATCCAAATAAGAGCCATAGGTCACCATAATGCCCATTGCTAAAGACAAGGTGAAGAACGTTTGGCCAAGAGCAGAAATTACCAGCTCAGGAGAAAAAGCACTGAAATCTGGAACAAAGTAGTAGGCCAAGCCATCAACCGCGCCAGGCAAGGTAAGTGCATAAATTGCAACACCCGCCGCCATGATAATCAAAGCAGGCATCATAACCAGGTTCGCCTTTTCAATACCACCTTTAACGCCACGCGATACAACAAAGTACGTTAGCGCCATAAAGATCAGCATGAAAATAATGCTTTCAGGCCCATTTGCAATAAAGGCGCTGAAGTAATCGCCGCCATCAGTAAGAGAGGCAATGTCGCCCGTTACATAACAAGCCAAGAACTTTGTTACCCAACCGCCAATGACGCAGTAGTAAGGCACAATAATAAAAGGAACCGCAGACATCAAAATGCCAATGAAAGCATACTTTTTACCATAGGCCTTAAATGCACCGATGGAGCTTTGACCTGTCTTACGACCAAGAGCGGTTTCGAGAAGCAAAAGCGCGATACCGATGGTAAATACAAAAACTAAGTACGTGAGCAAAAACGTGCCGCCACCATATTTTGCTGCCAAATAAGGGAAGCGCCACATGCTTCCCAAGCCAACAGCAGAAGCAGCTGCCGCCAAAACAAAAGCAAGCTTGCCCGACCAAGAAGCACGACCCGCCTGTTGTGCTGGTTCTGTTGAAGTCATTAGATCTTCTTTCTCATAAAGGTATCCCTCAATAAACAGACCCTTTGCGTTTTAAGGTACGTATCACTTTTATAGAGCAAAAAGCACCAAGTAAATAATGAACAAATGGCTGTTTACATAACGAAGAACTATAGCAAAAAACACGCCCATGTATATAAGTAATTTGGGAGAGTGATACTTTAGCGGAGCAGTGGACATTTCGCTTTGCATACTATGAGGAGGATAGCGACCGCCATCCTCCTCATAAAGGAAATATCCCAAGACTAGATCAAGTAACTGCCTAAAACTAAAGCTTACATATGTTTCCAACTACTTCTTAAAAGTAAAGGTGTACGTTTGCTTGGTCTTCCCATCAGGACCCGTTATTTCAACAACTGCCGGAGACGAAGTTTTAACTGTTACCGGACAACGACTTGAAGCGGGCTGTCCGTTTACTGTCATCTTTGTAATAAGGTCAGACATTGCAACAGGGGTAAACGTTGCTTCGCTGTTGCTAGTTTTAACGTCATATTCGTATTCATAGGGAACAAATTTGTTTTCAATAGCGTATTTCAGACGACCATCAGCAGTCTTTTCGTCTACTTCATCAAACCCCATCTTGTATTTAAAATCGTGTCCTACCAATTCTGCGTCTTGGAAGGTTACGTTACTTAAATGAGCATTGGTTTTGTAATCGAAATACAGATTGCTCTCTACTAACGGATTCTTCTTTCCTCGACCATCTACCTCAATACGATAGAATTTCTTTCCATCGTACTTACCCTTATACTCGGCAAGAATTTGACTTCCGTCTTCGGAAAAACTGGTCCAATTCATGGTTTCGTATTGATGCCCATCCGTTACCACAATCGCGCCATCACCGCGTCGATCATGAGATACCGCATCGGGACCGTAATTGGTGAGCTTCTGCAAGCACTGCTCCCAAATGGTAAGGTAATCTCCGCCCATGCCAATACGATTATGCCCGGTGTAGAGCTCTTTAACCTTAGCGCCATCCTTAGTGTAAATATCCATAAGTTGCTGATGAAGCGAAAGGAGTAAATCCTGCTTCACGCCTTTTGCCGCAAACTGGTCGGCTACCCAATAACGATTTACCGCATAAATATCAGACGAGAATAACAAGCCCGTATCTCGGCTGTACAACAAAATTGACGAATCTTCATGTCCGGGCAGATGAACTACTTCAAATTTGCAGTTACCTAAATCAAATTCGTCTCCTTCATCAACCACATGAACTTTGTCGCCTGAGTACGTTCCGCTTCGTTCTTCATCAATAACGGGGTTTTCGCTGGTGTATTTCTGGTTGTAGACCTCAATTTTCCAAGGCTCATCCAGCGGATACGTACGATCGCATACATAGATATCCAGACCAGCTTCATAAGCGAAAGGCATTGCACCGTTATGATCGGGATGATTATGACCAAGAACAAACGAATACGGCTTTGTTGCTACTTCGTTTACTCTATCGATCAAGGTGGTTGTCGTATTCGTAGGCATTAACCCATCGAACAAAATACCCCGTTCGCTTCCTTCGATGTAATAAGCTGCTGCCTGGAAATTATCGAAGAATCGATGAACTGTTGGGAAGTTATCCCCACCTTCATGCAATACATCATGAGCAAAATCATGCCATGCGGGACGTTCAATTCGCCACATAAAGTGAGTCACGGGCGAAGTTTCCATACCCTCTTTTTCCGCATAGCATTCAACTTCCGCAATAAACCAAATGGCATCATAGGGTAAATCTTTGTTGTTATTTAAACCGAACATGGGGTCAGTCGAATATCCCGGATGGTACTCAAACCAATCGCTCCAACCAGTACCAACATAGGCACCAACCCCGCGATCTTGAACAAAAAGCCCTTTAAGTTCTGGATGAGAATACTTCTCGATTTTTACACGCCACTTCACCGTAGCATCGGGAGTTGCGGTCATCCATTCAGGACGGCATCGCACAAATTTTCGATGGCTTACTGGCATCGACCAAACAGGACACACGACGCGCTTGTCGATTGACTCGATAATAATGCGAGCTTCAGTATCGGTAATACCATCAGTAGGATTAAGTGTTGTGTTAGTACGACCGCGCATAAAATTACGCCCAACGAGCGTATTCAATGCTTGATAGCAGTCTTCTGAAATTTGATCTTTGTCGCTAAAGTGAGACAAATAATCATCTTCTAAGGCTTCCATTTTAAAAGCATTTACCAAAATTACTGCAGCATCCTGCCTGGTCATGGGAGACATAGGATAGAACAAATCATTGGAGCCTTCTGCGTGCAAAACCCCCATATCAAGCGCCGCTTCGATAGGCTTTACGTAATCGTTATCGCCTGTTACATCGAAATAATTACGCACTCGTTCCGTTTCCATAATTTCGCCGTTATCGTCAATATCTACCCCATCGTCCATAACGGCGTTGTAATGAGGCCACCCAAAGTAATTGGCTAGACGAATCATAAAGGCACCACGCGTCATGGGGGCATCTACTTCAATAGCATGGGCTCCAGCAGTCTGTGTCGTATAAAACGTGATGGAATAGCTTGTATCCCCTAGCGACCAAGTAACTTCAACGTCGTGACCACCTACACCATCGCGCATTACCGTCGTACCATCTGAAGCAACAGAAACAAGATGCTTATTGCTTGAACGCCAAATACCTTCGGTTTGAATTTCGCCGTCTTTTCTTGCTACAAGCTTGATAGGCTGAACGAACTCCACGTCGTAGGTTTGATTGGTTAGATTCGCATTGTTCCCCTCAATGAAAATGCCATCGCCACCACTAGCCGCACTTGATACCGCTACTATCCCGCGCGGTAGCAGGGTAATAATTCCCATACCCACAGCGCCGCCAACAATACCCGCTATTAAGCTTCGGCGATCAATACCTTGAGGGAACAAACTTCGCTTGCTAAAGGGTTTGCTAGCTGGCATTTCTGAAGAAGCTTTTTCTTCCTCCAAGGCTTCAGGTGCTTCGGATGCTTCAGGTGCTTCAGTTGCTTGATTCGTTTCTGAAGCTTTTTCTTTAACTTCCTGATCAAAGCCTTCTTTTTCCTTGTGCTCATCCATGTTGTTTCCCTCCTTTACCTTACCGAATCCCCTTTCGGTATATAGCTATACCTTTATTGTATGAACGTGTTCATTTCTATAGAGTTAGGATATATCGAAGAGAGATTAAGAAATTTGCAAGAACAAAGAGCTTTATTTCCTTTGTAATGGAAAAGGAGGTAGCTGCTATGGAACTTCACCAACTAACCTATTTTTTGACCATCGCTGAAAATCAAAGCATTACCAAGGCATCTCAGCAGCTACATGTATCTCAGTCTGCATTAAGTGTTGCTTTGCGCGATCTTGAGCAAGAGCTTGGTTTCACCCTGTTTGACCGAAATGGAGGTAGGCTTCACCTCAACGACAACGGCTACTATATGGAAAAGCACGTTCGAATAGCGTTAGCCCTTATTGATAATGCGCGGTCTACTATTTCGAAAAACATTGATCGTCAACAAAAGGTAGTAAAATGCGCAACCAACATGACCTTAGGAAAAATAGGGGAAGCCTTCATTAGTGCTTACCGAAAAACTCACCCTGACACTATATTGCGTTTTGGATTCAGAGGATCTCTTACCTTTAAAAGCACTCTTCCTGATATTGAATTTTACGGAACCGAAAAAGAGTTAAGGCAAGATGACTACACTGCAAAGATATTACAGGAAAGATTTTTTGTAGCATTTTCTTCTGATTGCCCTTTAGCCAATAAGTCCGCCATCAATCTACGCGACTTACAAGCAGAGGCTTTTATTATGACTGGCCCAGGAGAAATGCAAGACACTGTTTTGAGCATGTTTGAAGAAGCAAATTACTTCCCTAACGTCGTAAGCGAAGTACAGCTCTACAGCGAAGTTCTTAATTTGGTGCGAGCAGGATTGGGATATACCATTGTCCCGGAATATAGCTGGCTTGATAACCTGCAAGGACTTGCAATTAAACCTATCGCTGATGTAAAACGACAGCGAAACATTTACGCCCTTCTTTCCAAAGAAGGTACGCCGCCTTCGGAAGCAATTGACTTCTTCAACTTCCTTAAAACTGAAGGTTCAAAAATGTTTCAAGCTTGCTAGTTAATCCCCGCAAAGTGGATTATGCACGCGCGTACCTTCGTAACTTACGCGCCAGAAAACCAGCCCTTGGGCAGGAGCATTTTCGCCCGCAGCACTTCGGTTGCGCGCCTCTAGTACCTCAGTCACCCATTCGGGATTGCGCTGCCCGCGACCAACGGCCACCAACGTTCCCACAATCGTACGAACCATGGAATGCAAAAAAGCATTGCCCTTCACCGTTATAACGACTAGCTGCTCGCCCCACAACTCATCAGGCTCCACCGTAATGCTGAACACGTTGCGCATAGTGGATTTACCTTCAGCCGATACCGCCATGCAGAAGCTTTTAAAATCGTGTTCGCCTATTAAGTAGGTAGCCGCCTTACGCATGGCTTCAATATCAAGATTTTTAGGAAGATGCCAGCTAAAGTTTTTCATGAATAAAGGCGCAGCCCTTCCCACGCAAATGAAATAGCGGTATTCGCGCATAGTTGCAGAAAAACGCGCCGAAAAATCATTGGGCTTTTGTTCAATGCTGCGAATAGAAATATCTTCATGAGTAAGCGCATTGAGGGAGCGCAAAAGCTTGTAATCGCTGCGCTGTTCGTATTCCTGCGCAGGTATTTCAAAACTCACAATTTGACCCTTGGCATGCACACCCGAATCAGTACGACCAGCGCACACGGTTTCAATAGGATGACGAAAGATAAGCGCCAAAGCCTCTTCGATACTACCTTGCACCGTTAGCTGACCCGGCTGACGCGCAAATCCTGAAAATGGTGCACCATTATACGCAACTTCAAGCGCCAGCACCGCTTGCGATAACGGTGGCTCTAAAACATTATTGGCCTGATTAAACGGCTGTGAATCCTTCATATATCCTTTAAGTTCCGTTCTTTTTACCTACTTTTGGAAACGTCAGCGAGCAACCATCTGGCGAAGAAATAAAACCCGACAGGCGCAGAGAGTTGCCTCGAGCAACGGATCGGAGCTTGGAGGGTTTTAGTTACCGCCAGATGGTTACACAGCATCAAATACGTGCGCGGGCCGAACAAGCCCGCGCAATAATTAGCTAGCCTTCCAAACAGGACGACCAAAAAGATCTGCCAGATGTGCCTTGAGATGCGAATTGTTTGAATCGGTCGTTAGAGGCAATTCCGCCCTCATACGTTTGCCGCTTTCTTCATTGATGTACAAAATAACCGGGTCCTTACCGGGGTGTGCTTTCAAAATACGCATCAATTTATCGGAAGCCACCGAATTCAACTCGCGCGTTGCAAGCGTAAGCTCCAGTTGCATAGGCGCAACATTCATATCGGCCTCAGAAAGTTCTAGCGGCTTTGCTTCATACACCAAAATCTGGCTACCACGATCATTGACCTCAAACTTACCCTTACAGGTAATAATGGCGTCTTCTTGAATAGCGGCCTGGTTCTTTTCGTAATCAAAGCACACGCATTCAATATGTCCTGTTGTGTCTTCCAGGGTGAAACTAGCCATCAGGGTACCGCGCTTGGTGCGACGAATATTCGTTTCGGAAACCATGCCAGCAAAGGTAGCAGACTTGATGCCTTCTTCCCTATCCATCAAATCACCCAACGTATACTTCATCGTGCGTGATAGATAGTTTTCGTAAGGACGAAGCGGATGGTCGGATACGTACATCTTTAAAATGTCTTTTTCAAAAGACAGCTTGGTCCGACGATCCCACTCAATGCCATCTGGTTCGGGAATATCTTCCTTAAAGGAATCATCCACATCTGCAAACATGCTAAACATGTCCATCTGGCCCGCATCTTTGTCTTTCTGACGTTTGGTGGCACTTTCCAGAAGAGGTGTTTCATCCACAAAGTACATAAGCTGCTTGCGCGTGTAACCCGTAGAGTCAAATCCACCCGACTTAATAAGTGCTTCAAGCGTTTTGCGGTTATAGGCCGAAGAATCGACACGATTCACGAAATCATGCAGCGATGTAAACGGACCATTTGCCTCGCGTTCATCAATAATGACCTGCGCTACTTTTTCGCCCACACCACGGATACCCGCCAAACCAAAGCGAATGCCATCATCAAGCGGCGTAAATTCCAAATTCGATGAATTAACGTCAGGAGAAAGTACCGGAATACCCGAACGATTACAGCTTGCAATGTATTTGATAAGACGATCGGAATTGCCCATGTAGGATGACAAAACTGCCGCCATATAATCATTGGGATAATGAGCCTTTAAGTATGCTGTACGCATAACCAAAATAGCGTATGCCGCTGAATGCGACTTATTAAACGCATACTTAGCGAACTTTTCAGCGTCTTCCCAAATCTTTTTGGCAATTTCTAAGCTAAAGCCGTTTTCGACCGCACCCTGGTTCCAGTCTTCTTGAAGCTGACGCATAACGTCAATCTTCTTTTTACCCATAGCCTTACGCAGCTTGTCTGCCTTACCCGCAGAAAAGCCACTCATTACCATGGAGATCTGCATGATCTGTTCCTGGTATACCATGGTGCCATAGGTTTCTTCTAAAAGCGGACGCAAACGATCATCATAGTAATGAACAGGCGTTTTCCCGCTTGCTACCATAACGTAGTCGTCAACCATGCCAGATTCCAAAGGACCAGGACGGTTAAGCGCAATAGAGGCAACAACGTCCGAGAATCGATGAGGTGGTAAGCGACTAAACAGGCTTACGTACAACGCACTTTCAACCTGGAACAAACCATCCATATTGCCACTGCGCAAAAGTTCAAAGGCTTTTTCATCGTCGGTGGGAATTTCTTCAGGAATAATTTCCACTCCGAAACGAGATTTAATGTTGCGACAAGCACGAGAAAGTACACCCAAGGTTCGAAGACCCAAGAAGTCCATCTTCAACAGACCTAAGTCAGGCGTATAGTGACCATCGTACTGAGTAATGATACCGCCACCCTTGGTGTCGCGCTTCATGGGAACATGGTCGCTCATGGGGTCACGACAAATAATCGTAGCGCACGCATGCACACCTTCGCCACGAACATGTCCTTCGATAGAACGAGCCGCATCTATTACGCGTCGAACATCTTCTTCGGTATCGTAAGCCTGTTTAAGGTCGGGGTTTTTCGCCATGGCATCGTCAATCGTGATGCCCAATTCATTGCCGATAAGTTTGGCAACCTTGTCGCCCACCGCATAGGGGTAGTCCAATACGCGCGCCGCATCGCGCACCGCATTTTTGGCCTGCAGTTTGCCGAATGTAATAACGCCTGATACATGATCTTCGCCATAAACATCTTTAATATGCTCAATTACTTCCTGGCGACGTTCATCTTCGAAGTCAACGTCGATATCAGGCATTTCTACACGTTCGGGCGACAAGAAACGTTCGAACAACAAACCGTTGGAGAGCGGATCAAGGTCGGTAATGCCCATAGCATACGCCACAATAGCACCAGCCGCTGAACCACGACCGGGACCTACACCAATGCCCTGACTACGAGCCCATTCGATATATTCCTGCACGATAAGGAAGTAAGCTGGGAAACCCTGCTGAATAATAACGCCCATTTCGTAGTCCGCGCGTTCTTGTACTTCGGCGGGTACTGGATCGCCATAACGACGAACAAGGCCTTCCTGTACGCGCTTACGGAAATACGATTCTTCCGTTTCGCCTTCAGGCAAGGGGAAACGAGGCAAAATTGCATCGCGTTCCAGCTCGACGTTGCATTTTTCCGCCAGCGCTACCGTATTGTCACACGCTTCAGGAAAGTCCTTCAAAGCTGTACGCATTTCCTCTTCAGTTTTCATATAGAACTGATCGTTAGGAAACTTAAAGCGCTTTTCTTGCGTAACAGTAGAGTTGGTGCCAATGCACAGCATGATATCCTGCGCGACCGCATCTTCCTGCGTAAGATAATGGAAGTCGTTGGTGGCAATAGTCTGCAATCCCAGTTGGTTCGCAAGTTCCGTGAGTTTACGATTCATCTCCAACTGCGTCATGCCACCATTGGTGGTAATACCCTGATCTTGCAGTTCGATATAGAAGTCACCCGGCGCATACACTTCCTTGAAACGTTTTGCCCATTCAGCCGCTTGAGCAAAATCGCCATCATCAATGCAGCGAGGAATAATACCTGCAATACAAGCGCTGGTCGCAATGAGGCCTTCTGAATATTTTTGCAGCATTTCAAAAGTGGTACGAGGACGATAGTAGAAATTGTCCACATGAGATTCACTCACCAACTTGAGCAGGTTATGATAGCCCGTATTATTTTTGGCAAGCAAAATCATATGATGCAAGCGGCGCTTTTCTTTTTTAAGCTCGCTATCGGTGGTGAAATAAATTTCACAGCCAAAAATAGGCTTTACCCAAATGCCGGTTTCTTTCTTTACTTTGTCACACGCATCTGCCAATTCTGGCACACCGCTCATAACACCATGGTCAGTAATCGCAATAGCAGGCATACCAAGATCTGCCGCGCGTTTTACCATGTCATAAATGTGTGTTGCACCGTCGAGTAGGGAATATTCTGTGTGATTGTGAAGATGAACGAACGCCATAAGCTCACGCCCTTACCTAATGTGCTAAGAAGTACTGTTCTTGCTTATTCCAATATTTCGGGTACTCATATTAGCAGCATTCGCACATAAAGTAAGCGAACAGTTAGTGGATTAAATACGTAGTTTTGTTAACGGCTATACAGATATCTTTTCGTGGTCGTTTCGGACCCTATTTATAACTCTATTTCGGTCGCCCTTAGTATTATGCTTTACTCTTCTTCTTTATATTCAAAGGGCAGTTTCCCCTCAAGCGCCTTTTTCTTAGCGTTGTACTGCACCTTTAGCCAACGAAGTTTACGGCGTAATACCGAATTGGCAATGAACTGTTCATGGGTAAGGGATGCCAAGCGCTCTTCTAATTCCGGAATAGCTTTTTCCAACAGTTCAAGTTTTATGTCTTGAATTTGACGCGTTTTATCGCACAGTACAATAACGCGGCTTCCCATTACCTGTAAATAGCCGCCCATATTAGCAGCCGCAATAATGGGGCCTGATTCAGAGGTTTCTCTGCCCCAAATAACGCCATCATTAAGCGCGATTAAGACAGGTGAATGGTTTTCAAGCACACCCATATATCCCTGTACACCAGGAACGGTAATTGAATACAGCTCTCCCGAAAACAGCTTTCTATCTTTAGCAACTACATCACAATGCAGTACTGACATAAAGCTCCCCTTCACCATTGAACAAGCAGTAGGTAGGCTTGATTACTTTCTCTGCATCTTAAGCGACATCGTTGAGGAATGCTATCAAACAATTACCTTTTCTGCAGATAATTGTTTTCAAAAGGTATAAATGCTTCAAATAGTCCCTTTTCTCAACAATAAAGACCGTCGCACCGATTAAAGATTCATTCAAGTTAACCCTAAAATAGCGAGAATATGGTTCAAGGCAAATGACTTGGTAATAAGTGTTACAGCTGAAGCATCCTGAGCGCAGCGCAGCAAGAAAACTTTTAAAGGCGTAGCCCCTGGTGTTCAAGTAATTGCTTTGGGATAGGCAAATCATGCGTTGAATTATTTCGCTACGCCCTTTGTTTTCTTGCTAGCTGAAACAAGCGAAGCTGATTCAGATGTAACTCCTATTACCAAGTTTTCCTTGTCTGAATGCAATAGGTGTATCAGTGTATTAATTGATCAAAAAAAAGCAAAACGACCCCTTCCGAAAACGGAAGAGGTCGTTTGAATTGCTGGTACCGTCGAAAACCTAATTTCGTCCGGAGGAATCGTGGAAGAAACCTAGACGTACTGGCTTTCCTTTTCCTTAGCTGCAAGTTGCACTTTGCACCAGCGAAGCTTTCGAGTAAGAACAGAACGAGAGATAATCTGATCTTCGCGAAGGTTTGCAATACGCTCTTCGAGCTGAGTAATATCCTTGCGAATCTTATCCTCGTTAATGCGCTTGATTTCACGCGTCTTATCGCACAGAACAATTACACGCTCGCCCAAGCACTGGACATAGCCGCCCATAATAGCCGCACTCAACGTGGTGCCGCCTTCGGGCTTAGTGCGTGCCCAAATAACGCCATCATGAAGAGCGGCAACAAAGGGCTCATGGTTAGCCATGATGCCAAGTTCGCCTTCGCTTCCGGGAACCATTACCGAATGAAGCTCACCGGAAAAAAGAACCTTATTCTTGGCTACGACATCACATTTGATCGTGGACATAATTTACTCTTCTTCCTGCTTCTTGATCTCCTCGTAGGCTGCGTATACATCCTCGATGGTGCCCTTGTTACGGAAGCAAACCTCAGGAATTTCGTCGCAGTTGCCGCTGAGGATCTCCTTGAAGGAGCGAATGGTGTCCTCCAGCTTAACGTATACACCGTCTTGGCCGGTGAACTGTTTTGCAACATGGAAAGGCTGGCCCAGGAAGCGCTCGATCTTACGAGCACGATTTACGATGATCTTCTGATCTTCGGAAAGTTCTTCCATACCCAGAATTGCAATGATGTCCTGAAGGTCCTGATAAGTCTGGAGAATCTTCTGTACACCAACAGCAACTTCATAGTGCTCTTCGCCAACAATTTCAGGGTCAAGTGCACGAGAAGTGGATTCCAGTGGGTCAACTGCAGGATAAATACCCTTCTCAGCGATGGAACGGTTAAGAACCGTCTTAGCATCCAAGTGGGTAAAGGTCGTTGCAGGTGCAGGGTCGGTCAAGTCGTCTGCAGGTACGTATACAGCCTGTACCGAGGTAATAGAACCAGTCTTGGTAGAAGTAATACGTTCCTGAAGGTCGCCCATTTCCGTTGCCAGGGTTGGCTGGTAACCTACTGCAGAAGGCATGCGACCAAGCAGTGCGGATACCTCAGAACCAGCCTGGGTGAAACGGAAGATGTTGTCGATAAACAACAGTACGTCCTGGCCCTGGTCACGGAAGTATTCAGCTTCGGTAAGGCCGCACAGACCTACACGAAGACGTGCTCCAGGAGGCTCGTTCATCTGACCATAAACCAAGCAGGTCTTGTTAATAACACCAGCGTCGGTCATTTCGATGAACAGGTCGGTACCCTCACGAGTACGTTCGCCTACACCAGTAAATACAGACGTGCCGCCATGTTCCTGAGCCAAGTTGTTAATGAGCTCCTGAATAATAACGGTCTTGCCTACACCAGCGCCGCCGAACAGACCAGTCTTACCACCCTTGATGAAGGGCTGGATAAGGTCAACAACCTTAATGCCCGTTTCATAAATCTCGGTCGTGGTAACCAGCTCTTCATAAGCAGGTGCAGGACGATGAATTGGGTAGAATTCCTTAACATCAGGCATCGGCTTGCCGTCAACAGGTTCACCCATAACATTCCAAATGCGACCAAGGGTCTCTGGGCCTACTGGCATCATCATAGGATTGCCAGTGTCCTTTACCTCAAGGCCACGGGTAAGGCCATCAGTAGATGACATAGCTACCGCGCGAACCAAATCACCGGGAAGGTGAAGCTGGACCTCGAGGAGAACCTTAACGTCGCCAATGGGGGTATTAGCTTCAACGGTCAACGCGTTGTAGATTGCGGGCATCTGGCCCGGAGCAAACTCAACGTCGACAACAGGGCCAACGATACGGACAATATGACCGATCGCACCACCCTGGTTGGCCGCAGATGTAGTAATTTCTTCAGCCATTTAGTCCTCCAAAGCTGCGGCGCCACCAACGATTTCGTTGATTTCTGTTGTAATGGCACCTTGACGTACACGGTTATAAACTCGATTGAGTGTTTCAATCATTTCATCGGCATTATCCGTCGCGTTTTTCATTGCGTTACGACGAGCAGCCTGCTCTGCGGCAGCCGATTCGATAAGTACATAGTAGAAATATCCACTCAAGTACTCAGGAAGCAACTGGTTCAGAACCTCTTCTTCACCAGGTTCATATTCAATAGAACCAGGCAAGTCTTCCAAATCTGCGTCAGGTTCCATGATGCCACCAAACTTGAAACGCTCGCCCTCAGGAACAAACGACTTCAAGTCAACAGGCAAAATACGATGAATCGTAGGAACCTGCTCTGCTGCGTTCTTTGCGTGATTGTAGATCGTGATAACTTCATCGATATTGCCATTGAGGTAGTTCTCAACACAATAGTCGGTCATAGTTTCAGCTTCTTCAACACGCGGATCGGCGGAAAGATCGCGGAATGCAAGTACCGGATCATGTTCGCGATACTTGAAGTACGCAATGGCTTTCTTGCCGCAAGCAATTATGACAACGTTTTTACCTTCTGCCTTACGATCCTTCATGATCTTTTCAGCACGACGCAAAATGTTTGAGTTAAAGCCACCAGCAAGACCACGGTCAGAAACAATAGCTACGATAAGCGTAGTTTTTATTTCATCGTGTTCTTTGGTCAGTTCAGCATTGCAGCTGCCCATACGACCAATGTTGCCGAGCAACTCGCGCATTGCATTAGCAAATGGAGTTGCTGCATCGCAACGCTCGGTAGCGTGGCGAATCTTTGCAGCAGCTACCATCTGCATGGTATGCGTAACTTGCTTCGTCGATTCGACGGATTTAATTCGTCTTTCGATATCGTGAAGGTTCGGCATAATCAGACCACCTTACGCGATGAATTGAGTCTTGAATGCTTCAATTTGTGCATTCAGCTCGTTTTCGATCTCGTCGGTAAACTTCTTGCCTTCCCTCAACTTAGCAATCGTACCACCATGGTTGATACGCAGGTAATCAAGCAATTCGCCACGGAAGCGAACGATGCTTTCTACCGGCAGATCATCCAAGTAACCCTGGTTGCCAGCATAGATTGCAATTGCCTGCTCTTCTACGGGCAAGGGGGTATAACGAGGCTGCTTCAACAGTTCAGTCATAGCTGCACCACGAGTGAGCTGCTGCTGGGTTGCCTTGTCAAGGTCGGAACCAAACTGAGTAAATGCTTCCAACTCACGATAAGCTGCCAAGTCAAGACGCAGCGTACCTGCTACCGACTTCATGGACTTAACCTGAGCGTCGCCACCTACACGAGATACGGACAAACCTACGTCAACTGCAGGACGCTGACCCTGGAAGAACAGATTAGTCTTCAGGTAAATCTGACCATCCGTAATAGAAATTACGTTCGTAGGAATGTAAGCACCTACGTCGCCAGCCTGAGTTTCGATGATAGGAAGTGCGGTAAGAGAACCTGCACCGTTTTCATCGGAAAGCTTAACTGCACGTTCCAGAAGGCGTGAATGCAGATAGAAAATATCACCAGGATATGCTTCGCGTCCGGGTGGGCGACGAAGGGTCAATGACATCTGTCGATAAGCAACTGCCTGCTTGGACAGGTCGTCATAGATGCAGAGTACGTGACGTCCTGGATTGTCTGCACCGGCAGGCTTTCCATCTTCGCCCGTGTACATGAAGTATTCACCAATAGCTGCACCAGCCATAGGAGCAAGATACTGCATAGGAGCAGGATCAGATGCGGTTGCTGCAACAACAATGGTGTAGTCCATAGCGCCGCGACGTTCGAGGGATTCTACAACGGTAGATACGGTAGAAGCCTTCTGACCGATTGCAACGTACACGCAGATCATGTTCTGACCCTTCTGGTTCAGAATGGTGTCGATTGCAATAGAGGTCTTACCAGTCTGGCGGTCGCCAATGATAAGTTCACGCTGACCACGTCCAATAGGAACCATTGCGTCGATTGGGATAATACCAGTCTGCATTGGCTCGTGAACAGGCTGACGCTCATGAACGCCAGGAGCCTTGAATTCAATTGGACGATAACCTTCAGCCTCGATTGGACCCTTGCCGTCAATAGGTTCACCGAGTGCATTAACAACACGGCCAATCATGCCCTTACCGGAAGGAACTTCGAGGATGCGGCCAGTGGTGCGGCACTGGTCATTTTCTTTGATTGCAGTGATGTCACCCAGGAGTACGGCGCCAACCTCTTCTTCCTCAAGGTTTTGAGCCAGACCATAAACGATCTTGCCATCCTCGCCGGTGAACTCCAAGAGTTCGCCCTGCATAGCACCCTTAAGGCCGTCGATACGAGCAATACCGTCGCCAATTTGTACAACAGAACCGACTTCGCGAGATTCAACGCTGGTATTAAGGGCATCAAGCTGCTTGCGCAGTGCTTCGTCGATAGACTGTGCGGTGATTTCAGTCACTAGCATTCACCTCCATCTGTCTTTTGTTTAAGAGCAATGCGGGCACGGTCAAACCTGGTGCGAACGCTTGCGTCCACATAGCGACCACCCGTGCTCATGATGATGCCGCCCTGAATGGAGGGATCAATATGCTCTACCAGCACGCATTCCCTACCCAAGTCGGATTCGGCCTTTTCAGTAATTACAGTTCGCAAGTTGTCATCAAGCTCTACAACCGTCGTTACGTCAACAACGTTGAAGTTCAGCTTGGATTCAATAAGCTCCTCATACTTGTGATAAATGCCGCGAAGCTTGTCCATGTCACGGCGAGCAGCCATAACGCACAAGAGCGAAACAAGAATCTCGTTGTATGAACCAAACACTGCCTTCACAATGCCTTCGCGCTCTTGAGGGGTATAGCCCTCATCGTCGCACGCAAGACGAAGGTCAATGTTAGAAGCCATGAAACCAAGGATCTCCAGCATCTGGTTGCGGATCTCAACGACCGCTTCCTTACCGCCAGCGGCATTAGCGCCATCGATTGCAGCATTAGCGTATGCTGCGATCGTTTCATTGATGACATGACGATTAGGCATTTAAGCTACCTGCCTCTTTTACATAGCGTTCGATGAGCTTACGATGCTCTTCGTCGCTGAAATCTTCGCCGATCAAGCGAGATGCTACTGCGATAGACGTATCAGCCATGGATTCCTGGAGTTCCTTTACAGCTGCACGCTTTTCAGCTTCAATAGCAACCTTAGCCTTCTCGATCATTGCGTCTGCTTCAGCACGAGCGCGGTCGGCAATTTCCTTTTCAAGGGCTTCGCCGGACTTCTGTGCATTGTTGAGCATGTTCTGAGCTAAAGACTTAGCGCCTTCGAGCTGCTCTTGATACTCAGCCAACAGACGTTCACTTTCCTGGCGAGCTTCTTCAGCTTTTTCCAGGTTAGTCTTGATCGTGTTCTCGCGCTTTTCCAGCATGCCTTCAAACAAAGGCCAACCGAACTTAGCAAGAACAATCCATAAAATGATGAAGGCAACGAGCATAGGAATGAATTCTTCCATCTGAGGAAGAATTGCTTCAATTCCTGCTCCACTTTCTGCGGCGAAAGCGGACATTGGGCAAACTGCAGACGCAGCAGCAAAAGCGAGAATACCGCTTGTGCAGTTACGTACATATTTGCTTACAGTTGCGTTCAATTCGCTTGCCTCCTTTTCTTCTAATCGGAATTTCGTCAACTCTCGTTGGATTTACTAGCCGATGAAGAAAAGAACCAAGCCAAGCAGTGCCAACGCCTCAGACATTGCAGCACCGATGAAGAAGTAGCCCATGAGCTGACCCTTCATTTCTGGCTGGCGAGCAGCGGATACGCAGAGACCATAGGTAGCGATACCGATACCAATGCCAGGGCCGATTGCTGCGAGGCCATAGCCAACGACCTTAAGCGCAGCGATAGCGAGTGTAAGTTCCACGATTACCTCCTTTATTGGGATGAGAGCCTATCCCCCATCCTTATTACCTTTCAGCTGTAAGTTTTTCTGTACCAGCTGTAGTACCAAAATCATGCGGCAACCAATATTCGAAAACTTCGTGGTTGCCTACGCCTTAAAAGCAGGCGCAACCCAAAACTGTTTCCTCTTGATCAGTGAGGGTGGATAGCCATGCCGATGTAGGAAGAAGACAGAATGGTAAATACGTATGCCTGCAAGAATGCAACCAAGGTTTCGAGTGCATACATAAAGAACAGTAAGAAGAACCAAGCAACTGCAGGGAGTGCGGTTACGAAATCCATGTTGAATACCGCGAACTGCAAGAAGATGGTGGTTGCCAGAGAAAATACGGCCAATACCATGTGACCTGCAAGCATGTTGCCGTAAAGTCGAACAGCAAGGGTCAAAACGCGGATGACCATAGAAACAAATTCAAGGAACCAAATAACAGGAATCATTGGTCCAGGAACGCCAGAAGGAGCGAAGCTTTTCATGTAGCGGAAAACGCCCAACTCTTTCAGGCCGTAGAAGTTAAAGTAAATAAACGAAATGGCTGCCAGCGCCCAGGTAATAGAAATGGTACCCATGGCTGCCTTAGCACCTGGAATCAAGCCAATAACGTTAGCGATAAGAATCATGAAGAACAGCGTTGCCAAGAACGGAATGTGCTTCTTGAATCCTTCACCGATAACATCGGCGCCTACGCTTTCACGGATGAAGTTGTAACCATACTCAACCGTAGCCGTGAACTTCTTGTGGGGGATCAATTCCAGTTTACGGCCGCTAATAAGAACAATTAGCAGAACCAAAACAAGCGCGATGAACATATACAGTACATACTGTGATACATCCCATCCCGCGATGGAAAAGACCGTCGCCGAATCAAACGAAGACGAAAGATGCTGCGCCTCCTCGACGAACTGTGAAAGTGCTTCACCCATCTTGATTCCTTACCTTTCCGTTGCCTTATTTCTTGCGCTTAGCAAGGACGTTTTTGTAAACGACATAAAGAGACGTTGACACAATAAGTGCCGCAATCTCGGCTATACCAAATGGAAGAATGGATTCACGTGCAACCTGGGCACAGATGATCATGGCGACAATTACGATGATGAGGGACACGAAGGTGCCCGCCAGCCCATAAAGCCCCATGCTCATGGCAGAAATGCTATCCGAGCGCCTAGCAAGGCGCAGGGAAATAAACAACGGAAGGAATCCAATGATTCCTGCCACAATTCCTGCTGCTACAGCTGCGAGCATGCTTTCCTTTCCTTCGGTAGCGGGCCTTTTTTGGCCCTTAAACCACATGAAGCATACGTGCCTCACGCCAGTTTAATTAATCATTTTCGATAAAGTGCAATATACATGGGCGAATGGTAACAAGACCATCGCAAATTGCACAGTATCTTACCTGATCGTTATTTTTTGGTGACCATACCTCACCTGCGCTAAAACGCGCAAGGAACACTCTACCTTACGAACATGTTCTAAAAAACACTTTGTTTTGAAATTGATGGTTAATATTTCTATTTTGTCCGTGAATGGTTCGATATTTAACGGATTTCTTGCGAAATCATTTCCTCTGCTGTGCTCATTGCTTCCGAAAAAGCCCCACAAATTATTCTGTTTGACCATCAAATACCCGCATCTTGATACCCGATTCCTTTAAGAGTTCCATGGAAAGTTCATCCGGATAGGGATTTTGGTAAATGATTTCACTGATACCCGCGTTAATAAGCATCTTGGCACACACCACGCATGGTTGCGTGGTGATATAGATAGAAGCCCCTTCGATATTGATACCATAGCGAGCTGCCTGCAAAAGGGCATTCTGTTCAGCATGCAAACCGCGACAAATTTCGTGGCGCTGGCCCGAGGGAACCCCTAGCTGCTGACGTAAGCATCCCGTCACATCACAATGACGTAGACCGGTAGGTACCCCATTGTAGCCCGTCGCCAAAATACGGCGTTCTTTAACAATTAGGGCTCCTACACCACGACGCATACAGGTTGTACGTGTGGCCACCTCATTAGCAAGCTTCATGAAGTATTCGTCCCAAGAAGGACGTTCATGCTTTTTTGTCATTTCTTCTTTAGCCATTGATAGCTTCCTATTCACCCAATGGTTGCTATAGTGCAGGACCTTCGCTAGTTACCGGAGTTCCAGTGGTTTGGAAAATACGATCACCCGCATCTCCTAATCCAGGAATAATATAGGCATCTTCATTGAGTCCTTCGTCAAGCGCACAGGTAAAGATACGAACGTCGGGATCAGCATCAAGCACTGCCTGAATTCCTTCAGGTGCCGCCACAATAACCATGATCGTAATATCTTTTACCCCACGGCTTCGCAGCGCATGCAGCGCCGCACGAATCGAACCGCCCGTTGCAAGCATGGGATCCACCAGCAAAACCTGACGCTCGGCCACATATCCTGGCATTTTTGCATAGTATTCAATAGGTTCATGCGTGGTTTCATCGCGATACATGCCTAAATGAGCCACCGGCGAAGAAGGAATTACCTCAAGCATGGCGTCGAGCATAGCAAGCCCCGCACGAAGAATAGGCACAATAACAGGCTCCTGTTTGGCAATGCTTTTGCAGGTGCAGGTAGCAAGAGGCGTTTTTACTTCAACCTCTTTAGTTACCAAATGTTTAGTTGCCTCATAGCATTCAAGCAGTGTAATTTCATGTACCGTCTGACGAAAAACCGAACTAGGCGTTGCTTCATTACGTAACACCGAAAGTTTATGGTTAACAAGCGGATGATCGAGCACTACCACACGATCCCCAAAAGTATGATTTTGCACGGAAATTTTCCTTCCTTACCTCAAACAAACTCAGTGCCCTCCTTTTAGAGGGCACTGGTAATACGTCATAGATTTATTGGAAATTAGGATACAAAGGATGCTTTGCAAGCATATCGCTTACTTCGCCAGCAATTTCATGCAAGCGATCCTCATCGTTAGCGCTGTAAACACTTGCCGCAATAAGCTGACCAATGCGCATGAATTCATCCTTATCAAAGCCACGCGTGGTAGCTGCCGCTGATCCTACACGAATACCACTGGTTACAAAAGGCGAGCGCGTTTCGTTAGGAATGGTGTTCTTGTTGACCGTCAACCCAACACTCTCAAGAACTTTTTCAGCATCCTTGCCCGTAATATCAGCAGGAGTAAGGTCAACCAAGCACAGATGATTGTCGGTGCCACCCGATACCAGACGAAGACCACCGTCGACCATGCCTTCGCCCATCGCCGTAGCGTTTTCTACTACGTGATCGATATATACCTTGAATTCGGGCTGCAAGGCTTCGCCAAACGCAACTGCCTTTGCTGCAATAATATGCATCAAAGGACCGCCCTGCGAACCAGGGAATACCGCCTTGTCAATTTTCTTGGCAATTTCTTCGTTGTTAGTAAGAATAAAACCACCACGAGGGCCACGTAGTGTTTTATGGCTGGTAGAAGTTACCACGTCGGCATAGGGTACTGGGCTAGGATGAGCACCTGTTGCGACCAGGCCCGCAATGTGTGCCATGTCAATCATCAGATATGCGCCTACCTCATCGGCAATTTCACGCATACGCTTAAAATCAATAACACGAGGATATGCTGAAGCGCCACCAACAATAAGCTTTGGTTTGCATTCCTTTGCAATGCGCTCCATTTCGTCGTAGTCAATCAGTTCCGTTTCAGGATTTACACCATACGCTACGATGTGATAGTCCTTGCCAGAAAAGTTAACAGGAGAACCATGGGTTAAGTGCCCACCATGATCAAGCGACAAGCCTAATACGGTATCGCCTAAATTAACTAAAGCCTGATAAGCAGCAAAGTTTGCATTTGCACCACTGTGAGGTTGAACATTAGCAAACTGGCAGTTAAATAATTTCTTTGCACGATCACGCGCAAGATCTTCTACGATATCTACCTTTTCACAGCCGCCGTAATAGCGCTTTCCTGGATAGCCTTCGGCGTATTTATTGGTTAAAACCGAACCCATTGCTTCCATTACCGCAGGAGAAGCAAAGTTTTCTGAAGCGATTAATTCGATAGATGAACGCTGACGCGACAGCTCCTGTTCAATCGCATCGGCAACTTGAGGATCTTCAGCGGTAAGTTGGTTGAGGAACATAATTGGGGTGCTCCTTTCAAGCAAAGTTCCTAGTTTTTCTATTCGTCACACCTTAGCACATAGGGCCCAGAATAAAGAAGGACGGGCGCCAAACCCATCCTTCTGATACATGGTTTTTACTTAAAATACTCGCGCGAGCCTTGTAGCCGTGCAAGCAAGCCTTGCAGCCATGCAAGTATTATACCTTTGTGCCTTATGGGGCTACGAGGGCCTATAGCTATCAAACCTTAAGCTCCTGCCTCAACTTTAGAGAGAATAATCGCCAATCATGGCATCCATCAAAGCAGTTTGATTTCCAGCACCCTGGTCAAATACCCAATCATTGCCGTCTTTATTAACTGCAACCTCTACGGTAGTTTCAACAGGAGATGCATTGTTGAGTTCGTCCATAATGGTTTCGCCTGCATAAGCATAAATTTCATCCATGGAGGTGAAGCCCTGCGAAGTTGCATTTTCTTCGAAGTTCGCTTGCCAATCCATCATGACAGGACCAAGCTGCTTTGAAGTGATAGTCATTTCAACCGTTGCCGTATCGCCATCTACCGTAATAGTGCCAATGGAATAACCAAAACCATCAATCCAAGACTTTACCAATTCAGCGCTATCAATACCCATCGTTTCAAAAGTGCTTCCTGCACCCGCAGTTGCTTCATCAGCCAGCATCTGAATGGTTTCATCATCAGGCTCAACAATAATGCTCATTTCATTGTCGATTGCCTTGGTGATCAACTCTTCGTCTGATTCGCCTGCACAGCCCGAAAGTGTAAAGCCCAAAGCAAGAGCAGCAACTATTGCAATTAAAGCAAACCAAGCACGTTTCATTTTTGTTGTTACCATAACTTCCTCCTTTTACCCCTCTTTGCTATATATACCCACCCTTTTCTTATACGTCATAAGAACAAGTGAAGTATCTCTTTAAGAGCGATTACTTTTTCGGCCCTACTTGTCGAGTGCGTTTATTTTTGCAACGCGATTAGCATGGCGGCCGCCCGCAAATTCGGTTGCCAAGAAAGCATCTACGATTCGTTCGTTTTCCTCGATAGAAACAAATCGACCTGAAAGAGTAAGCACGTTGGCATCGTTGTGTTCGCGGCATAATACAGCAAAATCTTCGCGCACGATATTTGCCGCGCGAATGCCCGCCATCTTGTCTGCTGCAAGCGCCATGCCAATACCTGTTCCACACACCAAAATGCCACGATCAGCAAGACCAGACTGAACATCTTTAGCAACAGCAACGGCAAAATCAGGATAATCAACCCGATCATCGGTTTCGGGTCCACGGTCAATAACATCAAAGCCTTTTCGTGCTAAGTAATCCACCAACTGCTGCTTTTGTTCAAACCCCGCATGATCGGAAGCAAGAGATATTTTCGTAACCGAAGAAGTGTTCGCTGGGGTGGTATCCATGGGCTGCTCCTACAAAATTCATTCACAAAATTCAATTAAAAATGACAGAAAAAACACGGTTTCGTTACATTTCAAGTATAACCCAGTGATTGCGCGCGCCGCAGCACTTTCTTGGCCGCATTGAAATTAGGCGAACAGGCCACACCTGAAATTACTTCTCATTTTCTGCCTGTGTTGCCTATGTTGTCTGTGTCGCCTATATTGCACGTGTTTCCTATGTTGCCCGTGCTCCTTACGAATTATCTTTCTGCGAGTCTGCTTCTTGTAGATCCTACGAGTCCGTTTCCTGTGCACCCTGTAAGTCTGCTTCCTGCATGTCCCGCTGAGCAATTTCATGCAAAATAGCATGTTCGGTAAGCCACGATTCCACATCGGAATAAACAGTCATTTTCCCCGGTTCGTTTAGTACCTCATGGCGCATACCAGGGTACAAAATTACTTCCACGTCTTTGGATCCTGCCGCCTGATAACTGCGTGCTGCCTTCTGTACTCCCTTGCCTTTAGAACCCACCGGGTCTTCTTCACCCGCAATAAACAACAACGGTAAAGCTGAAGGCACCGCTTCAAAACACGCTTTTGATACTGCCTCGGATACCAAATCGGTAAGGGTTGCGTATCCACCTGCACTAAAGCGAACACCACAAAGAGGGTCAGCGCAATATGCATCAACTACCTCCGGATCGGTGCTCAACCAATCAAATTCCGTCCGAGGATTACTGATGGCTGCCGCAAAAGAACCCGAAACCAAAGAATAAAGCAACGAAGAGCGATATGTATCTCCCTTGAGCGTAGCTATTCCTTTTGCGAGAACATTGCCCACTTTAGCAAGCGCAAAGGGTTGGTTTCCCGCCCCACACAAAACTACTCCCGCTAAATCCTGGGGATAGCGCGCCGCAGCCACCCGCGCAATATAGCTGCCCATAGAATGACCAAATAGGAAGAAGGGAAGATTATCCCAGTGGTATTCAGCCGAAAGAACGCTCCGCAAACGCATAACATCATCAATTAAAAGATTCTTGCCACCTACCTGCGGCAAACATCCCAACTCCTTTGCCGATGAAGCGCTTTTTCCGTGCCCTATGTGGTCGTGTCCAAACACGACATACCCCAACCCCGCTAAAAAGCGTGCAAAGTCATCGTACCTGCCCACATGTTCAGACATACCATGAACAAGTTGCACTACCCCGCGGCGAGTATACGTGGGATCAGGAAGCCACACCAATATACGCAACCAGGAATGTCCATCGCTTGATAAGGTTGAAGTCTCACGCCGAACTATGCCATAGGAAGTTTTCATTATCGCACCCTCCCTAAGCCATCGAAGATTGCGCAACTACTGCAGCGATATCAGTCTGGAAAATAACCCCTTCGCGTAACACAATAGGAGTATCGCCCTGCGTGCAATCAATTACCGTAGAAGCAATTCCCTGTTTTACCTCCCCATCACTCAGAGCAACAGGAACTTGCGCAAGAATTTCTGGTTCTAAATCCTCAAAAGAACAGGCATTAGCATGACCCGAAATATTTGCCGATGTGGTGGCAAGGGGGCAGCCTATTTGCGCTATAAGATTGCAAGCAACATCACTTGCAGGCATGCGCATGCCCACGCTTCCTGATTCTGACTGAAACGTGCGTGGCACCTTTTCATTTGCCCTCACAATAAGCGTAAGCGGGCCTGGCCAATATGCCCTAACAAGCGCATAAGCATAAGGCGGAATATCTTTTCCATATTCATCAAGCGCATCGGGATTGTTCACCAACCAGGCGATTGGCTTGCGTTCATCGCGCTTCTTGATGCGATACAAACATTCAGGTGATTGAGCATGGCAAACCGAAACCCCAATACCAAAAAGAGTATCGGTAGGAAAGATTACTGCTTCACCACGTAAAAGTGCCTGTAAAGCCTGTTCCTGCAAGGCTTCCGTGGTGGCTTTCGCCGAAGGAGAGTGCGTTTTAGTCATGTAGTATCACTTCTTATACGTAAAGCTTGGAGTTTTCCATAATAGCGCCAAGCAAAGAACAGCGCACTACACCGCAAGAAAATTGCACTATCTAGTTATGAACGAAGCGATTCAATGATTGAATGAGCAATGCGCAAACCATCGCATGCGGCAGACATAATTCCTCCGGCAAACCCAGGGCCTTCACCGCAGGGATAAATTCCGGTTTCCGATGCCAGACTAGAGCGATGGGTCGCTGCGCCTTCGCTAGTCCAATAAGCTTGCAAGTTTTTACCGCGCTTAATACGAACAGGAGACGATGATCGCGTCTCGGGAGCCGTCATACATGCATTAGGGTCATCAAAATGTGCAAGCTTCTTCCCTAACATAGGCAGAGCTTGCGCGAGGGCATCCACTACAAAAGCAGGCAAGCATTCTGAAAGAGGGGCCTCAAATACGCCTCGCCCATAGGTAGGCTGTATGCCCGCACATACCGAAGGGGTCACCGCTTTGCCGATGCCGTCCGTTTCGCTACTGTCTGCTGTCTTGCCCGTACCATCCGAAGCTGCCGAAGCAAGAAAGTCTCCCACTCGTTGGCAAGGAGCTTGATAAGGTAAAGCACCGTATTCTTGCCCCAAAGCAAACGCAGCCTGCTCGATACGGCGCTGCAAATGTACTCCCGCCAACACATCGTCGCTATCAAAATCACTCGGATCAACGTTGACCAATAAGGCAGCATTGGCATTTTCTTCCGCACGCGCATAACGGCTCATGCCGTTGGTAACCACACCGCCTTCTTCGCTTGCTGCCGCAACCACCACACCACCGGGGCACATGCAGAAGGTATACACGCTTCTGCCACTTGGTAAATGAACTGCTAATTTATATTCTGCTGCCCCTAAAGCAGGGTGGCTTGCAGCCTTTCCCCACTGAGCTTCGTTGATAACGTTTTGGGGGTGTTCTATACGTACTCCTACCGAAAAAGGCTTTTGTTCCATAGCGAATCCGGTTTGCTTGCAAAGTTCAAACACATCTCGCGCCGAATGGCCGCACGCAAGTATTACCTTGCTTACTGGTTGCACAGAAATGCGTCCTGTTTCTACTTCTTCAAGGTGTACACAAGAAATCGCACCGTTTTGAAATTCCCAATCTGCAAGACGAGTTCCAAATCGTACTTCCCCACCAAGCGCAATAATTTCCTTACGCATATGTGCCACCATAGCAGGCAGTTTATCGCTTCCCAAATGGGGATGCGATTCAACCAGAATACTTTCAGGTGCTCCTGCATCCACAAACCAGTGAAGCACATGTTTGGCGTAAGGACTTTTGATATTGGTGGTCAGCTTCCCATCTGAAAACGTGCCTGCCCCACCTTCACCAAATTGAATATTTGAATGAGGGTTCAGTTTCCCTGTTTGCTCAAATGCATCCACATCATGAGCGCGTTTTTCCACGTCAAAGCCGCGTTCAACCACAAGAGGACGAAGCCCGCATCGTGCCAAGTACAATGCAGCGAATAAACCGGCAGGACCAAGTCCCACCACTAAAATGGGATTTTGCACTGGATCACAGGAAGGACATGCAAGCGGAACATAAGGCTTGGCTGCCTTTACCTGAAGACCTTTTGGAGCCTTAACAAGAAACTTCTGTTCTTGATTTTTGGAAAGTTCGCAGGCAAAAGTGGTCGTGAAATGAACATTGGATTTCTTCCGTGCATCAACGCTTTTTCGAAGGAGCGTCCATTTCTTTATTTCTGCAGAGGAAATTCCCAACGCACGGGCAATTTCCTTTTTCTGGAGGGCACCATGTTCTGGAAGCATGGCATCAAGCGAAAGAGGGATACCCGCTACTTCAATCACGTTCGTTCTCCTTTGTCTGCTTGCTATATAAAGCAAGTGTGGTACCTGACAACAACCCCGTTGTCCACGCCCAATGAAGGTTATATCCTCCACAAGGTCCATCCACATCAAGAGCTTCGCCCAACACAAAAAGCCCCGGACAAGAATGCACCTGCATAGTTGCAGGATTTACTTCTTCGGGTTGAATACCGCCCCGTCGCACCTGGCAAGTACGTGCATCAGCTATTCCCTGGACATTAAACGGAAATGCCTTACAAACCTGCGCTAACGCTGTAATATCCGCCTCTGACAAGCGAGTATCGCCTTCAATACCTGCTGCCCGAAGAAGTGCTTCTGCAAGCGGATTAACTACAAACCCGGTGAAAAACGTTCGCGCAAGACAGTTTTTTTGTTGCGCAAGGCGTGTGCGTAAGAAATCCAACAGAGCCTCTTGCGTATAGTGCGGCATTATATCGAGCAACAACGTATCACCTTGGCATGCATAACGCGAAGCATTAAATATTACAATGCCTGAAACGCCATACTCACGAAAGAGCACTTCGCCTTCTTCTTCGAAAACGCAAGGTCCCCGCATCGCATCGCCCTGCACCGCGCTGCCCTGCGTTGCATCGTTTCGCATCACACCACCCTGTGGCGTGGCACCTTGCGCCATACCACCCTGCAAGACTTTAGGGTTCTTAACATCAGTCCGTGCCTTGAGGCTTTGCGCGTTTCTCGCAAGCTTCACTTTTGCTTGTATACGAATACCGTCAAGGGTTTTAAGATAAAGAGGTGCCAACGGTTCCACTTGAAGAGGTCCCAAAATTGGCTCGGGATCGCAATAGGAAAGGTTATAGCTTGAAAGCATTTCCTGCGGCGTAGCCCCACCGGAAGCTATTACCACATTGCGAGCAGTAATTTCAAAAGGGACTCGTTCGTCGTCACTTATGCGTGTTTCCCCGCTCACATGAAATACCCTTTGCATAGGCGAGCAGACTTCATTCACCATAGACATTTCGCACAATTCAACACCGTATTCATCAAGCGCTTTGCGCAAAACATCAAGTACCGAATTGGCCTTTTTCGAAAAGGGATACAAAAGCCCACCACTACCTGGCATTTCTTCCCACACAAGGCCCAGCCGTTTAAACCAGTCAAGCACCGAAGGAACATGAAGGTTCGAATCAAGCGCTGAAAAGGCTTCTTCTACGAAAGATGCATGATAGTACCGAGATACCTCAAGCGAGGCGTTAGAAAAATTACAGCGCCCATTACCACTGCGCATAATTGAAGTTCCTATACGTTTTCCTGCTTCTAGAATTACCACACGAGGCTTAAGCTTTGCTGCTGGTGCGCCATTCACCACCTGGCAAGTTGTATCGTTTTTCGTTTGATCGGTTCTGTCGTTTGTTGTTTGGTAAAGGTTGTTGCCCTTTGCTACCTGGCAGTACGCGTGCTTTTCAGCTTGGCAATTGCGAGCCTCTTGCTCAAGTGCCTGCATGTAAGCAACTGCACACGCAAGTCCCGATGCTCCTCCGCCTACTATGGCAACTTCATACATACCCGACGGCGGGACCACAGGAAAAGAGGACATGTTCGCTTTCTTCTTGCTTGATTTGTTTCGTTTCTTAGACATGCCTACATAATACCAACGAAGGGAAGCTTTCGCTTCCCTTCGTGTGTCTATTTACAAAATGTAGTCTTTCCCTATGATCTTCCAAAAGCGCTTATGCGCTTCCGGGCGTCTTTACAGTTCTGTTTTCCAAAGACCGTGAAGATTACAGTACTCATATACCGCAACCGCTTCTTCACCAGGAGCAACGGTGAAGTCAGCAGCAGGTGCTTCGCCTGGATTGAGCTGCTTAACCTGGAAGCCTTTGGTGGTTTCCAGAACAATCATGGTAATGTAGTGCTCTTCTTCCATAGGATGAGCAACGCTACCAACCTCAACATGAATAACATCGCTCTGAGTTACTACTGGTACATGCTTTTCCTGAGCCGCATCGGTAACGCCTGCTTCAAGAAGCTGCATTTTTTCACCGCAGCACATCAGCGGCACACCTTTATCGAATACTTTTACGGCAACATTGCCGCAGTGCATACATTTAAAAAATTGAAGTTTGCTCATGAGAATTCCCTTCTCTTAAGTAGTATCTTTCATTAATTATAGAGCCTGAACAGCATCAAATACGTAACGGTATGATGTCGTATGTTATCTGTTGTATCTCGTATCTTTTATTCTTCAGCCTCATACTGAGGGCCTTCTTGAGGGCGCTTTGTTTTCCAAGCGTAAATCAAAAGTCCTATTCCGATAAGAATCAAAGGAACCGAAAGAACCTGGCCCATCGTAAGCCAATTACCCCACAAATAGCCCAGCTGCACATCGGGTTCACGAATAAATTCTACGGCAAAACGACAAATGCCATAACCTAGCATGAAAACACCTGCATATGTGCCCTGAGAAAACGGAGGCTGTTTTCGCGACAACAGAAACAACACTACAAACAACACGATGCCTTCAAAGAAAGCTTCGTACAGCTGACTTGGATGACGCGGTTCCATTCCCGCAGCACCACCAAATACCACGCCCCACGGCAAATCGGTAGGAGCGCCCCATAGTTCGCCATTGATAAAGTTAGCGCAACGACCAAAGAACAAGCCAATAGGTACACCTATCATAGCCAAATCAATCAGCGACAAAAACGGCATTTTAATAATGCGAGAAGCAATGACTGCCGCAACAAGAGCACCAACAAAGCCTCCATGAAAACTCATACCGCCATTTGAGAAATTGAAAATGGCAAGAGGGTCGGCCGCATACATTTCGAAGTTATAGAACAGGACATACCCCAGTCTGCCGCCCACAATAACGCCAATCATTGCGCATAGAAGCACAATACACAGCGAATCGAAAGTAAAGCGCATTTTCCAGCGCTTACCCACCACATACATAACTGCTATAGCACAGAGAAATCCCGCAACGTAGGCCAAACCATACCAACGAGCCGTAAAAGGATCCACAGAAAAAGCGACGGGATCAAGACTTTGATATATTTCGTTGAGCATAGCTTCCTTACTGCTCGGACACTGTTTCCTTTTCTGCAGGCGCATGCGAAAGGAAGAATTCGCAGAAGCTGCAGATGTCCTTTACATTAGCATTTCGATCGATATCGGTACGAAAAAGTAACTCAAAATTTGAAGTTACCACATGAGTTGGTCTATCACAGGAAGCGAAATGACAATCGGGCGGACAGTTATCGTTCGCCACCGCATGGGGACAACGGGATTGCATTTCGTCATCACATCCACGAATTTCCCAACAATGTGCCATCTTCACCAGATCCTTTACGTATCAAACTAGCCCAACAAAGCGAATGGCTAGCAACATAAAACAAAACTATGACTAGAGCATAACGCGCAAAACTACACGACACTGCTTCGTTATATTGCCATTCGATAAAAGGAAGCTACCGCACCCTAGTGGATGCGATAGCTTCTTCAATTCATTACAAGCTGAACTTTTAGCTAAACGAACAACGCTTTTGATCGTCAACCTGCAAACGAATGCGCAGTGTCGTTAGTTCTGCATTTGCCCTGAAGTAACGTACTACTGAGCAGGAACAACGCGGGTAACGCCCGGTACGCGGTCCTTCAATACGCGCTCAACACCATGAGCAAGCGTCATCTGAGACATAGGGCAGCCCTTGCAAGCACCCTGAAGCTCTACCGTTACTACGCCTTCTTCGTCGACATCAACCAGCTGAACGTCGCCGCCATCAGCCTGAAGAGAGGGACGAATAAGTTCAAGCACTGCTGCTACATCAGATTTTTCTACCATTGGATACTCCAATCTTTCTTTGTGCGCTCGATTTGACTCTAAGAAATTACTCTGAAGTACTCGAGGCACTTTTGTCTTGTTCCTGGGCCATTCTAGCACGCACAAGCGCACCTACCTGCCGAAAATCCTCAAGGAGCACATCGCGCTTTGAACGGTCATAAATTGCCGCCGCAGGATGAAAGACGGGAAGCACCACAAAGCGTCCCGTTTGCTGCACGGTCCCCCGCAAACGAGTAATGCCCGTGCCAGTACGCAGGATAAACTGCGTGGCGAAATTACCCATAGTTACAATAATCCACGGATCAATGGATTGCGTTTGTTCGCGTAAAAATGGTGCACAGGCTTCAATTTCGTCCGCCTGAGGATTGCGATTCGATGGTGGGCGACATTTAAGAACGTTAGCGATAAATACTTCTTCGCGCTTTAAGCCTGCTTCTTCCAGAAGTTCATCCAAAAACTTACCTGCAGCACCCACAAAAGGCTTGCCTTGAAGGTCTTCATTTTTACCAGGCGCTTCACCCACAATAAGCACACGTGCATGAGGATCGCCATCACCAAATACAATGTTGGTGCGCGTTTCGCACAACGGACAGGCATGACACTTTTCTACCTGCGCGCGAATTTCGTCTAAGGGAAGTTTTTCTACCTGCATGCAAACCTCCTTGTTTTTTCATCTTGGCTTTTCGCGTATTGCAGCATATTACGACGCGTTACATGGTTTTATTTGTAATAGCGAGGCAAACGACGAGAGAAATTGCAAATTAGCTCATACGGAATAGTAGCAGCCCGATTTGCCATCGTATCAATGGAACAATCCACCATCTCGTGCGGACCCGCAATTAAAACTTCGTCGCCAATTTGTGGATCAAGCGTTTTAATGTTTGCACGCGATCGCAAATCTACTTCGAACATACACTGGTCCATGCAGATGTTGCCCACCTGATGCACGGCACGATTCTGATAAGCAAAATCTATTTTTCCTGAAAGCAAACGCATAAGGCCATCTGCATATCCTACCGGTACGGTACAAATTTTCACACTGCCAGGGCTGCGATAATTCATGCCGTAACTTACCCCTTCGCTCATGGGAACCACCATAACGTTCGTAATTCGCGCATGAACGCTCATGGCAGGACGCAAGTCGATAATTCGATGAGTATCAGGAGCAGGCTGATAGCCATACATGGCAATGCCTAAGCGAACCATATCAAAATTTGTTTTAGGGAATCTATACGTTGCCGCAGAGTTGTCACAATGCACAATACCAGGATTGATGCCCGCTGCTTCCACCGCGCGCATTGCTTCTACAAAGTGATTAATTTGGATTTGGAAGTCGAGCGTTTCAAGCGCATCGGCCGTAGCAAAATGCGTAAAACAACCTTCCAGTTCCAAGGCACGATGAAAACTTACCTGAGACAAGAATTCCACGACATTGTTAAAGCGAACGCCAATACGATTCATGCCTGAATTGATTGCCAAATGATATGGCGCCTTCAAACCCTGCGCATCGGCAGCTTCACCGTAGGCAATCGCGAATTCTGAAGTGTAAACCGCAGGACGGATTTGGTAATACAGAAGCAGCGGAATTGCTTCTGCCGGAGGCTGGGACAAAATAAGAATGGGTTCGCGCATTCCCGCTTCACGCAGCTCGATTGCTTCGTTAACCGTAGCTACGCCCAAATAGCTTGCGCCAGCACTACATGCTGCTTTTGCCACTTCCGCCGCTCCATGGCCATAAGCATCCGCCTTAACTACCGCCATTAAACGACAACTATTAGGAAGAAGACGCTTTGTTTGCATAACATTGTACTGGATGGCGGTTCTATCAATTTCTACCCATGCCCACCTGCGATCGCGATCATCAATGGTGGCAAGGTCTTCTTTCGTGGGGCCTTCGACTGGATTTGTCGGACGAGACGACTGCACCCGTGGATGTTGATATTTTGGCGAATTCTTTATAGCGCTTCCCGTATAAACGCCCGATTGCCGACCAGATTCGCGATTAGCTGCAGATGCTTTGCGATAATCCGCTACCGAATTTTTAGGGCGATGAGCAAAGCCCGTAAATCCATTTGGTAAGTCTTGCACGAAAGTTCCTTCTTTCTAAGGTTTTCGGTTCATGAAATGAGCTGCTGATAAGGCCTTTCTGTGAACATTGAGCCTTTCAGACTCAAGCATTAGAGCCCCAATCCACAGAATCCAAACGCTGAAGCCAGCATGCGATTCATGAAATTCCCGATTCGCCTAGCTATAATCACATAACTAAAGAAGTATAGCGCGAAAGAAGGCTTTGCACGCACCGCCTTTTCAAGCGTCGCACAAATCACAGTACTTGGCAATTTCCGACCAAGGTCATCTCACCTAGGCTTTGATGTTCTGTTTTTTTCTTTCGCTAGCAGCATAAATCAGTAGAACACCATACACGAAGCAAATAATGAGAGGGAAATCGGTACCAACGGGATATACGATGTTCCCAATTACCATCAGAGCATTGTTGAAGAAAACTGCCAAGCCATACAGTGCCGTAAACAAAGCAAAAATGAAAGCAACTAGACTGGTCATGAATTGACACTCTTTAGGGGTTTTTAGGAAAACATATATTGATATCGCAAGAATAAGGGCATATATGATTCCGGGCGATTTTGCAAAAACGATATACAAGAAAGGAAAACCCAAAGCGCTATATTGCTCCCCAAAAGGAGTTATATATCTTGATAGATATTCCGAAGAAATGAAACTTTCGTAAAGCGGAATTACAAACCCCAACAATATCGGAAACACAATCGCACAACCAATAAATACCGAAAGAAGATTGTTTTTCTCAGCAATGTTAGTCATGAAAGCTCCTATCGACGAATAAGCGTGTACTCTATCGAATTTCCTTCATCATCAAAGACAGTGAGAACGGTTCCATCTAATAAATCTTTAGCGTCATTTTCTAGAGCACCTGTGTATTTAGCTGGATTATCAATTAGTCCTCTTGATTCTTCGTCTGATGTTTCTATCTTGATCACAAGTTGGAAAGCGTAATTTTCTTCTTCAAATCGATAGGCTTCACCAAGGTACTTTTCCATAAAAACGGTTATCTTTTGCAGTGATTCAGTATCACCGCGCGCCTCTTCTTCATTGCTTAACCCAAGAAAAATATCTTCTCCATGCACGGCTATTTCTTTGGGCTTAAAGCCTAGCTCCTCTTGATTGATTCTTCCTTTAAAACCAACAAGCGCATATCCTTCTTTATTATCTTCATGAAAAACCATGGCACTATTAGAGAGACCGCTGATATTGATTATTTTTGTTTCGCCTAGCCTAAGATCTCCGTCGGTAAGCTGAATCTCTTTTGACTGATTTACGGAATTCTCGTTTTCTGCAGTAGAAGAAGCACACCCACACAAAAAAGCTCAACATAGCTATGAGGAGAAAAATAAACGGGCCCCAAACGTTCATTGCTTTATTCCGCTTCATAGGAATACCTCCTGATATTTGCATAGGTCCTAGTAAATAAAGGATTTACAGCTCCCTAGAAAAACTCTTGGCTTCGTAGCAGCAGTTCAAAGCTCTTCGTTTTAAACTCAGTTCAGTTCAAAAAAGACTATCTAAATACCGCTTGTCTTAGCATTCTGTGCGACTGAAAAAGACATATACAAGGAGCCCAACGTACACGAAACACGCGATTAGAGGGAAATCCGATCCGTAAGGGTAAATAAATTCACCAATCCTTTGAAGACTGGGATCTATAAAAATGGTCGTAGAGTACACAAGGAACACCGCACTTATTACCGCCGCAATGATAGCAACGATTATTCGGCCCCGCCTTGGTGCTTTCAGCAGTACAACCATAGACACAGACAAGACCAATGCAAACATAAACGCAGGTGAAACAATAAAGAAAATATTAAGAAATATGCCTAGGGCTTGATTCTCTAGGGCGATATCCAAAAAAGGAGTTTGAAAACGATGAAGTGACTCAGCGACATAACTGTCATACAAAGGAACAATCAGGCTTGTAAGGATGGGAGCAATAATTGCTACCACAATAAAAGGGGTCGCATTCTGCTTCTTTTCGGCATTCGATAAAACCATAGGAATACCTCCTATTAGGCATCGTTTTAAACATAATGCCTGTTGAGAAGCTTGTATGCAAGCATTATTGCAAGAATATCGCTGTGTGGCATACCGCACCGCAAAACGCATATTTCCAAATTACGTGAAAAAAGGCCCGAAAATGGCAAATTCATGCCTTATCGGGTGCCGATAGCGCCAAAAACCCTATTTACGCAAGTTAAAACAGCCCGATAAGCCTATAATTTGCCATTTTATATGTGCGTTTTGCATGGAAAGTTTGTTTGTATTCAGAAATCTGATACTTGTTTACGTAAAAGCAACCCGATAAGAGAAGTTTTTGCCAAAAACGCACGTTTAAAAACCGGATTTTGTTCTGAGCGCTAAAACGCCACCCCGGTTTGGAGTGGCGTTTAACGCTAAATAGATCTCTTGCCTTGATACCAGGCAATCAATGTAACTCTAGCGATTGATGTTGTAGAAAGCCTTCATACCTGCATACTGACCAGCATCGCCCAGTTCTTCTTCAATGCGAAGCAGCTGATTATATTTCGCAACACGATCAGAACGGCAAGGGGCACCTGTCTTAATCTGACCAGCATTGGTAGCTACTGCCAAATCTGCAATGGTTACATCTTCAGTTTCGCCGGAACGATGAGACATAATGCACGCATAGCCTGCCTGCTTTGCCATCTGAACAGCCTCAAGAGCTTCGGTCAAAGAGCCAATCTGGTTTACCTTAACCAAAATTGCGTTTGCACAACCAAGTTCGATACCCTTCGCAAGACGCTTAGGATTGGTTACAAACAGGTCATCACCAACTAGCTGAACCTTATCGCCAATACGGTCGGTCAAAGCCTTCCAGCCATCCCAGTCTTCTTCGGCCATACCATCTTCGATGGAGATAATAGGATACTTTTCAACAAGCGCTGCCCAGTATTCAACCATTTCTTCACTGGTTAGTTCACGATCTTCACCAGCAAGAACATATACCCCGCGCTCTGCATCATAGAATTCCGTTGAAGCAGGATCCATTGCAAACATAATGTCTTCGCCTGGCTTGTAACCAGCCTTTTCACATGCCTCAACAATGTACTTCAGAGGTTCTTCGTTGGTGGTGAAATTAGGAGCGAAACCACCTTCGTCGCCTACGCCGCCGCCAAGACCAGCTTCATGAAGAACCTTCTTTAAGGTGTGATAAATTTCAGCGCACCAGCGAAGTGCTTCCGCAAAAGACTGTGCACCCACAGGCATAATCATGAACTCTTGGAAGTCCACGTTGTTGTCGGCGTGTTCGCCACCATTCAAAATATTCATCATAGGGGTTGGCAACATGTTTGCATTAACGCCACCAACATATTTGTACAGAGGAAGTTCAGCAGATTCTGCTGCCGCCTTAGCTACTGCCAAAGATGCACCTAAAATTGCATTGGCACCAAAGTTGCCCTTGTTTTCTGTGCCATCAAGCGCAATCATTTCTGCGTCAATTTCGCGCTGATCTTCTGCTTCCATGCCAATAAGCGCATCGGCAATTTCTTCATTAACATGAGAAACAGCCTTGAGCGTACCCTTGCCCAAATAGCGCTCAGAATCGCCATCACGCAGTTCAACTGCTTCGAAAGCGCCCGTAGAAGCACCTGATGGTACCGCAGCACGACCCAATGATCCGTCATCAAGGATTACCTCAACCTCGACCGTAGGATTACCGCGGGAGTCCAGAATTTCGCGACCAAACACATCGATGATGGTAGCCATTGAATTTCCTCCTTGGAGAGTGTTTTACCAAACGCAACCATGATACCACGCACCCCCGCTTCGGCTTTGAAACTAATTTGTTAAGCCAAATGTTTGGGAATCAACGGCAAGAAACAGAACGTAAAAAGACAAGAAGCAATACGGCGCAGCACAGCACACCGAAGTGCTGCTTTCTAGTAAACTGCCCCGCAAAGGGGAAACACCTTCCAGCAAATCATAGAAAAGTACTCTAGGAAAGCTCTCTCACGAAAACTTTCGAACAAACTTACAGCAGCGACGTACTGCCCGTTGCTAACGCACGTCGCACTACAGCGATGTGCCACTTTCAACCCAGCTGTGCGTTGCGTAATGAGAATCGTCACTCCAAAGGCAGACCGAACCTGAAGCAAGGGTTGCAGGAACATCGATAATGCGCTGGTTTTTAGAGCCACAGAATCGCAAGGTGATATCGTGTTCCGCTTCTATATAGGGGCCATCGACCAGAATATCGATGCAGGCTATGAGTTCGTTGGTTGCTTCGGTGTGTCGATCCGATTCCGGATTCATAAGGTCTTCGAACACATCACCCGTATAACACCATATGGTTTTATCAGGATAAGCCTGTTTTATCGCGCGCACGAAAGGCAACAAAGCACGCTGATTTTCTGGCTCCATAGGTTCTCCCCCAAGAAGCGTTATGCCATCAACAAACGGACTTTCAAGGCTTCCCATAATTTTTTGCGCCACATCATCGCTGAATTCTTCGCCATATGAAAAGCTCCAGGTTTCAGGCTGGAAGCAATTCTTGCAATGATGACGGCATCCCGAAACAAACAAAGTGGTACGTACGCCTTCTCCGTTAGCAATATCACAGTATTTTATTTCGGCGTAGTTCATTAGTTCCCCTCGTCACTTTATTTGCTCAATACCAAAGAACAACTATAGAGAAAAATCGAGGTTTGATAAGAAACATTTTCCTATCAAACCTCGCATTAACCTTAATTTAAAGCTCACGATACCCAGAGCTGGTGCGCTTTCTTTTTACAAATGCAAAACGCGATCGCGAATTTCTTCGGTACGTCCCTGATTCCAGAACTGAGTACCAATGTAACCACACGTACGACGTGCCACGTTGAGCTTTTCCTGATCGCGATTACCGCAATGAGGACATTCCCAAACCAGCTTACCATCGTCTTCGACAATCTGAATTTCGCCATCGAAGCCACAAACCTGGCAGTAGTCGCTCTTGGTGTTCAGTTCCGCATACATAATGTGATCATAGATAAACTGCATGACGCGAATAACGGCCTTCAAGTTGTCCTGCATGTCGGGTACTTCGACATAAGAAATTGCTCCACCCGGCGAAAGCTGCTGGAACTGGCTTTCAAACTGAAGCTTAGTAAACGCATCAATTTCCTCAGAAACATGAACGTGATAGCTGTTTGTAATGTAATTCTTGTCTGTTACATCAGGGATTACTCCGAAACGACGCTGCAACGCTTTTGCAAACTTATAGGTAGTAGATTCAAGTGGCGTACCGTACAACGAGAAGTCAATGTCGGTTTCCGCCTTCCATTCGGCACACTTGTCGTTCATCTTCTGCATTACCGCCATAGCAAACGGCGTTGCCTGAGGATCGGTGTGGCTGTAGCCAGTCATATACTTTACGCACTCATACAAGCCTGCATATCCCAAGCTGATGGTTGAATATCCACCATAGAGCAGCTTGTCAATAGTTTCGCCCTTTTCAAGACGAGCAAGCGCACCGTACTGCCACAAGATAGGAGCCGCATCAGAAAGGGTGCCCTTCAAACGGTTATGGCGACACATCAAAGCCTTTTTGCAAAGCTCCAGACGTTCTTCGAAAATTTCCCAGAACTTATCCATGTCGCGATACGACGAGCAGGCCACATCAACCAAGTTAATGGTTACTACGCCCTGATTGAAACGGCCGTAATACTTAGGTTTGCCCGGTTCATAGTTGCCCGCATTTGCCACATTGTCATATCCATTACCCGAACGGTCGGGGGTCAAGAAGGAACGGCAGCCCATGCAGGTGTAGCAATCGCCTTCACCTGGCTTTTCACCCTTGGAAAGCTTAAGCTCGAACATCTTCTTTTCAGAAATATAGTCAGGCACCATACGCTTTGCCGTGCACTTAGCGGCAAGCTGAGTAAGGTAGAAGTATTCCGAATCTTCGCGAACGTTATCTTCTTCCAGCACATAAATAAGCTTGGGGAACGCTGGCGTAATCCAAACACCAGCTTCGTTCTTTACGCCTTCATAGCGCTGACGCAAAACTTCTTCAATGATAATGGCAAGGTCGTGCTTTTCCTGCTCGTTGCGTGCTTCGTTCAAGTACATAAACACCGTAACAAACGGAGCCTGACCGTTGGTAGTCATAAGCGTTACTACCTGATACTGAATAGTTTGAACGCCACGACGAACTTCATCGCGCAAACGCTCTTCAACGATGTTCGAAAGCTGTTCTGCTGAAGGCTCCACACCAACCATATTCAATTCATGAATTACTTCGCGACGAATCTTCTTGCGGCTGATGTCCACAAAAGGAGCCAAATGGGTAAGCGAAATGGACTGACCACCATACTGGCTGGAAGCAACCTGGGCAATAATTTGCGTTGCAATGTTGCAAGCTGTTGAAAAGCTATGCGGCTTTTCGATCATGGTGCCAGAAATTACCGTACCATTTTGCAGCATGTCTTCCAAGTTCACCAAGTCGCAGTTGTGCATGTGCTGTGCGAAGTAGTCGGAATCATGAAAGTGAATGATGCCTTCTTCATGGGCACGAACCACATCTTCAGGCAACAGAATACGCATAGCCAAGTCTTTAGAAACCTCGCCTGCCATATAGTCGCGCTGAACCGAGTTAACCGTAGGGTTTTTATTGGAATTTTCCTGCTTTACTTCTTCGTTATTGCACTCAATAAGCGAAAGGATTTTATCGTCGGTAGTATTGGACTGACGCTTCAAGTTCTGGACGTAACGATAAATAATGTAACGACGTGCAACTTCAAACTTGTGAAGCGCCATAATTTCGTTTTCTACCAAGTCCTGAACTTCTTCAACAGAAACGGTATGCCCAGCCTCTTCGCACTTGTCCGCCACATTATGAGCAGCATAGTCAATCTGACGAGCAGTAAGACGCTCGTTTTCAGGAGATTCGTCACTTGCCGCTTTGATAGCGTTGGCGATTTTAGTGATGTCGAACGTTACTTCAGATCCATCACGCTTAATAATTTTCATCTGCGTAACCCCTCCCGGTCAGGCATTAAAAGGTATTCAAAAAAAACGGTTATGTTCTAATCGTACTTACTTATGATTAGACGTTAAGTGAAAACGTCTTGCTGTTTTAACCAGCGATAGATACTATACACAATTCGGCACAAGATATTGTGACAATTTAGAGGTTTTCCCACAATTTGTAGTAATTAACGGCTAAATGGTATTTTTTTAGTATCATTTCTCTATAAATCGATATAAAACGAGAATTTTTCCTCTTAGGGTTATGCGCTGCCGCCAATCATCATCTGTAAATTATCTGCCACGACCAATCAACACCTGCAGATTATGCGCCACTCCCAATCAAGTAATTTTCCCGGAACCTCAGCGGTTTCATTACCTTTAATCCTGCCCCCTAGTCCAGCGAGCAACCTGTATCCCACTAATATTTTGGGATTTAGCAGTATTTATCGAAACAATCATGACACTGTCTACTGAACTAATAGGTGATTCAGTCTCGCTAGGATTTCTTTTCTACCTTAGTGCCACACTTGGGGCATGTTACTAAAAGTTTGCCCTTTCCTTTAGGAACATTGAGCACGGCACCGCATCCTTTGCATTTAAAGTACAGCGTAGTGTGACGATTTTCATAACGCTTATTGGTCAGACGCCACCAAGCCTTTGGTTTTTCCATAAGCTGCTGGTACTTCTGTAATTCACGAACACGAGCCGGATAGTTACGTGACATCATACGGAATATACCTAACACAAAACAAGCAAGTGAAAGCAATGATAATAGTTCGATATGCACAAAGAAATTAACTACCACTAAGGCGCAGCCAAAAATCATCAGTCCTTGCGTGCACTCGTCAATACCATAGCGACCTTGCATCCATTGTGCTGATTTCATTTGCCAGTTACCCTGTCCACTTCTATTACCACTTTTGTTCCCACGCATGAATTCGCTCACATTCTTTTTTCGTTTTACGAGCATCTATAGTAGCGGCGATACCATACTTATCACCCAATTTAATCCAAACTTTTACGCAACCCCTACGAAAGCATCATAAGAATTCCAAGTTTCAGAGAATCGCAAGATGAACCTTGTAAAACCGGACTACACGAACTACAAGAAGCGGAGCGCCTTACAAAAGCTAGCAGAGAGACTTAGGCCGCAAGAAGCGGACCGCTTTGTTAGTTTTATTGAAAACCAAGCCCCAAGACTCAAACCTTACAACAATACGAAAGGACCCCGGAATATCCGAGGTCCTTTCGTATTGCGGGTTACGTTCGCAAAACTCACTATAAAAGCCAAATACGCAGCCCTACAACAAGCGTTGTCGTTCCGTGCTGGTTCGCAAAACAGACACTACAGCTCTACGCGGCGAAATCTACTACTCTACGCAGCAAGCAAAAATCCTGCTACCAAATACCCAACCGTAGTAATGCCCGCGACTATGCCAATATAGGGCAACTGCGCAATAGCATAATCCACGTTGTTGATCTTACAAGCAGACGCGGAAAGCAATGTAACATCCGAATAGAAACAAGCCTGCGCACCAAAGCATGCCGCAGAAATAATTGCACCCATAGTCAACGCCACATCGGCACCCGTAGCAGCCGCCAAAGGAAGAATGATAGGAGTACAAATTGCAGGAATACTCCAAATGTTCGCCGTCGCAAAGCAAACGGCACCCACCAAAATAAAGGCAATAACAGGAATAAGTGCCGCACTCATATACGGTGTTGCAACCGCAATCAAGAAGTCGGTCAGTCCAATAAGCTCAATTGCGTCGCGGAAGAACAAGGATGCCACCAATACTACCGCAATGAAAAGCATATCTTCCAAACCCTTATAGCAGGCATCACAGAACCTGCCTAAACGCATAATCTTGAAAGGAATATACAAAACAAAGCAGACAACAATACCGCAAACCACACCATACAAAATGTCGCCCAGCACAATGGTTACCACAATAACCACTGCCATAGGGATAACAAAGGTCCATAAACGAGGAGGAACTTCTTTTTCGTCCTGTTTGGTCATATCGCTAATAGCGCCCATTACTACGCCAAGCTCACTATCTTGGTTTTGCAAGTCACTGGAATCTGGCCACAATTTTCCTGTTTCTTCTACACGCTTGTAGGCTTTCTTCATGCCGCCAAGTTTTGGCACAATGCCAAAAATGACCAACAGAACAAACAGCACGCACAAAAATGGATAGAAAAAATACGGCATGATGCTGTAATAAATATTCATTGCCGTATCGCCCAGTACGGCCGCTTCAGGCTGTTCGTAGAAAATACCCGAAAAGAATACGACCCATGCAGAAATGGGGATAATAAGGCACACCGGCGCTGAAGTGGTGTTGATGATGTAACACAACATTTCACGAGGTGTTTTATGCTCGTCTGCAACAGGCAGTACGCAATTTGAAGTAACCAGGATACTCAGGTAATCATCAATAAAAATAATTACGCCGCATATCCAGGTTAAGAACAAAACCTGCTTCTGAGACTTAACATAGCGACGAGCCCAATTTGCCACTGCTTGTGCGCCATTAGACTGACGAAGAAGCTGCACGAAACAGCCAAACAGCAAACAGATCAAAACAATGTAGTTATTGTCTTCATCGCAACACGCCGAAAGTAAACCATCTACGGTCGGCATGAAAAAATCTGGTCCATAGTAGAGCAAATACCCCAATATGCCAGAAAGCAAAATGCTAAAAATGCATTTTCGCGTTACGAAAGCAAACACAAAAAAGCTGAGCGCAGGAATAAGTGTTAGTATTCCTAGGCTTCCTCCATCCACTCTTTTCTCCTAACTAAAACTGATTACCTTCCCTTGAACAGGTATTCTCAAAGGCTTTTCGATGTGCCACCACTACTATTGACTAACTTTTCCTCTCAGTTTTGGCAATCGTTAAGCCCTACGATCACACTTGTCCTAATATGCCTACCTGCCTTTGCAGAGTATGCTCAAAATAGGTGCGAATTTCTTCTATTCGCTCATCGCTTGGTGCTTCGAATTCTTCTTGAAATCCCCCGATATTTCGTTGTTTTTGAATGCCGAGTCCGTGATACGGGAGAAGATCTATGCGCTCAATGCCTAAATCACACAAATAGGCTCCAACGCGCTCAATCTGTTCTTGCGAATCGTTGACACCCTTTATAAGCGGCATGCGAACGATCACCTTGGCTAGACATTCTTTTTCTTGTGCAAGTGCCTTCAAGTTGGCAAGAATATGCTTGTTATCCACGCCCGTAAATTCCTTATGTATAACGGGATCGATACTTTTCAAATCGTACAGAATGGTGGTTACGCTAGGTTTTCGCGCAAGCGCAAGCAAGTCTTCCCTTTTGCCGAAACCGCAGGTGTCAAGACAAGCTGAAATACCCTTCGATGTTGCCTTATCAATAAGCTCCGAAACAAAGGATGTATGCAACAACAGTTCGCCACCACTTATAGTGATGCCGCCACCCGTATTGTCGTAGAAGCCTTTGTCCTGTTCGGCGATAGCCAATATTTCGTCAACGCTCATCGGCTTGGCAACCCCACGTAGGGCTTGCGCATAGCAAACGTTCACACATTCCAGGCACCCATCGCACTTGTCCCAGTCTATTGCTACGCCACGCTCTTCATCGGGAGAGATAGCCTGGTTCGGACACACCTCAATACAACACCCACATCTGATGCAGTTTGTAGGCGACTGAATAAGCTGCTGATTGGGATTGATGAGTTCTGGATTATGACACCATTTGCATGACAGCGGGCAGCCTTTTAAGAAAATAGTTGTACGAATTCCCGGACCGTCTTCAACCGAAAATTTTTGAATATTGCCCACTAAAACTCGCTGCGGTTCTAGGGATGCATCGCCTGCAATGTTGCTTACCGCGTCACCTGCCACGGCATTTGCCGCGTTGCTCGCAGTATCATTTACCGAATCACTTACTCTATCGCTCACGCTTTACCTTTCCTTAAGCACTTTGCGATAGATGAGCAGTGCGACGAATAATGGTATCTTGAGCACTTTTATCAAGCTCGGTAAAGTAGGCCATATACCCCGCCACGCGAACCATAAGACCTCGATATTTTTCAGGTTCTACCTGGGCTTTTTTAAGGGTTTCGTTGTCAACTACGTTAATCTGTATATGCTCTCCACCCTCTTGGAAGAAGGTTTTAATAACGCCCTCTATGATGTCACGACCCTTTTCACCTTGCACGCCCTTCGGGTCAAAACGCAAATTAAAAAGCGCCCCTTCCTGCAAATCGGGCTGATCAATAGCAGCAACCGAGCGTACCGTTGACGTAGGACCATGAACATCACGCCCCATCATAGGAGACGATGCATCACATAAAGGCTCGCCAGCCAAACGTCCATCGGGAAGGGCACCTACTACCTTACCGTGAGGGATATTCATCGTTTGCGAATCGATGCCAAAAGCGTAATGCCCGCCACGTGCATCAGGCCACTTTTGTACATTGTCGGCAACAAAATGCATCATTTCGCGGTAAATGCTATCCACATGTTCTTGGTTGTTGCCATATTTTTCTGGCTTATTCAAAAGAAGCTGACGCAAACGTTCCTGACCTTCAAAGTTGCTATCGCAAGCAGCAATAAGTTCATCCATCGTAAGATCATGGTCTTCGAATACGCATTTTTCCACCGCCGCAATACAGTCCGCCAAGTTTGCAGCACCCGTTACATACAAGCCACAGGTCGAATAATTAGCGCCACCTTCTTGCACTGACTTGCCGCGCTCAACGCATCCTGCCGTAACCATAGAAGCAAAAATTACCGGATAACGATTCATGTGAATGCTTTGCATGAGGTTGTAACCTATGCGAATTTGGTCATACGCATGGAGAATCTGCTTTTTCAGCGCATCCTTGAATTCTTCGATTGTTTTAAATTCACGTGGATCCCCTGTTTGCAAACCCAGAGTTTTCCCGGTGGCAGGATCTACTCCGTTATGCAGAACAAATTCCACCATTTTGCCCATATTGACATAACCCGCATCGGGAGAACCATCGGTTCCGCCACCGCCAGGACCAGCCTGAATGCAGCCCACAATAGTCCAATCGCGCGCTTCTTCTAAGGTTCCGCCTTTGCCAAGGGCCATCTTGATGGCGGTTTCATCATTGAAAAAGCCTGGGTTTGCTTGGCCTTCTTGAACCATCTTGCAACCAAAGCGGATAAGTTCACGTGGAGTATCCTCGCACACACGCAGCGCCATTACAGGCTGGGTTGTCTGGAGTTCATCGGCTGCCTGCAGGCAAAGCAACGACAAATCATTCGAAGCGTCTTTTCCTTCGCGGGTTTGACCACCCACTACAAGAATTTGCCACATGGGATATCCCGCGAAAGCCGTAGCGTACCAATTGTCGCGGACTTCATACACCTCACAGCTTTTAAGGTATAAGCATTCAAGCATTTCAAGCGCTTGTTCGCGTGTAATAGTTTTTTCATCCAGTACATCTTTTTTATAGAAAGGCCACATGTACTGATCGAAACGGCCAAAACCGCAAGCGGTCGTGCACACTTCGATATGGAAATATACGTGTACAAACCACACCATTTGCAAAGCTTGATAAAACGTTTGTGGTGGATTTTCCGGAACCACCTGGCAGTTATGCGCTATAGCTAACAATTCCTGCTTGCGTTGTTCATCTTTACATTCATTTGCCAGACGGAGTGCCTCTTCAGCCATACGATGGGCATAGGTAATTAAGCCTTCGCATTGAATAATGCAGGCATTCCAAAAATCAACTTTTGCGGCTTCTTCTTTAGTTTGGGGAAGAGTATTCGCTATATTACGCTTACATTCTTCAATGTAGCCACGAAGTCCAACTCGCAATATTTTTTCGTGATCACAGGTTGTTTCTCCTGAAACGCCGTTTTCAAGACCTACACACAATACATCGTCCGCCTCAAGTTCTTGAATGTAGGCAGGCATGACCTGATCGGCATAATCTTCCATCGACTTGCCTTCCCAATAGGGAAGAGTCTTACGAATAATTTCTTTATCTTCCGGGGAAATGTAATACGGGTCTTTGCTGCGCGTAGAAAATTCATCCAAATCGCTTAAGTACCATGAACTGGACTGAAATTCCGGATGAAGATTTGCGCCCCTGTAGGCGTTTGTTGCGGTACCTACGATAAGTTCATCATCAAAGATAAGCGTTGTCATGCGCTCCATAATGTATTTCACAACCTTAGCGCGAAATACAGGAACCGCATCACCAGCAAATTTTTGATAGGCCTCTGTCGCTAAAACAAGTCGTTCTGAAGTGATAGAAGGAATGGTATTAAAGTAGCGCTCTCGCATTCGTTCTATTCTTGGTGTGCGCATTGGTTGCTTTCCTCCATAACAACAAAAAGGCAGCCACAGAAGAGGCCTTCCATGGCTGCCAACTATAGCGTCATGATAGCTCTCCACAATACTGTGACAGTACGACGGATGTTCTCCGCCGTCCCAAGAGCAAAGCCCGAATCACAACTCTACCCTTTCGGCTTGCGGCCTTCTCCTTGTTGCGGTAAAGGTGATTCGCCCAACCCACAACGAGAATACCTACAAGCGGCCTCTATCGAATATATTGGTGTAATTTCTTTGTAAACAAACGTATTGTAAAGTAAAAGAACCCCGGAATATCCGAGGTTCTTTTTTCGTTTCATCAGAAAGACCAATAAGCCCAGATGAAGTATTTTACTTAAAGTAGTCTACACAAAATTACTACTTTTCTGCTTTAGCTTCTTCCTTGTCGGAATCTTCAGCAGCTTCTTCTGCCTTTTCAGCTACCTCAGCAGCCTCTGCAGCAGCTTCTTCGTCGCCCTTGGCGTCAGCTTCTTCTACTGCTTCTTCAGCTTCAGCTTTTACTTCTTCCTCTTCGGCCTTCAATTCGGCAGCTGCTTCTTTAGCTTCTGCCTTCTTGGTTGCCTTCTTTTCAGCAGGCTTTTCTGCCTTTTCTTTCTTCTGAACTGGCTCGGTGCAAAGCTCCATGATTACCATAGAAGCATTGTCGCCCTTACGATTGCCAAGCTTCAGAATGCGAGTGTAGCCACCCTGACGATCAGCGAACTGACCCTGAGCAACCTTTTCAAATACCTCGCGTACCAATTCCTTGTCACCAAGAGCAGCAATTGCAAGACGACGAGAATGGAGGTCGCCCTTCTTTGCCCAGGTGATGATCTTATCTACATCAGGGCGAATTTCCTTAGCGCGAGCCTCAACCGTCTTGATGCGGTCGTTGGTGAACAGCGCACATACCAGGCTCTTCTTCATTGCCTTGGTGTGGCTGGCATCGGTGCCAAGCTTACGCCCCTTCTTGTAATGCCTCATCTTATATCTCCTATTGCTTCAAATTGAGGTCCATAGAAATGAGCTTGTCCTTCACTTCTTCGATGGACTTCGCGCCAAAGTTCCTAATGTTGAGCAAGTCGTTTTCAGAGTATTCAACCAACTGACGAACAGAGTGAATACCTGCACGCTTCAAGCAGTTGTAAGAGCGAACGGAAAGATCCAAGTCTTCAATCTGCTTATCAAGTTCAGCGTTGGTTTCCTGGTTTTCAGGTGCAAAGATAGATACTACTTCTCCATCTTCGTCTTCTTCGACTTCGTCGAGCATCAAGAATGCGCCCATGTACTGGTTGATGATGTTTGCAGCGCTGCAAACCGCTTCCGTTGGATTGATGGAACCGTCGGTTTCCACCTCCAAGGTAAGTTCGTCATAGTCAGTACGCTGACCAACACGCGTATCGGAAACGCTCATCGAGCAGCGACGTACAGGCGAGAACAAAGAATCAACATGAATAATGCCGATTGGATCTTCCGTACGCTTGTTGCGCTCTGCAGACACATAGCCACGACCAACACCGATGCGGATGGTCATATCAAGCGTGCCGCCGTCAGCAACCGTTGCAATCACATGATCAGGGTTGATCAGAGTGAATTCCGTAGGAACCTCAAGATCAGCACCCGTCACCGTGCAAGGACCTTCAGCATGCACATGAGCCGTAGCTTCGGTGATGTCGGAGTTAAGGGCGCTGAAAACCAGGCCCTTAACATTCAAAACGATATCGGTAATGTCCTCGATTACACCTTCAGCAGTGGTGAACTCATGCTGAACACCTTCAATTTGAATTGCGGTCGCCTTTGCGCCGTCCAAAGAGGACAGCAAAACACGACGCATGCAATTACCGAGGGTGTAACCGTAGCCACGCTCCAGCGGCTCCACGACGAATCGGGCAATAGTGTCATTGACCTCTTCGATCGTTACTGTCGGCCTCATGAACTCTGTCATATTGAATAAGCCTCCTTAATAAACCGCAGTGCGTACGTTACTTAGAATAGAGCTCGACGATAAGCTGTTCGTTGATATCCAAATCAATCTGATCACGCTCAGGAAGAGTCAAAACGCTACCCTGAAGCTTTTCGATGTCTACCTCGAGCCAAGCAGGAACCTGAACACCTTCATTAGAAACGAGAGCGCTCTTAATTACGAGAAGTTCCTTAGCCTTAGGAGCAACAGAAACAAGATCGCCTGGACGTACGCGGAAAGAAGGAATGTCTACGCGACGACCATTTACGTGAATGTGACCGTGGGTCACAATCTGGCGAGCTTCTTTACGAGTCTTAGCAAAGCCAAGACGGAAAACTACATTGTCGAGGCGAGATTCAAGGATTTGCATAAGGTTGTCACCGGTAACACCAGGCATAGCCTTTGCACGCTTGAAGTAGCCACGGAACTGCTTTTCGAGAACGCCATAAACAAACTTTGCCTTCTGCTTCTCGCGCAGCTGCATACCATATTCAGATTCCTTGCGACGACGCTTAGGCTGACGGTTGGATTCCTTCTTGCTGCTGTAACCCAGAACAGCAGGGTCCAGACCGAGCTGACGACAACGCTTGAGAACCGGAGTCCTGTTAATTGCCATAATGTATCGATCCTTTCAGTTAGACGCGACGACGCTTGCGCTGACGGCAACCGTTGTGCGGAATAGGGGTGCAATCCTGGATGCTTGCTACTTCAAGACCTGCTGCCTGAAGGGAGCGGATAGCGGTCTCGCGACCAGAACCGGGGCCCTTCACGAATACAGAAACCTTCTTCAAGCCATGCTCCATAGCGGTCTTAGCTGCTGCTTCTGCTGCCATCTGAGCTGCAAATGGCGTGGACTTACGGGAGCCCTTGAAGCCTACGGTACCAGCGGACTGCCAGGAAATTACATTGCCCTGAGGATCCGTGATGGAAACGATCGTGTTATTGAAAGTGGATTTGATGTGCGCAGCGCCAACAGCAATGTTCTTACGTTCAGAACGCTTGATGCGGGTGCGGACGTTTTTCTTAGCTGCCACTAGTTACACCTCTACTTCTTCTTGCCGCCGATTTGCTTACGAGGACCCTTGCGGGTACGAGCGTTCGTGTGAGTGCGCTGACCGCGAACGGGCAGGCCACGACGATGACGCAGACCACGATAGCAACCGATCTCCATGAGGCGCTTAATATTCTGAGAAACTTCGCGATGGAGGTCACCTTCAGTGGTGAGGTGCTGCTGAATATAGTCACGAAGCTTGGAAAGTTCATCTTCAGTCAGATCGTTTACGCGAGTGTCTGGATTAATGCCAGTTTCTGCGAGGATCTTCTTGGAGGTGGTAAGGCCAATGCCGTAAATGTAGGTCAAGCCGACTTCAATGCGCTTGTCGCGAGGAAGGTCGACACCAACGAGACGTGCCATGAATTAATTCCCTTTCTCTTTAACCCTGACGCTGCTTATGACGAGGATTCTCGCAAATTACAAGAACCTTGCCATGACGTCGGATAATCTTGCACTTGTCGCACATTTTCTTGACCGAAGGACGTACCTTCATAATTCAATTCCTTTCGGTAAATGCGTTCCATTTCTTTATTACCACGCCCAGCCGCAGGCGATGATTGGTAGTAGGTTGTTTGCTGCTTGTTGTTTGTTGTTGCTTACTGCTGCTTACCCACTGTTTTTATGTTTACTGCTTGCGTTTCTAAGAACTCCTAGGATGTTTGAATACTTGAGCGAAATCCTGGATTCCTTAACACGCGAGCACACAAAATCACCACATTTCAAGTCCTGAAATGCAGTGTGATGTCGCTTATTTATAACGATAGGTAATACGACCACGGTCCAAGTCATACACCGAAAGTTCAACTTGAACCTTATCTCCGGGGAGAATCTTGATATAGTGCATTCGCATCTTTCCGGAGATATGGGCCAATATCTTGTGCCCATTTTCAAGTTCTACCCTAAACATTGCGTTTGGGAGAGCTTCAAGAACTGTTCCTTCTAATTCAATTGCATCTTCTTTTGCCACAATTGCTCCTTCAGGCAAATAAGTAGACGAGCGACAAATGGGTATGTTACCAAAAATTAACCCTGTTGTGCAAGTTTGATATTTTCTACACACTGCATTTTTATCGCGTCAGGATACTGTATGTTTATCGCATCAGAGCACTGTATATTCATCACGTTAAGATACTGTATGCTCGTCACGCTAGTCCACTGCATCTTTTTAAAATTCGTACCAACAATTGGACAATATTTCCCGTAATGCAGGTCTTTCTATTTCACTCGTCACTTTGCATGTCACCAACGCTAAAACAATAGTAACGAATCAAATTTTTCCAACTTCAACGAACCAAAAGACCTGCATTATGGAGCTTTTCGTCCAAAGACGGTGTCTACAGGAAAAATAAACCACTAGCACACAACGAACGCTCACCCCCCCCCTCTCTCTCTTGGCGCAAGCGCCTGCGGGCGAATTCCTAAAAACTTACCAGTGGCACGTTTTCTTTACGGAATTCCACTTCATCGGTTCGATTCTTGTCGCCTTAATCGTGACCGCAAATGCTTATCAAAGTGTGTTCTTTTTCAAAACAGCACGCAATGGTAGGGTACATAGACTAGTTTCAAAAAATCTCGAGAAGCAGGCCAAGGCAACGACAACTTGATCTGATTAGATTTTTAGACCCGACAGGCGAAAGGAGTTGCCTTCGGGCAACGACTGAAGCTCGGAGGGTTTAAAAGGCAATCAGGCAAGTTCGCAGCGTCATAACGTTTAATGCGAAAAGAAAGCCGTTCGGCAGAACGGCTTTGAATACAGATGGTGCGCCGTGAGGGAATCGAACCCGCGACCTTGGGATTAAAAGTCCCCTGCTCTACCAACTGAGCTAACGGCGCATATGTAATGCTCAAATACATGATGTCAAACTCGTGCAAGATTTCAAGCTCTGTATCATGCACTGATATTTTGTTTCGAGCAGCTAAATATACTAATGCTCAATTACCTATTGGTCAATCAAAAGATTACGAAAAGATGTTCTATACTCAAGAAAAATTTGAAAACTGCTTTATTTATACCCTTTGCAACCCTAGAAGGATGCCTGCCGTTCCGGTTTGATCACGAACTAGAACAGCCAATGCCCTTACAACCTTGAGAGGATATCCCATGCCACCCTTAACTGTTGGAATCATTTCAGACTTACACGGAATATTATCGAATGCTGCCTACAAGGAATTAGAAACGTGCGACGTAATTCTCTGTGCAGGAGACGTAGAACGCGAAAGTATTTTGATGGAGCTCGAAGCCATTGCACCCACTATTGCCGTGAAAGGCAACTGCGACTACCCCTCCATTTCTTCCGACGTACCCTTTACGGCTTCACCCCGCATCGGAGGGGTCCGCTTTTTTATGGTTCATCGTCCTGAAGATATCGGAACACCCGCCGAAGATGTTCAAGTGGTCATACATGGCCACACTCATATTCCGCGCAATCAAATATTAGATGGCATGCTTTATCTTAACCCCGGAAGTGCAACGCGACCTCGCGGTGGAAGCAAGAAAAGCATGGTGCGCTTAACTATTGAAGAAGGTAAGGTCACAAATGTCGAATTCATTTCTCTAAATTAAGCCGCTTAAGTCGCCATCCACTTACACTAGCGATACCCTAAGATTAGTCACTAATGAGACCCTGAAAGATCCAGGTTCTAAAAACAGCAAGACCCTAGCGACAGTAAAGCTTTGCCCCTAACGCCAACACTGATAGCAGTACTCTATGGGCTCCGTATCTTCGGATTTTGAATCCGAAGATTCCGACTCTGCTGGCGATTTAGGCTGGGAATCTCGCAGTTGATCTTGGAGCTTATCCTGCTGCAACTGTAACACCTCTGGATTTAAGCAATCCTTTGGAGTCCGCCCCAACACCACATCAAGTGCCGCCTGCATAGAACGACGGTGCAATTCTTCGCCTGATTCTTCGGAATAATATGCCACGTGAGGACTTAATACCGTATGAGGCGCCTTCATAAGAGGATGGTTCCAATCGATTGGCTCTTCTTCAAACACATCAATGCCCGCGCCCCACAACCTGTTTTCTGCTAAAGCTTGAGCGAGAGCAATCGTATCAATAACCGCACCACGAGAAGTATTCACTACTACTGCATCTGGCTTCAAAAGGCGAATATTGTTCGCATTTAATAGATGGTGTGTTTCAGGAGTAAGTGCTGTATGGAAGCTTACTACATCTGCCTGGCGCAACACCTCGTCCAGAGTAACAATAGAATGCCCTTCAGGAGTTCGGCGCCCGGGCACTAAAGAGCGCGAATAACAGATCACACGAAAACCAAGCCCCGCAGCTTTACGAGCAACTGCGCGCCCAATTTCGCCCATGCCCACTACGCCAAACACACGCCCATACACTTGACCAAAAGGCCTGCGACGAGTGTAATCCCACACGCCAGAGCGCATATCAGCATCACATTCGTTAAGGCGACGCAAACACGCAAGCGCAAGCGTAATAGCGTGATCGGACACCACTTCAGTTCCATAACCAGGTACGATACACACTGCCGTACCATTTTTAGTTGCCGCCTGGGCATCGATATTGTCATGGCCAATACCCGTCCGACTTACCACTTTTAAATGAGGGAGTGCTTCGAAAACCCGCGCAGAATAATCACCATAAGAAGTTACGACCCCATCGGCATCGGCGGCATTACGAATAATGGCATCCGCACTGCGATCGTTAAAGAGAGCAAGTTTCACTCCGGCTTCTTTGGCCATTTCAATTTCAATATTGTTGTCTTCAAAGTCGGTATCGGTTACCACAATTTTTGGCATGATGCCTCCTTTCGCAGGTCTAAAGATTGAAGTCTATAGATAAAGCAACGGCCTTACCTTACCACCACTGGGTAACAGTTCCCGATTGATCAAGGTCAACGGGCTCACTTTTCTTTTCTGGTTCGCTGTTTATAAGCACCGCAGCAAAATCTTTCACACGAGCAAGCACTTCACGTTTTTCATAGTCACCCATATGGTCATATGACGATTTATCTCCCGGAACCCCATATGCTTCTATACCAAAAGAATGAGCATCGTAAAGAGCTCGATACAAATGATATTCTTGCGTTACCACCACGCAGCGTTGCACTCCAAACACATGACGCAGCCTATACATGCTGTCATAGGTAGAAAGGCCCGCATGGTCGCAAAACACATCTTCGGCAGGAATTCCTTGTGCTTCAGCATATAACGCCATTGCCATTACTTCGTTATACGTTGCATCACTGTTATCGCCACTCATGATGATTTTAGGAGCTACCCCTTCGTGATAAAGAGCAATAGCAGTATCAAGCCTATCCTTTAGCACCGCAGAAGGACTACCATCCCAGTTGATACCAGCTCCCAACACTACAATGGCATCGGCATCGAAAGTTTCCTGCTGAATTTCTGGGCTAGAAACGCTCACAAAAGAAGGACGTGTCGTTGCGCACATATAGACATTTATCGCGAAGGGAATTCCTACCACTACGATAATAATCGCGAGTACCAACCCCACAACCGCTCGCACCAAGCGACCAAGGCATCCTTTCTTATGTCTGCTTTTACGAGCACCCATGTATGCAAAACTACCTTTGTACCTCTAATAAAAAGTCCCAAATACCTTTATTCTCTCCTGATATCAATGCCGTCTAGCACTGTTTTATTGCAGTTAGGCATTTGTCGCGGCAAACTCAGCCAAAACAAGTGCGCCCCGCAAAGGGGCGCACCACAAGTATACGTATTTGTATTTTGCCTAAAACTATTTTGCTACCACATTCACCAAACGGCCAGGAATAACAATAACCTTCTTGATATCCTTGCCTTCAGTAGCGCCAGCAACGGCATATAAAGCTGCCTGACGAATAGTATCTTCGTCAGCATCGGTTGCAACCATAATTTTAGCTTTTACCTTGCCATTAATTTGTACGGCTAGTTCTACTTCATCTGCCTTGGCAGCTTCAGGATCAAAATCTGGCCACTCCTGATGATGAACCGAGTCATTATGTCCAAGTTCGGTCTGCCACAACTCTTCTGCCCAATGAGGAGTAATAGGTGCAAGCAGCTTTACCATAACTTCTGCAATTTCTGTATCAAAGGCGTGCAACTGATCATCTGCCATACGAACTTCAGACGAATTCTTACGCAGGTAATCACTTGCGGCGTTAGTAAGCTCCATTATGGCAGCAATTGCGGTGTTGAAATTATTGCGCGCAAAGTCTTCAATCACCTTGCCTACAACACGATGACGTTCACGCAACAACGTTTCCTTTGCCTCAGTAGCCTGCGCTTCAGTTGCGCCTGACTGGAAGAGGGTCTTTTCACCCGCGTCGCCCACCAAATCAGCAACAATACGCCACGCGCGATTAAGGAATTTATACATACCCGCAAGGCCATCTTCATTCCACTGAAGTTCCTTATCGGGTGGAGCCATAAACAGGATGTAGGCACGTACCGCATCGGCACCATAACCATCAATCATTTCTTCAGGCGAAATAACATTGCCCTTAGACTTAGACATAACATCGCCATGTTCGTCCAAAACCATACCCTGGCAAAGCAGATTAGAGAATGGCTCGTCGAAATCAAGCATGCCCATATCACGCAACACCTTGGTAAAGAAGCGCGAATACAGCAGATGCAAAATGGCGTGTTCAATACCGCCAATATACTGATCTACCGGCATCCAACGATTTGCACGAGCTGGATCAAACGGCCGCTGATCGTTGTGAGGATCGGTGTAGCGCAAATAATACCAGCTTGAGCAGGTAAACGTATCCATGGTATCGGTTTCGCGATGAGCAGGTCCACCGCACTTCGGGCACGTACACTTGGAAAATTCTTCGTGAGTTGCCAGAGTTTCGCCCGCCGCAAGATCGATATCCTTTGGCAGCATAACGGGCAGGTCTTCTTCAGGAACCGGAACTAGACCACACTTATCGCAATAGATTGCCGGAATGGGGTTGCCCCAATAACGCTGACGAGAAATAAGCCAATCGCGCAAGCGGAACTGAACCGATTTCTTACCTTTGCCCTGTGCTTCCAAGTCGCCAATAATGGCATCAACCGCGGGAGAATGCTTGCCACCTACCATACCGGTGTACTTGCCAGACTGAACCAGTACGCCTTCAGCTTCGTAGGACTTTTCCCAATCAACAGTGGTTACCCGACGTTCCTGCACACCGTTGAGCTGTTCATACAAAGGATCGTCTTCACTCAAAATGATAGGAATAATGGGCAGGTCATACTTACGGGCAAATTCGAAGTCGCGCTGGTCACCACAAGGAACCGCCATTACTGCACCCGTACCATAATCGGCCACAATGTAGTCCGCAACCCATACCGGTACTTTTTCACCGTTGACCGGGTTGATAACATAACGACCCGTAAAGGCACCATGCTTTTCACGATCGCCCTGGGCACGTTCTACCGCACTTACCTTTGAAGCAGCTTCAACAAGCGCTTTTACTTCAGCTTCATATTCAGTTCCTTCAACCAGCTCCATCAATTTAGGTGATTCAGGAGCCAGCAGGAAGAAGCTGCAGCCGAACAGCGTATCGGGGCGCGTGGTAAACACCGTAATAGTATCGTCATCAGTAGGATTATCAGGTGCGTTGCCATCCTTATCGCACAGCAAGAAATCTACTTCAGCACCCTCAGAACGACCAATCCAGTTTGCCTGCATTTGCTTTACTGGTTCTGGCCAACCTTCAAGTTGGTCCAAATCATCTAACAGTTCTTGAGCGTAGTCGGTAATTTTAAAATACCACTGGGTAAGATCGCGCTTTTCAACCGCACCATGGCAACGCCAGCATTCACCTTCGGTTACCTGTTCATTCGCCAAAACTGTTTTACAGTTAGGGCACCAATTTACTGGAGAATTACGACGCTCTACCAAGCCACGCTTCCAAAACTGCAGGAAAATCCACTGACCCCAACGATAATATTCCGGATCGCATGCCACAACGGTGCGATCCCAGTCATAGGAAAATCCCATGCGCTTAAAGCTTGCTTTTTGGGTTTCAATATTGGCATAAGTCCAGGTAGCAGGATGGCTATTATGCTTAATGGCTGCATTTTCCGCAGGAAGACCAAAGGCATCCCAACCCATAGGATGAAGCACGTCGTAACCACGCATAGTGTAATAGCGTGCCGTAACATCGCCTAAAGTGTAGTTACGAACGTGGCCCATATGAATATCACCTGAAGGATAAGGGAACATTTCGAGCACATAACGCTTAGGCTTTGACTCATCTTCACGAGCCGTATAAGCGCCTGTGTCTGCCCAAACCTTTTGCCAATGAGGCTCTATTTCATGCGGGTTGTATTCTTTCATAGGTCAATCCTTTTTCTGTATACATTGCCTGTATGCAAAGCCGCCACTTCATGCGACTATACAAGACTGCCAACTATAAACTTTAAGGACGCCCTGTTTGTTTGACACGAGAAAACCCGCATCTTACAAACAAAGCGTCCTTCATTATAAAACCGAATTATTACAAGTGGGGAAATAGTCCAGAAAAACGACTACAGAATACGGTAAGAAACCGTTCGCACACCCCATGCTTGGCAGGTTTTAAAGCCAAATGCCTTAAACACACCCGGCTGCAAATCAAGGTGACGCGCACCACCCGCAAGGCCACCGCAGTCATTAATAGTGGCGACTACCGTTTTGCCACCGTATTTAATTTCTATCGCTCGGCCATAGTAGGAAGAACGATTTGGCCAGCTTAAAGGAATAGCAACACCCATGGAGTTATCGTCACAGACCGCACCAGTTGCGGTAGTTCCAGGATTAGGGGTATAAGGGTCACTCGATCCGCCATACGCAGAAGCAGGACCCGATTTCCAGCCCTTGGAAGAATCGACGCTATCCGATCCGCTAGAGCTGCTGCCCGAATTTCCGCCTGAGCCACTATCGGAGTTGCCGCCGCTAGCCGCAGGACGTTCAGTGTTGGTGTTCCACTTGGAATCTTCTTTTTTGCCACTGTTGGATGATTCTTTTTTATCCATTTGATCAGCCTGCGCCTGAAGCTTGGCTAATTCAGCTTGCGATTCTTTAATGGAAGAAACTTTCGCCGAAGCATCCGAAACTACCTTTTCTGCTTCAGTCTTCTTTGCTTCCGCCTGATCCAGTACCGCCTGCTGGCTATCGCGCTGCTTGTTCAAATCATCCAATGCTGCATTAAACGTTTCGTTCAGTTGACGCTGTTCGGCAATGATTTCTGCCTGATCTTCTTGAATAGCGGAATAGTACGTCATGTTGGTCACAAAATCTGAAATATTTTCAGAGCTTAAAACGATATTGACCAGCGACAAACCGCCATCGCTTTTGTATTCAGCAAGAACGGCATTTCCCAAAATTTCCTGACCTTCAAGCATAGCTTGCTGAGCTTCTTCAACTTTTTGAGTAGTGGTCTTAATTTCTGCATCGAGATTGGTTATTTGCGTTTGAAGTTCATTGTATTCCGCAGAAATAGCGTCTAACTCAGCAGAAGCAGCATCAAGTGTTGCCTGAGCATCAGAAAGCTCATCTGCATAGGCTTTTTGTGCTTCCGTAAAGGGAAGAAACATAGAAAAAGCCAGCAGAAGGCTTATAAATGTGGCGCAAAGCGCTTTTTTTGTTCGCGTAAACATGACTAAAAGTGTAACGTAGATTGGCTTTTCTTCATAATTTGGCCACCATTCGCAAGTATAGAACTAGATAGTTTATGAACTGTAATCCTTTATAACACCTGTTCAAAGGCTATAAGTTCTTCTGAGTACGTTCCGTAATTTCGGGGAGATTTTGTGAAGAGGTAGCTTATTCAAAATCTGAAAAACTCATCTTATCCAATTTGAAACCCGATTTTCCTCGCATACAAGTATATAAACAAGTATACTTGTTTATATACTTGTTATCTTAGCAAATTTGTCTGCCTATCCTTTGCAATTAAGCCAGAAAGGAGACGACCATGCCCCAACTTTCTCTCTATTTAGACGATCAATCAATGGAACAACTTCGCCAAGATGCTTCAAACGCTCACAAATCTCTTTCACGCTTTGTACTTGATGAACTAAACGAGCGAAAACTATCCAAAGGCTGGCCTCGAAATTTCTTTTCATTGTATGGATCGGTAAGCGAAGAAGATAATCTGATGGAACCTTTAGATACCCCCATCTCTTCAAACGAAATAAATGCGCTTGATAAGGAATAGTTATGTTTTATCTTGATTCGTGCACCTGTATTACTTTTTTACGCGGCAAAGCTCCTCTTATACGTGCGCTTCTTGAAGCTAATGACCCAAAATTATTTGGAATTCCTGCAATAGTTGAAGCAGAGCTTCGGGTTGGTGCCGAAAAAAGCATCAATCCTCGTAAAATGCACTACCTCGTAGATCAGTTTCTTCTTCCGTTTGAAATTATTCCCTTTGACGCAGCGTGCGCCTATACCTACGGTAAAATTCGCGCCACCCTCGAGCGTCAAGGAAATCGTATTGGACACAACGACCTTCTTATTGCTGCAACCGCTCTCACTCATAATGCGGTGCTCGTTACGTCCAACACTAAAGAATTTGTTCGAGTTCCTGGTTTGGCAGTAGAAGACTGGGAAGAAATTGATATATAAAAAGTTGGACTGGAATTTTATCTCCAGTCCAACTAGAAAGCTTATCTCTAACTGAAAAGTTTTATTAACTAAACAGTTGTTACTCTACTTAGCCGCGAATGGTGTTGCCGACGTAAGGGGTCTTATCTTTTAGCAATACGTCATGAGCGCCACCTTCAACAATAGAAGTAGAGCTTACCACGGTAAGTTTTGCCTTTTCCTGCAATTCAGGAATAGTTAATGCGCCGCAGTTACACATGGTGGACTTAATCTTAGACAAGGTCATGTCCACATTGTCTTTCAAAGCGCCCGCGTAAGGAACATAAGAATCTACACCCTCTTCAAAGGTAAGGCCCTTCTTGGAACCACCCAGGTCATAGCGCTGCCAATTGCGAGCACGAGCAGAACCTTCACCCCAGTACTCTTTCATGTAGCTGCCATTTACCGTTACACGGTTGGTAGGGCTTTCGTCGAAGCGAGCAAAGTAACGACCAAGCATCAAGAAGTCTGCGCCCATAGCAAGAGCAAGCGTCATATGGTGGTCATATACGATGCCACCGTCAGAACAAACGGGAACGTAAATGCCCGTTTCTTTGAAGTATTCATCGCGCGCTTTAGCAACTTCAATCAAAGCCGTTGCCTGACCACGACCAATACCCTTCTGTTCACGCGTAATACAGATTGAACCGCCACCGATGCCAACTTTAATAAAGTCTGCACCAGCTTCTGCCAAGAAGCGGAAGCCTTCGGTATCTACTACATTACCAGCGCCAACTTTTACGGAATTGCCATAGTGGTCACGAATCCACTTAATGGTACGCAACTGCCATTCAGAATAACCCTCTGAGGAGTCAATACATAACACATCGGCACCTGCTTCAATAAGAGCAGGAACACGATCGGCATAGTCGCGCGTATTGATACCAGCGCCAACCTTATAGCGCTTATGGGAGTCAAGCAGCTCATGAGGATTGGACTTGTGCTGTTCATAGTCTTTACGGAAAACCATGTACATCAAGTTGTCGTCATCATCTACGATAGGTAAGGAATTCAGCTTGTTATCCCAAATAATATCGTTAGCTTCTTTCAAGCTGGTATCGGCAGAAGCAACAATAAGCTTTTCACGCGGCGTCATGAATTCAGATACCGGAGTATCAAGATCCATACGAGACAAGCGGTAATCGCGACCCGTTACAATGCCAAGCAGTTTACCTTGAGGATGGCCCCCTTCAGTTACGGGCATGGTGGTATGGCCATTCTTTTCCTTCAGTGCTACCACATCACGCAACGTTGCAGTAGGGGTAAGGTTAGAATCGCTGCGAACAAAGCCTGCCTTGTGATCCTTTACACGGCTTACCATTGCGGCCTGAGATTCAATGGTCTGAGAACCATAAATAAATGAAATACCGCCTTGCTGAGCAAGAGCGACTGCCATGCCGTCATCAGAAACCGCCTGCATAATTGCAGAAACCATAGGAATAGAAAGCGTTAAAGGGCACTCTTCTTCGCCCTTACGAAAACGCACCAAAGGAGTGCTTAAATCTACTGCTTCTGGAATACATTCAGAAGAAGAATATCCTGGAACGAGAAGGTATTCATTGAATGTACGAGATGGTTCTTCGAAATAATAAGCCATGTAGCACCCCTTGCCTGAGTTCTTCTATGTTCTTTCGATTACTGCCGACGATGTAATATTACCCCTTAATTAGGATAAGTTTTCACCATTATAGTCACGTGCACGGTTTGTGGCGTAACTTTATTTATATTTTTTCTATAACGCAGTGACAGCTCGGTATAGCACAGTATTTTTCCGACAGCGCCGGCTCGTTATACCACAATTTTCAAGTCCAATCGCATCAACCCGATATGACACAATGCCGACCCAACAATACCAGCCCGGGGGAACACAATGCCGACCCCATGGTCGGCATTGATACCCTGCACTGCTGTGTAGTTTAAAGAGCGAAATACGCTTCGTTATGCTTCCAAAAATGCTTTATAAGCGCGGTAGGCTTCATAAATATCTGCCTTTGACGTTACTTCCCAAGGCGAATGCATTGAAAGTACCGCTACGCCAGAGTCGATAACGTCCATACCGTACTTTGCAGGAATGTAGGCGATAGTGCCACCGCCGCCTGCGTCCACTTTACCCAGTTCTGCCGTTTGATAAGCAACACCCGCTTCGTCCATAACGCGACAGACATAGGCTACATATTCTGCACGCGCATCATTAGACCCGCTCTTACCACGAGCGCCCGTATATTTATTGAACACAATACCTTTGCCCGCATAAGCAGAATTCTTCGCTTCAAACACACTTGCATAAGCTGGGTCATAGGCGGCAGAAACATCCGAAGACAGCATACGTGATGCCGCCAAGCAACGACGCAGTGGCAATTCGCCTTCCGCGCCCATAAGGCCCAATACTTCTGCAATGGTGTTTTCAAAGAAAAGCGAACCCATACCCGTTGCGCCTACACTGCCAATTTCTTCTTTATCGACTAACACGGTTACGGCAGTTGTTTGAGGGGTTTCGTCCAACGCAAGCTGTGCTTCAAGCGACGTATAAGCACATACGCGATCGTCCTGACCATAACCCAAAACCATGCTGCGATCGAAGCCCAATTCACGGGCGCGACCCGCTGGCACTACCTCGATTTCAGCTGAAACAAAATCTTCTTCGGTAATGCCATATTTTTCTTCAAGGAGTTTAAGAGCAAACGCCTTTACGCTCTCCTTGGCATTTTTCTTTTCCTGAAAGCTGGCTTCATTGTCATTCGCGCAGTCTTGATTAACGTCTTGATCGGCATCTTCACTTTCGTCCTTCTTCACTACTAAAGGACGGTTACCCATCAAAATATCCAGACTTTCGCCTTCTACTACTTCACTTCCCTTTTTTGCCATTTGTTGATTACCCAAATGAGGAAGAAGATCGGTCACGCAAAATACCGGATCATCGGGATCATCGCCAACAGCAATATCAACTACCGTACCATCGGTTTTGGCAACCACGCCATGCAGAGCTAAAGGCAACGTTACCCACTGATAATGTTTGATGCCACCATAGTAGTGGGTATCAAGATAGGCAAAGCCATCACTTTCATACACCGGATTTTGTTTCAGATCTAAACGAGGACTGTCAATGTGCGCCCCTAAGATGTTAAGACCTTGCTCAAGGGGGTTAGTACCAACATGTACCAAAACAAGCGTTTTGCCATGAATGCCAGCCCACACCTTGTCGCCTGGCTTTAGGGTTTGTCCCTTTTCTACTGCTTCAGCAAGCGAAACATAGCCTGCTGCTTCAGCTTGAGCAACAGAGGCACTAAAACAACGACGTTCTGTTTTGTTCTCAGAAATAAAATCGATATAGCGCTTGCTTAGCGTATCTAATTCTTCGAGTTGGTCTTCTGTGTATGATTCCCATGCAACTTTGCGTTCCATATGCTTCCTTTCTTTTACTTTCAGCTCAAGCCTACCGCGAGAACATTGCTTTGCTCAAGAGAAAATTCGCAAGCGTAATACCCTCGTAAATCATTGTCACTGCGCACCTAACGAAACTTGTTGTCACTAAACGCGCAACAGTGCAATTTTTGTTTTCAACTTAGTTTCGCTTACGGAACCGCAATAATTTCGAAATGGTTTCATTGAGTCAATTCCCATCGCCGATCAAGCGGCACGACTATTGCTCGACGACTCGTTCGGAGCGTAGTCTTTCTTTAGCGCACAAAAAGAGTAGTCCCAGGTGTTCGAGCATAAATGTGGGGATGGCTTGCACAATCGTCGAATCATTTTTCGCTACTCTTCTTGCGCAAAAGAAAGACTAGATAAGCGAAGCCGAGTCGGAGGGCAATAGTTGTGTCGTTTGCCCATGAGATAGAGAAGACTCACCATGCGCCGTTGGATATGACATAAGCTAGCTGATAATTACTGACGATGCCTAGCGAATGCGTCTTGCAGATGCTCTAGAGATACTGCTGTTGCAAAGAATCAAGCGTTCCGTCTTCTTCCATTGATGCAAGCGCCTCATTGATGGCTTCAGTTAATGCGGGATTATCCTTATTTACCGCAATACCGTAACCATCACCCGTCGCAATACGTTCAAGTATTTCGCAATCCGCATACGACTCAATCAAAGTTTTAGCTACGGGATATTCCGTCACTACCGCTCGTGCTTGACCGGATTCAAGTGCTTTAAAACATTCCTGAACGGAAGTACGGGAAACAACTCTGCTTGACACCGAATTGGTAGCATAATCAAAACTTGATGAATTGGTAAGTGCCACCACGGGCAGTTCTGCTAATTCATCTACCGTATCGTAGGTGTCTTCAAGTACTACAACCGACTGGTCAACAAAATAATAGGGTGTAGTGAAATTAACCTTCTCTTTGCGCTGATCGTTGATAGTAAGAGAAGCTATTCCCACATCACATTGATTTCCCGAAGCAATGCTGGGAATAACGTTATTGAAAGGCACGTTTTTAATTTCGCATGACAGCCCTAAACGATGAGCTACTTCTTGAATAACGGCAATGCTATAACCCGTAGGTGTATCTCCCTCAAGATACTCAAAGGGTGGATAATCAAGCGAAACTGCCACAGTAAGCGTATTTTTTGTTGTAAGCGAATAATTCTTCGATTTAGAATTGGGCGAGCAGCCATCCATTACACTGAGTGCCAGCGTCAACAGCAGAGCAATAGCTAAAAGAATGCCTATAATCTTTAAGCCTTTTGCCTTCACCTTGTACCTCGCCTGTTGCATCAATCTATTCGAATTCGCCTGTTACCTCTACGGAGCAACTCAAAATCGCTACCTAATCTTTGCTGCCCTGTTTCTCCAGAATTTCAAAGGCGCGTTCATATCCGCCCGCACCATAATTGAGCGCCTTAGATACGCGTGCGATCGTAGTAGCAGAAGCCCCCGTTGTCTGCTCAATTACGGCATAAGAACGCCCCTCTTTTAGCATGCGGGCCACATCTAACCGCTGAGACGTATCCTTTATTTCACGCACCGTAAACAAATCTTCCAACAGCGCAAAAATATCATCAGGATTAGTAAGACCCGCAAATACCGATAACAAATCTTCCACTTCACGAGTACGCAATTCAGGCATAATCCCCTCGCTTTATTTCATACCAATCATGTTCATGCGCCACAAACAGTTCTCATGCTTGTCCGCTGCAAACAGCAGCCAATGATACCAGTAAATGTATCATTGCGTTATCGTCCACATTTGACCAAACCATATTCAAATGAATCAACCAAAGCATTCCAAGATGCTTCAATAATGTTTTCCGAAACGCCAATAGTACCCCATGATTCTTTGCCATTTGAAGTCGTAATCATGACGCGCGTCGTAGCGCCGGTACCTACATTTTCATCCAAAATACGCACCTTAAAGTCAACCAGCTCAATCTGATCAACTTCGGGATATACGTCTGCCAAAGCCAAACGAAGCGCATTGTCTAACGCACCAACAGGACCAATACCTTCGCCTGTTGCTACAAAGCGACGATCCCCTATGTGAACCTTAATCGTTGCTTCACTGGTAGCATCTTTCGCCCAAGCGTTGGTATCTTCCTTGTCATCCACAATCACGCGGAAGCTTTCAAGAGTGAAGTGAGGTTTAAAGGTGCCTAGATGCATATGAAGCAAAACCGCCAACGAACCATCGGCAATTTCATAGGAAAACCCTTGGTTTTCTCGCTCTTTAATATCATCCAGAATTTGCTGCGTTAGTGCACCATTGCCACTTAAGTCAAAGCCAAGCGATTTCGCCTTCGCCACCAAAGATGCTTTTCCGGCAAGTTCGCTCACTAACACACGGGTAGTATTGCCCACATTTTCGGGCTTGGTATGTTCATACGCTTCAGGAAAACGCGCAATAGCACTTGCGTGTAAACCACCCTTATGTGCAAAGGCGGAAGATCCCGTGTATGGATGATGCATTGAGTGAACCATGTTGCACATTTCTGCAACAGAACGCGCAACACTGGTAAGCTGCTTTAAGTTTTCGCGTCCCACTACGGTATAGCCCATTTTTAATTCAAGATCGGCAATGACGCACAAAATATCGCAGTTACCCACTCGTTCCCCATAGCCGTTTACCGTGCCTTGCACCTGAGTGCAACCTGCCTTTATTGCAGCAAGTGAATTAGCAACGGCACAGCCCGAATCGTTGTGGCAGTGCACACCGAAGCGCTGATCCGGAAAACGACTAGTTACCGCACGCGTTATTTCCTCCACTTCAAAGGGAAGAGCACCGCCGTTGGTTTCACACAAATCAATAGAATCGGCTCCCGCTGTTACCGCAGCTTCAATAACCTGCATAGAATAATCGGGGTTTGCCTTATAGCCATCGTAGAAGTGCTCCGCATCAAAAATTACTTCCACGCCCTGGCTCTTTAAATACGCAATGGACTCTGACACCATACGAAGATTTTCTTCGAGCGTGGTCATAAGGGCGCGTTCCACCTGTGCATCCCAGCTTTTACCCACGATGGTAACTACCGAAGCACCCGAGGCAAGCAAATCCTTAAGGCCAGAATCGTCCTTTGCTGCTACTCCTTTTTTACAGGTAGAACCAAACGCTGCGATACGTGCATGTTTGAGATCCATATGAGCTACTTCTTTAAAAAAGGCAATATCTTTAGGATTCGATGCGGGATATCCGCCTTCAATGTAATCCACGCCAAAGTCGTCAAGACAAGCAACAATGCGCAGCTTATCTTCCAAAGATAACGTAATGCCTTCGCTTTGTTCCCCATCACGTAAGGTGGTGTCGTACGCAAAAACTTTTGTTGCCATAGTTTCTCTTTTCGGATACAAAAAGAGCCCCGATTTTATCGAGGCTCTCGTGTTGACTGTCTTGAGCCCTCTGCGCGAAGACAGGTGCTTACCTTTTAGAAACGAGTAATCCAATCTTCATACTCGGGAACCTTACCGTAAGCAACGTCGAAATAACGCTTCTGAAGCTGCTCGGTAATTGGACCACGCTTGCCAATTACACGGTCATCAATGCTGTTGATAGGTGTCAGTTCTGCAGCAGAACCGGTCATAAAAGCTTCATCTGCAATATAAAGATCGGAACGAGTAAGCGATTCTTCAATAGCAGGAATATCCATATCCGTTGCAAGGGTCAAAATGGTGTCGCGGGTAATACCCTCAAGCAAACCATCAGACAATGGAGGCGTTGACAAAATACCGTTGCGTACCACAAAGATGTTTTCGCCCGTGCCTTCGCACACGCGGCCTTCTTCGTTAAGCATAATAGCTTCCGCATAACCATGAAGCGTTGCTTCTTTCTTTGCCAAAATGGAATTCATATAGGAAGCAGAAGACTTAACAGCAGGAGGAATAGCGTTAAAGGAACGCTGGCGCCAAGAAGAAACACCTACTTTGATGCCATTTTGCAGTGCCTCTTCGCCCAAATACGCATCCCATGGCCATACCGCAATAATAACGTCTACTGGAGCACCCGTAGGATCTACACCCATCTGTCCATAGCCGTAATATGCAAGAGGACGAATGTAGCAAGACTTGATATTGTTCTTCTTAATAATATCGACGGTTGCTTCGCACAGTTCATCAACGCTATAAGGAATTTCCATCATGGCAATTTTTGCGCTGCGATGCAGGCGTTCCATGTGGTCACGAAGACGGAAAATTACCGCTTCGTCCGTATCGGTGTTGTGATAGCAGCGAATACCTTCAAATACAGCAGAACCATAATGCAAAGCATGGGTTAAAACATGCGTTGTAGCCTGTTCCCATGGAATAGCTTCGCCGTTTTTCCAAATGTAATCCACAGCTTCCACGTCAGCCATGATGTGTCCTTTCGCTCTTGTTTTTATATGCCGAGTTTTCTCTAGCTTTTCAAGAATCGTATTCTACTCCAACTAAGTGGAGTGAAAAACGTACGAAACATATTTGCAATATTTGCGGGGCTCTGTACTCCGTAAATGGTTAGCGGCTCGCCTGCTGCGTCACTTTACCGCTTAACGAACAACGCCGAGCGTCCCACTTTGGTATCCCTAGCGTCCCGCTTCAACTACCTGAAAAGAAGGTTGTGCCTTTTCTACCCGCGCTTCCTGTTCTTCAAGCTGTTCACGACGTTTGCGCGCCGCTTCTTCTACATCGGTTGTTTGAACCGCATGCATTAAAATTTGCATACGACGTTCCACGTCTTCAATGATTTCTGAACAGTTTTTCAACTCGTCATACATATCAATGCCTTCAAGCTGAACATCCTGCTTGTATTTAAGGGTATGTTCAAGCGATGCCCAAAAGTCCATCGCAACGGTACGGAACTGAATTTCTACTGGCACGTATTGCTTGCGATCCAAAAAGTATACGGGCACCTTTACAATGACGTGCAAACTACGATATCCGTTAGGCTTGGGGTTTTTGATGTAGTCCTTTACCTTTACGATTTTTAAGTCATCCTGCATGGAAAGCACTTTTACCATGGCATATACATCATCAATATAAGAAACAATAACGCGCATTCCCGCTACGTCTAAAATATGCTCTTCAACCGACTGTAAGGTAATAGGTACTTCATAGCGCTGTAATTTTTCGAATACACTTTTAGGCGTTTTAAGGCGTGATTCCATATGATGAATAGGATTGCGATTAAAGCGATATTCCAGGTCGGCATCAAGAATCTCAAAACGCGTTTTCATTTCTCTAATCGCTGCATCATATTTTTTAAAAAGCGATTTACTAGCTTTTTCAAAAAGCTGAAAATGCTCTACGATTTGCTGTTTTTGTTCGGCGGTCATCTGTTCCCGCTCCATAGTTATTCCCCTCCTGCACTGCTCATAACAAACGTATTGTGCAGCCACAAAGTTATCCAATAGTAGTTATTAAAACAAACACACTTAGAAGAAATATGAAGTCAACAAAACTATTACCACGCTGTTACGCAAATTACTCAAAACTGTCCGAAATTAGACACAAAAAAGGCGGCGACCAAAATAGTCGCCGCCTTGCCGTGCTTTTCACTTGATTCTTTATGCGTAGAACAACATATCGTTGTAGGTTGGTACTGGCCAGTAATCACGCTCAACAATGCATTCCAGATCGTCAATTTCCTTACGCAGAGCTTCCATTGCAGGAATAACCTTTTCCGCATAAGCGTTTGCCTGTTCCTGGGCATCCTCAATTGCCTCTGTTGCATCGTGAAGCTTGATCAAAGTACGCACACAATCCGCGGCACGATTGAAACCAGCCAAAATCTTGTTCAGCAGCTTTTCGTGTTCAGTCATATCTGCCCCAGAAAGCGCTGACTTTACCGTAGTAATATTGCTTGCCAATGCTGCCATGTAATCGCTAATAGCGGGCAAGTAGGTACGGCGAGCCATGCGAATCATTACACGGGCTTCAATGTTAAGCAGCTTATTGTACTTTTCCAGCTTCACTTCATAACGGCTATGAACTTCTGCTTCGCTTAAAACATCAAATTCTGCAAACAGATCAAGGGACTTCTGAGAAACAAAACAAGGAAGTGCTTCGGCGGTATTGCGATGGTTTGCCAATCCGCGACGCTGAGCTTCTTCTTCCCATTCTTTCGAGTAACCATTGCCGTTAAAGATAATGCGCTGATGATCAGTTAAGGTTTTCTTAATGTACTTAATGGCCTTCTTTTCAAATTCGGCACCTTCAACATCGCCCATAGCATCGGCAAAGTCCTTCAAGCCCTTAGCCATAGCAGTGTTTAGGATCATGTTGCAGTCTGACAAATTCACCTCAGAGCCAGGCATACGGAATTCAAACTTGTTACCCGTAAAGGCAAAGGGGCTGGTACGGTTACGGTCGGTGTTGTCCTTCAAGAATTTAGGCAAAACCGCTACACCCAAATCCATTGCTACCGCTTCAGCGGAATGATATTCCTCGCCAGAAATAAGCGCATCAACAATAGCGCCCAGTTCATCACCCAAGAACATAGAAATAATAGCAGGAGGCGCTTCGTTTGCTCCCAAGCGATGATCGTTACCTGCAGAAGCAACAGACATGCGCAAAAGCTCCTGATATTCATCAACCGCTTCTACCACACAGGTAAGGAATACCAAGAAGCGCAGGTTATCCATAGGATCGTCGCCCGGATCAAGCAGGTTAACCTTGCCATAAGAAAGGGACCAGTTGTTATGCTTACCAGAACCGTTAATGCCTTCGAAAGGTTTTTCGTGAGTGAGGCACACCAAGCCATGATGAGATGCATCTAAGCGCATCTTTTCCATCGTAAGAAGGTTTTCATCAATAGCGCGGTTTGAATTGGTAAACAGAGGAGCTAATTCATGCTGAGCAGGCGCTACTTCGTTGTGCTTTGTCTTAGCAGAAACGCCCAGTGCCCATAGGTCATCGTCAACTTCTTTCATGAAGTTATTAACCGTTGGACGAATAGCGCCGAAGTAGTGTTCTTCAAGTTCCTGACCCTTTGAAGGTGGTGCACCAAACAAGGTGCGTCCCGTCATAATAAGGTCCTGACGCTGCACATAGTCTTTTTCGGAAATAAGGAAGTATTCCTGTTCAGCACCCACCGTAGAAACTACGCGATGACCGTCTTCGCCAAAGTACTTCAGTACGCGCTGAGCCTGCTTGTCGACCGCGTTCATAGAACGAAGCAAGGGCGTTTTCTTGTCAAGCGCTTCACCGGTATAAGAACAAAATGCAGTAGGAATGCACAGTACTTCGTCCTTAATAAAAGCAAAGGATGTAGGATCCCAGGTGGTGTAGCCACGAGCTTCAAAGGTTGCACGTAAACCACCGGAAGGGAAACTGGAGGCATCGGGCTCGCCCTGAACTAGTTCCTTACCGGAAAACGTCATAATCGCAGTTCCGTCTCCCACCGGATCAAGGAAGCTGTCATGCTTTTCGGAGGTAATACCGGTTAGTGGCTGGAACCAATGAGTATAGTGCGTTGCACCGCGCTCAATTGCCCACTCCTTCATAGCGTGGGCAACAACATTAGCAACCTCAATGTCAAGCGGCTTGCCCTCACGTACAGTCTTAACAAGACTCTTATACGTTTCCTTAGGAAGACGTTCTTTCATAACGTGCTCGTTAAAGACCATCGATCCATAAATTTCCTGAACGTGGGCCATCTCTTCTCCTTATAGATTCATGCCGCGCAAGGCGGCCTTACATATGAGATTCACTACGTTATTGTGCCATAACTCTGGCTTACTTCTTGGCAAGCCTTGAATCTCTTTCGCTGTATTTACCGTAATGGGCCTATGTTTCAAGCTGTTTTCTTACGCGAAACGCCTCTGTTTCAGGAATAAGAAGCTTTTGTTTCAACAGCAGGGTTACCCTGCTAGATCTAGCCTTCCTAACTAATTCCCTGTCTGTCCTTTTGCGTAGTCCAGCAAAAGCGGGAACCTATACGAACTCATAAAATCAATGAATTCCTGAACAACGCGAGGCCTTCTGCTTTCATCACGGCACACTACATAGGTTTTATGGAAATCCACCGGAGCTTCACGAATAGGTAAGCACACCACATCGTCAAAGGCGCTAATCAAAAAGGAATAGCAAAACAGCGCCACCTGCGAAGGATCTGCCGCAACGATAGAGGAAAGGGTTATTTCATCATCGTAGGTATAACGAACATTCAAGCCATAATTATCCGCAAGCCCACGCAACCCTTCCGTTACGGGAGAATTGGGATTATAGGAAAGCAGCTCCATATCTTTTAGCTCTTCTAAGGATACGTTTTTATGACTAGCAAGGGGGTGTTTTTTGTTTACTCCCAAAACAAGCGACTGCGACCAGCAAAGACTATATTGCAGCCCCTTCATATCCCCCACACGACTACAGATAGCAACATCAAGCTGACCTGCTCGTAAGCGACGAAGCAATTCACGCGAATAGGCTTGCGTTACCGTAATTTGAGGATCAAAAGAACTTTGACTACGAAAATCAAACAAGGCTTGGGACCAGAATTTACCCTGCATAGCATGAATGGTACCCAGGTTAATGACTGCGTTTTCTGTTCCTAAAGATTCTTCAGCCAACGTTTGCGCCCGATCCAAATCATAGAGTGCACTTGAAATACATTCCACGATGTCGTGACCAATATCGGTTAACTCCACCGTCGCGCGATTGCGCTCCAACAACTGAACGCCCCATTCATCTTCAAGACGTTTAACCGCAAGTGACAAGGTAGGCTGAGAAATATGTAAGTCTTTTGAAGCCCGAGTAAAGTTCAATACCTTTGACAGGTGTTCAAAATAACGCAGATCTTCAACTCTCATAGCTATCCCTTTTCATCTATAACATAAAAGGCATCCACGCCCTGGCGAACGCAGATGCCCTGTTCAGCGATATCGTACGGCTTGCCCTAACTATACCCTACAACTCTACTGCCTGTTTGGTTTCTGCCGATTTTTGAATGCCTTTAATAACGCGCAACGTATCAAGGGCATCCTCACCCGAGCAGCGAGGCACTGTTTCGCGCCCTTTACAAAGATCAATAAAGTGATCAAGCTCTGCGGCCATAGGATCATTTATTTCACAGTCAAAATGCTCTTTAAGCAAAGGTTCGTTCCAGCCATAATGATCCTTGTCGTAGTAGTACAAATCCATGTGTGGGAAACCGAACGAAGCTTCCGTTCCAAAAATGCGTAAGGAATTTTCTTCGTTGCAAAGGCCATAATTCAAGTTTTCTTCCGCCGCTAAATCATAGCTCCATGGTCCCGGCGTTCCATCGCTTAAAAAGTACGTAGCCGTTGCACCACCTTCGTATTCAACGATTACCGAAACAGAATCTTCCACTTCGTTGCCACGAATGGTATTGCGAGCTGCCGCATACACACGAATCGGCTTCATGCCAGTAAGATAATTCAAGTCGTCAAAGTCGTGAATCGCATTGATAAGAAGAGGTCCGCCACCCTTTTTAATGCGCCATTCCACATCAAAATAGGCATAAGGCTTCGCAATCGCGAAACTGCTTTGCAGGCCAACAATTATCCCCAAACGCCCCGAAGCAATAAGTTCACGCAAGAAAAGATAACGTGGCGAATTGCGACGATGATGACCAACGAGAAGCGTTGCACCTGCCTTTTTGCAAATATCAATAATATGCTGTGCATCTTCTACGGTATTCGCGATAGGCTTTTCGAGCAAAATATTTTGATGCCAGCCGCCAGTGCTTCTTCTGTCGCTTCTACGTGCAGACCATTTGGTAGCGCAATAGCTACGGCATCAAGTTGCTCTTGACGCAACAGCAGGCGGTAATCTTCATAGCGTTTTAACCCCAATTCGCTTGCAACAGATTCCGCCTGCTGCCCAAATCCGGCTACCGCAACTAACTCAACTTCATCATGGTTAAGAGCGTCACGTACAATTTTTGCGCCCTGGTTTAAACCCAGGACCGCTAGCTTTACCGGTTCCATGTGTCCCCTTTTTCTCCTTGTGAGTCCTCGCCACAGCCAACCCGTGCAAAACCCCTCTTTAATTTGCACCGTAGCTTCATCTTGCTGACCACCACTACCAAAGGCGCTTTTCGCATTCTCCCTTGAACGCGAAAAGCTTTTGGTAATCCTGGAACCTACAGCAACATCCCCAATCATTACTGCAAGTACAGCAAGGGTTGCATCTTTAAATCCGCATGTCAAAGATGCAACATGGCTTCATGGCCTAGATATTGATACTTTTGATAAGAAAAATCCAATAAGGTATTATCGAATTCGCTACTTCTTATTTGATTTATTTATAACACCTGTTGATTATTGGGTATTTAAATGTTTACCTATAGGAAAACGAGTGCTTTTTCATTAGCAAAGCTTATAAGCACGCATTCATGATTATCCTTGCTTGTTCACCATGTCGGGATCGCCCGGGTGTTTAGCCAGGATAAACACCGTAGCCACAATAAAAATAAAGCCCACAATATCTATCCATACAAAAGAAGTTCCCAGCCACAACACTGCAAATGCAGTGGCCGATACCGTTTCAATGCTGGCCATAAGTCCCGCTCGAGCTGCACCAATGTCATTAATCGATTGAAAGAAGAGAGAAAAGCCCACCACTGTGCCAAAAAACACCAAGCCCACAAACAGTACCACGAAGCCCGACGGCTGCATTGCAGGTATGTGAGCCCACGATTGCAAAAGTACGCTAAATACCAAGCCGCCTATTAATAAAGCAGAGGCCACCACCGGAACGCTTCCGTAGCGAAACATAAGCCTTCGCGGCAAAAGAGAATACAACATATAGGCAAAGGCAGACACCAACCCCCAAAACAGCGCTTCGGGAGATAGCACCATCACCGCAGGGTTACCATGGGTTGCCAAAAGAAAGACGCCCACCACAACACATACAAGGGCAAGATTTTCTCGCTTGGTGGGAAGTCTACGCGCCAAAAAACAAAGGAAGAATACCGTAAGTACCGGGCCGACATACTGAATAATAGTAGCGGTACCTGCATTTGAATATTGAATAGCTAATAAGTAAGTAATTTGGCAAAACGCTAAGCCGAAAATGGCGAATACTACCATATGCCCCAAAACACGAGGATTCTTCCATAGGTTCAAAAATGGACCGCGGAAACAAACGAGCGCAAAGAGCGAAAGAATAATGCCCGCGGAAAGCATGCGTACCGAAGATACCCATAAAGGGTCTACGCCATAAGTTCCAAAAAGATACTGAGCGCATGCCCCTGAAAAACCCCAACTAATGCCACTTAGGAGCGCAAAAATAATACCGCGTATGTTCTTTAAAGTTTGCATGAACACAACGTAACAACTAACCACAAAAAATAATAGTCTCCAATTTATGGAAAGTTATTATTCATTTGGATTAAATAATTAAATAAAGTAATTTAATAAGTTTATAACACGTTCACTATTTTTTACTCTACATATCTTTTATTTCTGTCCAATGGTTCAATTTTTTTAAACGCATCTATAGATTCTGATGAATGGGTTCATAACATAGACATTAGTAATTCTTGTATTAGTAAAGACTATAGTTACGAAAGCGGACTATTCAATTTGTCAGTACCATGTTCATTTTTCTGACAGTTATTAATTGTTTAGTCATTTCAATCACAAAACATAAGCAAAAAAACTCTCTGTGGAAGGGGCTTAGTTTTGTGCGCTCAAATTTGGAGGTATTTCGATTAAAGAAAGGATTTCAGCAGTATCTGTCAGTCCCATTGCGGAACCTAATTTCAAAAGGAGGGTCTAATGGCTTTAAAGCGTGAATACGGTGGCATTCAGCCATGTATTCGACTGGGAATATTCCGCATTCGTATTCCCTTTATTCACTTCAACATTTCTGGTCCTGAAGTTATTACAGGTCTTATGAACGCTTGTACTTCATACGGTGCACTTGCTGTTCTTATTTCTACCTTGGGCTTGGATCCCAATACTGCTTACGCTCTCGTTATTTTTGAGACCGCTTGTTATACCTTAAGTTGGTTCTTAGGCGAACCGGCAGTTTGCGGTTGGATTACGGCGGCGATGGCAGTAATTGTGCTCTACCTGGAAACCCTTCCAGAAGGCGTAATAAGATTCCAAGCACTTACTGTTATACAGTTAGAGCTCGGAATTCTATTCATAGTATTAGGCGCTACAGGGTTATCCAAGAAACTCAACATGATTTTGCCTCCAGCCTTGAAAGGCGGCATCGTTTTAGGTGCAGGTATTAATTCCGTTGTTGCTCGTATGTCCGAAGGTGGCGCACTTGATACCGCAACTATCGCTTGCCTTGGTGGTCTGGTTGTTGTCTGCTTGTTTATGTTCAGCCAGCGCATTCGCGAAAAGATGTCTGAACATAAAATTTTGGCACTTCTTGGCAACTACAGCTTCTTATGGGGCGTTTTGTTCCTGTTCATTGTTGGCGGCATTTCTGGTGACTTCCAATATGAATTCTCAGGCCAGTTCATCGTAATGCCTGACTTCGGCGCGCTCTTTGCAGCGGTATCGCCCTTCTTTATTGGATTCTGCACCGATCCTACCATTTGGATTGCAGGTATTCCTTACGCACTGACGGCATGGATTATTGCCTATGGCGACTTCATTACCGTTCAGCAGCTTTGCATCAATTCTGCTCGTGACGACGAATACATTGAGTTCAACGTTAACCGTACCAACATTGTTTGCGGTATCCGTAACGTAGTTCTTTCCCTGTTCGCTCCTTATCCTGCACTGGCTGGTCCTTTCAGCCCTCCTTACGCAATTGCTACCTTCGCTCGTTATAAGGAGTCTGGCCGTGAAGGCATGAACTCTATCTATGACGGTACTGGTACGAACCTTATCTTTACCGTAGTTGGTTTGTTCTTCTATCCACTCTACGAAGTATCCTTGGCTGCTTCTGGCGCTCTGCTGGTAGTTATCATGGTTGTTCAGGGCTTCGTTTGCGCTCAGATTGCTATCAACCTGCTTCGCGACGACATGGACCGTGGTATTGCTGGTATGTCTGCAGGCTTCATCGTTGCTCGTGGCGCTTCCATTGGTCTTCCTGCTTCGATCATTCTTTACCTGTTGCTCTGCAACAACAAGAAGATCCGCATCGACTATGCAACAAGCAAAGAAGAACTTCGTCTTGAAGAAGAAGAAACCGCTAAGCAGCTTAAAGCTTTGGAAGAACGTATGGCCAAGGCTAAAGCTGAGCACGACGCCCAATAAATGCGAACGTGCCCTTAGTGCCGCGTACTAACACGACACTACCTACAAAATAGAATCTGCAGTGTTTTGGCAAGGCAAAACCCAACGCTGAACCTGTTTGATTTACCTCCGACCCCGTGACTATCCACAAGTCACGGGGTTATTTTGTATCAAAAGAAAGGACCCCAGCTGTTGCCAGAGTCCTTCATGAAAGCATTTTGTATTGGCTTTAAGAACTGCTTGTATCTATAGGAGCAAAAGAAAGCTAGTTCTGAAGCATATTGTGTATCGTGGCGTATAATACATCTTTCGTACACACAGGCGCATTACTAGCCATGCGTGATGTGCCGACGTATTATCTCGCCTTAGTGACGGCTTGATACTGCTTCTTCAAACTGCTGCATATAGAAATCGCGAGGAGCCTTAACACCAAGCTGAACCTTACGACCTGCATGTGCGCGAGCGGTAGCAACCTCCAAAGCAGCGCTATTGCCCTGACCAAGCTTAGAAACCATAGCGATACCCAATGCAAGGAACACTACACAAATTGCTGCTACGTACATCATTTGAATCTAACCTCCAAGATTCTTGCTCGGCTTCTTTTGCCGAACCCTTCAAACTTTTCTCTCTCAAAGTGGCTCTGCGGCTTTTACTTAAACCACGAACCACCCATTACCAATACGTACGGAATACTGCGCATAAGGAGCACAGCACTTTTTTCGAAATGCTGTGCTATGAAATAAATTCGTCCTGTTCCAAAACCACAACCTTTCGTAAAACAAATAGGGACCCGAACACCTATGTGTTACAGGTCCCTATCCCAATTTCCCTTGAGCGTTTACTCGCAAGCTTCTGGCGTGTATCTTCCTGTTTTGCCTTCACTGCTTTGCATAAGCCTAACGCGTTTTAAGTCAATCTTTCTTACCTAAACCCCTGTGCAAGAAGATCGCCTTGAATTGGTGCCCATTCTAGTAAGGACAGTTCTTTTTGCAATGCGTGAACGCGTTGCAGTGGTTGGATTTCAGGATGAACGGGTTTTGAACCCGTTTTGAACTGGTTCAATGTAAAATCGTGCTCACCTTGCTTAAGGAAGCTGCGTTACGGAATGACGGTTAAAAACAAGCCTATTTTCGTCATATAAACTTCATTAATGCTTATGGTTAACCTGCTATAATTGATCCATCAACGGCGTCCCGCCTAGGTCGGGCAGCTCCGTTTTCGTCGAGGGCCGAGGTTTCTTGCAATTTCTGCTCGGTCCCTCGATTTCCAACAGATACTGTTCGCTCACCTCCTTACCTTATTAACTCGTCACATTGATCGTAAAAGCTATTTACGATCGAGCAAATTAACAAGTGTGATGAATACCGTAAACAATGCGCATACGGCTACCACGGTTTGTGGGTCCATAAGCAGCCTCCTTTCTTAAGAAGCTGCCCGAGATGGCGAAACGCCACTTTCATCATCTCAAATGTATCTATCATGCATCTCATATAAAGCAACGATATTTCTCACATGAAACAATCGGGCCATTTACGAACGAGAAAAAACAAAGCACTCGCTTTGCAATGTGCCTAAAACCAGAGTTATAAGAAGATAGTTCGAAGTCCTTTTTTCTATAACCCTAAAGACACGTGGAGAAGTAGGTGCTAAAGGTTGAAGGTAAACAAAACAAAATGCCCGCCTCTGTTGAAACAGAAACGGGCATTGAAGGTTGAAATCATGCAGCGCTTGCGTTCGAAGAGCTACAAAGGGTTGCTTCTGGATAGGCAGATTGCCGCGAAAACTTTGCGTAGCGTACTTAGGTACATGAACAAAACAGCCAGTAAGAATGAGGCAGTTTTTGGGTAGCCAAATTGGACTAAAAACAAAGCACCCGCTCCGCAACGTACACGAAGGTACGTGAGGAAGCGGGTGCTGAAGGTTGAAGTTCAAGTTGGCAGCCAAAAGCTGCCGCCTGAGCAGTTTAGCGCTTGCTGAACTGAGGGCGCTTACGAGCCTTCTTCAGGCCGTACTTCTTACGTTCAACCATACGAGAGTCACGCGTCAAATAACCAGCACGCTTGAGCTCTGCACGATAATCGCCAGCTTCAAGAAGAGCACGAGCAATACCGTGACGAAGAGCGCCAGCCTGACCGGATACACCGCCACCATTGCAACGAGCAATAACGTCGAAGTGACCCTTGGTGTCAGTAACTACGAATGGGGTGGTTGCATAGTCAACGAGTGCCTGGCGACCGAAGAATTCTACGCCATCGCGACCGTTAACCGTAACCTTACCGGTACCAGGAACGATACGAACGCGAGCTACTGCGTTCTTCCTACGACCAGTGCCGTAATAGATTGCTTCGCCTGCCATTAGTTATCCTCCATCTTGATCTCACGAGGCTGCTGAGCCATGTGTGGATGCTCGCTACCAGCGTACACCTTCAACTTCTTAGCCATTGCGCGGCCAAGCGTGTTCTTTGGCAGCATGCCCTTAACTGCGTGTTCGATAACGCGCTCAGGATGCTTTTCCATTGCTTCCTGGAACGTTTCGCACTTCAGTCCTCCGGGATAACCGCTGTGACGATAGTATTCCTTGTCCGTAGCCTTTACACCAGAAACACGAATTTTGTCAGCGTTGATTACAACAACAAAATCGCCCGTGTCTACATGAGGGGTGTATTGTGGCTTGTGCTTGCCCTTTAAAATCTGAGCTGCCTTCGATGCAACGCGACCAAGAACCTGATCTTCTGCGTCGATCAGAAGCCATTCGCGCTCAACTTCGTTGGGCTTTGCGTAATAGGTCTTCACAGTGTTCCTCCAATAAAGTAACAAGTGTCGTTTTTCAAAAGTTGCTGCCGATTCGAAGCGGCGGGATCCTACTCCACCATCTCCAACCATCCGCCATTTTGCCACGGTCCTTTCCGCTTCTGGACTAACGAAAAGGCGCTGCAAAACAGGTTCTGGTTTTGGAGTTCGAATCTCAAGCTCGCACGGGGCTTTTGAAAGCGAACTTTTGCAGTGTATAACGCGCGCGCGAGGTTAGTCAATCGGCTGCTTGGGAGCTTTTGAAAAGTGGACAGAAAATTCACGAATTCTACTGAATCTAGTGCCTTCAACAAGTTTACTGGCCTTCAGTAGAGCCTTCCTGATTCGTTGCTTGCGCAGGATCTACTAATACATACCCTTGGCTTGGAGCTAAGGTACTGCGTTGGCCCCAAAGAGCCGCAACCAAGCGCGCCATATCTTCTCGAGTGCCATCCCCATCGGGAGCCCCCGACATTATCGAAAGAAGATAGGCTTTATCACCGTCGTAGATAATGCCTGCATCACACAAACCATCATCCGTTTCGCCGTTGAGCCAACCTGCCTTGTCGTATACCACAACGCCCGAGCCCGAAGTTGCCATATCTGCCGCAGAAAGACCTGAAGAAGTGTCCCCAGATTCATCCTGGCCAGCCTGATCACCGCTCGAATCGCCTGTTTGGTTTTCTCCAGAATCTTCGCCATTGTTAGCCTGGTTGTCCTGACCATTCGACTGGTTGCTCTGGTCAGTTTGCGAGATATACACTTCTCCGCTATCGGTTACAAGCGGAAACGTTGGATCCACCCCGGCTCGCAACATGGAAACTTCAGTCTGTGAGAATAAATCTTGAGCCCATGAAACTATGTCCGAATCGGATTCTGAAGAAGTGAAATACAAGTAGGCATTCATCCACAACTTGGCCGATTCACGCGCAGAATAATGCGGGAAGGAAGTATCCGATTCCACATCAGAATCGATATTCATATTGGCAAGCCAACTGGTAAGAGAAATTTCACTGTATTCTTCAAAGAGCGCACGCATGTTGTAGTACGAGCGATTATCCGAATACGTAATAGCGTTAGAGGCTGAATCGTTTACGGTATCAATAGATAAAATGCCCGGCTCAAGTGCCTCCTGACAGCCATAAATTAAAACAGGACCTTTAAACGACGAAGCACCGTATACCTCCTGGTCGATGTTATAGGCATACCCACTACCCGTCTGAAGATCCATCATAAGAAAACCGATGTCATATTCGTTTTCCGTGAAAGGCGAAAGGGCACTTTGAATAGAATTCGCACCTTCTTCGGACAACGCTGGTACATAGTTTTGACCTTCGTTTGCCAAGGTAAATCCTGCAATAGTAGTGCCTGAATCCGCCACAGAATCAAGTCCCGTTACCGAAGCTTGATAGCTCAAATTCATGGGTTGAACTTCTTGTACCTCTACCTGATCGTTTTGAGTGCCCGCGGTGCAGGATTGAACCGAAGAAACCACAAAAACCAGAAGGACAATGATAAGAATAAGAACAACTACAGGCAGCGCATACAACACAGGAAGAGACAGTGACGAAAGAAATGACCCGCCTGCAAAAGAACCGCCTGCAGCATGCCCTCCATGAAAGCTATGCCCACGACCGCCCATACCAAAAGGAAGAGGTAGCCCCCCATTAAAAATTCCGCGTCTTTGCCCTGATTTCACATACACTTCAGGCTCGGAATGGCGGCCTCTTCGAGACGAATGAGACTCCGAGCGAAAACCGTACTTATCGTTTGCCGAATAGCCAAATTCACGTTCGTCATAGTACCCATCATCATAATCAAAGCGCGAATCCCTACGACTGCGTGAATAATATCCTTCGCCTAATTCATAATCCTGATAAAAGTCGTTATCCGCATGGCGCGCATAATCCGATGCGCGTCCGTAGCTTTCACGAGAAGAAGTGGAGCGTCCATGACGCTGTGAGAGATCTGCTGAACGTCCCTGACGCTGCGACCCATCCACCAAAGCGGCATGACGAGGTTCTCTTGCTCGAGACAAAGAAAGATCACGATCAAAACCGCGCTCTTGGCGTGAAGATTGGCGGGTGTTGTCGCGACCCTCAAAACGGCGCGTTTGCCGAACCCTATGCGTTTGTTGCTCCCCCTGCGTTTGCTGTACGCCACGCGTTCGTCGCACATCACGGATTTGTTGTCCGCTGCGGGATTCTTGGTCCCACTCACGGCTTTGAAAAGGCTCGCGTTCGCGACTATCGCGTACAGTACGCTCGCTCCTTCTACGACCGCTACGCATGCTGCGTTCGTCTCGTACTACACGATCGCTGCGCATGCTGCGTTCCTCCTGTACTGCACGATCGCTCGCATCCCTTCTGCCACCCCGAGAGGAGCCACTGTTTTCTTCACCCTTAATTCGAGAAGAAACGGAAGATGCAAATGACGAAAACTTAGCCTGTACGTTTTCGAGCAGATTGTGTGATAAGGAGGAATTTTGCCTGTCTTGAGCGACAGAAAATTCATCCTCTTCCGAAGAGGATGAACGTTTCGATCTACGATTATATGATGAACCTCGATCAACCATATCGTAATGGTATCAGTTTTGATTTATTTCTCGAAATAATTTGATTTGTTTATCTACTCATTCACGCATTTTTCTCTCTAGTTTCTCTACATTATTTACTAAGTTGTTGAACTCTTACGAAACGGTACCAAATTAGCACTCTCGGGCTTAGAGTGCTAAAACCGCGCTATTATACCAAGTGAACAAAGAGACGCGATGAGCAACCAGTCATCGCACACATACGAAAGAGGATGATAAACATGCTGGCACGTAGAAACTTCTTTAATGACTTTTTGAGCGATCCTTTCGATTTCGGATTCTTCAATGACACCACTCCAAAGACCACGAGCGCTTCTTTAATGAAAACTGATATTAAGGAAACTCCTGAAGCTTATGAGCTCGATATTGACCTTCCTGGCTTCAAGAAAGAAAACGTGGAAATTGCTTTGGATGAAGGTTATCTGACCATCAATGCTCACACCGAGCAGAAGACTGAAGATAAGGACGAAAAGGGATCCTACTTGCGTAAGGAGCGTTTCGTTGGTTCTTGCCGTCGTAGCTTCTATGTTGGCGACGATATTTCTGAAGAGGATATTTCCGCTAAATTCGACAACGGCATTTTGAAGATTAATGTTCCAAAGAAAGAATTGCCAAAGCCTGAGGATCGCAAGCGTTTGATCTCCATCGACTAATTAATTCCTTTCCTCCTGCGCATTTTGACACCCTTTCCTTTGCGCATCCTCTAGCAACAAGCCCGCCCCGTGCGGGCTTGTTGTGTGTTTAAGACAAAAGCCTTCTAACTGACCCTTTTGTAAGGCTTCTTTTCTCCTATACTCATATATAAAGGTACATAAAAGCAGTTCATGGGATACGTCGAACAATTCGTCTGTGCAACCGTTTGCTTAACCGCCTATGCGGCAGACCCTATCTTTGTTTGACATACCTATCGCGAGAAAGCAATCCTTGTATGGCCTATATCGAATTCAACAATGTGGTGAAATGTTACGGGTCCGGCGCAACGGAAATACGCGCCCTTGATGGTGCATCTTTTTGCGTAGAACAGGGAGAGCTGGCCATCATTCTGGGTGCTTCTGGCGCAGGTAAAACTACGGCACTCAACATTTTAGGCGGCATGGACAGTGCAACGTCGGGTAGTGTGTTGGTGGATGGTACTGACATTGCCCAATGCAATGAATCACAGTTAGTTGAATATCGTCGCTCCGCAGTTGGCTTTGTTTTTCAGTTCTACAATTTAGTTCCGACGCTTACTGCAAAAGAAAACGTCGAACTGGCTTCTCAAATCTGTCCCGATTCGCTTGATGCTGCCGAAACGCTGATGCAGGTTGGTCTTAGCAATCGTTTAAACAACTTCCCCACCCAACTTTCAGGTGGCGAACAACAACGTGTAGCCATTGCTCGTGCGTTAGCAAAAAATCCTAAACTTCTTTTATGCGACGAACCCACAGGCGCGCTGGACTACAAAACAGGCAAACAAATCTTGCAGCTCTTGCAAGACATGTGTCGCACAAGCGGCATGACCACTCTCATCATTACGCACAACGCCGCGCTTGCCCCCATGGCAGATCGCGTTATTCGGGTAAACAGTGGTCGCGTCACCTCCACTGAAATAAACAAGCATCCTGCGCCTATCGCAGAAATCGAATGGTAGCGAAACAAGCGATCCAGTAGGTAGTTATGGCACACGCGTTTAGGAAAGACATATGGCGAACCATCGTTCAAAGCCGCAAGCGCTTTATCTCCATCCTGGTTATATGCGTACTTGGCGTAACGATGGTTACTGGTCTGCGCGCTTCCTGCTTTGACCTGCGCAATTCTGCCGATGCATTCTTCGATTCGCAACAGCTCTATGATGTTTCCATTCAATCCACCCTTGGTCTGAGCGCCGATGATGTAGAAGCCGTTTCGAAAATTGATGGCGTCCAACAGGCGGAAGGCACCTGGACAGAAGACACGTATACCGATGCAGGATCGTCACGCTTAAGCGTTGAAGTAAAAGTGCTCTCTGAGAGCGGCATCAATGAGCCCTATCTGGTTTCAGGAGAATTACCAACCGCTTCAAACGAAATTGCGGTCACTCAAAATTATTTGGATGTTTCTGGGGCATCCATAGGGGATACCGTAACCCTTGAAGACAACGGCTCTGACGCTCTTTTTAAGCGCACCGAATACACCATTACTGGCACGGTAATCGATCCAACAGAGCTGACCAACCCTACTGGTCCTATCGCAATTCGCGCGAGCGCTTCTCCCGATTGCTGCTTTTTCGTAACAGCGGATGCGGTTGATCCCGAAGTGGCCGATACCTTCACCACGATATACATAAAAGCAGCAAACGCTGACGGAATATCAAGTTATTCAGATCAGTACACCTCCCTCATTAACACGGTTGTGGATAATCTTGAAACCTTGCGTACCGAACGCGAGCAGGCTCGCACTGATGAAATAAAGCAGGATGCCCAGGCAACTATCGATGAGCAGGAAGCTGAAGCGCAAGATGGATTTGCGGAAGCTGAATCCCAGCTTGCCGATGCCCAAGCTCAAATTGACGACGGCTGGGAAGAACTCAATGCAAGCAAATCGCAACTTGCCGAAGGTAGGCAACAGCTCGCCGATGGCGAAGCCGAGCTGGAAGCACAGGCCCAACAGCTCAAAGAAGGACGTGCGCAAATTGAAGAGGGTCTTAACCAGGTTACTGAAGGACGCACCCAAATTGAAAGTGGCATACAACAGATAAATGCTGCATGTGATGCACAAATTAAAGATGCACAAGCGGCCCTTGATCAGGGGTTAATAGACGAGACTACTTATCAGGCAGCACTACAAGCGATCGAACAAAAACGCGCAGACCGGCTTGCCCCTCTTGACGAGCAACTAAAGACACTTGAGACCACCGAACAACAACTCAACACTCAGCTTTCTCAAATCACCGAAGGCGAAACCGCACTTGCCTCTGCACGCCAGCAATTCGAAGCAAGCAAGCAAGAAATTACCTCAGGTGAACAGCAGATCGCAGCAGGCGAAAAAGAATTGCAAGCAGGGCAAACCGAGCTTGATACCCAACGCCAAGAGTATGAAAAAACTAAAGCAGATGCCCTTCAACAAATCGCTGATGCTCGCGCTGAAGTTGACGATATTGAAGCAGCACAATGGTACATTCAAACGCGCGATTCCAATGCAGGATACACCAGCGTCGAAAGTGACGCTTCCTCTATTGAAGCTATCGGCTTAGTATTTCCTGTTGTCTTTATTATCGTTGCAGTTCTTATTGCCCTTACCACCATTACACGCATGGTTGAAGAAGAACGAAGCCTTATTGGAACATACAAATCCTTAGGCTACAGCCGCCATACCATACTGATGAAATACTTAATGTATGCCTTAGGCGCTTCCCTTATTGGTGGCATCCTTGGAGGTGTATGCGGTTTTATCGTATTCCCCACCTTCTTGTTCTCGGTTGTTTTTGAAGCCATGTATCAAATCCCTGAATATCTCTATTCCTTTGATGCCCTGTATGGAATAGGGAGCGTACTATTCTTCATTATCGGAATTGCAGGAGCTGCTATACTTGCCTGCCGTTCTGAACTAAAACAAACCCCTGCCGCTCTCATGCGTCCAAAAGCACCCAAAGCTGGTTCCCGTATTTTCTTGGAACGCATAACTCCGCTCTGGAATCGCATGTCCTTCTTAAATAAAGTTACCGCGCGCAACATCTTCCGCTATAAAAAGCGTTTCCTCATGACCATTTTTGGCATTATGGGATGTATGGCTCTTTTGATCTGCGGTTTTGCTATTCGCGACTCCGTTCACGCTCTTTCGGTAATGCAATATAACGATATCAATCGCTACGATGTGCTCGCCGTGGTAAATCAGGAGGATTTCGACGCATCACTTCAAACCCTCGAAGAAGATACGCGCATCTCTTCAGTTCAGCCCCTCAGCGTTGACAGCGTTACTGTAAGCTCGCCCGCTTCACCCAACAGCGAAACAGACACATCTTCTGCGGGAAGCACTACGAGCGAAGCAAAAGAAAGTCTTCAGCTTTTTATTGTGCCTGACGGGACTTCTCTATCGGATTTCATCAATACCCGCACCTCCGCAGATAGCCCTTGCGAGCTTTCCGATGAAGGGATGCTACTCACAAGAAACGCAGCAGAGCTCCTTGGCATTCCAGAAGGCGGAAGTGCTCATGTAGAAACAAGTACTCTAAAACAGGCGGATGTCCCCGTTCAGTACGTTATTGATAACTACCTAGGTAATGCTGCCTACCTTACCGAAAGCACTTATGAAAAGTATTTCGGCACTTCAGCAGACCTAAATGGCTTTTTCATCAACCTCGTAAGCGATGACGCTGCAGAACAAGAAGCATTTGCCAATGAGCTTACCGACAACGAAACCTTTATGACCGTAACAAGCACTCAAAAAATGAGCGAAGAATTCTCGCAATCCTTCTCGCTCATTAATACCGTGGTGTACGTCATTATCGTATTAGCGGCCGCTCTTGCCTTTGTGGTGTTGTTCACACTCTCTACAACCAATATCTCTGAGCGTATTCGCGAGCTAGCAACTATCAAAGTTTTGGGCTTTCGTAAACGCGAAGTTAATCACTATGTAAACAAAGAGACCATTTTGCTTACCGCACTTGGCATGATATGCGGCATTCCTTTAGGTTATGCGTTCAGTCAATCACTCACCTACGTGCTGAAGATGCCGTCTATTTATTTTGCGGTCACGATTGAACCCTTAAGTTATGTTTATGCGTGTGCCTTAACCTTATTCTTCGCCTGGCTTGTAGCTCTGCTCTCGAATCGCGCCCTGGCTAAGATTGACATGATTGAAGCGTTAAAGAGTGTTGAATAAAGGGAATACAAGGCACTGGTGACCAAAGCGTAATATTCGAAATGCGACGCCCAAAGCGTGATGTTCGAAATGTGGTGCCCGAAGCATGATGATCGAAATGTGACACTCGAAAGATCAAGCCTCATCCTGAACATTATCGTTTGCACCATCAGCATTCTTCTCGGAACGATTTGGCTTGGTACGCGGATTGAAATGATGGCGTAGTGCATCGCCCAAAAGGCGTAATTTAACGATGGCATACACCGTAACACCTGCTGCAACCAAGAAAATAGGAATGCGAACCAGATTATCTGCCACCGTAATAACAATCGCACAAGCAGACAGCATTATCGTCCAGCCCCACATAATTAAGACCGTAGCACGCTGACTAAATCCCGCACGCATTAAGCGATGATGGATATGTCCTTTGTCTGCCACATCGATGGGACGATGTTCGCGCTTGCGTCGCACAATCGCGAAAAAAGTATCGAGAATCGGAACACCTGCCGCCAGGATAGGAACCAGCAAAGAAACAAAAAGAGTAGAACGAGCCACCGCAAAAAGTGAAATGATGCCAAGCGAAAAGCCCAGCAAAAGAGCACCCGAGTCGCCCATAAAAATAGAAGCAGGATAAAAATTATCTTTCAGAAACCCAATGCAAGCACCCAGCAGCAAAACACTAAAGACCGCAGCATCAGGACGATCGGTCCAAACTGCAAACAACAAAATCGTAGCTGCCGAGATTGCAGTGATGCCTGCCGCTAAGCCATCAAGACCATCAATTAAGTTGATAATGTTCGCAAAAGCAACCAAATAAAATACGGTTAAAGGATACGCAACCCATCCAAATTCAATATAGCCTTCGCCAATAGGATTGTGGATGTTTGCGAGCAACAACCCTGATCCCGCTACGATACAGGCAGCAATAATTTGGCCGAGCATTTTTACTTTAGGGCTTAGATCTACGACATCATCCACCGCACCAACACCAAACATAAACAAGATACCTATAAACACTCCCACATAATTAGGAGTAATGTCGTCATTTGGAGCGAAGGGATTATCCCACCCTAAAAAAGTCATACCTAGGCCAAGCACTATGAGAGCAGCAATGATGCCGCCTAGAATTGCCACCCCACCTAAACGAGGAATAGGAAGCATGTTTACTCGTCGAGCACTAGGATAATCAATGGCGTCAAGACGAACAGCCAAGCGTTTCACCGCAGGAACAAGAGCAATAGTGACTGAGCCCGCAACAAGGAAGAGCACGGCATACTCAAGCCAATTCATGAGCCCCTCCTGGTTCTAGTTCGTTCTTTACCTGCTTGGCGAAACGGACTCGCAAACGCCAAATCATGATTATATACCGTATTTGGTCACCAAAGGGTATTCATTGGCAATACTTCACACAACCCCGCACCCCACTAAGAACTTCCTCGTAAAAGTTCATCAGGGGTGGGTTCAGTTCATCAGGGAGGGGTCCTTTTAAAGGCGCAGTCTTCTCTTTGAGAAGCTCCCCTCTACAAAAGAAAAGCCTCCAACAAAGTAAAGCTTCAAAAAGAGCAACCAAAAAGGCTAAGGTGTCCTCGAATACATGGAGGTAGTTTGAACACATACGCTCTCCACAACTCTTACGCATGCCTTTGTATAGAATGACTTGATGAACCTTTAATTCGTAGCGAAATTGTTACTATTCGTTACGAACAAAAGGGCATCTGGCTTTGCGCACTGTTTCGCACGCCTAAAAGCGCGCTTGTATCGGTCGTTATTGGAAGAAGATTGCAATTGTCTCATAGTCCTTCTATAAGCATCATTATTCCGGTTTACAACGTGAAACCTTGGCTTCACCGTGCAGTTAATTCGCTGCAGAACCAAACGTTTAGAAGTTACGAGATTCTGCTTGTGGACGATGGAAGCACTGACGGAAGTGCTGAACTGTGCGACTTGCTTGCCGACTACGATATGCGCATCCGCGTCATTCATCAAGAAAATGCTGGGGCTGCAAGCGCTCGCAACGCAGCAATTGCAATCGCTCGTGGAACCTACCTATATTTTATGGACGGAGATGACTGGTGCGATCCCGAAATGCTCTCCGACATGTATAGCGTTGCTGCTGAACATGATCTTGATCTGCTTGTAACAGGCTTCACCATTGACACGTATTACGATAATGAAGGTCGTTATTATCGCGAATTACGCAATGCACCCAATAAAATTTTTGCAAGTCGTGAGGAATTCCGAAACGAAGCCTATAAGCTTTTTGACGCACAGCTTCTCTATGCGCCGTGGAATAAATTGTATCGTCGCGAATACCTTAATAAGCATAATCTGCGCTTCCCTACTACTTTCTGGGATGATTTGCCTTTCAATTTGGAAGTAATGCGCGATGTTGAGCGAGTAGGCTGTCTAGATGGCCACTATTATCATTTCCTTCGCGCACGTGCAGAAAGCGAAAATACTAAATATCGTGCCGACATGTACGATAAGCGCGAAGAAGAGCATCAGTGGATGAAGGAATTATTTGAGTACTGGGGCATCGACACCCCTGAAGTGCGCGAATTCTTAGCCCGCCGCTATGCAGAACGATTAGTTGGATGCATCGAGAATATCACTAATCGCAACTGCACCTTATCCTCTGAAGAGAAGCGTGCCGCGATTCGCGCAATGATTTCCACGCCTCAAGCACGTGAAGCATTAAAGCTTGCTAAACCACGCACCAAAATGATGGGCGTAGTACTCTGTCCCTTGAAAATGGGCAATGTCAACTTGACTATGATGCAGAGCTCGGTAATTTCATGGGTTCGACAAAATAGTACGAATCTGTTTGCACGCCTCAAGGCGAATCGTTAGGGTTTCACCTTATCTCGTATCGCGCTCATTGAAGAGCTGGCTTTATTTTCCTGACTATTTCAGGAGAAGTACCACTGCAACAACGATGAGCAGAATATAGCTTGCTTTAATGAATTGCTCTTGACTGAAGCGCTTTTGAATACGCCCTCCAAGCCAAGTAGCCAAAATAAGCAGAGGGATGCAAACCAGCAGAATAAGCCATCCATCACCTGAAAGATCACCTTGGATAATTCCGTAGGCACCGTAAGTTCCGTTTAAAATAGTCCACACTGTTGTAGTGGTGGCACGAAATTCTTCTTTGGTCTTTAGCTTTTGAAGAGCATAGATTGCCAAGAACGATCCGCCGGATACAAACATACCTTGAATGATGCCTGCAATTGCCACAATAACTATCAGCAGCCATTCGGGAAGAAGCTTATTCTTTTTATTGAAAAATAGACCTCGCGCCGCAATTACCAAAATCGCAACACCATATATTTTCTGAAGAAAATCAAGAGGTGCAATCGTATTAATCCAGGCGCCTACGCACATAAAGACCAACATGATCGAGCACATTTTCACCACTTCGCGCCACACGATATGTTTAAAACTGGTGGCGGCGATCATGATGCTTGCAAGAAGACCGGTACAGTTGAGTACCGCAATAGAGGTTTCATGTCCAATGGTAGACATGCCAACAGGCATAGCGAAAATATTCCCCGCAAAACCTGTAATACCATTAATAAGGTACGCAAAGAAGAACGCTCCCCAAAATAGATACTTCTCCATATTGCCCCTCTATCCTTCCCTGTTTTGTTAGCAAGCCCCAAAGCCTGCGCGCGTCTTCTTGGTGGTATTACCTTATTTGTATAACCGTCAGTGTATGCTACTCCATTTTTCTGACGAAAACTGACAAATCACCATGCGAAAATTAATCTTTCTCGCCATCCTATTTAAAAATGTCGTTTTATAAATAAACATCGCGTTAACGCGCTATGCCTCACGCGCAAGTTTTTTAATGGTACGTTACACTTACAACCAATCTATCGACCTATTAAAGGACTACTTCTATGAGTACTGAAATTCTTTTCCAGGAATTGAAACATATCTTTGATACCCATGCTATTCTCTGCGACGAACCGATGGCAAACCACACCACCTTCAACGTTGGTGGACCAGCAGATTACTTGGTTCGTCCCCAGAACGCCGATGAAATACATGGAGCAATTGAAGCAGCAAAGAAAGCATCCATGCCTTGGTGGGTTATTGGTTGCGGAAGTGACCTGCTTATATCCGATGAAGGCCTTCGGGGTGTTGTAATTAAAATTGGTGACGCCCTCTCTGGCATCACTATTGAAGGAAACACGATTGTTGCGCAAGCTGGTGCTACTAACGAAGCTGTTGCCAAGGCGGCCTGTGCTGCTGGCTTAGCGGGCTATGAATTCGCAAGCGGCATTCCGGGATCTATCGGTGGTGCCGCCATTATGAATGCGGGCGCCTATGAGGGAGAATTTAAAGACGTTGCACGTTCGGTAACCTGTCTCTACCCTGACGGATCAGTAAAAACGCTTGAAGCAAAGGAAGCAGACTGGAGCTATCGCCACTCAATGATGGGTGATGAGGGTCTTATCGTTCTCAGTGTTGAGCTTGTGTTGCACCCTGATGATACAGATGCTATCCAAGCACGTATGGACGATTTGGCTGAACGCCGCGCTTCCAAACAACCTCTCGAAATGGCAAGTGCGGGAAGCACCTTTAAGCGTCCTGTCGGGTATTTCGCTGGCAAGCTTATTCAGGATTCTGGCATGCAGGGGCATACCGTCGGCGGCGCCCAAGTTTCCCTTAAACATGCAGGTTTTGTTGTAAATACCGGAAATGCTACAGCCCAAGATGTGCTGCAAGTCATTCGTGATGTTCAAAAAGCCGTAAAAGATCACTTTGATGTAGAGCTCGAAACCGAAGTAAAGATGTGGGGCTTTTAGTCGACGTCTTTTGACCATTCGGGTTTATGACATATAGCCCTTCAAGAGTTGTAAAAATTCACATCACATAACCTTTCGAGGACCAAAATCCCCTAAAGAGATTTTGGTCCTCCTTTTTGATTTCAAGTCAAAAGCATCGTTTCCCGAAATACATTGATTCTGAAAATTGAATATCGTGTTGAATCGAATGAAGGAGAATTGACCTCTCCCCACATGAACGTGTTACCCTTATGAGGTTACTCAATAAGAGAACTTTGCGTTCACCCGTTTAAAAGAGAGGGATTCGGGATGGCGAAAAATAAGAAATACGAGCCGACAAACCCCAATAAAAGAAAAGATAAAAAACCTGTTATTACCTGTCCCCACTGTGGCAGCGCCAATATGGAATATGTCCCTGATAGGCGTCGCGTCCCCTCAAAATGGTATATCCATGTGGCGGCAGCAGTGGCAGTTGTTGTTTTCTTCTTCTTCATGCCTGCTTTCTCGGTAGCCTTTGCTTTGATTTATCTGTATTACACCCTGTTCCACAAACATAAGGTGTTGGTAGGCACTTGCCAGGACTGCGGACAGGAAACTTTGTTTAATAGGCCTGACGACGGCAGTTTGGAACCCGACTTCGATAAGCCCTGGACAAGCTAAAGCAACCACTTATCCGAAGTTTACTACCGTTTACCCTCATACAGCATAATTAAGACCGCTAGTCCAGCTTGCGGTCTTTTCTTTTTGCCTGCTCGACTACTGTTATCTAAAGGCATTCATTAATCCCGCCTTTGTATATCGAAAGGGATGATCCTATGAAAATGCAAGGAAAATCGGTAGTAGTTACCGGCGCATCTTCCGGCATGGGAGATGCTATTGTTCGTCTTTTTGTTGCTGAAGGTGCTTCTGTTGTCGCTGTTGCTCGCAGAAAAGAACGCCTTGAGGCACTCAAGGAATCGCTCGCAGAGGCTCCAGGAACGATCGAAATCTATCCCGGGGACGTCTCTGATCAGAGTATTTGTGAAGGCATGATCGACTTTGCGGTAGAAAAGTTTGGCAAACTTGATGTACTTATCAACAATGCAGGCGTTATGGATGATATGAGTCCCATCGGTGATGCCACCAACAAAAAGTACGAAAAAGTCATGGCGGTCAATATGTTTGGCTCCTTCTGCGCGATGCGGAAAGCAGTCAACGTCTTCTTGGAGCAAGGCAATGGTGGTTCAATCGTTAACGTTGCTTCCCTTGGCGGAATGCGCACCTGTGCAGGAGCAATTTACTGCGCATCAAAAGCAGCCGTAATCTCCATGACCAAGAATACCGCTTACATGTATATGAAAGACGGCATTAGAGCGAACGCCATTGCACCAGGTGGCATTGCTTCAGAAATTGCTACTTCAATGGGTCAGCCAAATCCTAATGGTTATGGTCGCATCCAGCCCGTTTTGGCATGCGGACCCGAAATGGGCAGCACGGAAGATATTGCCAAGGCAGCGCTTTTCTTGGCAAGCGAAGATTCTGCTTACATCAGTGGCGATGTTTTGGTAGTTGATGGCGGCTGGAACGCAGGTTAGAAGAGGTATGTAGCTAAAAGAAGCGCCCCTAATAGCAAGTGAGACTGAAAACATTTGTTTTCAGTCTCACTATCGGGACCTAGTCCACTTGAAACGCTTATTATTTAAATTCTGGTAGATTTAATTCTTGCAACTTTCGGCGTTCGATAAGCCGACAAGATAATTCTTCAATGAATCCGCCAATTTCGGAATATCATCTACAATGACTTTCCAAGCAATAGCCCGATCAATCTCGTGATATCCATGAGCTACGAAATTTCTAAATCCCCGTATATTTCTCCACGGTATATCAGGACAGCCTTTCTCTACATTCTCGGAAAGATGAATTGTATCTTCTGCTATTCGGTAAAGAGGATTCATGACTGCATCGAAAGCGAGTTCTCCTTCAAAAGTTCTATCAATGCAGAAAGATTCTTCAGTTACTTCAAAATGCTTTACTCGCTTTTGGAGTGTATCGATATCTTCTAAGATATACCCGATTAGTTCAGCATCTCTTTCGTCAGGCTTCATAAAGCAGTACCTCATCTTGCTTGATTCGGTTATAGAAACGAGGACTCATTTGCGAAGGAGGCGCAGTAACAATATCAAGCGACAGGCCTAACTTGTTTTCCAACTCTTCACGAATTTCATCAAGTTGACCAAAAGTCATGCTTTTACCGCATAAGAAGCGAAGATCGACATCGCTACCAGGCAATTCGTCCCCACGCGCATACGAGCCAAAAAGATAAGCTTCTTTTATATCTTTACCCTCAAGCACAAGTGTTACCGCATCTCTTATTGCTTCTTTCGTAGTCATCGCAAATCCACCTCCTCATACAGACCATAATCTCATGATACTTCATAGTGGTTTTTATTCTTAATGCCAATCCAAGCAAAATAGCTAATCTTCGTTCAGAAAATCGAAAGCGTATTGCGCCGCAAGCTTCGCACCACTAACAAGAACGCTTTCATCCACTTCGTAGTAGCAACTATGTTGAGGGTGATCGGCGCCTTTTTCAGGATTTTTCCCTCCAACAAAAACAAACACTCCTGGTACTACTCGCAGATATTCAGAGAAATCCTCCCCTGAAAGCGTGCCTTCATATTTCGCCAGAGCGTCTTCGCCTAACACCTTTACCGCCGATTTTATGGCGCGTTTGGCGCATTTTTTATCGTTAATAAGGGCTGAATTGCCTGATTGCCATTCAAAATCAGCTTTGGCACTATAAGATCGCGCCACATGGTGAACCATGAATTCCATGCGCTCGCGCAAAAATTCACGAACCTTCGGATCAAACGAACGTACCGTTCCGGTCAGGTAAGACGTTCCTGCCATGACGTTGCGCGCTACGCCCCCGTGGAATTCCCCAATAGTAAGAACCACCGGATCAAACGGCGACACATCGCGACTCACGACAACCTGAAGTGCTTCGATAATAGCAGCTCCAACAACAATGGCATCAACACCCTTATGGGGCATTGCACCATGCGCACTCGAACCACTGATGTCGACACGAAACCAGTCGGTATTGGCCATGCGCGGACCTGACTCAATCGAAACGGTTCCCGCTTCCACTTCGCTCCATATATGAGCTCCATAGATGGTTTCCACCCCATCGAGCGCTCCCGCCGCAATCATTCGCCGCGAGCCAATGGATATTTCTTCGGCGGGCTGGAAAACTATGCGCACTTCACCCCGAAGCTGATCACGTAATTCGTTGAGCAGGCGAATTGTTCCGAGCATCATTGCGATGTGGCAATCGTGGCCACAGGCATGCATCACGCCTTCGTTTTTCGAGGCATATGACGCGCCTGTCTGTTCCAAAATAGGAAGCGCATCAATATCAGACCGCAAAACTATACGATGCCTGGGTCGGCCTTGCTCGTCATATGCATCAGGCGCTTCCCCTCTGATCGTGACAATAAGACCCGATTGAGAGCTAATCGTAGAACCACCCTGGGAAGTTTTGGTGGTACTTGTCGACATGCAGCCACTATTTGTAGCGCTTGTCGATTCGCCACCGCCATTCGCAGTGCTCGCCGATACGTCCTGGTTGCTGGTAGCGTTCACTGACGTGGCCCGGTCCTTAGTAGTCTCAGACGCGTTCTTGCGGTTGGCGGCGTTTGTCAGCACGCCCCGCGCTTCAACATCCTGTCGTACAAATGCCTTGCCAGCTTCTTTTAAAGATGCAAGATTTTCACTTTCTGTATAATGCGCAGGCACAGGACCAGGGATAAAGTCGTTAGGGAGTGCATATTCTATGCCCATGGCATCAAGCTCTTGCGCTATAGCTGCCGTCGTATTTACTTCTTCACCGCTCAATTCAGGGTGAGCATGAAAAAAGCGACGTTTCTCGATTAGATACGGTTCGATGCGCGCTGCCAATTCCTGTACGCGCTGGGTAAAAGTACTATCCACACAAATCACCTCATAAAAGGTGGAAATACCTAAAAGTTACCCAAAGAGTACCATTTTGACACGAGTATTTAAACTACGAGCAGGTGAATGAAACCTAACTACACTTCATACAGCACGACATCTACATTCATACAGCCGACACTCGCACCTCACGCAGCACGGTGCCTACACTTCATACAACACGGCGCCCAAGGTAAAGCCTCCACCAAAAGCAACTAAGATTACTTTGTCACCTTTTTTAATCTGACCTTCGTTATACGCATCAGCAAGCGCAGAAGGGACACTTGCAGCAGATGAATTGCCACGATGCTCGATTGAGAGCTTAAACAGCTCCTTTGGTGCATGCATTCTTCGTGCCGCAAAATCAATAATTCGCTCGTTTGCCTGATGGGGAACAATGAGTTTGATCTCATCAAGCGTAACACCCGCGCGTTTGCAAACCTCTGTTACAGCCAAATTCATAGCACGTGCAGAAAACTTAAACACCTGCTGACCATTCATGCGCAGTACGTTGCGGGGCGCGCCCGCCTCTAACGATTCGGCGATTTCGAGCTCTTCGTCAATGGAAGCATGACTTTTGTCGGTCGCTTGCGCAGCATTATGATTCACGCCGTCCTCATCAAAGGGTGGTACCACATCAAACGGCATAGGACACGTAAGTGAGTTATGAATATCGTCTTCATTGGCAATAAAGGTACTCAAAATACCCGCGCGGCTAGGATCGTACTCCAAAACGACCGCACCGGCACCATCGCCCAGAAGAACACAAGTATTACGATCAGCCCAATTGGTAATGCGGCTCGGGCGTTCACCTGCCACCACCAAAGCGCGCTTAAAGTCGCTGCGGTTAGATGCCATCGCGCTTGCCGCTATCATGCTTTCAGCGACGGTAAGCGCATATACAAAGCCTGAGCAAGCGGCGTTCAGGTCAAAGCACGCAGCGTTTTCCAAACCTAAGCGACGACGCAAAATGGCAGCATTAGAAGGAACCAAAACATCAGGGGTTACGGTAGCAAATACTATCAGATCAATATCTTCTGGGTTTATGGTGTGCTCTGCGTAGCCACCATCAGTCCAGCCAAGCGCTTTACGTGAAGCGGTCTCGGCAAGATCAGTGCTGGTTTCCTCTACGGCAACTTTGCGACTCTTGATGCCTGTACGCTTTGATATCCATTCGTCGCTCGTCTCAACCAATTGCGCCATATGATCATTTGTTACGTCCAATGCGGGAAGGGCGTTGCCACATCCTATAATTGCACAAGTCACGTGCTACCTCGTTCTATCTATTCTGTTTATTTCGCCTTATGAACCGTCTTATTATAGGCCTGTTCTACGCACTTCGGACGTGGGAATGTCCCCTAATCTTCTTTCGCCCAAAGATAAGAACAGCGGACTGCTTTATTCCATCCTTTGACTTTCTGCTGCCTTTCCTCTTCCGAAATGGCAGGACTAAAGATTTTGTCTACCGCCCAGTTTTCTTCCACTTCTTCGCGATTCTTCCAGTAACCGACAGCCAAACCAGCAAGATAAGCCGCCCCCATAGCGGTAGTTTCGATACATTTTGGTCGTTTTACGGGAGCTCCCATAATATCCGCTTGAGTCTGCATCAAGAAATCATTAGCACTCGCCCCACCATCAACGCGAAGCGAGGTTAGAGAAATATCAGAGTCCGCCTCCATTGCTCGTATGACATCATTAACCTGATAGGCAAGTGATTCCAAAGTCGCCCGAATGAGGTGATATTTGTTTACCCCACGAGTGATACCCACAATAGTTCCTCTTGCATAAGGATCCCAATGAGGCGCACCCAGCCCAGTGAACGCAGGAACTACATAGCAGCCATTGGTGTCCTCTACTTTTTTCGCCATGTATTCGGAATCCGCAACGGAATCGATAAGACGCAACTCGTCGCGTAACCATTGAATGGCTGCTCCCGCTACAAAAATTGACCCTTCCAGAGCATATTCAACTTTGCCGTCTAAACCCCATGCAATGGTAGTCAGCAAACCATTGTTGGAAAAAACAGGCTTTTCTCCTGTATTCATTAGCAAAAAGCAGCCCGTACCATAGGTATTCTTTACGGTTCCGGGATGAAAACATGCCTGACCAAAAAGAGCAGATTGCTGATCACCTGCAGCGCCGCCGATAGGAATCGGCCCGCCAAAAAACGATGCTGCCGTTTCGCCATATACACAACTTGAAGGCATTGGCTGAGGCAACATGGAACGAGGGATTTTCAAAAGATCGAGGATTTCTTGATCCCATTCAAGGGTGTTGATATTGAAGAGCATGGTTCGAGCGGCGTTCGAATAGTCCGTCACATGTACTTTTCCCTTGGTTAGCTTCCAGATGAGCCACGTTTCCACCGTACCGAAAAGTAGCTCGCCCGCCTCAGCTTTTTCTCGCGCGCCCTCGACGTGATCTAATATCCAACGAATTTTGGTAGCTGAAAAATAGGCATCGATAATCAATCCCGTTTTCTTCCTGATCAAATCGGTATAGCCTTGCGCCTTCAGCTCATCACAAAACTCTGCCGTTCTTCGACATTGCCAAACGATAGCAGGGCACACAGGTTCTCCCGTTGCGTTATCCCAGACAATGGTTGTTTCCCTTTGATTAGTGATGCCTATTGCTGCAATGTCTTCCGCCGATGCCCCAATTTTCGACATCGCTTCCACTGCCACGCCAAGCTGAGTGGACCAAATTTCATCAGCATCGTGCTCCACCCATCCAGGTTGAGGAAAATACTGCGTGAACTCCTTTTGTGCAATGCTGGCGATAGTTCCGCCTTTCTCAAACAAAATACAACGGTTGCTGGTTGTTCCCGCATCGAGCGCCATTACGTACTTTTTCATAGGTGAATCCCCGATTTTGTTTTTATGGTTGTTTTGTTAATAGATTTTAGTCGTTTTGACTCTACGAATGCTACTTCAGACTGCATTGGACGTAGCCAGGCGCCGCTCCCCTATCGCTCGGGGCTTGGTAGATACCATCAAAAGTTCCTCATACCCAACCAAAAAAGACAACCACCACAAAAGTTTTCTTAAAGTAATTTCTCACTCATTATCTATATCCTTTACCATATGAATTGAAAATTACTTCTACTTTTATTAAGGACAAAAATGCCCAAAATTGCAGCTGTTGTTGTTACTTATAATCGAAAAGATCTGCTTCTTGAATGTCTTAGCTGTCTTCAGAACCAAAACTTTTCGGATGCTTCACAAGCATGCGAAACCAGCCTGGATATTCTTGTAATCGACAATGCCAGCACCGACGGAACCTCGAAAGCCTTAAAACCGCTAGCAAATACAAAGCAGATCCTTTATTTCAATACTGGATTCAACTTAGGTGGCGCAGGAGGCTTTAACTACGGCATGAGAAAAGCCGTGGAACTGGGTTACGACTATGTGTGGGTAATGGATGATGACTGCATGCCCCATGAAGACACTCTGCAAGAATTTCTAAAAGCAGACGCACAGTTAAACGGACAGTATGGTTATATAAGCAGCGTTTGCCGCTGGACCGATGGCAGCATTTGCACTATGAACACCCAGCGCCATCCATTGACTAAAAATATCACTGATTTTTCTCCGGAACTGCAGCCTTGCACCCTCGCATCATTTGTGTCGCTTTTTGTTCCAGCGCGAATCATCAAGGAACTTGGACTACCTATTAAAGACTTCTTTATCTGGTCTGACGATTGGGAATTCACTCGCCGTATCTCGCGCAAATATCCCTGTTATCTTGCAGGAAAGAGCGTAGTAACCCACAAATCAAAGAGCAACGGCATTGGCAATATCGCTCTTGATTCGGAAGAAAAAATAAGCCGCTACAAGTTAGCGTATCGCAATGATGTAGTTTTCTATCGCCGCGAAGGCGTTAAGGGATATGGATATATCTTGGTACGCGGTCTATATCATGCGCTCCTGGTACTCACTAAGGCAAAAAGCAAAAAAGGAGAACGCCTGAAAACGATTATCCAAGGTAATCTGGAGGGGCTAAAATTTCATCCGAAAATTGAATATATATAACAAGGCCTCCGAGCTATTTCTCGAAGGCCTTTAATAACCAAACCGAAAACTCGCTAGTTATCCGCTGGTTTTAAATCCGTGCCTAGATAGCTGTTCCAAAAATCCCAAGAAGTTAACCAAGGATTTGCAGCCTTGTAAGCAGCGCGAACCTCAGCACCGCGTTCCTTGTGTTCTTTCTTTAGGCGCTCAAAACGATCCATCAATTCACGATAGCGGGCGCGATCCATGCGACGCACTGCCGCGTTTTTGCCTTCAAGGTCAAACGCGACCAATGTCTTAGTAGCCATAGAGCGCGGAGACAGAACCGACAAACCACTATAGAAAACCGCTTCGGGTTTATCACGCAACAAAGCATCGGGCAACAAATGGCGATCGTAGGGCAACGTACGCCAGAAACGTAAGAATTGCCCCACATGAGACTTTCCACCAAAAGCACGACTACTGTGTTTCATGGAAGCTATCATTTCTGGATCAAAATCTTCAACAGGTACAAGCTTTTCGTTCTTTGCACCATTTTTCTTCATGAGTTCTTCGCCACTAACACTAGCAAGATAATCAGGGCCCTTAAGGTAATCTTCCATACCATCAAGGAATAGCTCCACCGTGTCATATTCCATGGTTCTCATATGCAAGCGAATATTACGCTCCCAGCGTGCAACAAACATCTTTTCTGAAGCGCAGTCATCCATTGCAATCATGACCATGAAGTTGCGAATATACTGATAACAATCTACCGAAGGACGGAATCTGCCTTCGAATCCTTCATGCCAAACGCAAATGCCATTCATTGTCATGTAGGTTGGCTTGGTTCGCATGCCGTATTCAACATCATCACAACGAACAAACAGAGGCAATGGTAGGCCCTTTTCACGCACTTCATTTAGCGGGATGCAGCTATACCACCAAGCCCCGTAAGCATTGGAAACTTCAACATCAACCGCTTCGTTTTCGGCAATATCTGTCGTTTCATCAATATAATAATCGCCTTTTATACGACGATAAGCACCCGATTTAATTACGTAAGAAACATCTTCGAATTGAAGATTTGGTTCCTCTATCGCAAGCATCGCACCATTAATAAAAGCATTGCGATACTTACCTTGAGCAAGCGCCAACAGATTGTAGGTACGCTTAAGGCTTTCTGAAGAAACCTTTACGTCGTCATCCATAAGAAGAATATGCGTAAATCCTCCATCGCTCGACAGCGCTTCCATCATGCCGCGAGCAAAACCACCAGCACCACCAACATTTTTATTAGGAAGCACCGTTACGCCATCGTCAGACAAAGCGGCAGCATCCAGGGTGCATCCGTTATCTACCACGAACAAATGAAATGCTTTCGCGACAGGATCGTCCGAAGCTAATACCTCGCGCTTTACGAGCTCAATGTTGGGAACAATGTATTGTTCTTTTTTGAAGGTGGTTGTGGATAAAGCGAGTTTTACTGGATTGATTGCATCCTCTTCGATTTCCGTAAAGTAATACGCATCAAATAGCTGTGCTTTGCCGCGAACCTGCAATACAAAGCCAAGAATGTCTTTATCGGTTGCTGGCGCATCGATTTCGAAAACTAAGTGGCCGTTTTTCTCTACCCCACCAACTAAACGCTGACCCTCAGCCAAAACCGAAGCATTCTTGTCTTTATGGGAAATGCCAACAAATTGAATTACACAAGCATCGCCTGCTAATTCCAAATGAAGTTTAATCCTTTGGATGTTGGTGTATTTTTTCCACTTGACTACCGAACAAGAATTGAAATAAGTAAGGAAATCAACCCTGCCAGCAATCTCAAGAGCCTGATCAGCCTCATTAAATACAGCAGAGCCGTCATTGGTAGAATCAACCCGATAATAAACCTCAGGATAGTCTTTCATATGATCTGCGATTTTCAGAACAACATTCGATAGTTTATGCTTAATCATTGATGCACCATTTCCCAGGGGGTACTGCCTACGGCATCAGTGCAAGAAGTGTGGAAGCCAACCCCTGAATTCGATCTTCAAACTCAGTACATAATATATGCACTTTGCCATCTTACCTATTTAGGCCATTGTTCGCTTTTGTGTTTTTCTGTTTCTTTGAAAGAATCACGAGTCCAATAACAATTACAACGCCAACCAGCGAAAGAATCGCACCCGTTCGCAAATTTGGTGTTTCATAATGGAGTTCAACACTATGAGTACCCTCTGGCAACTGAACCGCCATAAAACCTACATTTGCATTTACGATTTCAGCGGGTTCGCCATCAACCATTGCAGTCCAGCCTTCTGCATATGGAATACGGAAATAAAGATATTCACCATGGCCGTCAGCAGTTGCTGTGCATGAATAACCATTGTCAAATTCTTGGATATCTTCTGCTCCACGCGAAGCTAGATCGTTAATATCTTCCTCTACCGCGGAAACATCCTGCGCATACACCCCAAAATCATCAAAGGAATAAACTCCAGGAGAGCTGAATTGTAACGCTATAGTATGACGCTCTTCTTCCGAATAGCCAGTGTTTACTGCCCAGTCGTCCTTTCCGCCATAGAGATGATGCTTGTTATTCATAAACCATATTTCTTGAACCATTCCATCACCAGAAACAAGAATTTTGCATTCTTTAGAATCTTCCGTAATCATTTGATCTAATGTAGCCAGCACTTTCTCTGTTCGGGACAAGCTTGGATCAATTGTTTTTTTCAGGGGTTCATAGTCCATGCCAGAGCATATAAAGTACGCTTCTGTTTCAGCAGGAATCTCAGCATTCAAATAAAGGGTGGTATTAGGCTGAGAAATAGTAATTGTATTTCCTTCAATAGCTACACCCGATTCTTTTTCATCTACCGTAAAGGTGTCTGAAACCTCGACAACATCCTCACCCGCTTTAGTAAAACTTAGCGAGGAAGGAATTTCTTTCGTATAGCTTTCTATTTCTGCATAGTTTCCTTGGTTTTTTTGGCTTGCCTGATCAAGAACAACGCTCTGCGTTAATGCGTCTTGTCGCTGCGCTATAGACAATGCATCATAGTCCTGACGAGAAATTGAAGAATCATAAGTAAAAGCCAATGGTAATGTTTCTTCAGCTTTATAAACGGAATAATCGACTTCTTTAACCGCGCCTTCCGCTGCCAAAGTGCGATAAAGCGGCGGCAGCATATCCGTATCACCTGAAGGAACAACAAAGTTTTCAACCCCAGCTAGTGCCTCCATGGTGGTTCTAGAATTAAAGCCAGCATAAGAAAAGTTCATCGACGAGGTGGCGAGTCCTAGACTGGTGTGGTAATCATCGATATAGCTATTGTAATAACTGTTATAAAACGTGCTTCCCAACATCCCGTTTGCTATATTTCCATTGCGCCATTGGTGCTCAACAGCAGAATCGTATCGTTCCTCTTCGGATCCCTCTATACCCATTACTACCGACGAGGCATCGTCACGAACCGCGTAATTATAAGATTCCCCTAGCTGAACTTGATTCGGACTCATACTATATCCCCATTGAAAGGAGACGTAGAAAACACTGACAGCAACCAAACCAAAAAGAAACACATTAAGCAATGCCTGTTTATTGCGAAAAGCATATAGAACGGCAATCGAAGCAAACAGGATAACCAGCATCACGTAAAACGTCTCACCTGTATACCACATAAGAAATAACATACAGAAAAGCGCATAGCACAAAGATGCTACAAGTACTTTTCGATCTCCTGCTTCAAGCGCTCTTTTTAAAGCAGGAAGAAGCAAAACCACAATCAGGGATACCAGTAGGGTATATATCCAAACCCAACGATTGTTGGGATAGGCAAACCCATTAAAAATACGCCCAAAAAATGGCAAACATAAAAACAAAGTAAACACTACGAACAACACTCGAAGTATACGTTTAGCTTTCTTATCTATCCCAGTATTTTTAACAAAGAAAAGGCCAAAAACAGCTATAAGAGCAATAGGGGCGAAGCCATACATGCAATCTGCACCAACGGATGTAGGAGATATAAAACCTTCCAGTACTTGTAAGTAATAACCCAAAGAATAGGTTAGGCTCTCATATCTATCCAAACCTAATCTATCTTGCGACAATAGCGACATTGCGTTTGGAAAAAACAGAATGCACGCCAAAAGGGCTGACAAGCAAATACAACCAAATATCTTTAAAAACCAGCTAAAAAAGCTTCTAAGGGTAAGTTTTTCTTCCAGATTAAATACCCTAACGAGGCAATAAACAAACAAAGCTAAACACGTCACATATGCCTGCGTAACCGAACAAAAGAAGCAAAGAAACATTGCCCCAACAAATAAGGCTGGCGATTTCCTATCAAAAACCTTATCTACGCCCCATAAAGCAAGTGGGCCTAAGACAAGCGGATACAGAAGATAGATCTGGGTAAACGCTATAAGGCCATACCCAGCAAAAACATACACCATGCATCCAATGAGAGATGAAAACTTATCAAAATCCTTATATCGACAATACCCAAGAAAAGTTAAGCCTGCCAAAAAGAAAGTTATAAATACCGTTGCATTAAGCAGCAAATCGGCATTTTGCGCTGTAGCAAAAACTGAAAGCCACATTATGGGATCGCCTAAGGTGTTCCCAACCGAAATCACATAGTCAGCGCCATAACCAACCATGTCAGTCCACATAGGAACAACAAATGAATGATCGATAAAAAAATTATGCAAAAGTTCGCGTAACCACTCCCCCTGCATAATGAAAAACATATATTGCTGTTCCAAGCCATCGGTAGCCCAGATAAAACCTCTTTTATTTACCAAAAGACCAGAAGCAAACAAAAGAAAAAAGAGGCAGAAAAGAAATATATACGAGAGATAAAACCCTCTGTTGGAATTCTCCATGGCAGCAATCCACTTTTCAATCAATAGGCTCAATCTATTCTTTTGCGAACGCTCCATCAGTCCTCATTCCGTAAATTAGCGCAAATTCAATATTTACACTTGCGCTTAACTAAGTCCGCTCAACTAAAAATATGCTCTAAATCGTGCACTTAGTATGCATACCTGGTAAGGATTGTATCCAAATTGACACCATAAGATAGAATAATATAGTTTTAAGATTGTTTGCCGACGCTATTACACAAACAACAAACCATAACTTCGGAGGTTCCTTGTGGCAACAAGCCAAAAATCAGCACTAAAACGTAACTGGTTTATCCTGTCGTCGCTGGTTTCCAAAGACTTCAAATTAAAATATCGCCGTAGTGTATTAGGCGTTTTGTGGTCAGTACTCAATCCTCTTTTGATGATGATTGTTCTCTCTGCCGTGTTTAGCACTTTCTTCCGTTTTGATATCGACAATTTTCCGCTCTACCTTATCCTAGGAAGCACGCTGTTTACTTTGATGTCGGATTCGACCACAAGCGCGATGAATTCTATTATCGAATCTTCTGCACTCATTAAGAAAATTCGTATAGATAAGATACTCTTTCCTTTGGAAAAAGTCCTTTTCCAGCTTGTAAACTACGTACTCTCCCTTATAGCAGTTGCGGCGGTAATGATCTTTTTTCAAGTTATGCCTACGCCTAACTTGTTATTCCTGCCCTTATTACTGCTTTATTTGCTTATGTTCAGTGCTGGTCTTGGTTTTTTGCTTTCAGCACTCGTAGTATTTTTCCGAGATATCGGCCATCTTTGGGGAGTAGTTATTACCGCATGGACCTATGCAACACCCCTCTTCTACCCAGTAAGCATTTTGCCTGACTGGATGATGAGCGTTATGAACTTTAACCCCATGTATCACTACGTTACCTACATGCGCGATATTGCTCTTTGGAACGTAACTCCAAGCTTAGAACTTAATCTTTTATGCTTCGGTATGGGCTTTGTCGTTCTGACAATCGGATTTTTGGTATTCCGTAAACTTGAAAAGAAATTCATCCTCTACGTTTAGGTGGTCAATATGCCTGAAGTAGTAAACACTTCATTCTTAGGAGATACTTCTTCCGAAGAGGAGCTAAACGGTTCCTCCGAAACCATGATTAAAGTCGATGACGTATCAATGGTCTTCAATATGGCCAGTGAAACGATGAATAATTTAAAAGAATACGCGATTGCGCTTGCCAAAAGGGAATTGCATTTTAAGGAATTTCGAGCCTTAGATCATGTTTCTCTTGAGGTTAAAAAAGGCGATGTTTTTGGCATTTTAGGCACAAACGGATCAGGCAAATCTACCTTACTGAAAATCATCGCTGGCGTCTTAGAACCAAGCGAAGGAACCTGTACCGTAAACGGCAGTATTGCGCCGCTTATTGAACTGGGGGCAGGCTTCGACATGGAGCTCACTGCGCGAGAAAACATTTATCTCAACGGTGCCCTTTTAGGATATTCGAAAAAATTTATTGAACAACACTTTGAGGAGATTGTTGAATTCGCAGAGATCGAACAATTCTTGGACATGCCTCTTAAGAATTATTCCTCTGGCATGGTTGCCCGAATTGCTTTTGCTATAGCTACGGTCATCGTTCCAGAAATCCTAATAGTTGACGAAGTTCTTTCTGTTGGCGACTTCATGTTTCAACAGAAATGCGAACGACGCATTAATACCTTAATTAAAGAACATGGCGTAACTGTATTAATTGTTTCGCACAGTAACGACCAGATTGAACGTTTATGCAATAAAGCAATCTGGATCGAAAAAGGCCATGAGCGCATAGCTGGAAGCGCCCATGATGTGTGTCGAGTATACAGAATGCTAGGAGGGAGGATAGGTTCCGCTGAAGCAGAATTGCAAGTCAATCAAATGCTCCATCTGGATATCCCCATTCCTCAAGGCGTAATAAAAGTAATAAGCAAGGAAGACAGATACAGCACTGCAGTAAACCTATTTGAAAATTACCACAATAACAATGGTCATTTTGACAAGGTAATCATAGCTTCCGGCGAAGATTCTCCTACCGCCTTTCTTGGTAGTTCATTATCCTCAAAAATCGGCTTGCCTATCTTATTGACCAGGAGAGATAGTCTTCCCGATATAACCGCCAATACCCTAAAGCAGCACGGTGTAAAACAAGCGATAGCCATAGGTAACCAGAACCATATTTCTGACCACGTTTTTAGCTCAATAGAAAAAATAATTGGGACTTTTCCACAACGTGTCTCAGCGGAAACCTATAACGAGATCGCGAATATTCTCTATTGTTCTTTTCCACAAACAGAATCTCAAGTCGCAATTTTAACCTACCCAAACTGTACTGCTGACCTACTTTCGCTTACACCTTTTATTGCCCAAAATAAGGTGCCTGTGTTTTACCATGTCGAAAATGGGATTATTGGCAAGCAAACTCTAGAAATTCTCACATCCGGAATTTTCAAACAAATACTCATTCTTGGCGGGCAAACTTCATTTCCTGATGCATCTCTTACCCCACTGGAAGACAAAGGATTAAATATTGTTCGGTTCTGTGGAAAAAATCCTTTTGATGCAAACAAAATCATCAATGACTGGATTAAGAATAATTGTGACCTAGATTATTCGGGACTTTATATTATCTCGCCCGAAAATCCAGAAGATGGACTAACCCTCATTACTGCTCTCAAGAAAGATTCATATCCAATTCTACTGGAAAGTCCCCGCAATTTAGATAGTATCGCAGAGGCTTTTTCTGTAATTAAGTCCAATAATACTCAGTCTTTAGTATTCGTTGGGAATGAATCAGTTTTCAATATGTTTGATAGAGAGATCTTAGCAAAGTCCGTAGCAACCAATCTTTCGTAATCAAAAAGCTGAAGGAGATTAGCCGAGTTCCTTCAGCTTTTTTTCCAGCTGCTTTTCCATAACAGAATAATCAGAAACTTGATCTGCGATATGATCGAAATGTGTATAAATGTCTTTTGGAAGATCGTAAATGTCCCCATACGCTCCTTCAAGAAAAGTTTTATAGTTTGCAGGAATTGCAATCACTGTTTCATCGAAGGGCACCCATTCTATGGGCAAAACTTCCGACAGCGGCGCAGACCAGTGATATCCATTTGGATCGTCAAAATTATCTAGACCCCTGACAAGGTATCTCCCATTGTTTCGACCTGAAATAATGTTCTTATCCTTAGCAATAGCAATATAATTGTCAAACTTTTCTGAAATCTTCCTAGCGAGCAAATCATGCTCATCGATACAGCCTCTTCGTAACCATTCGGAATATAGCACATCTGAAGAAAGATCAAACATCAACTCCTTTCTTAATTCAAAGAGGAGCTCCCTCGCCTCTGCTTCATTGGCGTAATCAAAAGGGAAGATATCTAAAAAACATGGGATGCCTGGTTCTTTAAACATAAATCGTATCTGACGGCATAGTACGAAGGGATCATATAAAACAGATATTCGATATTCTGGAAATCTTGCCATACATCGCTTAAGTTTTTCATAATCATCACGCATCATGACCAGATCTATATCATCATCCCATGGTATGAAACCGTTATGACGTATTGCACCAATAAGGGTTCCCCCGCCAGCATAATATGAAAGCCCATTTTCTTTGCATATCTCGTTAAAAGCTTTAAGTAGCTTCACGGTACCACGCTGAATCAGTCTCTTGGAACCCGAAGCAGGTGGTAATGATCTAAAAAACCGCTTTTTTGCTTCTTCGTTTGTCTCATTTGCTGTTCTGTAAGACTCCCATTCAAAAAATTTCATATGAGAATCATGAGCTTTAAGGTTTTTTTGAAGTGCTGCAAGTTCTTCCTTTATTTCTAATTGCATTTTAAGAAGTGAGTCTACCTGGTTAGATAGCTCTTGCAACATTTCTTTATGTCGGTTTTCTTCAGCTTCGCGGAAGGCGTGAAATGAACGCGAGGAAGGTGGAAGGACCTTCTTTATTGCTTCAACTATGGACATATATTCCCCCAATTCGGTTTCCATTAATACTTTATTTTGTATAGGCGCATATCATCCTTAGATAAAACCAATTCGAAACCTGGCGTTTCATCTTTAACGTTAACTATCCCCTGCCAAGCCTCGCGATTAAACTCGACAGTATCGTATTCACCCCCCTGATAGTCCAGGATCAGAAGCCAATGCACGTCTTTATTGCTTAAGGCACTAGAAACCTGAGGATCCTCAGCAACAGCATCAAGAGAGGTCTGAAGAATCACACTATCAGCATCATTTTTTGGAGAATAATGTTGATAGTAAATATTAATCTGATTCAAACAGTATGCAAAAGCACTCCCGTCGTACGGTAGGTTAATAACAACATCTTCTCCTACTATTTTTTTTACTTCACTCAGAAAATATCGCTCCTCTTTATCTAAAATCCAATTATCCTCAATGGCGTTCTCGGCTGAGAACTTATCTGTAAGGTAACCAAACGACGTTACAACTTGACCTGTCGGACCAGGAACAACAAAACTAGGCATGTAATTCGCAATAGCAAATAGAAGCGAAAAACAGGCTGCGATTAAATAATTCTGGACTTTCCCCAGCTTCCTTCGATTTATATACTCAAAAGCAACTTGGATAGAGCGAATAACCACAAAACATCCCATAGCAAGAAGAGGTACGCCCATTATAACCGCCGCGGCAGAAAGACGCCTCGACGCTGTATACCAAAATCCAGTGAGTAGTTGCTTAACAAAGCCATCCGTAGAAACATTAAGGATATAGGCACCAATAAACAGCAAAAAGCTCACCGTTATCCAAAGGTACCTCTTTTGGCAGAAAGAATATACAATGCCGAGAATGACCATACAAGCCGCAAACCATTGAGCTGGCATATCGATAAACGACAAAGTCACAGTATAAACCAAAGCCTGTTTTGCCGTCGCAACCGCCGGCCAATTAAAGTTAACTATGCTAGCAAAAAGTGGATTAATATAACTCCCAATCCAAATTGCTGAAACCACCAATAACAGCACAAGAATCGCAGCAATGCGCCGAGTTATGCCAATCTTATTTGGTGGAAAAATTCGTTCATTCTTATATATAAGGATTCGGTAAGCACAATAAGGTATAGCAAATACTCCCGCAGTATACAGAGCGTTCGGATGAGTAAACGCACAAGAAACCGCAAAGCAGACTAATACACAAGCACAAATGGCTCTAGCCTGTTTTCCTGCGCCATCCCGCAATAAAAGCATTACAAATAATAATGCAATCGGAGTCAGTGAAAACCCCAACACGTTGGGTGCAATCGGACTTCCCGTAAGCACGTTCCAAGGAAACGCAGTGAAAGCAAGTACGCAAATTGATCCGCAACTTACTATAAGAGGATGGTCTTTAAAACAGTGCGTCATAAAGCCGAGCATTGAAAGCGGATAGACTACACTGACAATAACCGAATTCACTACGTTAGAGGCAAACGGTGCACTTACTGAGAAGGATTGAGCAACCATCGTAGCTAGCTCAGCCCAGCCGCGTGGATAATAACTACCAGCAAGAGTCGACCAATTACCCGAATCGATAAATGACTGAATAGTATTTAAATGAGTCGTGTAATCATTGCCAGGTATAAAAGAGTCTGGTCCATCTAAAGTTATGATATAGACCCATCCCGTTATAGCCAATCCAAAGCCAACGTAGAGCAAAACATGAAACCATGTCCTCTTAGTTTCGTTATGTAAAAAAACTACAGTGCGCTTTTTTTTGTGCCGAGTCGCATACAAAAAGGCAATAAACGCTAGAATCCCAAGGCTAAAAAACAAAATTACCCAATTAACAAAAACCCCTATTGCTCCAAGTATAAGCGCAATAATTCCGTAGCCAGCTATAGAAACCAGAGGAGCCGAAACCAAACTAATAAACCGAGAGCAATAGCATGCCCTTAAGATAAAGAACCCTGGTAAATATACATATACTATGCACGCGAGCACACAAGCAAAAAATAGTACCCAAACCATTGCTTCACCTAAGTCTCCATATAGCTTCTTTTGCTTAATGAACTTTTTCTCGAGTTTCTTGAAGCTTTCCGTAAAAATGCGTTTTTTCAATTTGTTTCGCCAAGCGGACAACAGCAGTATCTCGAACTGTTAGATCAGCAAGGGCTCTAATTAAATATGTATGCCAGCCACTATCTTGAGCAATATTAAATAAATGTAAGTCGAGATTCCCTTGTATTTCGATGAGAATAGAATAAATTTCCTCGTCTGTTACAAATTCTTTAATTGCCTCGTAATAATCTCTCTCCAAACGTAAAATCAAATTTGTGTAAAGCGTATTTAATTCATTTTTCTTTGCAAACTTCATATTATGAGATACGCCTTTTACCAAGTCTCGAACTTTTTCAACATTCCAAGATAGCGTTTTATATTCTGCGCGATAGGAATACACTGGATCGGTGATGGCGTAAAATTCGTCACAATATTCCATTACATTAATCAAAAAAACAGGATCCTCATACCAGCGATACTCAGGGAATCGTACATTACCCTCTAGGAAAATTGAGTGATGATATATGAATCGGATCCATCCATAATCCGACTGAAGAGAGCTCAGTGTTTTAATTCCGCAATCCCTAAAAGTGTAAAAAAACTGATCCCCTCCGAAATGCGTTAACACTTTTCCGTCTGGATATTGCATAACGAAAGAGCCACCAGCGATTTTTACGCTATTATCCACTGCCGCTTTGTATAGTTTCTCTACAGTAAACAATTCTGGATAATGATCATCAGGATCAATAAAAGCCAAGTATTCCCCTGAAGCATGCTCAATACCACAGTTTCTTGCAGACCCCGCTCCGCCATTAAACTGAGAAAAAACCACAATACGATCATCTTCATCGGCATAACGACTCAATATCGCTAAAGAACTATCTGTCGAGCCATCATCAATGCAGATTATTTCTATGTCTTTTAAACTCTGACTCAAAACAGTTTCCATACACTCATCAAGATACTGCTCGGAGTTGAAAACTGGAATAATAATAGAAACTAAAGTTTTTTTCGAATTCTTTTTTGGTTTAGAAACAAGCCAAGGAGAAAAATCCTTCGGTGAAGGTTTTACAATCTTGCACCTATCTTCATAATTAAATGTCTGATAACAAGACCGAAAACGATCATATAGCGCCCGGAAAAGCAGCTGCACCTTTTGTCTTTCCAGAAAATCGCAACCGGATCTAGCGCTCGCCAGACTATATAATCGTTGCAGCGATTTGTAACACGAAATATAAGCTTTCGTCTCAATTTGATGCCCTGGTTCATTATTTCCTAAAATCCATTTCGGCATTCTTTCGGCAGAAAATACACTATTTTCTTCGCTGTAATAGCCGAATAACAGCAAACTAAGCCATATTGGATTGTCTTGCTTTTTCAGATCATCCGTAGGCCATTTCCCTAGCGCCCAAGCCTCATTTATATAAGAAACGTTGGTTTCAGCTTCAAGCATAGATTTAACGGATTTCATTAATTGAGACGTTTTTTTTGAACTCCATTCTGGACCACCTAAATACAAAACGACCAATTCTTTCCCGCTTACTTCTTCCACGTTTAATTGAGCTGAAAAAGACTGAACTATCTCATTATTAGAAAAATGAACATTCGGAGTTTCCTCAACTATCTTCTGTATAGACGGGATCTTCGTTAAATCAAGCACCGAAGACCAGAGATACAATTCATCGGTGTCATGTATATTTTTCAACAATTCTTTAACTACGCGATCGCAACCACGTATTGCGTTTGACTCAAAAGCTGCCAAAAACGTATTGTTTATCTGTACGGGACCATAATTCGCACAAAAATAGTTGTCGGAATTCGACAAAATGTCGGTCACTTTGTCCCAAGCAGCTTCATCAAAATAATCTTCTCTGATCAGATCATCTTTAGCAAAAGCCTTAAATTCTTTGACCAGTCTTTCATAAAACTGGTATTGAAGTCTCGGAGTAAGCCTATCTAGATTCCAGAGATATCCTCCAAATTGAATTTGGGGGATTCTATGTTTCAACTTAGAATAGACCTCATTTCTAGACCTAGCGAAATCCCAAATAGCTTGATATTCATCACAAATACAGAAAACCTTACTTAGGGATTTAACTGAAGAGCTCGCATTATCTATACGGTAATGAAGATATGCCTTGTCAGTCAAAACAACCCGCTTTGCTGTAGCAAATACCTTAAAGTTAAATGAAGTATCTTGAAAAGAAGCCCCGGGAGTTTCTATAAATAAAATTGCTTCCTTCTCTAGAAACTCCCGTCTATACAACGCGCTCCAAATTGCAGGCTGCGTCAAAAAGATATTTTGTTCGTCCAAGGGACAAAATACTTTGTTGTATTCGCATGCATTTAAATTATCGATCGGAGGATCATTTTTGCCGTCAGTATCAGAATGGTAATAGTAAAAATTACTTTTAACCACATCCGCATTGTACTGTTTCGCGAAGTTATATAAACTCTCGAACATGTCAGGATCTGCCCAATCATCAGATTCGACGATACCTACATATTCGCCTTTTGCAGCACTTAAACCGCAGTTCATAGTATGCCCATATCCGGCATTAGGCTTTGAGATAATTTCGATACGCGGATCATAGCTTGCAAATTCTTGGAGAATGCCCAACGAGCCATCTGTCGAGCCGTCATCTATACAGATTATTTGAATGTCTTCTAAAGTTTGATATGTCAAACTATTTAAGCATTGTCGCAAATATCTTTGCACGTTACACACAGGAACGATAATGCTTACTAAATACGACTTATCCATCTAATCCTCCGCAAATCCAGCATTAAAACTAGCATGGTATTAAAAACCTGTTAACCGATACAATCTCATATCGCCTTCAGCGAGAACAATCTCAAAACCAGGGGTATCATCACTAACATTCATAATACCCCTCCATAGCGACAAATCTTTAGCGGCATCATACATCCGCTCCCCATCTTTATCATAAATATCAAACAAGATAACGTAGCGAATACCGCTATTCTCTAACGCATCATAAGTTGCGGAATCGCTCATGTAATTGCATAAATTTGCTCTTATCAAAGTTCCCTCAGGATCTGTAGTACCATCCCAGTAACCTGCGGTTTCGAGAGCGCGATAGGCAACATTAAGTCCCACAACGCCAGAAGAAAGGTAACTACCATCAAAAGGAATATTTGCTACTAGAGCTTTTTCTCCAACAGTTGCTTTAGCCTTGTTGGCAAAATTAACTTCTTCTTCACTGAACACTGCTTCTTCAGATAGACTATTTCTTTCCGCTATCAAACCATACACATTCCCAAAGGGTGTAATCACCGTTTCTTTTATTTCTTCTGAAGAATTATCGTAATTTGGAAAATATAACGCTACCGCCACTGCAACTAAAAGAGCACAAACGTAACGAAAACCTTCCTTTTTTCCTAACCCTTTATTTTCTATTTTAAGCATCTTATACACACCTGCTATCAAGGCAGAAAGCCCTATAGAAGCTAAGGGGATTCCAGCTAAGGCAGCTATCGCCGCGATTCGAAATTTGTCTGTGTACCAAAAGCCACCAAGAACGTGCTTAAGTGTTCCCTCGGTAGACTGAACCGTTGCCAGGATCACAAGTGCAACGGCATAAGATGTAACAAGCCATATTCCTCGCTTTTTCACAATACACTGCACTATTCCAACAAACACGAAAAGCGCAAGTATGAACTGTGGTTTACAATACGGCGTCCAATTAACAAGCAGCGCATTAATAAGCGCATCAGAAACAGATAAATATGCTGGCCAAGTAAACGAAACGGTAGCCTGAAAAGCAGGGAGCTTATAACAGATAATCCAAACCACTACTACAAATCCAAGGAATCCGCACACAAACAAAAGCTTAATCACTTTTTTGCGTAACCATTGCTGTTTAAATCCTGTGTTCCAAATCCTCGAAACAACAAAAGGCGCCATAAGAACAATTCCTGCAAAAATTGCTCCAGGATGCATGACAAGTAAGCCTAAGCAACCGACAAGAAAGGCAATAAAATATCGAATTTTTACATCAACCTGTATCTCCAAAAAACCTTGAGCAAACAAACTCATTATTGCTGGCAATACTACAAACGAAAGCAAATTTGGATACAAGGGTCCAAATGCAATAAGTCCCCAAGGAAACGCAGTAAAAGCAAGCGGACAGACAGAGCCAGAAATTAATACCCAGAAATTTTGCCCACAAAAAGTACGTAGTAGCAAAAAAATACCTGAGGGTAAAACCACAGAAATTAAAACATAATTTACCGCATTTAAGGCAACGCACAAATCTCCTGCGCCAAAACTAGCGACCACGGCAACTAGACAATGCCAAGCAGCAGGATAGTCAAGAATGCCATCTTGGGCATAATACCCTGTTTCTAAATACTGACGAATAAGATTTAAATGATAATAATTGTCATACTGCTGCGCGAAAGAATTTGCTCCGTCAAACGCCTTCACCAAAAACAACGCGCCAATAACTAAGCCTAAAATCACATATAAAGCCATCACAGCTAAGCCGCGGCTATTTGTTTCTTTACGGTTTAAGCGTTCTGTAGGTCGAAGCCGTACGTTAATAGCTAAACGAATAATATATGCTAAAAATGCGATAAAAAACACAGGGCCGACCAAGATGAACCATGATCCAGATATCCCTAATTTTAAAAAGACAAATGCGAGCGAAAACAATAATGTACACGAGATAAATGGAGCAGATGCCATACTGACCGCCATAGGAAACCGTACGGATCTACACAAGAAATACCCTGGCATAAAAACAACTGCAATAGCGAATAAAACGTCTATAAAAAACTGAACCCACATATATTGCCCTCAAAACGGTTCACTAATGATGCTTACTACGAAACTGCGCAGGATCAAATCCCCAACCTGAAATCATCAATGCATACATATCAAATAAATCCTGAGTAGGAAACCAACCTAGCTTCCTTATCTCAGAGCAATCTAGTTTTAGATTTGAAGACTTCCTGAATATAGCTTCTCTCTCTGTGTCTTTTTTAAAGCACACCCGAGCAGATGCTGGTCCAAAGACTTCTTTCACAAAATATGCCATTTCTTTTACACTGCAATATGTTTTTTCGTTCGCGATGTTATAAATATGCTGACTTTCCCCTTTTTCTAAAAGAATCAACAAAGCGCTGACAGCATCATCGACAGAAACATACATATTTTTCTTTAAGCCATCCGTAAATAAAACAATATTCTCTCCAGAAACGGCTCTTCGTGCGAATTCCGCAAAAACACGATTATCTCCCCGTGCCACTCCCTCACCAAAACATTGGGAAAGACGTGCTACCGTGCATGCTACCCCAAACTCCTCTGCGTAAGAAGCGCATAAACACTCTACAAGTTTTTTTGCTTCGGGATAGCAATTTCGAACAATCATGGTATCCATGGAACCAATCTGTGTTTCCCTTGCAACGGTCTCTATTTCGCCGTAAACTTCCATGCTCGAAAGAAAAATTATTTTCTCCGCCTTGCACCTTTTAGCGCAATTTAATACTGCTTCGCTACCGCCAATTATTTGCTTAATAGTTTCAACTGGAGATTCTTTAAAAAAGCTACTAGAAGTCGGGCTAGCTAAATGAAATGCAAAATTAAATTCAATACCATTCAAATCCGGGGTTTCTAAATCCCATTTAATATAACTGATATTCCTAGATTCATCTCCAAAGAATAGCTTTGCTTTTCTTTCGTCTCTCACTGGCAAAATCAAATGCATATCCAAGTTGAATCTATCAGCCGCAGTAAGCAAGACCCTTGTCAATTGAGCCCCGATCAAGCCTGTCGCACCCGTGATTAATATTCTTTTACCGATTACCGTCTTCCAGTTAAAAGGAACTGTCTGGACAATATAGTCCGCCTGATCCCAGGATACACCAGCGTTTAAACTTCCCATAATTGGCTAAGCTCTTTCATGTCCATATAACCTTTTAAAGCAAAGAAATCACGGGGAGAAGTTATTTTTATATTCTCTATTGGCCCCTCTACAGTAAAAATTTCATGTCCATAGTGAGCCATCAGAGAAATAGAATCTATAAATGATAGTTTGTCTCTGTTTGCTTTCGTGTGCGCAGCGATTAAATCGTCAGTCCAAAAACCTTGAGGCGCCCGTGCTAGTCTGCATTTTGCACGATCTACAACGCGATTTACTCTGCCATCTTTTTCCTCGATTATTGTTTCAATGGCTGGTGCAACAGTAGCAGTACAGCCTTTTTCGAATACCGAGTCTATACAGTGAGCGATAGTCGTTGTATTAATTAGGGGACGTACGCCGTCATGAACTAGAACAATTGATTTCCTGGATTCGATCTTCGAAATCGCGCAAAGCCCATTGTAAATCGATTCTTGACCTGTAGCCCCGCCACAAACTACCTCTATCACTTTTGAAAGGCGGAATAGTTCAACTTGGGCAAGAAATTCTTCTATCCAGTCTTCCAAGCAGACGACTACAATACCATCCACAGAAGGATGATTTTGAAATTGTTCAACAGTCCGAACGATTATTGACTTTCCCCCTATTTCCAAAAATTGCTTAGGAATTCGAGCACCCTCCATGCGCTCGCCCATGCCACCAGCAAATATTAAGGCGAACACAGGAGTACTTTCCTTTGTCATGCCATTCGCCTCCTGAGTACTTTGCATATTTTAAAAGCGTAGCTTTTTCTGTAGATTGGTTACTGACCTTGCTTGGCATACTTAGCTTCGGTTGCTTCTTTGACAGGAAGCCACCAAGCTTCGTTGTCTTTGTACCACTGGATGGTTTGAGCTAGCCCTTCTTCGAAGTTGGTATGCTGAGGCTGCCAGCCAAGTTCAGTACGCAACTTGGTAGAATCAATAGCATAACGCCTATCATGCCCTGGACGATCTTTTGCCCAATCAAAGTCGTTTTCTTCTTTACCCACGGCTTTTAGAATGGCATGCAAAACATCAATGTTGTTCTTTTCGCCATCAGCACCAATAAGGTATGTTTCACCAAGCTTCCCCTTGGTAAGGATTGTCCATACCGCCGAAGAATGATCTTCGGTATGAATCCAGTCACGAACATTTAAACCATCGCCGTAAAGTTTTGGTTTAATGCCGCAAATGATATTAGTAATCTGCCTTGGAATGAATTTCTCTATATGCTGATAGGGACCATAGTTATTTGAGCAATTAGAAATGGTTGTCTTTAGTCCATAGGTGCGTGTCCACGCGCGAACGAGCATATCTGAAGCAGCCTTAGTTGAGCTATAGGGACTCGATGGATTATATGGCGTTTCTTCGGTAAAGCGCACAGGATCATCGAGGGCAAGATCACCATATACTTCATCAGTTGATACATGATGGTAACGGATACCATACTTTCTGCACGCTTCAAGCAGACAATAAGTACCTTCCACATTGGTTTTTAGGAAAGGTTCAGGATTAGCGATGGAGTTGTCGTTATGAGACTCAGCAGCATAATGAACAATTGCATCATGCCCTGGAACCAATTTGTCTAATAGTTCCTTGTCGCAAATATCTCCAACCACAAGCTCTACCCTGTTTTCGGGAAGTCCTGCAATATTTTCTTTATTACCCGCATAGGTAAGCTTATCAAGAACGGTCACATGTGTTTCTGGATGGTTATTCACAACATAGTGAACAAAGTTAGAACCAATAAAGCCACAACCGCCAGTAACGATGATGTTTTTGTATTCCATTTAGATACCTACCGTTTTTGTCGTGCTATTCAATACGCGGTGCTCTAAAACATTTGCCAAGTGTTTGCCATACAAAGATTTACCATAGCGCTGTGCCGCTTCTCTTAAAACAGCCTCATCAATCCAGCCACTATTAAAAGCAATCTCCTCCAAGGAAGCAATTTGTAGCCCCTGGTTCTGTTCAATAACGCGAACATACTCTGTTGCCCTAAAAAGGCTTTCCATGGTGCCGGTATCTAACCAAGCGCTGCCTCTTGGCAAAAGATTAACCTTAAGTGAGCCATCCTCTAAATACATTCTATTAAGATCGGTAATTTCTAGTTCGCCACGAGCAGAAGGTTTGACTTGTTTTGCAAACTCAACAGCTCTACTATCATAAAAATACAAACCCGTTACCGCATAATTGCTCTTAGGATTTTCGGGCTTTTCCTCCAAAGAAATAGCGTTACCTTCTTTATCGAACTCCACAACACCAAAACGCTCTGGGTCTGTTACGTAATAGCCAAAAACAGTAGCACCTTCAGTTCGAGCAGCAGCTTCCTTTACTTTAGATGTAAAACCTCCACCATAAAAAATGTTGTCCCCAAGAATTAAAGCACAAGAATCGCCGTCGATAAATTCTTCTCCAAGCAAGAGCGCCTGAGCAAGGCCGTCGGGGCTAGGCTGCTCTTTATATGAAAGACTAATTCCAAACTGTGAACCATCTCCTAGCAATCGTTCAAAATTCGGTAGATCCGTAGGAGTGGAAATCAACAAGATATCTCTAATGCCAGCAAGCATTAACACCGACAAGGGGTAATAGATCATAGGTTTGTCATACACAGGCAAAAGCTGTTTAGAAGTAACAGTTGTTAAGGGGTACAAACGCGTTCCCGAACCGCCAGCTAAAATTATTCCTTTCATGATTCTCCGATCATGCCACTTAGACTGAAATATATTTATTATTTCACATTATTGCGATCTGGATTCTTCTTTTTGTCATTCTGATAACGTTCAAATTTCTCAATCGCAAGCTGTTGTGTTAATTCTTTTATCTTGGTATCTGCCTGCGAGATGCGCATACTAAGATGAAAGCTCTGCACAAGCAAAATGAAAATAAAAAATAAGAAGACAAAATTAACTGGTGCATACGTTCCCACTAAGTCAGAAATCCAATAAAACACTTGAGGGAATATACTTAAAATAAAAATAATTGCAGCAAAACATACCCAAAAGATCGAGTCTTCTAATCTTACCTTTGAACTACGAATCCGCTTTGAAACAAACAACAAGGTTAGAAGCGAAGCTACAATAAGCGCAGCGCGAAGTTCTACCGTCATTGTTACTTCACTCCAATACACTTACGAATATACTGAATAAACAATATAGAAATTGTCATGCGAAGCATGTACGTAATTGAAGTCCAAGGATTTAGGTAGCTTTCCCCGGAAATCCTGTCTGCCATCTCTACCGGGATTTCTGCTACCTTCGCACCTGCACGTTTTATGAGATAAGAAACTGTGTCAGGCTCAGGCCCGTAATTCAAACCTAAAGCTAGATGTTTTATCATTCGTTTATTAAATGCCCTCATCCCCGATGTAGGGTCAGTAAGTTTTTTCCCCGTAGTTATTCTTATTGCTAGTGCAATCAAATTACTACCAAACATACGCAAGGTTCTGGGTTTCTTCTTATCTAAAAACCTTGAACCGATAACAATATCGTTTTCTTTCATAGCGTCAATAAGTGGAGTGACATATTCTGGTAAGTGCTGACCATCAGCATCAAACTGAATTGCGCAGTCATAATCATGGCGATAGGCGTATTTCATTCCGGCTTGAAACGCTCCTGCAAGCCCCAAATTGGTAGACAGATCTAAAAATGGATACTGATTATCCCTGCAAACCTGAACCGTTCCGTCTTTAGAGCCATCGTTGACGATTAAATAATCTACAGACAATCCTCCTAGAGAGTCAACAGTATTCTTTAGAGATCCCTCTTCATTGTATGCTGGTATGATTAAAAGTGTTTTAAACATAGCCCATTTACCCACTATAACAACATTACTGCCTGCCATGGTAGGCAGTACTCAAGATCTTTATCCACTTAGTTTTATATGATTCTAAAGTAAATTTTTCCTTATATAATAAAAATGCATTTTCAGACATGCTTTTTAGCTTCTCTTCATTAGTTAATAAATTGATTGAAGCTTCTACAAACTCGCTTACATTATTAGCAATATAACCATTTACTCCGTTGCTTACAATTTCGAATACCGCATCACCCCAATTCGTTGTAACTACTGGAACTTTATTTGCCATTGCCTCAATCATCACTAAAGGTAAACCTTCATTTTTTGAAGCTAGCCAAAGCAAGCTATAGTTTGAGTATATTGACTTGTCGGAGGTATAACCCTTTAAAGTTACAAAATCCGCCATGTTGCGTCTTTTGATTTCCAAACTTAAAGGTTTTTCTAATTCCCCATCTCCATATATATCTAAACAAAATGAATCGATTTGTTTTTTTATCGCTTCAGCACAATCCAGCAAAAAGAGTGGGTTTTTTTCTTCCGAAAGCCTGCCGATAAACAAGACCTTATTTTTGCGAATCTTAAAATCTGAAACTGATGTCTCTGATTTTAAACTACCAAAATAACTATAAATGTAATCAGATTCGAAATGCGTCGAAGCTTTCCGAGCATCGCAATTGCTACGAAAGATGGTCAATATTGGATTTGAAGCTATAGTAGATTGAGCACGACCTAATGCATTAGATCCCCAAAAATAATCATAGCTTGTATGTATTTCCAATATAAATTTTACCTTCTTACTCAAGAAAATTGCTGCAGCAGGACATGAAGCGATCACTTTTTTATTAGCAAGAAGCGTTTTGGTTTTAGCGCGAGCAATCGGAATATACGCAAAAAAATAAGCAGCGCTAAGAAGCGCCTTAACGAAAATGGATATTTTTCCCTGTTTTAAATAGGAAAAAGCACGGTAAAAACGATTATCTATTTTGTAGTCCGTTAAATCAATTATGCTGACATTTTTGAATTCTTCTATGTCAGACGGCTCGTGCCCGAAAACACTTATTAACTTTATCTCAAATATGTCTTTAAACGCATCAACAAAATTCGCATATGACATAACCAAGCCACCAGACGCCTTTAAAGGAAGCTGGTCAAATACGATATATAGCGTTTCTTTTTCTTTCATTTATCTCTGAATCCCAAAATTCCTGCCATAAATAAGCGTTTTAATTTCCCACAATATTGTATTGAAACAAACGGAATTTTCAGCAAACACCAAACTCCGTAAGCTTTTTTTCTACTAATGTTTTTCATGCCTTCGTTGAAAAGAATATTTGCCTTGGCATATTGCTCGTTTTTTTTACTTGAATAGTTATTGCAAATCCAGCTCTCTAAAGACGATTCCTGAACAATTTCTTTTTTTGAATACCAATAAGAAAGATACACCTGACCAAGATATTGCTTATATAAGTTAGACCTGGAAATGCTTCGATCCGTCATTCGATATGCTAATAGAGGCTCGCTACAGTTCCCTATTCGATAATTAGCCAACGATGCTCTTAATAAAAAATCATAATCTTCGCATAGATCAATATTACGATATCCGAGCTTAAAAACTTCCCGTTTTCCCATCCATGTAGAATGAGGAACGCAATTATTCCACCTCAACGCTCGTGAAATTACTTGCGGACTATGAGGCAGCCCTTCCGAAGAGTACAAAAATGCGCCACAAGAATCCACAACATCAACCTTTGCTCCAACAAAATCAAGATTATGCTTCTCGATCTCCTGAATTTGCCTTTTAAAACGCTCGGGATATGAAATGTCATCAGCATCCATTCTGCAAAAATACTTACCTCGAGCTAATGAAATCGCATGATTGAGAGAATTTACTAAACCGACATTATCGCGATTAATAAGCAACCTGATTCTTGAATCTTTTTGGGCATACTCTTCTGCAAGTTTGATTAACTCAATATTATCTGGGTCATCTATTATTAAGATTAACTCAAAGTCAACAAATGTTTGCTCCAACACAGATTCAATCGCTTCAATAAATATTTTCCTCTCTTCCCTGAATGCAGGCATCAATACAGATAATATAGGATTCAAAATCCACCTACCCATACAAAGATCGATAAAATTCCGTATTATTCAGAAATATATTTGGCATATTACCAAAAGATCACAACACGGGTTCCAGTGTAAATATTGTTGTATATCCACAAAGCAGCCGAATAAGACAGCCTTATACATCCATGCGAAAGGCTATTTCCTAGCTCACTTTCTGAAGCTAATATAGAATGAAAAAAATACCCTCCACTAATTTGAGTACAATATATAGCTCGGGAGTCCGTCGATAAGGAGCCCCTTTTGAAACCAGTCGTATAAAAACTGCCAGTGATAGTAGGCGTCGAAGGAGCACCGGTTACACAACTCCAATAATACAGAATTGACCAATTATTCTCATAGCCACTATACACTGCTACTTTATGCCTAGATAGATCAACGGCAATTAGATAATTTGTACCACTTGAATAACTTTGGAAACGCCCGTTATTAGGATCTGTAGATATATATTTACTCGAAGAACTTTTGGTGATAACAGATCCGTCTGGACATTGAATATCAACACAGAAAGAATAGTAACCCGAACTAGCTACATTATAAGTAGCACTTGGTTTATTTGACCAGCCCGAAACAACGCCCCAATCAGCCCAATTGTTTTTCTCCCAAACATATTTATAACGAAAGCCATCAGGGTTAGTGCAGCCCAAGTCGGGGTTAATAACAACTTTTTGACCAGACACACTTGTTTTAACGCCCAAATATTCCCAAGCTTTATAGCTTGAATTCGCTTTAACGACCTCGCCATTTTCATCTTTGATATTTACATAAAAATTATAATCACCCGGCTTAGTAGGTGTCCACATGCATGATGAATTTGTAGAATAATTTTGGATAATTCCCCATTCTTCCCAATTATTTCTTTCCCATACAAATTTGTACTCAAGTAAACTATTTTCGCCAGAAGTTAGTGCACTAATTTCGACCGCTTCACCAGCTTTCTGAAGATTTGCCGATAGCTGAGGTCGACCGTCTACGAAAGTCCATTTTCTATCAACCGTATAGGCTTTAGTTTTAGTTGTTTTCTTTCCTGTTGAATCAATTATATCC
>CATYOF010000002.1 GCA_958410215.1 uncultured Cryptobacterium sp. | reverse complement strand
TTCGGAAGAGTCCAACCTTCCAACAAGGCTGGATTCCACCGAATTCGCGCTTTAGCAAAGCCATTGCTAAGCCCCTCTCTCCTCGCGTGCGGTACGCCGCACAAAACGATCGACCATCTTTTCCTCCTTTTGATTCCTTAAAAGGACTGTGCACGCCTACCTTTTAGTGAATCGTTGGAAAGATGAGTCTTTGAGGAGAGTTTTGCTTCACTTTACCTTTACTTGCACGCCGTAAAGATCAAGCCAAACGGAAATCCCCTAAACTCCCTTTCCGTAAAGATGGTCCCTTTTTGTATGTGATTTTTGTCCCACCGTTGCGCCCCCCTTTGGACACGACAGCATAAAACGGACAAAAAGTCACGGTTCGATTATCGGACAGCACCCATAGTCTGACTAATTCACAATGAACCTGTTATAAATAGATAAAACAAATGATATTTCTTCAGAAAATGAATTTTTGTTGATTTATAGATGTTCGTTTTGTATTCAGTTGATTACCAATTGGAAACGTAACAATTCTTCTTTTTTAGTTCCCCAAAAAATATTGATGCTCCCCTTTTCATAGACACTCTCTATAGACTGAGGAAAAGTTAGCCGATTCGCACCGTTGTTCCACCGTTTTCTATCGGGGGTTTTGCTTGACGAACGCGTTCACGTCACGTACTTTTTTACTATTGCTTTGTGTGTGGGAGGGTTTTGTTTTTCTAAAAGCGGGCTTTACGGATGGCTTATCGCTTCTAGGAAATCATACTTTTTCACCTAAGACGACAAATCGCACCTATCCATTAATTAGTTAGAAAGGGAGCAGTACGAAATGATCGCCTTAACCACAGCGCAAATCATCTCAATCGTCATCTTCCTGATCGTCATGATCCTTATCATTTCTGAAAAGGTTCATCGTACGACAGCGGCGCTTGCAGGTGCTGTTGCGCTCATTCTCGCTGGTATCGTTTCCTTTGATACGGGCGTAAGTCATATCGACTTCGGCACACTTGGTGTTTTGGTTGGTATGATGATTTTTGTTGCAGTAGTAAAGAATTCTGGCATATTCGAATACTTAGCCATCCGCGCAGCAAAAGTCGCAAAGGGCAACCCCTGGATGATTATGGTGTTGTTCTGTTTAATTACCGCTATTTTGTCGGCATTCTTGGACAACGTAACGACCGTTTTGCTTATCGGCCCTGTTACTTTTACGGTTTGCAAGATGCTGGAAATCAGCCCAGTACCATTCTTCATCGTAGAAATCATTGCCTCTAACGTTGGTGGTACAGCAACCCTTATTGGTGACCCGCCAAACATCATGATTGGTTCTGCAACCGGTCTTACCTTCTTCGACTTCTTGATGTATGACGGTCCTGCAGTACTACTCATCCTTATTGCAGCCATGATTTGCTTCTACTTTATTTATGGTAGAAAAATGGGTGTTGCAGAAGAAAAGCAAGCCTCCATCATGACGCTGCACGCTCATGAAGCTATTAAAAGCAAGTCTCTGTTCAATAAGAGCGTTGTTATGACCATCGTTACGGCGGCAGCTTTTGTTTTGCATGGCGCGGTTCATATTGAACCAAGCGTTGTCGCATTAGGCGCTGCAGCCATTATGCTTATCTTAAGTCGCGCTGAAGTAGAAGAAATATTGATGGACGTTGAATGGTCCACGATTGGCTTCTTCGCTGGCCTCTTCGTAGTCGTAGGTGGCCTGGCTGAAACAGGCGTTATTGAAATGCTGGCTAACGCTTTGATTGACGCTACCGGCGGCGATCTGTTCTTAACCATTATGATTATGGTTTGGGCTTCTGCAATCATTTCGTCCTTCTTGGACAACATTCCTCTGGTTGCAACCCTTATTCCTATTGTGCAAACCATGGAAGCAGCAGGTCTTGACGTTATGCCTTACTGGTGGGCCATTTCACTCGGCGCTTGCATCGGTGGTATTGGTACGTTAATCGGCGCTTCCGCAAACGTAGTATTGGCAGGTATCTCTGGTAAGTATGGTTATCCCATTACGTTCATGGAATACACCAAGATTGGCTTCCCGCTGATGATCCTGTTCACCGCTATTGCTTGCGCCTACCTGGTAGTTCGCTTCTGCGTATTAGGGTGGATGTAGCTAGCCTAAGTTATGCCAAATTAGGCTCAATCAAAACCGAAGTTCAGCCTTACCTAGCTGATTTTAAAACCCGTCGCATGTATGTGCGGCGGGTTTTTCATTGGCAGGTTTTTCATTGAGCGTCAGGCAAACACTGCATAAAAGAAGCTGCCCCGTGTTTAAACAAAGCAGCTTACATTGGATTTCGGAAGAGCGCTCAACCTGCTGCGGCTCTCGTTTGACAAACAGACAGGGTGGCGTCAGGCGGTCATTGCGTGACAAGTGGACAGGGCGCTTGTCACACGTTTCAACATCCCGACAAACGGTTAGAACAATTAGTCAACAATCTCTACCAGAGTGATCTCAAAGTTAAGATCCTTGCCAGCCATTTCATGATTAAGGTCGAACGTTACGTGTTCTTTGGTAACCTCTACTACCTTTGCGGGCAAAGGTTGTCCACCAGGGCCCTGCAAATATACCGTCTGACCAACAGGAAGCTCTTCTGCACCAGGAACATTAGAAGTAGGGATAGTTTGTACTAACTCGGGGTTAGGATCGCCATATGCCTCAGCAGCGGGCAGATGAACCTTCTTAGTCTCCCCAACTTCCATTTCGTTTACTGCTTTGTCAAAGCCGGGAATCATCTGACCGGCCATACAAACAAATTCCAAGGGTTCGCCACGTTCTACCGACGAATCAAAAACGGTGCCATCGTCAAACGTGCCAATATAATGAGCGCGTACACGCTTACCTTCGTTGCTCATCTTGTTCCTTTCTGAAAATTTACGTAGTAGGTAGTGTAACGGCTTCAGCCTTCAAGACAAACAGGAAAGCAAAAAGTCACATCAATAGCAAAGAAGCTGCTGGGCGGCCTCTTACTACCCAGCGCTCCCGCCTCACAGCCTGCAAATGACTTTCGCTCACAACACCAAAGTGGTTTCGCATAGTAAAAGCTCCCGCCTCACAGGGAAACGGGAGCTTTATGATGCCGGGTATTAGTGGCCTTATTTCGCTTACTTATTTTGTTTAAGTAGGCTTTTAACTATTAACCCTTCTCAGTGCTTATACAAACACGCAGAAGCGGAGTACCAAGTATGCACAGCTGATAGCCGTAAATACAAGCATCATTGGGAATGCGATCTTGGTGTACTCCATAAAGGTAATAGGATAGCCGTAGCTCTTGGACATACCAGACAGAACAACGTTTGCCGAAGCGCCAATCTGGGTACCAATACCACCGATGCAAGCACCGAGCGAAATGGCCCACCAGTAAGGCATAACGTCAACGCCCGTGTTGCCGATAGCCAAGATGATAGGAATAAGCGTTGCAACCATAGGAATGTTGTCCAAGAAGGACGAAATGATTGCAGAAGCCCAAACCAGAACGATGATGGTAATCATCACATCGCCACCGGTAATATCAATCAGGCCATTAGCCAGCATGTCGATAACGCCAGTTTCTACCAAACCACCAACAACGATGAACAAGCCTGCAAAGAAGCCGATGGTTGCCCATTCAACGTCCAGCAATACTTTTTCAATTTCAGCAGAGCTAATAATAAGCATAATAGCTGCCGCAGTAAGCGCAACAACGCTAGGCTCAACACCGATAACGCTATGGAACACAAATGCCAGCGCTACGATGATAGTCATAGCAACGCTCTTATGGAACAAGCCTTTATCAGTAATGGCTTCATGCGCATGCAAGTGCATGATGGATTCCATTTCGTCTGACGTTGCAGACATGTTCTTGCCATACAGTACATAGAACATAGCAATAGCAGCAACCATAATCAAAACGATTGCAGGACCGTTGTACACAATGAAGTCCAACATGGTTAAGCCAGCCTGCATACCAATCATGATGTTTGGTGGGTCACCAATAAGCGTTGCCGTACCACCAATGTTGGATGCCATAATCTCAACAATGAAGTAAGGTACGGGGGTCATCTTCAACATCTTACATACTGTGAAGGTAACAGGACCAACCAGCAAAACCGTGGTTACGTTGTCCAAGAATGCCGACAAAACAGCGGTAATAATACAGAACAACACCATAATGGTCCAAGGATTACCCTTAGCAATTTTTGCGGTTTTAATGGCGATGTATTCGAAAATACCCGACTGTTTAACCACCGCTACAAAGATCATCATACCGACCAAAACACCAAGTGTGCCGAAGTCGATGTGCTCCATGCCAACATCAAAGGTAACGATGCCCGTCAAAATAAGCACAACGGCACCCGCAAGCGCGGCGGTGGTACGGTGGATCTTCTCTGAGATGATAAGCGCAAAGACCACCAAGAAGATCACAATAGAAATGATCTGCGGTGTAGTAAACTCTGGCATACACATCCCTCCTATCCATTAACCTATCCCTGAATTCAACCCAAATGAAAAGAAGGCACACAGCCTTCTGAGTTGAATTCCCCTCTTTAAAATAATAAAAAGCTGGTAAATAAGCGTCAAGAACGCGTTCACTAACTCCCAGGTAAGACTGATTGGTGTTTTAACTGCGATATATAGCCAAAACCATATGAATTACTTATTCCGAATAAGTTCGAAAGAAAAAGCGAATTAATGCTTCTTTTTTCCGTACATAGTCATCTGAGAAACGTTGAACAATTCCCCGTCAGACATGCGATACTGTTCCACTTTCCACTGGGAAATGCGTCCGCCCGCACGAATAGGAGTAGCAACGCTTTCTACCGTATCTCCCGCTTTTACCGGAAGAAGATGAGTGCTGCTTACTTCTACTCCTAAAAAGAAAAACTTGTCATCCTCATAATGTTCGGTACAGCATTCGCTTGCAGCGTTTTCCGCTAAAGCAGCACTAATGCCACCATGCAAAACGCCATGAGGCTGAAGCATATCTTCGGTTACCAGCATGCGAGTAACATACTTGTTAGGCGTGGATTCCACCACTTCAATACCTAAAATATCTGCAAGGGCCATGGTACTTCCTCCTTGTTGGTCACTTGGATACTTATTGTATCGCCTAACCGAACGTTTTACGTTGTGTAATCGTCGTTTGCAAACGCTCTTTATGATATTTTCTGTGCGGTATTTTCTCTTTGTGAAGTTTTTTCTTCGTCTTCAGGACGAGGATGATTATCAAAATACCCTGTTTGACCTCGAACATTCCAAGCACAAGCAGCGAACGCAAGAACTATAAGAAGGGAAAGAGTGGTTGCGGGATCAATTTGGCCCTGCGAAACCGCACTCGCCGTTGACCAAGAGCTCAACAGGGCATCTAAAACAACCAGCCAGAAAAATATCGTTATTCGTTTTGGATTGTAAGCACCCCACAATCCAAGAATTGCGACTATTAAGTTAACCGCACCATTTGCGATCGTATAAGGACCCACACTAAGAGCAGGGACAAATTCTTGAAGATGAAAGATATTCAGAAACGAAAGACTGAGTAAACCAATACCTGCGGCAAGTTCTAATACCGCCCATATAATCAAGGCAATGCAAAGCCAGTGAGTTCGCACCTGCCAGATAGTGTAGGGAGTCCCATCCGCTGATATACGCTGTTTACGCGCTTTCTTTTCTTTTGCTTTTTTAACCAAACCTCATCAAACCTCAACAGTGAGTCTGAACAATATTTTCTAAGTCAATGACTACTACTTATAACAGAAAGGTACCGACCTTTTCAGATCGGTACCTTTAAAGTAAACAAATAGACAGACGACCAAACAAGCTCTAATAGCTAAGCGTTTCGCAATCGTACTTCGCAATTAGTTCACAGCGTGGTTTAACCACGAACCTCAGCACCCGTTGCGCCGCAAACCTTCTTAATAAGACGTGCGTGTTGTTTGTCAACTTCTTCGGTAGTAAGCGTACGATCAGCCGCACGATATTCAAGAGCATACGCCATTGATTTCTTGCCTGCCCCCAAACGCTCTTCGTCGCGATACACGTCAAACAACTGGGCAGTATCAAGCAACTTGCCGCCTGCTGAAGTAATACAACGAAGCAGCTGTTCGTGAGTTACCTCTTCATCTACTACGAAGGCAACATCCATCGTAACAGCAGGAAATACCGGAACATCAACATAGTCACGGGCAGGACGAGCGCATTTAATAAGCGCATCCAAATCCAACTCGAAAGCTACCGCGGGGGCCTGTACTTCATAGGTTTCGCATGCCAAGGGATGAATTTCACCAATCCAACCAAGCATCGTACCGCCATCAAGAACCTGAGCTGCACGGCCAGGCTGTAAATGCGGAGCTTCTTCTGCACTAAGTGCCTTGAAACGAGGTTTCGCAAGAGCCAATTCACGCATTAAGCTTTCAATAACACCCTTACCATCAAAGAAATCAAACGCAACTGATTCTTTATTCCAGGCAGGATCATTCATGGCGCCTGCCATCACGGCAGCCAAACGATTGCGTTCCTTCGGTTTTTTCTTCCCTTCAGCACCAAAGAACACTACGCCGGTTTCATACAGCTGAATATTGTGCACTCCACGGCTTTGGTTGTACGCAATACTACGCATAAGGCCAGGAATAATGGATTGGCGCATGACCGACTGTTCGGCATTAAGTGGGTTGAGCAATTCCACCGGAATACCCATACCTTCAGTAGGCATACGCAATTGTTCCAGTTCATGAGGATCTGCAAAGGAATAGGTCATGGTTTCGTTCAAGCCACAAGCACGCAACGTATTGTTGATTTTATCCATAATACGTTGAGCTTCTGTCTTAATACCTACGCGCCCTGAGCCACCAGGTAACGTCGAAGGAATGCGATCCATGCCATAGAGACGCAATACTTCTTCATATAAATCAATTTCACGCTCAAGATCGGGACGGAAGGTGGGAGGAACAACCTTCAACACTTCCTCTTGTGCCGCATCAACCACACAGCCAAGACGCTGCAGCATATCGATAATGAAATCACGCGGAATAGCCTCGCCCATCATTGCCTGGAAACGAGGAATACGGAATTCCAACGTAGGTGCTTCAGTTTTGGTGTTGTACACATCAATCAAACCAGGGACAACCGTACCGCCAGATACTTCTGCAAGCAGCTGAGCAGCAGCTGCAGACATACGATCAATATCAACATCATCCACACGACGTTCGTAGCGCATAGACGATTCGGAAATCAAACCAAGGTTGCGCGAGGTACGCGAAGTACGACCTGGTTCAAAGGTTGCCGCCTCAAGCAAAATAGTAGTGGTTTCATCGGTTACTTCCGTATCGAAGCCACCCATTACGCCAGCAAGGCCAACTGCCTTTTCGGGGGTAGCAATTACCGTCATATCTTCGGTTAATTCGCGCTCTTCCCCGTCGAGCGTCTGCAATTTTTCGCCATTCTTAGCAGCGCGAACCACTACGTTAGCCTTACCCGTTTCATCAACCAACTTGTCATAGTCAAAGGCGTGAAGTGGCTGACCGAGCAAGAACAAAATATAGTTGGTTACGTCAACCACGTTGTTGATAGAGCGAGCACCTGCAGCCGTTACACGTTCTGCCAGCCAATCAGGGCTTGGTCCCACCTTTACATTTTTAATAACGCGGGCAGTATAGCGGGGGCAGCGATCCACATCTTCAACCGTTACCGTAGCCAGTTCATCAACGCTTGGCAGATCGGTGCCTTCTTGAAGCGAAGCTTCCATTTCATCGAGAGGATTCTTGAAATCACGTGCATACATCGCGCCCACTTCGCGCGCCATGCCAACCATAGACAAGCAATCAGGACGGTTAGGAGTAATTTCCAAATCCAAAATGGTATCGGAAAGCTTCAGGTAATCCGCAAGTGGCATACCGATAGGAGCATCTTCAGGCAAGATCATGATGCCATCATGGTCAGAACCAATGCCTAACTCGCGTGCCGAGCAATTCATGCCGCAGCTCACTACACCACGAAGTTTGGATTTCTTAATTTTGAAATCCCCTGGCAAAACAGCACCAATCGTAGCTACCACCACGTGATCGCCCTGGTTGAAGTTCTGGGCACCGCATACAATTTGCAGCGGTTCAGGGTTTCCATCCTTGTCTACGTTTGCCGCGCCAACGTCCACCTTGGTAACCCACATATGATCGGAATCGGGATGAGCAACCTTTTCCAAAATTTGGCCCGTTACCACATGATCGTACATATCCCCGGTGCGTTCTACGCCCTCAACGCCCGTACCTGTTAAGTCCAAGCGATCGCAAAACGCCTTGAGATCTTCCGGTACTTCTACGTATTCAGAAAGCCATTTAAGAGAAACTTTCATAATCTTTATCTTTCTACTCAATTGAGTTTTCTTATCTTTATCAAGTGCCCTTCACTTGTTCTGTTCGTCGCATGACGGGCAGGCATCCCGATAGCGTTCTTTAGTGCTCATAACGGAAAACATGTATTTCATTTCCGTCCGAGCATGTTTTGTTATCGCCCGAACAACAAGCCTTGCCCTCGCAACGAAAACTAGAACTGGCGCAAGAAGCGCATGTCGCCTTCAAGCAGCATACGCAGATCGGGAACGTCATACTTCAAACAAGCAACGCGTTCTACGCCAACACCAAATGCAAAGCCCGAATACACTTCAGGGTCAATACCTGACATACGCAAAACGTTTGGATCTACCATGCCACATCCAAGAATTTCTAACCAGCCGGTACCCTTACACATACGGCAACCCTTGCCGTGGCAAATACCGCACGACACATCAACTTCCGCCGAAGGTTCCGTAAAGGGGAAGAAGTGCGCGCGGAAACGCGTTTTGCGTTCAGGGCCAAACATTTCTTTGCAGAAATATTCCAACGTACCCTTCAAGTCGCCAAAGGTAATGTTTTTGTCGATTGCCAAGCCTTCACACTGAGTGAACTGTGGCAAATGCGAAGGATCTGCCACATCGCGACGGTATACTTTACCCGGTGCAATAACATAAATGGGAAGGTCCTGATCCTCCATAGCGTGTACCTGAACACCCGATGTTTGCGTACGGAGCAATACATCAGATTCGCCACGAACACGACTATGCTCGCCCGAGAAATCGCGCACATAGAAGGTATCCTGCATAGAGCGGCTGGGATGGTCAGCAGGAGCGTTCAAGGCCGTAAAGTTATACCAGTCAGTTTCCACTTCAGGACCAGTTGCTACCGAATAACCCAACCCTAAAAAGATTTCAGAAATTTCATCCGAAATAGCATTAATAAGGTGGCGCGTGCCCATCTGCTGGGAGCGGCCAGGCAGTGTAACATCAACGGCGCTGGCTTGCATTTTTGCTTCAAGCTCAGAACGGGAAAGTTCTTTTTTCTTAGCATCCAGCGCCGCCTCAATTTCGTTGCGGGCTGCATTAACGGTTTTGCCCACTTCGGCACGATGTTCCTTTTCAATCTGACCCATCGAGCGCAAATAGCCCGTCAACGAACCGGACTTACCTACTACTTCTACACGAATTTTCTCAAGCGCTTCGGTGTTAGACGCCTGAGCAATGGCCGACAACGTGTCGGCATGGAGGGATTTTACGTCATCAACTACTGACATTCCTCGCATCCTTTCCTACCTATACGCAGCTTGCTTCGTATCTCAAGCGCGCAGAATGTTTGGTTATGCAGGGAAAATACTGTGTCAGCCACATTCAGCAACTGCACTTTAGGCAGCCACATTCAATTTCCCTGCCAGCATTAACATCCAATACGCGCAGCATACAAACACTGCCGCACAATAAAAAGAGCCCTTCTCATCCTTTGCTTCCAAGGACGAGAAGGGCTCTCGCGGTACCACCCTGGTTGATGTTTTGCCTGTCAAGCAACATTTACGCCACGTTCCAAATAGCACGATTCACTGGTCGCGATATCTCACAATATTGGTAGCGAGATTTATCGAGCAAAACACCCACTCTTACTGCTCTGTTACGGGAGCTCCCGTCAAAGCTATGACATCCATGCGTTAAAAGTTGCCGCTTGTACTTGCTAAAAAACTTCGTTGCCACCACCTTAAATGGCTGCAACCTAGCAAAGCTGCCAAATGGCACGCACGCATCCTGCGTTCACCTTGATGCTCAGAAGGGAATCATGCCAACGATTCGTACTGCTCTTCCAGCCAGGGAGCAACTCTCTGAAACGAACCACGGTATTGGCTTGCGCTGCATTTTCACGATCGTTATTTGTTACACCGTGCGCTTCATTGCAAGCGAGCCTATGAATTAGGTCTGTCATACCGCTTGTGACATGCTGTCTTCATCATTGCATGTGGATGGAAGTATAGCGCAAACCCCGCTTCATCAGAAACTACTTTTGCAAGAAACCTCACTTTTATCGCAACACATAACCCTATGCTCCGTTTTCTAAAGAATGCAGATTAAATAAAGACTGACTTATTAATGCTGTTCTAGCCAGGCATCTTTCCGCAACAGTAGCCATAAATTAGCTATAGAGATAACAAGTGCTAGATCTTGTGCAAGCTTCAAATGAACAGGCGTATAAAGGCCACTAATATAGGTGCATAAAGGCCACTCGACGCTTCAAATTTTAAACACTAAAGTGAAGCGGCGGAGTGTTACGCATAGTGAGCCGAAGGCGAACGGTAGCCGAACGGGTGGCCTGCGTGCACCTGTTCACTTGAAGCAACGCTGAATTTGATACTGGCGAGTTGTTAACTTGATTCTTTGCCAGCGCACTTACTGGTTTGTCTGCCCCGCTTGATTCTTTGCCATTTCGCGCGCATGGGTACTCGACTGATCCAGACGAGCAGCCGCAACCACAATATTGCGAGCCTCCGCTTCAGGATCCATCTTTTCCTTCTTGCTGGGACGACGCGCTAATACCCGCTGTAATTCTGCCATGTCCGCTTTAATCTGGCGCTTTTCGTGCTTATCAAGCTGTTTACCCAAAGTAGCAAGCGCCTGATTGCATTCATTAAGAAGATCATTTGCCTTCTGGCGAACATCCAACGTGGCACGGCGGAATTCATCTTCTTCGGCATAGTCTTTCGCATCTTGAATAGCGCGCTCAATTTCTTCATCGCTCATGCGATCGGAATCGTCAATAACAATAGACTGTTCACGCCCGGTATCTAAGTCCTTAGCGGAAACCGTCAAAATGCCATTGGTGTCAATATCAAACGTTACTTCGATTTTTGGTACACCCGCAGGAGCACGCTTAATGCCCTTCAAACGAAACGTGCCAATAGCTTTATTGTCCGCCGCCATAGGACGCTCGCCCTGCAGCACCTTAATTTCAACACTGGTTTGGAAAGGCGCTGCCGTGCTAAATATCTGAGAATAATGAACGGGCAGCGTCGTGTTGCGCTCCACCAAACGAGTAGCTACCCCACCAACGGTTTCGATGGATAAGGACAGCGGTGTTACATCAAGCAGCAACAAGCTGTTTGCTTGTACGATGCCCGAAGAAGAAGACGAAAGTGTTTCTCCCTGAATAGCAGCACCCGTTGCTACACATTCATCAGGGTTAATAGAGGAAGAAGGTTCTTTGCCTGTAAGCGCGCGCACATGTTCTTGCACAGCAGGAATTCGCGTAGATCCGCCTACCAGCAAAACACTACTAAGTTCCGAGGCGGCAATGCCAGCATCGTTGAGAGCTGAATGCACAGGACCGGTAGTACGTTCCACCAAATGAGCCGTCAAGCGGTCAAACTCAGCACGAGTAAGGGTTATATCCATGTGAAGCGGACCACCAGATCCCTGAGCGATAAACGGTAAGTTTACCTGCGTTGAGGTGGCGCTTGATAATTCCTTTTTTGCCTGCTCAGCCGCTTGACGCACGCGCTGGGCCGCCATGGCATCGCGCTGCAAATTCACGCCTGTTTGCTGCTGGAATACCTGCAAGAGATGATTTGCAATGCATTCATCAAAATCATCTCCACCTAGATGGTTGTCGCCCGAAGTAGCCAGCACCTCAATAACATCGTCGCCAATTTCAATGATAGAAATATCGAACGTGCCGCCACCTAAGTCATACACCATAACCTTTTGAGCAGCGCCGTTATCCAAACCATAAGCAAGAGCAGCACTGGTTGGTTCGTTGATAATACGCAACACATTAAGCCCCGCGATACGACCCGCGTCCTTAGTAGCCTGACGTTGTGAATCGTCAAAATACGCTGGCACGGTAATCACGGCATCGGTTACTTCTTGACCTAAGAAATTTTCAGCATCACGGCGAAGCTTGGCTAGAATCATTGCCGAAAGTTCTTGAGGGGTATATGCTTTGCCATCTATTTTTGCCGTCCAGGAAGTTCCCATATGACGCTTGACTGAAGAAATGGTTCGGTCAGGATTTACCGCAGCTTGGCGCTGCGCAACACTGCCAACTAAGCGTTCACCTTCCTTTGAAAAAGCCACAACGCTGGGTGTCGTGCGTTCCCCTTCCGCATTAGGGATAATGGTTACGCGCCCACCTTCCATAGTTGCCATGCAGCTATTGGTAGTTCCTAGGTCAATTCCTATTGTGGCTCCCATATATAATCCTCTTTTCTTACCTGCATTTTCACGAATCCGTGAAAACAAATTCTTTTATACCGCTCAGCTTATTGGCTCAATCAGTGCCGGTCGTACCGTTTGAGCACTGTGGCTTTCACGGCCTGGACGAAAGGGCCCGCACCTAAATGCAGAAAACTCCCAGGTTTGAACAGCCATACATACCCAAACACAAGCCGCAGCAAATCATGTTTGGATCCACGCCAACGTTGAACCCGCGCGCTTGCCCTTCCTGCTGATAGGCTGCACCTGCCATTTGGAACTGCTGTTGCGCTTGACGATATTCACGATTTTGGGGATCCATTTTTATAGCACGACGAATTTGCTCGTTAGCCATCATGGAATTGCCTGCCCCGTGATGAGCCAGCGCACTGAGATAGTAGTAGCGTGCATTGCGTCCCGTGCTCTTAATATTTGTCAAAATAGTAACTGCCTGCTGGTATCTTCCTGCGTTAATAGCATCAATTGCGCTGCGGATTTCAGCAGAATCACTAGCAGAAGCTTCTGGGTGAATGGTGCCAAAGCCACCCATTCCACCGAAACCAAAAAGGTCATCAAAATCGATAGTCGACCAACCATAAGGGCCCGATGAGCTATATCCCTGGCCAGAACCACCTGCCTGCCCAGAGCCTTGCCCTCCGGCACCACCATAGCCAGCACTGCCATAACCCGATCCGCCTGCATATCCGCCTGAAGCATACGATGCACGACGATCGCTTGCTTTGTATTTTTCCGGATTAGTAATGCGGTCGTATGCTTCGTTTATTTCGTTCATACGTTCAGCCGCTTTGGGGTCATTCGGATTAAGGTCTGGATGATTTTCGCGCGCCTTTTTTCGATACGCTTTCTTTATTTCGTCAGCCGACGCATCCTTACTTACACCCAAAACCTCATAAGGGTCTTTAACCATCGTGACTCTTATTCTCCTTTGCCTCAAAACGCTGCCACACACCCGCATAAAGCACGCTTCGTAAAAGGTGCAAGTCTCGCTCGAGTGGTAGACGTTCAAATACTTCAGTCATACTTGCTGCAAGATATTCTAAATTATCGCGAAGAGCTTGCGGATCATGATCCATATACTTGAATGGATTATATGAACCTGTTCGTAAATCTTCCTCTAAGTCCATCGCCGCATCCATGACATACACAAACTTTCCCAAACGTGCACCAAAACGGCGAAGATCTGTTACCCAAAAGTCATTTTTATGGGCAAATATATCCCCTAAAAGCAGTCCAAAACGATTTGCGGGAGCATCAAGGGGAAGTGATTCATTTTGTTCGAGAAGCTGCTTTTCCATATCCTGGATTTCTGCAAGCGCTTCTTCAATCGCCCTGCATTCCTGCGGGATACGCTTCTTCGCTTTTCGATAGGCACCTGCTAGTGCAAACGCAGCCGCACGCGATTTTATCGTGTGGTCATCATGCCAATCGTCAAGCAATTTGTGATACGCGAAAGCCACGCTTAAATCAGCAGCGTAATTGCTATATTCGCTCTGCGCAAAAGCTTGAGGTTTTGCTGGATGAAGAGGACACCGAGCTGCACCCTTTGTTTCTTGCGGTTCATAGAGCGACCCTAAAACCAGCGCTAAAAAGGTCATATCAAACGAAACCGTAACACGCGGAAGCTGACCGTAACGCTGCTTAAGAGCACGACAAACACCACAGTACGCCGCACGATATCGTTTCTTTTCTTCGTCTTCCAAACTTTCTATATTGGGAAGAATAAACCCAAACACGTATCTACCCTTTTGTCACCAGTTTCTCAAATTCCCTAATCTTGAGCCCTTCGCTAGCGTTCGTGCAAACAATTGTCTTTTGCAGAACGCTTACTGAGCTTTTCCATAAGATTCCGACCAGAACCCTTACGAAACGCGCTTTAGAGTGCGCCTTATCACCCTAAAGCACCTCTTATTGGAGTTATGGTAACGACAGAGTAGCGGTTATTCTATGTTTGTAGCTAAAAGGCGCGATAAAAACATGTGGCATTCCCGGTATGGCAGGCTGGCCCTGCCGGATGCACCAAAGCAAGCAGGGTATCAGCATCGCAGTCATAGCGAAGCTCAACCAATTCCTGTGTGTTGCCTGACTCTTCCCCTTTGTGCCAAAACTTCTGACGACTCCGTGACCAAAACCAGGTAGTTTTTTCGTCCAACGTGCGACGAACCGCTTCTTCATTCATCCAAGCCATCATCAGCACGTCAAGCGTTTCGGCATCCTGCACAATGCAGGGAATAAGACCGTCTGAATTGTAGGTAAGATCACCAATCGTCAATTGAGCATGTTCCTTATCACGAGGCTCTGCACAGTGGGATGCTTCAGTGGTGTTAGCTTCAGTAGTGTTGTCTTTTAATTCAGAAAAAGTCATATTGAGCCTTTCTCCAACCTACAAGCGGACTGGGATTCCTTGCGAACGCATATATTCCTTAACTTCCCTGATGGTAAGCTCACCAAAGTGAAATACGCTTGCTGCTAACACTGCATCGGCTTCGCCTTCAATAATTCCTTCGGCAAAATGTTCAAGCTTTCCCACGCCGCCAGAAGCAATAACCGGAATATTGACCGCACGCGCAACTGCTCGGGTTAGAGGGATGTCAAAACCATCTTTGCTACCATCCCTATCCATGCTGGTTAGCAAAATTTCACCTGCACCGCGCTTTGCGGCTTCCTTTGCCCATTCGACTGCATCAACGCCAGTGTTTTTGCGGCCACCATGCACATATACTTCCCACTTATTAGGATTGCCTGGAACCTGTTTCGCATCAATAGCACATAAAATTGCCTGAGTACCAAACGCCGCTGCCGCCTGCGTAATAAGCGCAGGATCGGCAAGAGCAGCAGAATTAACCGAAACTTTATCAGCCCCTGCGGCAATCATGGTTCGAATGTCTGCCACACTTCGAAAACCACCCCCCACGCAATACGGCAAATGAAGTTCCTCACTCGCACGACTTGCCATTTCCACCGTGGTAGCACGACCTTCATGCGTTGCCGTGATGTCGAGAAAAACCACTTCATCTGCACGCTGTTCGTCGTAGCGCTGGGCTAATTCAATAGGGTCACCCGCATCACGCAAGTTTACGAAATTGACCCCTTTTACCACCCTGCCATCTTTTACATCCATGCAGGGAATAACTCGCTTTGTTAGCATGCGTAAAATCCTTTCACGCAATTACACTTCCGCGCAACGCTTAACCGCTTTCGCTACGTCTAAACTGCCTTCATACACCGCACGACCTGCAATAACACCCTCAATGGAATCAGCCACCGCAGCAAGATTTTCGATATCATTCATGCTTGCCACACCACCCGAAGCAATAACGGGATGACCAAACACCGAAGCGATTTCCTTGTAACGTGCCGCATCGATTCCTGTTTGCATACCGTCACGCGAAATATCGGTGTACACCAAATGCTTGAAGCCAAGTTTCCCCACTTCAGCAATTAGCTCTTCTGCCGGAACGCCCGCACCTTCACGCCAACCAGCCACGGCAACTTCACCATTTTTCGCATCAATACCTGCCGTAAGCAAGTCAGGAAATTCCGCCAATGCCTGCTTTGTAAATTCCTGATCGGTCACCAATGTAGTCCCCAACACAACACGCGAAACACCCGCATCCGCCAAACGACGGATAGTTTCTAAACTGCGAATCCCACCGCCCACTTCAATCTTGAGCTGCGTTTCGCGAATAATACGTTCGATTAACGCGATGTTTTCCGGAACACCGCTTCGTGCACCATTAAGATCAACCACGTGAATCCAGCACGCACCCTGTTCTTTAAATAACGCTGCTTGCGCAACGGGATTGTCGTTGTAAACCGTTACTGCGTTGTAGTCGCCTTTCGCAAGACGCACCGCTTTTCCATCAAGAATATCAATCGCAGGAAGCAGATCCATTCTTCTTCTCCTTCTGTTTCCTCATCAGCCTCTTAGACATGCTTATTTTCTTGAACCATTCGTACAAAGTTACCTAAAACATGCGCGCCCGCGTCGGAAGATTTTTCCGGGTGAAACTGCACCCCAAATATTCTTTCTCCTTTTTGCACCACGCACGGAAACGTTACTGAATGAGTGGTTGTTGCAACAGTCGCCTTCGAATCAGGTGCAATATAGCTATGCGTAAAGTAAAAGTATTCGCCCGATTTGATACCTTCCAGTAAAGGACAGTCACAAGTGGGATCGAAGTCAATGGAATTCCACCCCACATGAGGAATCTTGTAACGTTTACCAGTCGAATCAAATTCGGGAATGCGGTCCACCACACCTGGTAAAATACCTAAGCCTTCAACGAAAACTGCCTTTTGGGAAGTGCTACTTTTTTCTGCATGGTCAGCTTCTTGGCCGTGGTTGGCCCCTTCAGCACGATCAGCCCCTTCGGTACCCGCTTCAAACAGTAAATGCTCACCAAGGCAGATGCCCAAAAAGAATTTCCCCTGCGCAAGAGCTGCACGAATTGCTTGCATTTGTCCTGTTTGCAACATAGTTGCAGAAGCATCCGCAAAAGCGCCTACACCGGGAAGCACAATAGCATCAGCCCCACCAATTACTTCCGGATTATCGGTAATACACGCATCGCCACCTGCATTGATAAGACCACGCTCCACGCTGCGAAGGTTTCCCTTACAGTAATCAACAACTGCAATCATTACAGTGCCCCTTTAGTGGAAGGAAGCTCGTTTTTAGCACGTGCATCGTATTCAAGCGCAGCACGCATTGCGCGTCCTACCGCCTTGAAGCACGCCTCAACAATGTGGTGAGCGTTTTCGCCCGAAAACATGCGAATATGCAGTGTTACACCCGCATTGGTGGCAAAAGCAATGAAAAACTCTTTCGCAAGCGACGTATCGAACGTGCCCAGCAAGCACAACGGCACATCCACATCCCAGTGAAGCTGCCCACGCCCCGAAATATCAACAGCCGCCAAAACCAACGCCTCATCCATGGGAAGCATTTGAGAACCAAAGCGTGTAATTCCTCGCTTGTCGCCCATTGCCTGCGCAAACGCTTTGCCCAGTACAATACCCGCATCTTCTACGGTATGGTGAGCATCCACGTCAATATCGCCCTTTGCACTAACCGCTAGATCGAACAGTCCGTGTCTACCAAACGCTTCAAGCATGTGATCGAAAAAAGCTACCCCGGTATCTATTTCAGTTTTTCCTTTGCCATCGATATCAAGACAAAGGGAAATATCGGTTTCTTTCGTTGTACGTGTAATTTGTGCCGTACGCAGCGCTTCCGACATACAAACCCCTAACTGTTTCAGTTTGTGCTTGTTTAAACTTTAGCCAATAATGTCTTTTAAAGCAGCCAATAATGCTGCATTTTCTTCAGGTAAACCAACCGAAATACGCAAGCAATTTTCAAGCATCGGCGCACTGGAAAAATCACGTATCAGGATGCCGCGCTCATAGAGTTCTTGCCATACCTGCGCCGCATGAGCTAAACGAATAAGAATGTAGTTCGAATCAGAATCAAACACTTCGACACCAGGCAAATTGCGCAACTCTTCAATAAGAAATTCGCGCTGTTCAATAATTTGATTAATGCCCGGTTCAAAAAGCGCACGATTGCGGAATACTGCACACCCTATTGCTTGCGATACGGCATCGACCGAATAGGGCTGACGAACCTTGATAAATTCCCTGATAACCGCCTGGTTTGCCAGAATATACCCCAAACGGACACCAGCAAGGCTAAACGCTTTTGAAAAAGTTCGCAAAATGACAAGGTTTTCGTGCTCGTCCAGTAAAGGACGCATAGTGGACCGCGAAAACTCAAAATACGCTTCATCGACCATTACAAGCGCATCGGTTGAGTTCAGCAAATCGCGAACGAATGCGCCACGCGCCAACTTGCCCGTAGGATTATTAGGACTGGTGATCATGATGAAATCGATGTCACCTTTAGCAACACGATCCAGTACCACTTCTTCGTCTATGTCGAAGTTTTCCTTTCGGGGAATATTCACCACCGTGGTTCCAACCAGTTTTGCATTGGCCTCATACACCGAAAAAGTAGGAGGCAAATTCAAGAAGGTCCTGCCCGGTCCACCCCATGCAAGGGCGAAGTTAAACAGCAATTCATCGCCGCCATTACCCAACAAAACATTGTCGCGTGTGAGCCCATTGGCCTGCGCAATTAAATCGCGCAGCTCGTTAGCAAGCGGATCGGGATAGCGATTAAACGGAAAGTTTTTCAGCGCTTTTCGTATTTCTAGCTGCACTTCTTCAGGAACGTTACTAGGGTTTTCGTTGGCACTCATCAGCTGTTTTGCAGGCAAATATTTAGGATCATAAGGAATTAAGTCCGCCAAAGCTGGCTGAGAAGAACGAACCGTTTTCATGCTAGTTCCCCTTTTTGGTGCTTGATTGATTGGTAGTTGATTCGGCTGCCGTCTGATCAGATTGCGCTGCCTGGCCAGATTGCGCCGTTTGGCTGGATTGTGCTGTCTGGTCGCTAGCAGATTGCGCTGCTTGGGAAGGTTCTACCGAATCAGCGCCTTCAACCACGCTGGCCTGTTCAGCCGCCACCTGCTCAAAGGCTTGTTCTACCAGCTTGCAACGTAGACGAACGCTTTGTGCGTGCGACCACAAACCCTCGTGATCCGCCAGCGCAATAATAGCCTGAGAATCACGCACCAAAGCCGCAGGAGAATACTGCAACACACTGGATTTTTTTATGAATTCATCAACCGATAAGGGACTGGAGAAGCGAGCTGTGCCGCCAGTAGGAAGCGTGTGATTAGGACCCGCCACGTAATCACCCGCAGCTTCAGGAGTCCATTCGCCGCAGAAAATTGCCCCCGCATGACGAATTGCACCCAAGAGCTCCATCGCATCAGGGACATGGAGCTCTAAGTGCTCCGGCGCAATAACATTAACTACCTCTAAAGCAGTATTCATGTTCGGGCAAATAATGATAAGACCTTTGTTGGTAAGAGAAGCTGACGTAATTTCTGCACGAGTGGAACCTTGCATGTGCAGCTCGATTGCCGCCTCAACCTGATCGGCATATTCGGCAGAAAACGTAACTAAATAACAGCTTGCCAGCGGATCGTGTTCGGCTTGGGCCATGAGATCGATAGCAACCAGTTCAGGAAGGGCTGTTTCGTCCGCCACTACACAGACCTCAGAAGGACCTGCAATCATATCGATACCTACATCGCCCGACACCACCTTTTTGGCAGCCGCAACAAAGGCATTACCAGGACCAGTAATTTTGTCTACTTTCTGAATAGATTCAGTGCCATATGCCAGCGCTGCAACCGCCTGAGCACCACCTACCGAGTAAATTTCGGTTACTCCGGATACACGGCAGGCTTCCAAAATGGCAGGATCGAGCGAACCATCTTTAGTTGGAGGAGTTACACACACAATGCGACGAACCCCCGCAACCGAGGCCGGAATGGCATTCATTAACACCGAAGAAGGATAGAGCGCACGACCACCCGGCACATAAATACCTACGGAATCAAGCGGCTGTACCTTTGCTCCTACCAGTGCGCCATCTTCACGCAAGGTAAACCAGCCTTGCTGCTTTTGACGCTCGTGGAAATCGCGAATTTGTGCTGCTGCTTGCTGAATTGCTGCTGCTACCGTGGAGTCTACCCGCGTCAGCGCCTCGTCAATCGCGCTTTGTGGCACACGAAACGTTTCCAAGTCCACGCCATCAAACTTAGCCGTATATTCGCGCAGCGCAGCATCGCCACGAGTACGCACGTCTTCCACAATATTAGTAGCTGCGATAAGTGCTTCTGCGTTAAAGGCGCCTGTGCGGTTAAGCATTTTTTCTTCAAAAACTTGACCAGCACCTAGTTCTATTCTTCTCATAAGCTAGTTCTCCTTTGCTTGCTTATATAACGTATCAGCAAGCTGGCCGACACGTGGATTTGTTCTAAAAGATGAAGGGTTGGCAAAAAAGCGCGCCGTTGAGGCAAGCACATCATCAACCACTACCAGATTATTTTCTCGCAACGTAGTTCCTGTTGCCGTAATATCCACAATTCGCTCTGCCATTCCGGTGATGGGAGCAAGTTCTATGTTGCCGTGAAGTTTTACAATTTCTACCGGCATGCCAATCTTTGCATAGTACGAACGGGTAATGTTGGGATACTTCGTGGCAACCCTGATAGATCCCAGCTTACGGTAGCGCTCTTCTACCGCTTCAGTTGTTCCCTTTGATTCTGCCACCACAAAACGACATCCGCCGAATTTAAGATCCACCAATTCCACCACATCGGGCGCTGCTTCCAAAAGCGAATCCTCGCCACAAATTCCACAGTCAGCAGCCCCTAGTGATACAAACACTGGAGCATCAGTGGGACGGACAATAAGATATTCCTCATCCCCATTGCGAAGCATAAGCGTACGCCCAGAATCCAAAAGCCCCTCTACATCAAGACCTGCGTTTTTCAGAACTTCAACCGCACCTTCTTTTAAGGAACCTTTGGGAACTGCAATGCGCAAAGGCCGCGTTGCAGCGCAATTGACTTGTGCTGCGGTTTCGTTAGCTTGCCGGCCGGACTGATCGCCAGCTTGCTGCAAAACCGTCTGTTCGCCTTGCTGCCGAACGAGCTGGTCGGCTTGTTGCCGATCGACCCGTTTGTCAGCTTGATGCTGATCAGCCCGTTCGCTGATCAACCCCGCCGTTTCATCAGCCTGTAACTGTACCGCTTTTTGTTCTGCTTCGAAAGCGGCTTGCTGGGCTGCGGCCTGACGCGCCGCCATCACCTGTTCCAAATAAAATGCAAAACCAGCTGCAGGAATTTTTTCTGCCCCGTAAGAAGCAAGCAAATTGTCATAACGGCCACCGCCGCCAAGGGGCGATCCCACACCAGGCGCATAAGCTTCAAACACCAGGCCTGTATAGTAATCAAACGAGCTCATAACCGAAAAATCAATGAGCAGCTTGTCACCTAGGCCACTGGCCACCAGCGTGTTATATACCGCTTCGAGTTCTGCAATGCCTGCTTCACACCCAAAGGGCTCCAGCAACGCACGCACTTCATCAAGGGCTTTCTTTCCGCCACGCAAACGAGAAAGTGCGAAAATTGCGCGTGCCACTTCAGCGCGTACCTTTCCTGGATTATCAAGGGCAGGATCCGACAGTTTGAAGTTCTTCCCTTCGGTATTTTTATCCTTGGTCGTACTGCCCTGTGCCGCATCGACCAATTCACCTAAGTACACAAAGTTTGAAGTATGGTATGCCTGCAAAACCGCAGCTTGCCATTGATCACTTGCGTCACTTACGCGCAAAAGCTCGCGTAGCACGCCTGCCGATCCAAGCGCGATAGTAAAACGCGTAAGTCCGCATTCTTCAAGGGCGTGAGCAAACATGCCAATAAGTTCAACATCGCCAGCTCCACCTGCAACGCCTAAACATTCAGCACCGCACTGGGTAAGTTCGCGCGCTGCTGCTTCAACCGTTTTTTCTCGAAAAACGCGCTGAGTATAGCGAAGGCGAATTGGCTTGGTAAGGCCGCCCATGGAATCGCTACGGGCCGCACACATACGAGCAATCTGCATGGTAACGTCAGGACGCATCGCAAGCAGATCGCCATGGGAGTCAAAGAACTTAAAGGGCGCCTCGGGAACATGACCGCCCGCCTCCATGACATCAAGAACTTCAAGAGTAGGTGTTTCGACCGGGAGATAACCCCTTGCCGCAAAGCATGCACGTACGCGAGAAGTTAATTCTTCACGAACGAGCGCTTCTTCACTTACTACATCACGAAAACCAACAGGGGTGACGTAATTCATAAACTTTTCCTTCTCCTTATAAGTGCACTGTAGGCACGATTAGATGCTATACGCACGAATTAAACCTTTATGCTGAGTACACAGGCAAACCAGCTAGCCATTGTGTGACGGTTTGATACTTTAGCACAGTAGAGTACTAAAGTACGTTACATTTTTGTTACTGCGTAAAGCCTTCATAGAATACCGCTACTTCTCGGCCATTTTTAAAAAGTAGCTCGTCATATCCATATTCGTTTCGCTTTTCACGATACGAGGTCAAGCTGCTGTTCCACGTTCAGGTTTTCACGATACGAGGGTCAAGCTGCTGATTCTTTCCAATTATTTCGAGTATCATTAAACTAAACGGAAAAACAATCATTCAAATAACGCCGTTCAAAGGGGATCGCATGTTTCAGCGCAAAACTACTTACACCATTCCTGAGGGATACCGTGAACACATAGAGGCAACCGCCCCTACTATCAAATATCGCGGCAACACCACAATTCATCCAGAAGCTTATATTTCTGACACCTGCTGGATAGTAGGCGATGTACGCATTGGCTACCATGCTGTTGTTATGCACGGTGCTTGCCTGCGAGGCGACTGCGACTACATCGAAATTGGCGCTGAAACTAACATCCAGGAAAACTGCGTTCTGCATGAATCTGCCGGACAGCCCATCATTATTGGAGAGCACACTACCCTTGGCCATGGTTGCATCATCCATGCCTGTGAAATTGGAGACAACTCCCTCATTGGAATGAATGCAGTTGTGCTCAACGGTGCCAAAATTGGAAACAACTGCATTGTCGGTGCCGGCTGTGTCGTAACTGAAGGTATGGTTGTTCCCGACTACCACATGGTGATAGGAGTGCCCGGTAAAATTAAACGCGAAGTAAGCCAAGACGAAGTGGTAAGCATCATCGAAAGCCTGTCAGAAGGTAATCTGACCGAAGCACAACGCATGCTTAAGGAAGGACTAATATTCCACCCTAACGACGAACTGCTTCGCAAAATCGGTGCGCTATAGCCTCGCGCGGCAGTCACGCTGCAGTTGCGAGTCGCAGCTGCAGGTGCATCTCACAGCTGCAGGTGCGTCTCGCAACTGCAGCATCCTACTACACCGCGGCTGCACAGTAGGAAGAAACTTACAAGTTACCAGCAGCTGCGGCATACTGTGCCGTAGCTGCACGGTAGTCTGCCGTAGCTACGCAGTGTCAGCCGCAGCTGCACAGTGTTTGCCGCAGCCACGCAGTGTCTGCCTCAGCTGCACGGTAGCTTGCCGCAGCCACGCAGTAGTCGTACCGTTGCCTAAGCTCCGCAGTGTCGTTGCGTCATTAAAGCACGGAACAACTACAACCGCCTTACAACCTGTAACTTAACTAATTCACCCGCGTAACAGACGAGTATAATTAAACAAAAGGTAGGGAATCCGAGGGGGCGATACACGATGAGTTTCAAAAACATTCTCGTGCCGTATGATAATTCCGAACATGCTAAAAACGCTTTAAAGGAAGCCATTGGTCTTTCTGAAGGTGTTGAAGGTGTTGCCATCCACGTTGTAGAAGTTGCTGCTCCTCCGCAAGATTTGGTGTATAGCAGTATTAATCAAACGGGTTTTGGTATGGGCGTTTCTCTTACTTCACGAGAAGATTTTGCCCATGTAGTTGAAGAGCGCAATGAAGAAAGCGACAAAAAGCTCCGGGACGAAATTGTTTCTATTGTTGAAGGCTTCAAAGGCGAGCTCACCGCTGAAGTGGTCTTTGGTATATACACCATTGAAACCATCATTGATGCCGCAAAACATTACAACTGCGATTTGATCGTGATGGGATCACGAGGCCTGGGTGCTATTCGCGGCGCTATTGGTTCGGTTAGCTACGGCATCCTTCGTTCGGTCGATATTCCAGTTTTGGTAGTAAAGTAGCTCTAAAACTGCAACTTGAAAGCGAGCCTAGCAGTAGCCAAAGTAAGCTTTGAAGGTAAGTTACCAGCGACTTTGAAACGCGAGGCAGCTCACAACATAATTCAAAAGAGCTTGGAACATAATCTGAAGCAGATACACGCCACAAACATTGGGCATCTCAGGTTAAACGGGGTGCCCTTTCTTTTTCCTTTATCCAACCAGGAATTGTACGTTTATGAGCCTTGTTTTGGCAAAAACTAAGCTTATCGGGTCAAGGTCCGACATTAGATTATTCGGTCTATAAATATAAATGCTATGTCTATTCAGATTTCGAATGCGTAATGTCAATTTATACGCTTATCGGGCTAAATATCATGTCCATATTTCCAAAATACACAAGCGACTCAACCCGATAAGCGACTAATTTGCCAAAAACGACCTTTAAAACGTACTTTTTTATTTCTGAAGAATTTTTCAACACTCGCAGTAACACAACAGAGCGGTGCCTACAGAAAAAAACAGCGACACTTTAGCTGCTGCCTTGGCCGATACCTTTAGCGGCTTCAGCCAACACTTTAGCTGCCTTAGTCAATACTTTAGCTGCCTTATCCAGTACTTTAGCTGCCTCGTATGAGAAACACTGTAGGAATATTTCACTTTCATGATAGATTCGTTCGATAGCATAAAGCTATGAAGCTTTACTTTGGACATAGGACAGCGCTCGATTATTGGTGCTGGAACGATACCCCTTCTCGGTTCCGTGTACACAAGCAAAGCAACGGTATCTTTGCGGCACCAACGCACAAAATGCTTCATTTAGCCAAAACAGAAATGGACCGCTTCCGTGAACCACTCCATATAATAGTAGCCAGCGACAATGAGAAACGAAATATTAACGGCATTCATTGCCATTCGATCGGCAAATCCATTCCGCCGTATTCTTTTATTAATCACAGTGCCCATGTGGCAATCAGTTCGCCGGAGTCATGCTTCACGCAAATAGCCTTAAGCGCCAATCTCATCGACTTGATATATATTGGTTGCGAATTGTGTGGCACATACTCAATTGATCCAATCTCAAAAGAGCTTTTAAGCATAAAACCGCGAACTAGAGTCGCATTTTTACAAGCTTATCTTCAGAAAGCAGAAGAAATCCGAGGTAGAACAAAAGCACAGAAAGCCCTTGCTTATCTGCTTGACAACTCAGCCTCACCGATGGAGACAAAACTCGCGATGCTCTTAAGTTTACCAAGTTCAATGGGTGGTTTTGCTTTTCCAAAGCCCGAACTCAATACACAAGTTACGCTCTCCAGCGCAAAACCGAACTATCCCGAAATCCTACGATGCGACTTATACTGGCCCGCTGCAAAACTAGCCCTTGAATATGACAGTCATCAATATCATGCCAGTAACGAAAAAATTGTCCTTGATTCAACGCGGCGAATAAAAATCGAATCAGAAAACATACGTGTCCTGTCGGTAACAAAACAGCAAATATACAACTCATACGAATTTGAAAAACTTGTCAGTGTTGTCGCCCATTACCTTGGACACCGAATTAGAATAGCGCGAAAAGACTTCTATCAAAGAAAACGCCTCCTCCGCAAGAAATTAGGGCTACCTGGGTAAGTTATAGGCCTACCCCAATCCAAGCCATACCTGCAAGGTAGGAATCCAGCCTCCAATAAACACAATTGCCATTAAAACAGGAATACCGTATTTCACCCATAAACGTGCCCAGGCAGGAAAGTTTATGCCCGTACCGCTATTTGCTTCAGATATAAAGTTATCCCATCCCCAACCGCGCTTTGTAGTGCAGAACAAAATAAAAATGATGCAACCAATAACCAAGATGTTGTTCGACAAGATGAAATCTTCTAAGGTTTGCACATCGCCAATTCCAGGCACTGAAAAACCTGACCATAAGTTATAACCCAAAATACAAGGCATCGATAACAGAGTAAGAATGGGTGCGTTAATAAATACCGCTTTCTTGCGCGTTATATTCCACTGGTCCATCGAGAAACGAAGAATAGCCTCGAACACCGCAATGACCGAAGACAGTGCCGCAGCTGCAACAAACAGGAAGAACATAGCACCCCACAGCTGGCCCAAAGGCATCTGCGCAAATACATGAGGAAGCGTTAAAAAGACCAAACCAGGTCCCGAATCAGGATTTACTCCATACGCAAAACAAGCAGGGAAAATAATCAGACCAGCCATAATGGCAACCAACGTATCCAACAAAGCAATATTTGCCGCTTCGCCCGTCAGTTTCTTTTCGCGTCCTAAGTAGCTCCCGAAAATAGACATTGAGCCAACACCAATAGAAAGCATAAAGAGCGCTTGGCTCATAGCCGCAAAGACAATTTGTGGGAAGGTAGCATTGGGATTGTTAAAGAGGTTGTCTAAATTAGGTAGCAGGTAAAATTCCAAACCCGCTTGACCACCTTCAAGCAAAAGTGAATGCACGCAAAGAATACCCATGATCACAAAAAGCGCAGCCATCATACCCTTTGTGATTCGCTCAATACCCTTCTGAACACCAAGAGCGCAAACGCCAAACCCGATCGCCATAACAAGAAGCATCCACCCTGTCATCTCGAAAGGATTTGCTAGAAGATTATTGAACACTGCAGCAACATCAGCCGTTGGGCTCAATTCCCCCGTCGCAGTTTTTAAGAAATACGCCAAGGTCCAGCCGCATACAACGGTATAGAACATCATGAGCAAATAGCAACCAACCAAGCCAAGCCACTTGAAACGGTGCCATTTTGAACCGCGCGGCTCGAGCGCATCAAAACTGCGCGCAATTGAACGATAGCTTGCACGACCCATGGCAAATTCCATAACCATGATAGGCAAACCAAGTACTACCAAGAAAAACAAGATAAGGAGCACGAACGCTGCGCCGCCGTATTCGCCAGTAATATAGGGAAAACGCCATACATTACCAAGGCCAATAGCGCATCCGGCACTAATCAAGATAAAGCCCAGCCGACTTGAAAATTTTTCGCGACTATCGTCGGTTATCTTTTTAGACTCTGCCACGTTGTAATCCTTTTCTTTATCCGTTATGCGAAGCGTTACTCATACCAACGCTGTTATATGAATCCAGCATATTACCCAAAACACTAGGCAAATTCGTTACTACATACCTAGCCAATACATCACTTTTGGAGCCCAGCCAACTACGAACACCACAATAATCAAAAGCGGCACGCCATATTTAGTCCACCCGTACAGAAACTTGGGGTACCTCATGCCTTCGCCTTTATCGGCTTCTTCGATAAAGCCCTTCCATCCCCAGCCTGCTTTTCTGGTACAGAACAGCACAAACACCAGCGAACCCAACACTAGGAAGTTATTTGATACCAGGAAGTCTTCAATCGACTGAATGTCGCCAATGCCAGGAATTTGCACGCCCGACCAAAGTGAGAACCCTAGTACACAAGGCATGGAAAGCAACGCGAGCAGAGGTGCATTAATAGCCACCGCGCGTTTGCGCGTTATATTCCACTGATCCATCGAAAAACGAAGAATGTTTTCGAAAACCGCAATAACCGTTGAAAGCGCTGCGAAGGCCATGCATAAGAAGAACAGTGTTCCCCACAGCTGACCTAGAGGCATTTGCTCGAATACATAGGGCAACGTTAAGAATACCAAGTTAGGGCCAGAATCAGGATCAACCCCATAGGCAAAACAAGCAGGGAAAATAATCAAGCCCGCCATGATTGCGACCAGAGTATCCATACCCGCAATACGAGCCGCTTCGCCCATAAGACGCCTATCGCGCGTCATGTAACTACCAAAAATAGACATGGAACCAATGCCGATTGAAAGCATGAATACCGCCTGACTCATTGCGGCATACACAATTTCGGGGAAACTTGCTGAAGGGTTATTAAACAGGTTATCGAAGTTAGGCAGCAGGTAGAACGCTAGCCCTTCTTCGCCACCTTCTAAAAGACAAGAACGCACACAGAGCACCGCCATAAAAATGAAAAGCGCTGCCATCATGTATTTTGTAATGCGCTCAACACCTTTTTGTACGCCCATGGCACAGATAGCAAAACCCATTACGGTAACCAGAAGCATCCAGCCCGTCATTTCGATAGGATCGCCAATCATAGAAGAAAAAACGGTGGGAATATCTTCAGTTCCATTGAAGGTGCCGATACCCATTTTTACCAAGTAGGCAACCATCCAGCCGCAAACTGAAGTGTAGAACATCATGAGCAAATAATTGCCTACGATGGTTACCCACTTAAAGCGGTGCCATTTTGAACCACGCGGCTCAAGCGCGTCGAAACTTCGTGCCGTAGAACGATAGCTTGCACGACCTACCGCAAATTCCATTACCAAAACGGGCAGTCCCAAAACTGCCAGAAAAAAGACAATGAGCAAAACGAACGCTGCGCCGCCATATTCGCCCGTAATGTAAGGGAAACGCCAAATATTACCTAAACCGATGGCACAACCAGCGCTAATAAGCAGAAAACCTAAACGATTGGAAAACCCTTCGCGGCCTTCCATGGAAGCGTTGCCGCGAGTTTCCGTAGATGCGATTGATGCTTGTTCTTTGTGGGCCACGGTGGTCCACCTTTCTAGAGGTGAATTTCCAAGTACATCCTGGTGCGGATTTATCTACTTCCTAATAGCTAGAAGAGCTAGGACCGATTCGATAAAACACACCATGCGGTACTGGAGAGCCATTTATTTACAACCGCTCTATAATACGCCTATTTTGTCGCATCAGCACTATCGAGTGTTTTAATGCCGGAATGGCAGTGTGGATGGTTTTGTTTTTGATAGGTTAGAAATACAAAACCAGGCAGCCGAAACATGAGCTGCCTTATTAATGATTACGCGAAAAACGCGAAATTGTTTACATAGTTGTTTATACGAGAGCGAACCTGATGAGCGGAATAAATCCGATAAGTAAGGGAGTTGCCTTTCGTGCAAAGAGCGCTTAGGCTGCCTTTTAAAAAAAGAAGCGGCACCAAGACGAGTACAGATAGCGCAAAGAATATACGGAGCGTACTTCGCTTCGTAAGCAAATTCTAGAACGCTAGCTGTACCGCCTTAGTACCGCAAAAGTTTTAAGAGTTGAGCTTCTGGCTCAACATCTCATTAATGACTTTCGGGTTGCCTTGGCCCTTCATCTGCTTCATGCATTGACCAACAAAGAAGCCCAGCAGACCGGTTTTACCGCCCTTATACTGTTCAACTTTGTCGGGGAATTCAGCCAAAACACCATCCACAACTGCTTCAATGGCGCCCGTATCGGATACCTGCTTCATGCCGCGTTCTTCAACAATGGCAGAAGGATCTTTGTCCTCATCCAAAACCGCCGCAAACACTTCTTTTGCCTGCTTGGACGAAATAGTATCCGCTGCCAACAGCTGTACCAGTTCAACCGCGCGCTTTGGCGTAAGTGAAGTTTCACCCATATCCGAAATACCCTGCGCATTGGCATAGGCTGCAACATCGTTAATGATAAGGTTCGCCAAAGGCTTTGCTAGCTTATCGGCATCCTTGCCCGCAACATCCATACACGCTTCAAAGAAGTTCGACGTGCTGCGATGTTCCACCAAATGGCGGGCATCGTAAGCCGACAAACCAAAATCATTCTCGAAGCGCTTTGCCTTTTCATCAGGCAATTCTGGCAATTTAGCACGAACGCTTTCAATAAATTCATCCGACAAGTCATACGGTGCCAAGTCGGGCTCAGGGAACAGACGATAGTCGTCTGCCGTTTCCTTTACACGCATAACAATGGTGCGCTTCTTTGAAGGGTCCCAATGCCGCGTTTCCTGATAAATGATGCCGCCTTCTTCCAGAACTTCTGCCTGACGGCAAATTTCATAAGCCAAGCCATCATGCAAGTTCTTGAAAGAATTCATGTTCTTAAGTTCGGTCTTGGTACCCAGTTCAGTAGTACCACGACGGCGCAGTGACACATTACCATCGCAACGCAAGCTACCCTCTTCCATGGAGCAGTCAGAAATACCAATTGCCAAGTAAATTTGACGAAGCTTCTGCATAAACAGACGCGCCTCTTCAGGTGTGCGCAAATCGGGCTTAGTTACCAATTCGATCAAAGGGGTACCCGCGCGATTGTAGTCCACCAGCGAATGAGTGGCGCCCGCAATGCGACCTTCCCCACCGCCGATATGGATCATTTTGCCAGCATCTTCTTCCATATGAATGCGTTCGATGCCTACATGGGCAACATAGCCATCTTCAGTACGCGTAACGTTAGCAGCCGTAGTGCCTTCAGCGCCCGATTCTCCTGGCTTCAAATCTGCAATACCAATGCGCTCTTTAGCAGCAGCGCCATCCACATCCAAGTCCAAATGACCACGCATACAGAAAGCAACTGGGCCCTGTGTGGTTTGGAAGTTTTTGGCCATATCGGGATACATATAGTTTTTACGATAGAACATGGAGCGCTTTTCGATGTCGCAGTTCGTCGCCAAACCAGCAAGCACAATAGATTCGATTGCCGCCTTATTAGGAACCGGCAAAGCACCTGGTAAGCCTAAACAAACAGGACAGGTATGAGTATTGGGCTCTGCGCCAAATTCCAATTTGCAGCTACAAAACATTTTTGTTTCAAGCGTGGTTAATTCGGCATGAATTTCAAGACCGATTACCGCTTCCCAATCTTGAAGAACTTCTTCAAGCTTCTTCATGCTTATTCACCGGCCTTTCCGCAAGCATCCGCCACCGCAGCAGGAGCTTTTCCATCGGCAAATGCGGGAGCAACAGGAGCTGGACCATATACCGTTTCAAGCGCTGCTGCAACGCGCAACATATTTTCATCTTTAAACGCAGGGCTAATAAGCTGAGCGCCCACAGGCAAACCAGAATCTGCCCCCAACCCAAGAGGCATATTCATGCCACCATTGCCTGCAATGTTGATGGAGATGGTGAACATATCCGACAAATACATCGAAGTCGGGTCGCTGATTTCACCAAATTTGAAAGCAGTTCGAGGACTTACTGGTGCGATAATGCAGTCCACTGTTTCGTAAGCCTTGATGTAATCCTGCGTAATAAGTGTGCGAACCTGCTGAGCAGGATAGTAATACTTGTCGTACACGCCGGCAGAAAGTAAATAGCTGCCCAGCATAATACGACGGCGCGCTTCAATGCCGAATCCTGCAGAACGAGATGCCTCGTACTGGGAGCCCAAATCCTTATGACCCGGATCGCAATACCCATAACGAACCGAATCGAAGCGTGCCAAGTTAGAAAATGCCTCGCAAGGACCCAACACGTAGTAAGCGCTCATAGCTGCCTGAGCATTAGGAAGTTCAACTTCAACGATCTCGGCACCCATTTGGCGCAAATGAGCAATTGCTTCTTCAACCTTGGCGCGTACTTCAGCATCTAAGCCTTCCGCCTCCATAAAGGCGGGTACCACACCAATGCGCATGCCCGAAACGCCTTCACCCAGATTAGCGGTGAAATCCGTCGTAACGGGCTGGCTGGTGCAGTCCAGCGGATCGTGACCTGCCAGCGCATTCATAGCAAGTGCAGCATCTTCCACACTGCGTGCAAATGGACCTACCTGATCAAGCGAAGAACCGAATGCCACCACGCCATAGCGCGAAACCACGCCATAAGTGGGCTTTACGGCAACTACACCACAGAAGCTACCCGGCTGGCGAATGGATCCGCCCGTGTCAGAACCTAACGTAATGGTGGCGCTACCTGCCGCGACCGCCGCAGCCGAACCGCCAGAAGAACCGCCTGGCACACGCTCTAAATCCCAAGGATTATAGGTACGTCCAAAAGCCGAAGTTTCCGTGGAAGATCCGAAGGCAAATTCATCCATGTTAAGTTTGCCCAGTGGAATACCACCTGCTTCAATGATTTTCGAAACGCACGTTGCGGTATAAGGCGAAACGTAGTTTTCCAGCATATGAGAAGAACACGTGGTATGAGTGCCCTTCAAGTTCATGTTGTCTTTAAAGGCAACCGGAACACCCGCTAAAGGACCAGCTTGTGCAAGGTCTCCTGCCGCAACTGCTGCATCTACGCGCGCAGCTGCTTCCAAAGCCATCGCCTCGGTGGTTTCCAAATAGGCGTGAACTACACCATCGGTAGCAGCAATACGCTCTAGGGATTCTTTAGCGATTTCTTGTGCGCTGAATTCTTTTGCGGTAAGACCGGCTTGAATTTCAGCAACTGACATTTCTGCAAATGAACGAGCCACTATTGATCACCCCCGCCCAAAATTGCAGGAATAAGGAAGCTGCCATCTTGCTGTTTTGGTGCATTGGATAGTGCCTCTTCCTGCGTGAAGCTTGTACCCTCCACGTCTTCACGCATAACGTTCGACAAACTTCCAATGGGATGGAACGTGGGTTCGACACCCTCCAAATCATATTCAGTGATAGGCTTCAGGCTTTCAATGATGTTGTTAAGGTCTTCGGTCATGGCCGTTACCTCTTCATCGGTCAGCCCGATACGAGCATACGTAGCAATGCCACGTACATCCTTTTCGGTTAAATGTTGCGTCATGATATTCCTTCGTTTTCTTAGTAGGTGCTTGGCGAACATGCTTGAACGAAGCGAGCCTTACCAGTAAGTCTTACACGACACTTACGCCCTCAGCGCCCCGCGCACCCTCTAACGAGTAGACCGTTCCCATAATAGCAAAGGCACGCTCCAAGCGAAGCGCACCTTTTATGCAAGCAAATAATTAACAGTATCTTTATGTAAGTACGCTAACGGTTTATCAGTTAACACTCGCTTTTTAACTGCATTTGCATCAGCTAACTTAACTACGTTTGTATCCGCCAACGTTCACCCGCCGCCCACCTTTATTAGCTGCGCACGAGTGGTGCAATAGCGCGGGTAATGGCATCAGACACTGGCGTTGCTTGGTCAGCATCATCAATTTCCAGCAAAACCTTGCCCACAATACCTTCTGCGGTAACTTCGGTAAAAATAACATTCGGTTCGCTTACCAAACCCGCATACTGGCAAGCCACGTCGTGAGCAGTTTTCGCAATTTTATCGGCCATAGAATCCAAACTAGTACTTGAAAGTGCCATGAACGGCACACTCACTCGTTCTGGCGGAGGCAGATGCACCACAGCATTTTTGGAAATTACCGAATTGGGAATAATAACGGTTTCCCCGTTGCGATTCTTAATAGTGGCGTGACGCCACGTTACATCCTGCACCACACCTTTGTTGGTGCCAACTTGAATGTTATCCCCCGGCTTCACAATACGCATGAAGGAGATTTGCACACCACCAATAAGGTTTGACAGCGTATCTTGAAAGCCAAGCGAAAGCGCAATACCGCCAACACCCAGAGCCGCAATAAGCGCCGACATATTTACGTTGAAGCACGAATCTAAAACTAAACAGAGGCCTATACCCCAAATAATGCCACGCGTGATGTTTACAAAAATGGAACTTTGCGGAATCGAATTGTCATCACGGCGCATAATATGGCGAAGCCACTTCACCACAAAGTGAGAAACGCATCCCACCACTACAAAAATGACGAGGGCAGCAATAATTTTTGCCACGAAGTCACCCCCTGTGATGTTTGCGATTGTTTGCTCAAAAACATCCATACGTATTCCTTTGCTTGATATCTATAGCTTTATTATCGTCGGTTCACAAAGTCATAATCAGCGCTATTATGGAAAAACCCCGATGCACCATAATCACGAAGTCGAAATGCACCATACTTGCGAGGTACATCATATGAACTACAATCTGGTTGAATTTCAAGGAGCTTATGGCACCTCAAGCCAAATTCCTGCTTCCGTGCGCCCTGAGGTTTCTTTTGTGGGCAGATCCAACGTTGGCAAATCTTCGCTTATCAACCGTCTTTTCAATAGAAAGAAGCTCGCCAAAGTTTCGCAAATGCCCGGTAAAACAACTACGATTAATTTTTTTACCACTGAAAAAATTGATTTTGTTGACCTGCCAGGCTATGGCTACGCAAAGGTAGCAAAAAGCGAAAAAGCACGCTGGGATGAAATGATTAATGGCTACTTCGACCAGTATCGCTACTATGCCCTGGTGGTTTCCTTGATTGATATTCGCCACCCTGCCACCAAGCTTGATGAACAGATGATTGAATTTTTGCGCGCTTGCGAACTTCCTTTCATTATTGCGCTTACCAAAGCAGACAAGCTCAGCAAGTCACAAGCAGCAAAACAAAAAGCCGCTATCCGCAAGCAGCTTGGCCTTCCTGAAAGCATTCCTTTTGTAATATGCTCTTCTGCCAACGGAACAGGCTTTGACGAGCTACGCAGGCTTATTGAAGATGCCTGCAAGTAGCACTTAGGTCATTCCTTTGTACCGCAAGAATAATTAACAAGAATCCCCCCCATAAGGACTTATATGAAGGTAGAACTATACAGTGACGGATCTTCCCGCGGAAACCCAGGCCCGGGTGGCTTTGGCAGTATTTTGCGTTACACCAATTCGGAAGGAAGAACCTTCGAGCGCGAACTATCGCAAGGGTACACCAACACCACCAATAATCGTATGGAACTTTTGGGCGTTATAACAGGACTTGAAGCCTTGAATCGCCCCTGTTCGGTAGAGGTTTACACTGACTCTCAATACGTGGTTAATGCCTTCAATCAACACTGGATAGAGGGATGGCTCAAGCGCGGATGGAAGAACGCTAAAAAAGAGCCCGTGAAAAATATTGATTTATGGAAGCGTCTCCTGGACGCTAAAAGCCCTCACACCGTAACGTTTCATTGGGTAAAAGGACATGCAGGTCATCCCTTAAACGAACGATGCGATGAACTAGCTACCGCTGCAGCAGATGGACCAGGGAAAATTATTGACGAAGGGTTTACAGGGCAAGCCTCGCTTGGTTTTCCTCGAAGCTAGCTGAGTGCTTATCGCATTTATAAAAACACTAAGAGCGCGGCTAAGATAGCGCACGCATAGTTCATCAAATCCCAATGAATATGCTTGCTAATCTGTGGCCGCGCTTTTGTGTGTGTTTTTAAAATGCGGCACTCAGAAATAGCTTCTCGGAAAACAAAGCAAGCCCTATCGCAATCTTTTATAAAAACCTTAGCTTGCGCTTTATCTAAACCTCTTTCCATCGCTGTGCCTTAAGTCCACCTAGTTTGTAGACACAAGCATCTGCTGAGCCAGGCTAAGAACAAAACAATAAAAAAAGAGCACGGCCCCTGGTGTTCAAGCAATAATTTCTGGGACCAGAAAAACATGCGTTGAAGCATTTAGTTGCCGTGCTTAATTTGTTTTGTTCGTGCCTGAAATAGCGAAGCTTGATTGTGAATGCAAACTAGATGGACTTGGCACTCGAAAGAAGCGTTTTAGATATAGCGCAAGCGGCGAACTCCGTCGATTGCACGAATCTTAGCCATTGCTTCATCGGATGTAGGCTGGTCCAAATCTACCAACGTATAGGCGTGTTCTCCACGAGCCTTATTCATCAGGTTAGCGATGTTGACATTATCTTCACCCAGAATGGTGGTGATCTGCGCAATCATGTTTGGCACATTGCGATGCAGCATAGCCAAACGGGTCATACCTTCAGGGCAAACACCCATATCGCAGTCAGGATAGTTAACCGAATGGGTAATGTTGCCATTTTCGAAATAATCTACCATTTCGCGAACAGCCATAATGGCACAGTTATCTTCGGCTTCAGTTGTGGAAGCACCCAAATGAGGAAGCACAACGGTGTTCTTCATCTTCATAACTTCAGGCGTTGCAAAATCGGTAATGTATTTCTTCACACGACCCGAATCAAGCACGACTGAAAGTGCAGCAGAATCTACCAAGGTATCGCGAGAGAAGTTCAACAGCACCACACCTTCTTTCATCAAAGAACAGGCGTGAGCATCAACCATGCCAATGGTGTCTTTTACCGCAGGTACATGGATAGTAATGTAATCGCAGGTACGGAAAATATCTGCCAGGTCGGTAATATGATGAACGGGGCTTGAAATTTTCCAAGCAGCGCTTACGGAAACAAAGGGATCATAGCCATAAACGTCCATGCCTAAATCAACCGCAGCATTAGCAACTTCAGCACCTACCGCGCCCAGGCCAATAACGCCAAGCTTCTTGCCTTTAATTTCGTTACCAGCAAACTGCTTCTTTGCCTTTTCGGCGGTTTTTGCAATATTTTCGTCGGTTGCGTTTTCACGGCACCAATCAATGCCTTCAAGAATTCCACGACTGCCCAACAGAAGAGCGCACAGTACAATTTCCTTAACCGCATTTGCATTTGCACCAGGCGTGTTAAAAACAACAATGCCTTCCTCAGCACAACGATCAAGCGGAATATTGTTTACACCCGCACCCGCACGAGCAATAGCACGCAAGCCAGCAGGAAACTGCGTGTCATGCATTGCTGCACTGCGAACCAAAACGCCTTCAGCATCTTCTAGGCTGTCGGTAAGTGCGTACTTTTCCGGATCAAGCAGGTCGGTACCATGCTTAGAAATGTTATTTAAGCAATGAATATGCCTCATGGGGGAGATCTCCTTCATTCGCTACCTTCGAATTGTTTTTAGAATTTAGGAACACATTATGAACCCGTTTGACCCCAAGTGTGACCAGAAACGCAAAAAAGCGCCCCAAAGGGCGCTTAAACGTTCAATGGTGCGGGTGAAAGGACTTGAACCTTCATGAGCCGGAGCTCATACGGACCTGAACCGTACGCGTCTGCCAATTCCGCCACACCCGCAAATGCAATAAAAGTGCGAAAGCTAGAGTATCCCACCTTGCAACAAAACGCAAGATTTAATCTTACTTTATTCGTACTTTACTAACACCTTCACAGCTCTTTCACGGTTCACACGTGATTCTTCCTTTATTTCGTGACAAAAAATTCAACTTTCTCGTGACAATCAAGTGAAATATTTCCTTATTAGCTCGTATTGTGGCATGATTGATCGTTGGAATATATTGCCGTTACTACACACCAGTAAGGAGTACAACATGGGGTTTTTCTCTAAATTCGAACGCCGCGTAGAAGACGGCTTCGATGGTATGGGTGATAAATTCTTTGATTCCCCCATCAGCCCCGTTCAAATAGCAAAAAAGGCCGAAAAGCAAATGCGCCGCGAAAAAATGGTTGGCGCTGGCAAAGAATTCGCGCCTACGTTATACACGGTGCTGGTAAATCCTGACGATGATGAACGACTTTTTGGATATTACCCCACGCTCGCAGGCGAAACTGAAACGTATTTGCGAGCAAAAGCACAAGAACTGGGACTCGCCATGGACGGCGCTCCCTTGGTTCGCTTTATTATTGATGACGAACTTAAGCCGGGAAAATTCGAAGTAGTTGCCGAATTGGTTTCTGCCCCTATTGTCTCGCAGCTTCGCGCTGAAGAGATGCACCGTTATGGCCTTGAAAGCCAGGCGCCTGTGCAACAGCCTGCCGCACAAAACCCTATGGCAGGACAGCAAGCTCCCGTGCAAAACTATGCCAGTTCAGGCATTGACGTTATGGCCGAAGATCCACAAATGTATGAGGATGATTACGCTGCGCCCGCAGTTCCTCCTGTCGCAGGTGCTGCAGGTGGTGTAGCTCCCGTTGCCCCCGTTGCTGCTGGTGCGGCAGGAAACCAAACGGTTCGCTTCAATGACGCTATGGCACCACAGCCTGCTATGGTCGGTCGCCATATGCCTCATCAGCCTCGCTTGATCGACTTAACCACCAATCGATCCTTCCCTCTTACAAAGGATCGCATTTTACTGGGACGTGCTCTTTCAAGCGACATTGCCATTGAGGACTTAAATGTAAGTCGCACGCACGCAGAAATTCGCCAAGAAGCTGCTAACGCTTGGAGTATTGCCGATCTTGGATCCACTAACGGTACGTTAGTAAATGGTCGCCACATTGCGTCAGTTATGCTGCAAGAAGGCGATCGCGTAACCGTAGGAACTACCACGTTCCTTTTCACTTTCCAATAAACATCAGGTGGGCAGCGTATTGGTTGCCCACCCTTGTTTTAATGACGTTTTGTAGTTAACGATAGGTTCTTTACGTGATTGACATCATCCTTCTTATAGGCCGACTTCTTTTTGTTGTTCTGCTGTATCTGTTTCTTTTCACCATCATGAAAACAGGTATTGGTTTAGTGCGCGGGTCGCGCAAAAAAGAACACGTGTGGACGGTCGCCATAGAAAAGGGCCCCAAGGAACTTCGCGGTGTACAAATTGCCGTACGTGGCCCCGTCATCGTGGGCCGCAGCCCTGGATCTGACATTGTTATTGGTGCCGAATATGTTTCTTCGCGCCATGCTCGTTTTGTGCTTATGGGACAAAACTTATTCATTGAAGATCTGGGTTCCACCAACGGCACAGCAGTAAACAATCACTATATTTCCGAACCAACAGCCCTACGAAATGGCGATCGCATCACCATCGGCGATGTAATTATGCGAGTAAGGTTTGAGTAATGACCAATCAATCAACGCAAAACTCATCAGCAACGCACCATAACCCGTCGTCGATCGAAGTGGTTTCTTCCTATTACGGAAGCCGTACTGAAATTGGCAATGTGCGCGAACATAACGAAGATAGCCTTACGGTATTGCCTCCTCTTTTTGCTGTTGCCGATGGCATGGGTGGCCATGAAGCAGGCGAAGTAGCTTCAGAAATTACTATCAATACCTTAAACGACCTTGCACCTCAAATTGCTGATGCCGAAGCGCTTGCTCGCGCAGTGATGGCTGCAAACCTTAACGTCATTAAGGCACCGAGCCAAGGTGTAGGCCGCGAAGGAATGGGCACCACGCTTACCGCCGCCATTCTCGATAAAGAACGCCTGGTTATAGCCCAGGTGGGCGATTCCCGAGCTTATTTGCTGCATAACGGATCGCTTCAGCAGCTCACCCGCGATCACAGTCTTATGGCAGACATGATAGAAGCCGGACAGCTTACCGAAGCAGAAGCGCGTGTTCATCCCAATCGCTCGGTTATTACTCGCGCAATTGGATCAGACCCCCATATGCAGCCCGATCTCTACGAACTGAACGTAGAAACGGGCGACCGCTTACTGCTGTGCTCCGATGGTATTTGCGGCATGATTGAAGATAACGAAATTGCCTCCATCATGCGTCAAGCACCCTCGGCCCAAGCTTGCGCCGATCAACTGGTAGAAGCGGCACTTGCCGCAGGCGGCTTCGACAACGCCACCGCTGTCGTGGTTGATGTTGAGGGATTTAAAGCAGTCAAAGAAAAGAAACAGGCGCGCAAATCGAAAGCCCTTGCTGTTGGAATAGTATTCGTTTTACTGCTAGCTCTTGCTGCTGCGGTATTTGCAGGATATTTCTACGTCAACAATTCTGCCTACTTAATAGAACAGGACGGCAAGGTAGCTGTATATCGCGGTCTTAATGAAGAATTTTTCGGCATGCCACTCTCGAGTCTAGAGTATACCTCGGGTGTTGAAGTGGATAAGCTCAACCCTGGTGTTGCCAATCGCATTAAAGAAGGCATGGCAGTAGGTAGCCTTGATGAAGCCAATAACCTCATTACTACCTATCAGCAAGAAATTGCTTTCCAGGAAGATAATCCCTCAAGCAATAGTGGCGCAAACGAAGGTGATGCGAGTGCCTCAAACGCAGGCGCAAATGCAACCAACAATGGCACACCCAACGCTTCGGATAGCACTTCAAATAATGACACAAACGAAGGCAATACAAACGCCAATTCGGACTCCCACGAATCTGACACCAATAATTCCGAGCGTGGTGACTAGCCTATGACCAGAAGAAACAACGAACTGCTTCTTCTTTGTGTGGCGGCACCCCTGGTTATTCTGCTTTTTGCAATGGTGGCGCTTAATCAAGAAGGCGGCGTAACACTTGATAACCTTACGGTTCCTTTGGGTATGTTTGCTACGTTTGTGGTAGCTCACCTTGCTATTCGCAAATTAGCCCCTGGTGCCGATCCCGCCATTCTGCCCATATCATTTGCTCTTTCAGGCATTGGGATTGCCTTCATTACGCGCCTTGCACCCGACCTGGCTCTTCGCCAAGTTGGTTGGCTCTTCTTAGGCGTCGTATTTATGATTCTCATCCTTATTTTTATAAGGAACTTAGATAAACTGGGCAATTACAAGTACACCATTATGATTGCTGGCATTTTATTGCTCGTTTCTCCGCTTTTGCCAGTTATTGGTAACGAAATTTATGGCAGCCGTATTTGGCTTTCTATTGGTGGCTTTTCCTTCCAGCCAGGTGAATTGGCAAAAATTTGTATTGTAATTTTCTTAGCTGCCTACCTTGCCCAAAACAGGGAAATGCTTTCGGTGTTTACGCACCGTATTGGGCCTTTCAAGATGCCTGATTTGCGCGCGCTTGTCCCCGTTTTGATTATGTGGGCCATTGCTCTTTTGGTTATTGTGTTTGAACGCGACTTGGGTTCGGCCCTGGTTTTGTTCTTCGTGTTCTTAACCATGCTCTATGTAGCAACCGGCCGCAAAGCTTACATTGTAATCAGTTTTGTATTGATTGCCTTTGGCTTGGTTGCCGCCTATTTCTTATTCTCTCACGTACAAATTCGTGTTGATACATGGCTAAACCCCTTTGCCGATCCTTCAGGAAACGGCTATCAGCTGGTGCAGTCCATTTTCTCCATCGCTGATGGCGGGCTGTTCGGCGTAGGTATTGGCAATGGTCTTGCCGATCAAATTCCTATCGTGGAATCGGACTTCATCTTTTCGGCCATCGCCGAAGAAGCTGGCCTTTTAGGTGCTGCAGGACTTTTGCTTTTGTATTTATGCTTCGCTATCCGTGGTATTTTGATTTCTGTTCGCGCCAAATCCGACGTAAGTTCATTTATGGCGCTTGGCTTTACCGCCATCATCATTTTGCAGGCCTTCATTATCGTAGGCGGTGTTACCCGGTTCATTCCGCTTACGGGCTTAACGCTTCCTTTTGTAAGCCAAGGTGGATCATCGCTTTTGGCAAGCTTCATGATTGTAGGCTTTTTGATGAGGGCAAGCGATCAGGGTACTGGCATTGGAACCGAAATAACTTCAGGCACTGGTGCCATTTCCATGAACGGCGCTCTGGGCCGTGTTTCCTTGGGCAAGCGCCTTACGGGAACCATGATGGTCTTTTCTGTTATGTTCGCTCTGCTGGTAGCAAATCTTACCTTGATCATGGTTATTCAGGCAGATTATTACCAAAACATGCCCATCAACAACCACACCATCGCAAAAGAATCCGAAACCGAACGGGGAACTATTTCTACCTACGATAACGTTGTTTTAGCGCAATCGGTTTTACAGGAAGATGGCACCTATAAACGCGAATACCCCGCAGGCGATCTTGCTTCCCATGTAGTGGGTTACGCATCAGACACCTATGGCACTTCAGGAATTGAAGCCTCCGAAAACGATGCCTTAAAGGGTTCAAGTAACTATGCTTCGTGGATTGACGTTCTCAATTCTGCAACTGGTAACAACACCGCAGGCAATGATGTAAAACTAACCCTTAATTCCTCTATTCAGGAAGCAGCACAGGATGCGCTTGAGGGCTATAAGGGTGCCTGCGTGGTTATCGATCCCGAAACAGGAGCAGTACTTGCCTTGGCATCTTCGCCTACTTACGATGCGGGAGATATAGAAAACATCCTTTCAAACGGCGGCGATTCTTCGGCGCTCTATAATCGTGCAACTCAGGCACTGTATTCGCCAGGTTCCACCTTTAAGATTGTTTCCCTTACCACTGCACTGGAAAACAATGTTGCCACTGAACAAAGCGTGTATTCCGCACCCTCTAAGCTAGAAATTGGTGGCGGCGAAGTAACCAACTTCAACGAAGCTTCCTATGGCGATATCACGCTTGAGCGGGCAACGGAGCTTTCGGCAAATACCGTATTTGCTCAATTGGGAACCGAAATTGGCTCCGAAGGGTTGGTAAGCTCTTCCGAAAAATTTGGCTTCAACCAAAACATTTCGTTTGATTTACCTTTAGCTACTTCCCTTATGCCTGACCCGAATGAAATGACTGAGTGGGAAACCGCCTGGGCAGCCGCTGGTGAACCAGTAGGCGAACACGAAAGCCCCGCTGGTCCTCAGGCATCAGTTCTTCAAATGGCATTAGTTGGGTGCGCAATTGCCAACGATGGTGTCATAATGCAGCCCTATTTGGTCGATAGCGTCTACAATGCAGAAGGGGCCAACAGCTATCGTGCCACACCAAGTCAGCTTTATACCGCCTGTTCAAGCTCTATCGCTGAACGTGTGAAAACCGTGCTTGAAGGCGTAGTAAATAACGGAACCGGTACTGCCGCGGCAGTTGATGGAGTACAGATCGCAGGCAAAACTGGTACCGCTGAAACAGGCAAACCCAAAGACGACCGCTGGTTTGTGGGTATGGGCCCCAGCGAAGACTGCTCGGTGGTAGTAGCTATTGTTTTAGAAGAAGCAGGAGAAGACCTTCCAGGAGGTGCTGCAGGACGTGCGCAAAACGTGCTAGAAACGGCACTGCAAGTTCAAGGAAGGCTGTAGAGCGTGTAGAGCGTCAAGACTGCAGGGCAAGACTTGTAGGGCGCTACAACGTCGCAACTTCGGAACAATTTCGAAAAAGGCTATAAAAGAAAGTTTATAAAACTTCTTGAAAGCTCATGGAAGCTTATAGATGAACTAAAAGATAACTAAGGAATGCGATATGCTTAGAAATTGGTTGTTAAGCATGGATCCAAAGGGAGAATAAACGTGGCTGGAAGCATGATTGGCAGAACCTTTAATAACCGTTATAAGTTAACCGAACGGGTTGGCTTGGGTGGCATGGCCGAGGTATACCGTGCAGAGGACAATGTCTTAGGACGTACGGTTGCCGTTAAGGTGATGCTTCCTCAATACGCCGCAGACCCTACGTTCACGAAGCGCTTTCGTCAGGAAGCAGCATCGGCTGCAAACCTGCAAAGCCCTTACATCGTAAGTATTTACGACTGGGGCCTTGATGGCGAAACGTACTATATTGTTATGGAATTCCTTCGTGGCACCGATCTTAAAACGGCCATCAAGGAACGCGGTGCTATCAATCAGCGTAAAGCTGCCGAAATTGGTTCACAGGTTGCCCAGGCGCTTTCCGTTGCTCATGCAGGCGGCATTATTCACCGCGACATTAAGCCGCAAAACATCATGATTCAGCCTGATGGCAACATCAAGGTAATGGACTTTGGTATTGCACGCGCAGGAGATGCAGGTCTTTCCCAGACCGCTACCGTTCTGGGCACAGCTCACTATGTTTCTCCGGAACAGGCACAGGGTAAAGAACTCACTGGTGCGAGCGATATTTATTCTCTTGGTGTGGTGCTCTACGAAGCAACCACAGGCAAGCTTCCTTTTGACGGACAAGATGCGGTAAGTGTAGCAGTAAAGCAGGTAAACGAACTTCCTGCACCTCCCAGCACTATTAACCCCAATATTGACCCCGCTCTTGAAGCTATCATCATGAAGGCCATGGAGAAGGATCCTGAACGTCGCTTCAAGGATGCTTCTGAAATGCGTCATGTTTTAAACGACTATTTGGCTGGTCGCCCTGTTAATTTAGGCGATGATATCAGCGGCCTTAAAACACAGGTTATGGGCGGCGTTGCTCCCGCAAATGGAACTGCCGTTATGAACCCTGTTGGGGGTGTGAATGGCGATGCTGGTGCGGGTCGCACCACCGTCAATAAAGCGTACGCTGCAGAAGCTGGCAACGATGGCAGCAAGAAGAGTAGGCGTAACGTCATAATTGGTGTGGTAATTGCTCTGCTGGCTGTAATCGGTATTGTCGCCGGCGCTATGGCTCTTGGAGGTAACCAGGAAATGGTTGCGGTACCTGATGTTTCCAATAAGCCCATTGCGGAAGCACGAGGTGAACTACAGTCAGCCGGATTTGCCATCGGTACCGAAACCGAAGTGTACAACCCCGATGTTGAAGCGGGCAGTGTTGTAAGTACTGACCCCGCCGCAGGAGAACAGGCCGCAAAGGGATCTTCTATTAACATTACCGTTTCCAAGGGAACCGAACAGGTTACCGTACCTGACTTGCGTGGCATGAGTGCCGACGAAGCACAACGCACGCTTGCTTCTTATGGTTTAAATGGCCAGCAGGGCGATACGGTATTTTCTGATGATGTAGAAAAAGACCAGGTAGCTGAACAGGATATCGCAGCAGGCACCACTGCCTATAAGGGCGATACTATTACCTTCCATTTGTCGAAGGGTCCCGAAACCGCAAGTGTTCCTAACGTGGTTGGTTTAGATTTCGAAAGCGCACGCGACCGCCTTGAATCAGCAGGCTTTACGGTTGACCTTCAGTGGATTGAAGATGACCGCGAAGTGAATACTGTTATTCGCCAAAGTGCAACAGGAAGCGCAGAGCTTGGCAGCACTATTACACTGACAATTTCTAACGGCCCTGCAGAGGAAGAACCTACCAACACCACAGGCGGAAATTCTGACAATACCGATGATGGTGATACAACCGGCTCTGGCAGCACCACGGGGGGAGGATCTCAGTCGGGCGGAAATAGTTCTACTGGTGGTAGCACCTCAGGTGGTACCGAATAGAGGTAGCAAGCTTTCAAGATACCATGACGCTCGAACATAGTTGATACAATTACAGCCCAGCCGTGGTAAAATGGCTGGGCTGTTTTATTGCTATCCGCCCCCGTAGCTCAGTGGATAGAGCGTCGGTTTCCTAAACCGTGCGTCGGAGGTTCGAGTCCTCTCGGGGGCGCCATTGTACGGCCACAAGGCTCACTGCCGCTGTTAGTGACAACAGCGCTATTTCACAGCACTATTTCAATTACAGAACTATTTCTCGTTCGCTACCGTCAATGTCGGCAATTTTTGCTTTGCCTTCTGCAAGCGAGAAAAATGTCAAACGCGGGTCGTCGCAATCCTCGTAAGTTTCTCCCAAAGCGGTCATATGCTCGTATCCTGCCTTGCGCACTTCATCACCTGCAGTATCAACCATGCTTGCAACACCGGTAAGAATTACCCAGCCATGGCCTGGCTTCCAAGCAGAAAGTTCGAACTTAGGATTTGCCACCAACTGTTCATACACGTCTTTATTGGTTGCTGTACAGAACCACAGCGTACCCCCTTCGCGCATAGCAAAGCTAAACGGGCGGACATGAGGCTGATCTCCTTCACACGTTGCTAGATACCATGCGGGAACTGAAGTAAGATATTCGATTAATTCATCCATAAGAAATTCCTTTTGCCGAGCGCAGACCAAGATAGAAAACCATTAATCCGCGGCACCGTCTAAAACAATCGTTGTCTAAAACAACTGCCTCAATCATACCGAATAAAAGGGTTTCCTAAAACTGGCTCTAGCTAATTTAGCTATTTAAAGCAGCCCAAAGAAACGTAGCAAAACATCGGTACCAACAACCAAGGCCGTGCCGCACAGCAAATAGACTAGACCACCCAAATCGCGCTTTGAATATGCCAAATCTTTAAGGCGCGTACGGTTTTCCCCGCCGTGATAGCAACGCGCATCCATTGCCAGCGACAACGTTTCAGCGTGACGAAAAGCGCTGGTAAACAACGGAACAATAAGTGAAACCATCAGCTGAATAGTGCTTTTTGTACTGGTGCTAAAGTTTGCCCCGCGGCTAACCTGTGCGCGGTAAATAGTGCGCAGCTCAATAGCAAACTGAGGCAAAAAGCGCAAAGCAATGCCCATAATCATTGAAAGTTCATGAGCAGGCAACCCGATACGAGAAAAGGGCTTAAGCAAATGTTCAAAGGCATCGGTCAAGTCGAGTGTGGTGGTTGCCAAGGTAAGCAAACTTACGCCAAGCAAGAGCATGGTCAAACGAACCGCAATAAAGAGCGCCTGCTGTAAGCCAGTTTCACTAATACAAATAATTCCGAACTGGAAATACACCTGCCCACCCTGAACAAAAAAGATATTCAAAAGAGCAGTAAACACTACCAAAATTGCTAAAGGAGCAATGGACACAAACGCCTGTCTAAGCGAAATGCGCGCAAAGGCAAACATACCTGCCGTAAATAGCGCTGCAATTGCCAGAGCAGGATACGACCCCGCCGCAAATACCATCACCATAAACAACAACGACAAAAGTAATTTAGCACGCGGGTCCATACGATGGACAATAGACTCCTTGGAAATATAACGACCAAACACTGTCTGAATATCGAAAAGCGCCATAGTTATCGCTCCTCGTCTTCATTATGTGATTGTTTATCGCTTTCGTCCGACGAAACGGGGCCAGAATCGACACCTGAATGGATACCCTGCGTTAACTCCGACGAAGCAGCAGCACTTTGTTCATTCAACAAAGTAACGATTTCATCGGCAAGTACTTCAGGGCTGTAGAGCTTAATCGGCAAATTAAAACCCAACTCACGCAATTCATTTGCAAGCCGCTGAGCATGAGGAATACCGAGACCTATTTCGCGAAGTTCTACTGCATATTGAGTGAAAATTTCCTCGGGCGAGCCAAGAAAAGCAACTTCGCCTTCGTGCATCACCAAAAGCCGGTCCGCCAGACGAGCAATATCGTTCATGTTATGAGAAACCATAACCACAGTAAGTCCATGGTGAACATGAAGATCTTCAATCAAGGAAAGACAATCAGCACGGGAAGCAGGATCAAGACCAGCAACAGGCTCATCAAGCACCAACGTGGTGGGGCGCATAGCCAAAACACCTGCAAACGCTACGCGGCGCTGCTGGCCGCCTGAAAGCTCGAACGGAGAACGATCCGCCAATTGATCGTAATCCAAATGCACAATGGCAAGAGCTTCCCGTACGCGTGCATCAACTTCATCGGCTGTTAAACCTAAGTTGCGTGGTCCAAATGCCACATCTTCCGCCACACTGGCGGCAAACAACTGATGTTCGGGATATTGAAACACTACCCCAATATCCCCGCGTGCTTGCGTTGCTACCTTTTTATCGGCAAGATCCTGCCCATTCCAGAGCACTTTCCCTTCGGTGGGATTTGCTAATCCATTTAAATGCTGCACCAAGGTAGACTTTCCCGATCCTGTGTGACCAGCGATAGCTAAAAATTCCCCATCACGTAGCTCAAATGAAACGTTTTTCAGAGCGTTTTTTTGCTTCTCTCCTGCTTTTTTCTGTCTTTTAGACAATGGTACGTAGCTGAAGCTTACTTGCTCGAACGTAATCGACACAATTCCTCCTTCAGCGATGTGGTTTCAATATGAGTGCCTACCGAAACGCCCCTATTTTGCAGCATGCGCGACATCTGCGCAGCAAAGGGAATGTCCAAATTAAGATCGCGCAGCACGTCATCCTGGGTAAGTACTTCATCGGGCGTCCCATCTAAAACACAACGCCCTTCTTTCATCACTAAAACGCGATCAGCCTCTGCAGCTTCTTCCATAAAATGCGTAATCATAATGATCGTAAGCCCTGCTTCGTGCAATTCCTTACACACACGCATAAGACCGCGACGGCCACGAGGATCAAGCATAGCTGAAGCTTCATCAAGCACCAGAATGGAAGGTTCCATAGCAAGCACGCCCGCAATAGCGACACGCTGTTTTTGCCCACCAGAAAGGGCCGTTGTTTCACGTTTTCCGGCTGTTTGAAGACCTACCTGTGCAAGAGCTTTATCAACGCGCTGGCGAAGTTCAGGGTTTTCTACCCCTAAGTTTTCCGGACCAAACGCAACGTCATTTTCCACCAAGCTTGCTACCAGCTGATCATCAGGATTTTGAAACACCATTCCTGCCGTAGAGCGAATGAGGTAGGTATTTGCCGAATCGCTGGTATCAAGCCCATCCACCTGCACTGCCCCTTTATCGGGAACCAACAAAGCGTTAATCAATTTGGAAAAGGTGGACTTCCCCGATCCATTTGCTCCCAGTACGCAAACGAACTGACCTTTCTCTATAGAAAGAGAAAGGTCAGACAGCACATACGTATTACCCGTATAGGTAAATGAAACATTGGAAAAGGAGATCATTTATTTACCCTTTACCTGATCCTTTTTCGGAGTAATAAGATTAGAGATTGACTTATAAATAATTAAGGTCAATACCGCGTTAATAAGGCCCTTCACCAAATTGAAGGGGATAAGAATAGGGATAATCATAGCGATTACCGCATCAAGCGGAACACCAAGCCACATAGGCGTAAGCAAAAGATTACCCACAATAGCCGCAAGCATTGCTGCAATAACACTCAGCAGCAAACCAACAATGGCAACGGGATAGGTACGCTTTTTGCGATACATCAAAGCAGCAGGCAGAACAAAGCACGTAACACAGAGAATGTTCATTAAGGCACCTGTGAAGTCTGCCATAAGCAAACCGTGAATAACGGCAATAACAATACCTACTGCAACGCCAGCGCCAGGCCCAAAACCAAAACCCGCTACCATTGCAGGCATGTTGGAAGCATCGAATTTGAGCCACGTAACACCTGGCAAAAGGGGAAATTCCACAAAAGAAAGCAGCGCACCAATGGCGCACATAAGCGCCATGATAACCATTTGCTTCGTAGACCACACATTAGTATTTTTATCAGGCATGTTCTGGGATGAAGGAGAAGCCACAAAAACCTCTTTTCTAACAACCTATTTCGCATTTCAAGAATGCACGTAAGCACATTACGTAAATACCTTACACAACACGTACAGCACACTGAACCGCATTGCGGCAAGCGTCGCGCATTACCTCGTGCGCGCATTACGTCGCGCCGTAACTCAGACGCTTCGTGTTTACAAGTGCTCTCTCACGCTGCACGCGCTGCAACCCTACAGCATAGAAAGTTGATCGACCAAACGGCGAGCAGCATCACGAACCGACAGTCCATCGATATCAATGGTTACGTCGGCGTATTTTTCGTAGAGTGGCAAACGTTCTTCATACAAGTCATGAAGGCTCATTCCCATGCCGTTTTTCATTACCACGCCACGTTCATGCAAACCGCCAAGACGGCTTTCCAATTCCTCGTAAGAAACGCGAAGATATACCACCGTACCGATAGATTTTAGATGGCTCATAGCCTCATCGGAATACACCGCCGAACCACCCGTTGCTACAATTGCACGGCTGGCACTAAGCGTGCATAATACTTCGTTTTCTACTTCGATAAAACCATCAGGGCCACAGGCATCGATAATTTTTTGCAACGTTTTATCCAGCTTGCTTTGAATAAGCAAATCGGCGTCAATAAATTCATAGCCTAAGATTTTAGCAAGCACCACACCAAGGGTAGACTTGCCTGCCCCTGGCATACCAATTAGGACGATGTTGTCTAGATTGTTAGACATCCCGTTCGTCCTCCTTCCATTTTTTGCGTTTAAATGCCACTATAGCACGTTTAGCTTCCACCCTTGGAGCAAGCATTTCGTTCACAAGAATCGCGGCAAAAATAAGTATAAACCCAACCACTAAACGAGCGGTTAACACCTCGCCATAGAGCAGTACAGAAAACACCACGCCAAACACTGATTCCAAACTTAAAAACAGCGAAGCTTGAGCGGGTGGCACATACGCAAGAGAAACATTTTGAATACCAAAAGCAACTACTGAAGCAAACACAATCAAAAACGCCATTTGTCCTATTACTTCAGGGGTAATAAGACTAAGCGCAGGTGGCGTTTCGAAAAGACCTCCCACGCACAGACCAAAAAATCCTTCGAAGATAAACTGAAAAACAGTAAGCGTTAGCACATCGCGGTTCTTGGAAAAACGCGAAACCAGCACGATATGAATAGCAAACAACAGAGCACACACCTGAGTAAGCCCTTCGCCTAGCCCAAGCGTCAGAGTTTCTCCCGAGGTGCTTACCGCCACCAACCAAATGCCTGCAACCGCAATAACCGCTGCTCCTACATTGCAAAATGAAGGGCGCTTGTGAGCTACAACCCACCAGGCAAAGGGAACAATAACGCAATAGGTAGCCGTAAGAAAAGCATTGATACCCGGAGTGGTATATTGCAGGCCGATGGTTTGGGTAAGAAAAGCCGAAAAGTCGAAAAATGCCAGAATGGCACCCAAGCCTACCATTTTCCAGGAAAAATTGCGCCGCACTCGTTTATGAAGGATTACCAAAAGCAACAACCCGGCCAGCGTAAAACGCACACCCAGCAAAAGTGCAGGAGGCACTACCTCCACCACATTTTTCATAACCACAAAGCTAAAGCCCCAAATAATAGTGGCAAGAATAAGGAGGGCTTTATATACGCTGGTAGGTATGTTGGCAAGTGCGATCACAGCGGCCTATTATAGCCAAGCCGCCTAGCGAGCGCCACCGCCTCCGCCGAAGCCGCCACCTCCGCCGCCGGAAAAGCCTCCACCGAAGCCTCCTGCCGACGAACTATCGCCCGAAAGCGCCGAAACGCTTGCTGTTACCGATTCGGTCACAGCGCTCTGGAATGCCGACCCAATATCAGGTAAATCTGGCCCATGGTAGCCTATGCTGTACCAAATCCACCACGGAGTAGTATTGTACGATCCCATAGCGCTGAAGTTTCCATAAGCAACTTCAGGCACCGCCTTTTGCAATTCCGCTATCGCTTTTTCTGCTACGCCAAATACCAGGACGTACACCATAAATTCGCCCCACACCTTAACATCCAAAGGAGGACGTTCGTTTAAGGCAGAAAATTCGGTAAGCCACTTTTCCAGCGCCTCACAACGAGCATAGGCATCGGCCCCCTTTTGGGTTCTTCTATCCATAAAACGCGATACCACTACCAGTACAACACCCGTCAATACACTAGGAATAAGCACCAAAGGATTAGCGAAAACAAAAGCCACTATGGCGCATAAAACAAGCAGCACTATGGCAATCGTTGCCATCCTGGTGCGCTTTACCGCGGAATAACTTTCGAAATATTCCCCTGCATTCACATGAGATGAAACTGTGCCCTGCCAACGTGCCATGGCATCGGTAAAAGCTTGCGGATTTTCTTCGGCATACGCTTTAATTGTTCCCAACCAAAGGGAAGGCTGGCCTTCCGCAACGGTATCGAACAGCAACGACATAGCTTGTCGATCAATTTCACTATTTAAGGTTAGCTCGACTTCGGGTACGCGTGTAAGGTAATAATCTTCTACCGTTTTATCGCTTAAGATGCCCTGCGTCTGATACGAACCTTTGTTGATAAGCAGTGCTCCTTCGTTAGCCAGATGCATAATGGTAGCGGTGAAGTCTTTCGCATCTTCCTTGCCAAAACGACACAGCCGACCAATAACTGCAGGATGCTCCCCCTCTACCGGGACATCGCGCCAATATATTTCCTTAAATTGGGGTTCAAGTTCTTTTCCATAACGAAGAAACGAACGAAGTGCCCACACCAAAAGAGCCAAACAAACCAGCACTACCGCCAAAAGAACACCAAGCGTAATTGCACGCTGTGCATTGGCACGATCTGACCAGGTGCGTTCTTCATCTAAAACGGTATCAAGGCGCGCCGTAGAAAAATGCGCATTTTTGTCGTCAGACATGACATCAGTAAGCCATTCGGTTGGGAAAAGAATACGAGCCTCCGCATAGGAACCCGCCGACACATGAGGAACCGAATAAGAAACACTGCCATCGGTATTAATATGAAGAGTTGCATCAAGAGGACCATGACCCCATGCGCGAATGTTTTCACCTGCTTCTACCGTCGTGCCTGCCGGCATAGGGAGCGAAACAGTTAAAGAAACATTCGAGCTATCTTCTTCCCACTTGCTTCCTACAAACTGCCAATACAACTCTCCTACATCGGAATAGGCCTGAACGGCATTTTCTACCACATACGTAAGCTCAAAAACTACCCGCGAATCATCTTCGTTAAAAAAGGCATACACGGTATTTTCTGGCTCGTCAAAAGAATAGGCAGTTTTGCCAGGACCTCCCGCATTACGCCACGACAGTTGGAACGGAACACTTGATAAAGTACTCCAGGAATCCTGCCTTGTGCCCGAATCATCCACATGAGCCATACGTACTTTTTCGATCGAAAGAGTGGCACCCGAGGGAAGGTTATCGTAATTCCACCACACTGCACTAAAGGAACCACTGAAGTCGAACTCACGCTGTTCCACCACCTGCAAGTCTCCATTGGGTTGCACCTGCGCATCAATGGTTACCTTTGGCATATCGTAGCTTTTTGCATAAGCAGACTGAGGAAACAGAAAGAAAAGTCCCGCCATAAGGCAAAGCGCCATACCGATCAGCACAAAAACCATGCGAGAATTTTGAAATTTGCGAAGCATAATTGTAAAAACCATGGTTTTACCCTATTCTTCTCCTTGCAAGAACGACTTGAGCAGGTTATCATATCAAGTCGCATCATATTATGGAGAGCTGACCGAGAGGCCGAAGGTGCTCGCCTGCTAAGCGAGTATACGCCAAAAGCGTATCTGGGGTTCGAATCCCCAGCTCTCCGCCACTTACAATTTTAAGCGGTTTAGCCATTTCACCTGGTTAAACCGCTTTTTTGTTTATTTTTCAGGCTTCAAAATTTTTCCGATTTTTTCCACTTTTTTCCGATTTTGTCCTGCTTTTTTGAGTCTTGTGCGTCGTTATGCAATCAAGTGCAATTCATGCACCTAACAAGTACTTGCCCGCACGTTTACCCTAAGGGGATTCGAACCGATGAGGTGCAAACAGCCTAGTGGGCTGTTTAGGGCCGAACACACAGGGTGAGGTACACCGTTACGATTGCCCCGCAATCGCACGCGCTGCCATACGCCCCAAACATACTCCCAAAACACACACCAATACCGAACCTAGGGCATACATGCCTGCCATGGCATAGCGCGACTCTTCAATCAAACCAAAGGTTTCCAAACTAAACGTAGAAAATGTCGTAAAGCCACCCAAAATTCCCGTAGAAACAAACAAAAGAGGCTCGCTGCTATCTGGAAAAAGCGCTGGCAAAAGCACCGACATAAAACCGATTAAAAAGGATCCGATCACATTAATGGCAAACGTTGCAAAAGGAAAAGCCCCTGTTGAAAGTCCACCCAATACCTGCGAACAAATATAGCGAAGCGCTGCACCCAAAAAGCCACCGCAACCAACCAGCAATGCATTAAAAATCATGTAGCCGCCAGAAACCTTCCTTAAAACGACACCTTTGGAGCCTCTTCTGCCGAAGCATTTGCATCAAAGCTTTCACGCTTATCGAAATGAAACAACCCAGCGACCAATACCCCAGGAAACGTTTGAATTGCATTGTTATACCTCATCACTACATCGTTGTAGCTTTGACGCATATAGCTAATCTTGTCTTCGGTTGCAGAAAGTTCTGTTTGAAGTTGCTGGAAGTTGGTATTCGCCTTTAAATCAGGATAGGCTTCTGCAACCGCAAACAAACTCTTAAGTGCATTAGTAAGCATTGAATCCGCCTGCATGCGAGCCAAAGGCGACCCAGCATTCGCTACCGCACTGCGCGCCTGAGTTACTTCGGTAAGCGTTGCATTTTCGTGGGTAGCATAACCCTTGACGGTTTCAACTAGATTCGGAATAAGATCAAGCCTTCGCTGAAGCTGAACATCAACCTGAGCCCAAGCATTATCCACTCGATTGCGCAATTGAACAAAATTGTTATACATCACCACAAGCGCTATTACCAAAACAATAACAAGCGCCACTACCACAACAAGAGCAATTTCCATGGGGAGCTCCTTCCCTCCTAGCCGTTTTGGCTAACCAGCTTTTATACACCTCAGATACTGAAGCGCCCACCGATTTAATACGCCTCAAGTACCGATACCCCAACGGACGCAAACGAGGTAACACGATTCCACCATCCACGCTTATACGCGTCCAGTAAACACGCAGAGGCATCTTCGTAGGAATCACACAAAATGCCTACCGCCGACCCACTTCCGCACAAAAGCACCGACTGCGCCTGCGAAAGTGATTCGGCCCACGCTAGAACTTCAGCAACCTCTGGAGTAACTTTGCAAGCAGCATCTGCTAAATTATTCCAAAGTTCAACTTCGGCAGCATCGGTTTTTTGCGAAAGCTGAACTAGGTAATCACTATCGGGATATTGAGGATTTGCATCGAAGGCAGCATAGGCTTTTCCAGTCGACACTCCAACCGACGGTCTTACAAGCACAATAAAACCCTTACGTGGTTTAAGCGAAGTTTCAAACACTTCGCCTTTGCCGGAAAGATACGCGCAACCTCCCTTTAAGAAAAAGGCCACATCGGCACCAAGACGGCAAGCCACCTTAAACAGCCTTTCATCATCGGGTTCAATCCCCCACAAGGTAGCAGCCCCCAGCAATGCCGCTGCCGCATTTGACGAGCCGCCACCAAGACCTGCTTCTGCCGGAATAACCTTAGACAAAGACATATGAATGGTTTCGTTTTCGCTTCGCCCAAGCTCTTGAGCAAGTTCTTTTACCGCACGATAGGCAATATTGTCTTCTGCAGGCACCTCAAGAGGTGCAATATCACCCGAAGTTTCACACTTCAGTACAATCGAAAGACCCTGGTTTTCTGGATCCAACACATCGGTGTCTTCTTCAAAGCGGCGCATGGTAAGTGAATCATGCAGCGCAAGCGAGTGCATAATGGTATGCACTTCATGAAAGCCATCTTCACGTGGCGCCCCAACAGCTAATACTAAGTTTATTTTTGCAGGAGAAATTAATCTCACGTAGTTTTTCACTTGGTATCCCCTTCTACAAACAAAATGGTTGTCTCAAAAAGAGAAACAAAAATGGCAGCTTAAAAACTTGATTGTCAAGCAAGGCACCAATTAAGCGCTGTTTACCAACCAAGATGTCAACTATGCCCCATTTGCCTACCTATCATACCCGTCCGCTTCAAGGCGAGCCTGTCTTTTTCGTTCTTTGTTACGTTCCCTTTTCTTTTTAAAAAATGATCGAAGAATACTGGCGCACTCTTCTGCACGCACGCCTTGAGTTACTTCAAAACAATGATTAAGGCGCTCATCGCAGTGAATGGCGTAAAGCGACCCCAGGGCACCTGCCTTTGGATCGGGTGTCCCATACACGCAGCGGTCAATACGCGATTGATACATTAAACCAGCGCACATTAAGCAAGGCTCCAACGTAACATAGACCGTGCATCCCGAAAGACGCCACACGCCCAACTTTTCGGAAGCCTGCTTCATGGCAAGAAATTCTGCATGTCCTGCCGGGTCGTTGTCCGTTTCCCTGCGGTTATATCCTAAAGCTACAACACTGCCTTCATAGACCACCACAGCACCAATGGGTACTTCATCCAATTCTTCAGCAAGACGAGCCTGTTCTAAGGCTAGGCCCATAAAATACTCATCGGCCTGGATTTGGGAAGAAAATTGATCGGTCTTTACCCCGGAAGAATGCACTAATATATACCTTTCTCGTTTTATCTAAACTATCATAGGATATTCACCTTTGAAATTTCGAGAAATATGGTATTCTATTTCGTGCTAAAAACGGAGGAATGGCAGAGCGGTTGAATGCGGCGGTCTTGAAAACCGTTGTGCCGAGAGGCACCGTGGGTTCGAATCCTACTTCCTCCGCCAGTGATTATTACGCCGTTCTATCCGAACGGCGTTTTTACATTAGAGACGCTACGATGCTACGCGAAAAACTTTTCACGCACGTAATCAAGCGGCATTTCTCTGCCAACCCAAAGACGTTCCCCAATGGCAGCCTGCTGCAGAAACACTCCTACTCCATCAAGAGTTTTATTTCCCTTTGCCTTTGCAAGAGAAAGCAGCTCTGTTTCACGAGGCGTATATACCATATCGGCAACAATCAAATCAGGAGTAAGCATGGATTCGTCAATCAAGCAGCCCGGTTCATCAGGAGAGCCCACAATAGTGGCATTAAGCAATAAGGTAGACTCTGCAATCGAAGCACGAAGTTTATCGGTATCCGCTAAATCATAGAGCGTTACTTCGCAGGAAGAATATTCCTTTAGGCGCTCTATTAATGCACGGCCACCTTTTACATACGAATCATCGCGATTAAACACATCAATTTGCGCCACGCCATCGAGAGCAGCTTGCACAATAACCGCAGAAGCGGCACCACCAGCACCAAGAACCGTAATCTTTTTACCTAGCACGTTAACGCCGTTTAAAACCAGATTACGCATGAAGGCAGCACCGTCAGCGTTGTCACCCAAAGAGCGACCGCCCTGAATAACAACCGTGTTTACCGCACCCATAATTTCTGCCACGCGAGAGATTTCATGCAAGTAAGGCACAATGCGTTTTTTATGCGGCGCTGCTACGTTGTAACCCAAAAAGCCTAGAGCTTCCAGTCCGCGCACCGCTGTTTCCAAATTTTCCTCAGTCACATCAAGGGGAACATAAGCATAATTCCATCCAAGCTTTTCAAAGACTGCGTTATGGATTTCAGGAGAGCTGGAATGTTCCAGATACGATCCTATAACGCCCATGAGCCTTGTTGCTCCGGTGATACGACTGCTGCTGTCCATAATGCCCTTTCTGGCTTACTTTCTTTGCAAAGAATTACTTTACCGCAAGCTTATTAATTGTGAAAGTTACTCCTCGAGCCCTCTGTCACATTCAAGCAATCAAGCGTTGTCAAGCATTTCAACGCTACTCTTCAAGCTGTGCCGCGCATTCAAGCCACTCTTCTTCAAGGGCCTCAAGTCGGTCCTCACATTCTTTCACTTTTTCCTGTGCTTCTCCAAGTGCCACATAATCATAGGGATCAACCGCAAGCTGCGCTTCTTTCGCTTCGTCTACCTTACGCTGTGCGGTGTTCATCTTTCGCTCGAGAGATTGGAGCTTTTTGCGAATATCGCGCACCTGCGCGGCAGTGAGAGTGCTTGCAGAAGCTGCCTTATCGGCATCTTGCGCGTCCTGTGCGCCTTGACCCTGCGTGCCCTTTACACCTTTTCTGTTGTCGCCCTTATTCTTGCCTGACTGGATTCCTCCCTGATCGCTACCTTTCGTCTGACCTGATTTTCCAGATTGTTTTGATGATCCGATCGCCCCGCCGTGTGTATAGTCACTCAATAACTCCAAGTATTCATCAACACCCCTAGGTACATGAATCACTTTGCCGCCAATAAGCGCAAACTGATCATCAGTTACGCGCTCCATCAAATAGCGGTCATGGCTTACCAAAATGAGCGTACCAGGCCAGGTGTCAAGCACGTTTTCCACCGCAACCAACATATCGGTATCAAGATCGTTGCTCGGTTCGTCCAAGATAAGCACATTGGGAGAATCCAACAGAATAAGCATAAGCTGCAAACGACGCTTCTGCCCACCCGACAACGTGTTTACAGGCATATTAAGATGCGCCGAAGTAAATCCAAGCGATTCCAAAAGCGTTGCAGGACTTACTTCTTTACCATCAATTACGTAGCGCGATTTATAACGGGAAAGAACCTCGCGCACACGATCCGACCCCAAAGGGTTAAGCTCTTCGAGCTTCTGAGATAAAAAAGCAAATTTAACTGTCTTACCAATTTTTACCCGCCCTGTTTGGGGAAGCAATTTTCCTTGAATGATTTCGAGCAAGGTTGATTTACCTGCGCCATTAGCTCCGAGTAAACCATACCTATCCCCAGGGCCAATAAGCCAGGTAGCATCATCTATCACCTTGTGATCGCGGTAAGAAAAACTTACTCCTTCCACATTAATGCACTGTTTACCTAAACGAGAAATAGCGGCACGCTTCAACTCAACCGAATTACGCAGCGGCGGTTCTTCGGCAATTAAAGCCCGCGCTGTTTCCACATGGAACTTTGGCTTTGTCGATCGAGCACGCGCACCACGAGAAAGCCACGCCAATTCGCGACGCATCAAGTTCTGACGCTTTTGTTCGGCTAGCTCCGCCTGGCGCTGGCGTTCCACGCGCTGCAAAATATAGGCAGAATATCCACCTTCGAAGGGTTCCACGATCTCATCGTGAACTTCCCACATACGATCGCATACTTCATCCAAAAACCAACGGTCATGCGTTACGACCACCAAGGCTCCGTCCTTGCGCGCAAAACGCTTACGCAAGTGATTTGCCAACCAGGTAATAGCCACCACATCAAGATGATTGGTAGGCTCGTCTAATAACAGCACGTCGGCATCAGCAACCAACACACGGGCCAAATCCACCCGACGGCGCTGACCACCCGAAAGCGTGCTCACCGGTGCATCCCAGGCAATATCTCCTATAAGTCCATCAATAATCTGACGAATTGCTGCATCCGATGCCCATTCGTACTCCGGAACATCCCCCACAATATTCCACCCTACCGATTGTGCATCGGCGAGCGTATCGTCTTGACGAAGTGAAGCAAACCGTACGCCTCCCGTGCGCACTACGCGCCCCTCATCCGGCTCGACGGTTCCATCGAACAGCCCTAACAAAGTGGATTTGCCATCACCATTCCGACCTACTACACCAATACAGTCGCCGTCGTTTACCCCTAAGGAAAGCGAATCGAAAATAGTCTTCGTGGGATACTCTAAATGTACATTTTCACAACCGAATAAAAACGCCATGCGTTCTTTCTCCTCTAACCTTTTTTGTTCGCATTCGAGTATACACGTAACCTTTTATATGGTTCCTCGTGAAGCTTTGCCGTTCGTTAACAGAAAAGCACTGCGCCCTCTGCTATAGTCGCCCCTATGGAACATATACATGAACAAATTGGGATCGTTTTGATCAATACGGGCTCCCCCGCATCACCTGAACCTTGCGATATTCGTCCCTACCTTATTGATTTTCTGTCCGACAAGCACATCATCCGCGTTCCTCGCCCTATTTGGCTGCCCATCTTGCACGGAATTATTGCACGAAACCGTCCAAAGAAAACCGCTCCTCGCTATCAACGCATTTGGACACCACAAGGAGCCCCTCTTTTGGTGGAATCGTTTGCGCAGCGCGATGCCCTCAATAAGCGCTTCGCAGAAAAAGGATTGCCCTATTGGTGCGAAGTAGGTATGCGTTACGGTTCCCCCTCCATAGAAGACGCGCTTTCTGCTCTTGCCGAACGCGGTTGTAGCCGATTTATAGGGTTTCCCCTTTTCCCACAAACAGCAACGTGTACCACAGCAACCTGTAAGGAAAAATTCCTCCAGGTAGCTCCCACCTCTGCCACCACAAACATCATCGAAGGATACGCTTCCAATCCCCTGTATTGGAAGGCGCTTTCCCAATCGATAGCCGATCATTGGACTTGGCAAGCTGGAAGCAAAATTCTTTTTTCGCTTCACTCCATCCCCTTAAACGATGTCAAAGCAGGCGACACCTATTTGGAAGAAGCGGAATATTCACTTACCAAAACAGCAGAATTGCTTGGACTGCCGCGCAGTGATTGGGCTCTTGCCTACCATTCTCGCTTCGAAGATTCGCGCGCTTGGGCAACGCCTCATCCTAAAACCGTTCTTTCAGGCTGGGCGCGCGAAGGCATAAAACGCGTGGCATTGGTTACGCCCGGATTTGCTGCCGACTGTTTGGAATCGCTCTACGATATTGCCCTTGTTGCCAAAGAATTCTTTGAAGAGCAATGTCGAGAACAGGGCTTTGTGCCTGAAGTTACCTATATCCCAGCACTCAATCATCGTAGCGACCATATTGACTTATTATTCGATGAAATACGGCACGCAGGTGAAAAATTATAAGACCTCTTATATGCCCTCGTGCGCCCACGTGATAGGATGTAATCAGGCCAAACGAGAGGGGAAATTATGGAATACAAGAACATCTTAGTTCCATTCGACGGCTCTAAACATGCAATGAGTGCAGTGAAAGCCGCACTAGGACTGGTAAAGGGTTCTGAGGACAGCAAGCTTACCATCTTGCACGTGGTATCAATGAGTGTTGCTCCCACCATTTCTGAAAGCGATCCAGTAATTGGATCAACACCTACCTATATTGATTATCTTGACTACGCAAATCTCTACGACGATTCGCTTTCAAAAAAGCGTGACAAAATGATTAAAGAGATCACTGCGGCATTTCCCGATATGCCTGCTGCACAGGTTGAATATGACGCTATTGCTCATCCCTCACCCGTACAGGCAATTGTTGATTACTGCAAAAACCACCAATGCGACATGATTGTTATGGGACGCAGAGGATTGGGCGCTATCCGCGCTTCATTCGGCAGCGTAAGCTCCGGGGTTTTGCGCTCAACTGATTTACCGGTGTTGACTGTGAAGTAGAAACCGCAATTCCACGCGACACTCGGTAGTCGTCAAACAGTGTCAGAATTTGCCAACAGTACGTCAAGCGACCGCCCTTTTCAATAACGTGACAAACGTCCCGTGACAAGTGCCCTGTCCACTTGTCACACCTGCTTAAAACAAATGCGCCAGAGAATTGCTCTGGCGCATTTTTAATTTCCGAGTTAGTTTTGCGGGTTTTAAAATTCAACTTAAAACCCATCGCTTCGTGACAAGCGACCTGTCCACTTGTCACACTTGAACAGATGCTATTTGATAACCAAAACAGGCATAGGGGCTTCACGCAAAACTGCGTAGCTTACCGAACCCAGTACACCACGAATTGCACCAAGACCACGAGAACCCATTACGATCAAATCAGCATCTACCTTTTCTGCATAAGACAGAATGTCTGCCGCAGGAGTATAGCCAGGAATAACTTCAATAGCAGCGCGATCGCCCAAATCGTCCAACACAGAACCAATGCCTTCACGAACCTTTTCGGTTTCTTCTTCAATGGTCTTGTTGTACAAGTTCATAATGTCCTCAACGGAAAGCAAGTACTGCTGAGGATCAAACGAAGCACTGTTGAAGTTTGCAGGAAGCTGAGCATTAGGATGCGTCGTAACGAATACCAAGTGTAGCTTTGCGCCTGCATCGTCCTTTACCAGTTCTGCTGCCTTTTTTACTGCAGCAAGTGCATGATCGGATCCATCGTAAGCAACAACAACGTTCTTGAATACCATGGTTACCCCTCCTTTTCATTACGCTTCGATGCGCTTTTAAGTGCTTTCCCAATAAGCACTTTGTTATATCTATACCATAGCACTATATTTTGTGTCCGACCAGGATTTTTAAAGGCTTTATTCCAAGAATGCGCCCTGCGTTTCTAGGGGTTCCAAATTTATAACCGTATCGGGATCAACCGCAATAGAACGAAGATAGGTTGCAATAGCAGCATCCACTTCATACTCCAAGTCAATCTTGCCGTTGAATACGCACCAGTAGAACAAAAGCCCCGTAGAAGCAGCCGCAATACGCAGCAGCGATTCGTCAGTATCTACATCCTGACGGATAAGACCTTCCTTCTTGGCTTCATCAATATAAGAACGAACGGTGGCAATAATAAAATCGTCATCAGCATCGCGATGGATGAAGTCAAAGAAAGGATTATGGTTCGAAGCATAAAGACCTGATACAAATTCCAAGCCCATATCTTTGCAGTACACCACATAAGCACGATAGATAATCAAGATGCGCTCTACCGGATTATAGGGTTCACTTTCTTCAAGTGCTTTTTCACGATAGGGTACAAAAGCGTACTTCAAGTAGTACGAGATAAGATCTTCTTTCCCGCTAAACAGGTTGTAAAAACTGCCCGTAGAAAGACCAGCCTCGTCGCAAATATTACGAACCGTAAGCTGCTTCATTCCATCACGATTGACCAGCTTAATAGCTGCTTTGAGAAGTTTTTCTCGCGTGACCTGGGCTCGCGTTTCATGAACAGATACATATTCATTTCGCCTGATCATTCGCGATTTCCTCCTTTATTATCCTCTGCGTTTTATACGCCCGGTAAAAACTCTTGATACCCTACCCGAAAGTTTCAATGCGCGCTAGTAGCAAATGCAAAATCAAAAAATGAACACGTTTTAATTTTTGATTTATCCACGTATGACGCGAGCACCTTGCGGGGTGTCTTCAATTGTAAAGCCAAGGCCACCAAGCTCATCACGAATTTGATCGGCAAGTCCAAAGTTTTTTTCTTTTCGTGCCTGAGCGCGGCAATCAAGCAAGGTCTGAATGGCTTCTTCTCCGTCCGTTCCGCCATAGTTTGCAAGCGAAGCAGCCAGCGTGATTACCTCATTTGCGCTGTCGTTTTCCGCTTCCTGACCATCGACCACCGAGATGCCCAATACACTAAGAAGTTCCTCTACCGCTTTTGCGCCTGCTTCCACCGCCTCAGCATTCATGCAGCACACGCACGTGTCGGCAAGCATCGTGTTTGCTTCCGTTACAAAAGTAAAGATAGCTCCCAGAGCACCTGCCGTATTGAAGTCATCATCCATTGCTTCAGTAAAGGAATTACGCATGGTTTCAATGGCTTGCTGATAGGCATCCATATCAAGGGCAGAAGGTTCTTCGGCTGGATTAGAGCACAACCATTCAGTGTTGTTTACAAAGTTTGTCAGACGCGTAAGAGCGCTCTGCGCCTCCTGTAAGCGTTCATCAGAAAAATCAAGCGGGCTGCGATAGTGTGTCTGCAGCATGAGCATACGCAACACACGAGCATCGGTAGTTTTTAAAACGTCGCGCAATAGCAAGAAGTTGCCCAGCGACTTAGACATCTTTTCCGAATTGATTTGCAACATGCCACCGTGCATCCAATAATTAGCAAAAGTGCAGCCACACGCAGCCTCGGATTGAGCACGCTCATTTTCATGATGAGGAAATGCCAAATCGGCACCGCCGCCATGAATATCAAAAGGAAGTCCTAAATACTTTTCCGACATTGCTGAACATTCAATATGCCAGCCAGGACGACCTTGCCCCCAAGGCGAATTCCATGAAGGCTCACCCGGTTTTGCTGCTTTCCATAAAGCGAAATCCAGCTGGTCACGCTTGCGATCTTCCAATCCCTGACCATCAGCACGAAGTTCGCGATGACCCGATTCCATTTCATCAATATTACGATGCGAAAGCTGCCCATACTTTTCGTAAGAGCGCACCGCAAAATACACATCGCCCTCCACCTCATAGGCATGACCTTGTTCGATAAGCTTTTCAACCAAAGCAATCATGGCATCAATTTCTTCGGTTGCCCGAGGGCGAATATCGGGATCCAGAACGCCAGCGGCACGCATATCCTCAATAAATGCCTGCGCGTATTCTGCGGCAACTTCTGCTGCACTTCTTCCTTCTTCAAGCGCCTTGTTAATAATTTTGTCATCCACATCGGTGATGTTCTGCACAAACGTTACTTCGAAGCCGCGCCACATTAAATAGCGGCGAATCGTATCAAAGGAAATAAAGGTTCGAGCATTGCCAATATGAATGTAGTTGTACACCGTAGGACCGCACACGTACATGCCAACCTTGCCATCCACGCAAGGAACGAAGGGGCGTTTTTCGTGAGCCATAGTGTCATAAATTCGAATCATTACATCTCCTTGAACTATTCAAAAGCAGAACTCGCTATCCGCATGCCCGCTTACTAAAGTCCTATCGACAAGGTTTACTCACCCATGCGTTAACAAAATAACGTATCCGAGAATCAGAGCATACCAAACCCTAATCAAAACATGACATTGCCATTGCATGTTAGGAAGGGACGGTATTTTTTTTGCTACTAATTGACTAAGAACATCGCCATACCAGCGCTACCGCTTGCGCGGAAATACCCTCTTCGCGCCCTTCAAAGCCTAAATGTTCAGTAGTCGTTGCCTTTATGCCTAGATTGTCTACCTCTATGCCGCATGCTTTGGCTAAATTTTTGCGCATTTCTTCGCGATAGGGAGAAAGCTTTGGTGCCTGAGCAGCAATAACGCAATCGATATCAATTATTTCAAAACCTGAAGAACGAACCAGCTGTGCCACTTCAGAAAGCAATTTAAGTGAATTGGCTCCTTTGTAGGCCGGATCGGTATCGGGAAACAGCTTACCAATGTCTCCCCCGCGAATTGCTCCTAAGAGGGCATCGGAGACCGCATGAGCCAGCACATCAGCGTCCGAATGACCATCTAAACCTTGATGGTGCGGTACCTCTACTCCACCCAAGATAAGTTTTCTTCCGGGAGCAAAAGCATGAACGTCATAACCAAGTCCCACGCGCATGCGACTCATAGCAGAAGCGATAGAAGGGTTATACATAGTACTGAGTGCCTTTCGGTTAGATATTTCTGCTAGATGTTTCAACAAAGGTTACTGCTTTGGCAAATCGGGTAAGCGCTGATTGTCTTTTGGCTTCAGCCTTTAGAGCTTCGGGTTCTAGGTTCTAGGTTCTAGGTTCTAGGTTCAACCTCCCAGCTCCCAGCCCTCAACCGCGACCTTACGCTTCGCGACGCTCTTCCAAAGCTGCACGAATAGCGGCAGACATAAGCAGATAGTCTTCAGGAACCGTAAGTTTAATGTTGTCACGCTTACCTTCGACCACCAAAACGCGACCACCCAAACGCTCAATTAGCGACGAATCGTCTGTGCCCACAAACCCGTCTGACAATGCCGAAGCATGAGCACGGCGATAAATACCCGCGCGGAAGATTTGTGGCGTTTGCGCGTTCCAGAACACCGAACGATCGGGGGTTCCCACAATAACGCCGTTTTCAACCACTTTGAGCGTATCGATGGAAGGATGGCCTACCACTGCACCATCGCAGTCAATGTTGCCTTTTACCGTATTGATAGTGTGCTCTATCAGTTCCTTGGTTACCAGTGGACGGGCACCATCGTGCAAAATAACAAATTCGTATTCTTCAGGAACCAGTTCCAAGCCAGAGAAGGCAGATTCCTGGCGGATAGAACCAGCAGGCGCCATAACAATAGGCGTTACGAAGGGAAACGGATCAATTGCCTTTGCCAAATATTCTTCCGTGCGCTCTTCGGGGCACACAATAACAATAAGGCCCACATCGCCCACCGCATCAAATACTTCAGCAGAGCGCGTCAGAATTGGCTTGCCTGCAATTTCTACCAATTGCTTTCCGCCTTCATGACCAAAGCGCTCACCACTACCACCCGCCAAAATAATGGCAGCTGTTTTGGGCTTTTTATCAACAACACCCTCAAGGCGGGGTTCCGCCTTGAGGGCATCGAAATTCATATCGTCAAACATGGCCATTGCATGTTCAAGCACCGATGGAACGTATACGGGATCGATCGTCTTGTCAGTCATAAGGAACTCCTGTACCACCGCGCGCTATACGCATTACGCGCGGCGCGCCCCTTGCTATCGTTGGCGTTTACCAACGTTAGTCGGCTGCTTGATCCCCAGAAGATGATCCGCCACCACGCGTCGACAATCCCGCATGACCCAAATCATATCCCGCAAGAAGCAGCTCGGCCTCTGCAGCTATGGTATCACGCTTACGCGGTGCAGGTATAGAACCAGTTCCTGCTTCGAAGGTAAGATGGTCGCCGTCTTCAGTGTGCTCAACGTCCACATCAATAACTGAACCGCTGGTCCACTTGCCTTCCAGAATCTGTTCGGAGATAGGATCTTCGATAAGCCTCTGGATGGCACGACGAAGAGGTCGAGCACCGAAGGAAAGATCGGTTCCTTCCTTGGCAATAAATTTGCTAGCTTCCTTTGTTAAATTGATAGTCATATTCTGTTCGATCAAGCGCTGACGCAACTCATCAATCATCAGATCAACGATTTCAACAATTTCGTCTTCGGTGAGTGACTTGAATACGATAATTTCATCAATTCGATTCAGGAATTCAGGACGGAAGAGCTTCTTAACTTCGCTCATAACACGCGACTTAATTTCCTTGTCGTCCAAACCGCCCTTATCACCCGACGCAAAACCAAGAGGTGCGCTGGTGGTAATTTCACGAGCACCCACATTAGAGGTCATGATGATAACGGTATTACGGAAATCAACCACACGTCCCTGAGAATCAGTCAAGCGACCTTCTTCAAGAATCTGAAGCAGGATGTTGAACACATCGGGATGTGCTTTTTCAATTTCGTCAAACAGAACTACCGAATAGGGGCGCTGACGAACTGCCTTGGTAAGCTGACCACCCTCGTCATAGCCAACATACCCCGGAGGCGAACCAACCAAACGTGATACCGAATGCTTTTCCATGTATTCAGACATATCAAACGAAATAAGCGCATCTTCGGAATTGAACAGGAACTCTGCCAACGCCTTAGAAAGCTCCGTTTTGCCAACGCCCGAAGGACCCAAGAAGATGAATGAACCCACAGGGCGTTTAGGATCTTTCAATCCTGAACGACTGCGGCGAATTGCCTTGGAAAGTGCCGTGATGGCTTCATCCTGGCCAATAACTCGCTCGTGCAAAACCGATTCCATACGAAGCAGCTTTTCGGTTTCTGCTTCGGTAAGGTTTGACACGGGCACGCCTGTGGTCATTGAGACGATATCTGCCACATCTTCAACAGAAACTTCATTGAGCGTCTTGGAAGTTTTTTCTTCCCAATTCTTCTGAGCTTCAGCGCGCTCTTTTTGAAGCTTTTCTTCTTCATCGCGCACCTTCGCTGCACGCTCAAAATCCTGATCCGCAATAGCAGATTCCTTAGCGGCACGCAACTTACGCAGCTCGTCATCAATCTTTTGCAACTCTTCAGGCAACACCATGTTGCGAATTCGCATACGAGCGCCCGCTTCATCCAGAACGTCAATTGCCTTGTCGGGCAGGTAGCGATCTTGAATATAGCGATCGGAAAGGCTTACCGCAGCAGAAAGCGCTTCATCAGTAAAGTGCACATGATGATGCTCCTCGTAACGGTCGCGCAAGCCTTCCAGAATGCGAACTGCCTGTTCTTCGTTGGGCTCTTTTACTAGCACCGTTTGGAAACGACGATCAAAGGCCGAATCCTTTTCAATATGTTTGCGATATTCATCTAAAGTGGTCGCACCAATGATCTGAATCTCGCCACGTGACAGCGGTGGCTTCAGAATAGCGGCCGCATCGATTGATCCTTCGGCAGCACCCGCGCCAATAAGGGTATGAAGTTCATCAATAAACAGGATGATATCGCCTGCTTGTTCAACTTCTTTAATAACCTTTTTCAGGCGCTCTTCGAATTCACCACGATACTTTGAACCCGCAACAAGCGCCGAAACGTCAAGCGTGTAAATGCGAATGTTATGCAGAATATCAGGCACCTGGTCGGCCACAATAAGCTGAGCCAAACCTTCAACAACTGCCGTTTTACCAACGCCCGGTTCGCCAATCAAAAGGGGATTATTTTTCTGGCGGCGCGAAAGAATTTGCATGACGCGTTCGATTTCGCCCGCACGACCAATAACGGGGTCAAGCTTTCCATCGGCCGCCTTTTTGGTAAGATCGGTGCCAAATTCTTTCAACATGCTGTCGGAAGTATTAACCGTAGGATCGAAGTTGGTGCCTGCGTACACGGCAGACTGTCCCACCAAATCGTTCAAAGCCGAACGAATAGCATCGCCCGTTACCCCAAGACGCGCAAGAACATCTATAGCAGTACCTTCGTTTTCGCGCACAATACCCAGTAAAAGATGCTCGGTAGAAATGTAAGACTTGCCCATCTGCATAGCTTCACGCAGGGAGTTTTCTAAAACGCGCTTCACGCGCGGAGTAAAGCTTAAGTGGCCCGAAACATCGGTGTTTTCGTCTATGGACACAACCTGACGAACGCACTGCACTGCAGCATCGTACTTTACGCCAAGTTTATCCAGCGCTTGTGCAGCCAGTCCATCCTGTTCTTTCATGAGCGCCAAAAGTACGTGTTCAGTACCCACGTAAGGCTGGTGCAACGCACGCGCCTCTTCCTGAGCAAGAACAAGCACCTTCCGCGCTTTGTCTGTGAATTTGTCAAATGACATATATGCCTCGATTCTCGCGGCGGAATTTCTAAATTTGCTCACCCAATCCTAGCACTCGATGACGAGGAGTGCTAGTTTGTCATGTTTTCGTAACAAGTTGTCACATAGTTATCGCAAATTTGTGCCTAAAATTCTACCATTTTACGAACAGGAGAACATAGCTTACACGACCGCCCTAGCACTATGGTCTTTAGCGCTGTCATTTTTGCAAGCTGAAAAAAGTTCAACGACATAGGCTGAAACACCCAGCATGTGACCAAGGGCGATCGATCTTCTGGTTCGGTTATAACGCTTGCGGTATTGCACACTTAAGCAGCAGAGACAAACTTCACATGAAGCTCCAAAGTCAGCGAGAGCCCTTATGGCGCTTCAGATTAGTGCGAAAGCCTAAGGACGCGTACTTTGTTACGCGACGAAGGCTTGGAGCGCTAAGCTGTCCGCCATAAGGGCTCGCAGTGTCAAGAGAGAGTTTATTACTAACTAGGCACCCGAGAGGGCGCGTGCTGCTGTTCCCGACAGAAAACTGGCAACACACGCAAATCAAACTAGTTAGTTTTTAGCTTCAGGACGCATATGCGGGAACAGCAGCACATCCCTGATGCTTGCCTGATTCGTAAGAAGCATAACCACACGGTCGATACCAATACCAATACCGCCTGCAGGAGGCATACCATACTCAAGAGCGCGAATATAGTCGGTGTCGTATTCCATTGCCTCATCGTCACCCGAGGCTTTTTCTTCCATCTGCTTCTGGAAGCGCTCTGCCTGATCTACCGGATCGTTTAATTCGGAAAATGCATTGGCGTATTCATGCCCCGCAATTACCAACTCGAAACGCTGCGTCAAACGAGGATCACCCTCAAAGCGCTTCGCCAAAGGGCTTACCTCAACGGGATAATCCACAACAAAGGTGGGATTCACGATAGTGGGCTCACCAATTTCATCGTAGAGCTCTGCAATAAGCTTGCCTGCAGTCCATTCAGGCTTTACCTCAATACCGTGCTTCTTAGCAAGATCTGCCAGATGCTCCACTGGTGTGTCGAGCGATACTTCTTCCCCTAAAGCGTCGGACACGACTTTAGTCATGGGAACAGAAGGCCATTCGCCCGAAAGATCAATGATCGAACCCTGATATTCTACTTGCTCAGAATCATTAACTGCCGCATTTGCTGCCTTAATTACCCCTTCAGCAAGCTTCTTCATACCTTCGAGGTCACTGAAGGCACGATAAGCTTCCATGGTGGTGAATTCAGGGTTATGCGTGGGATCCATGCCTTCGTTGCGGAAAATGCGCCCAATTTCGAACACGCGCTCAAAGCCACCCACCAGCAAACGCTTCAGGTGTAATTCAGTTGCAATGCGCAAATAGCATTCCTGGTTTAACGCATTGAAATGAGTAATGAAGGGCTTTGCCGTAGCGCCACCCTGAATGGTTTGCAGGAAGGGTGTTTCCACTTCATAGTAACCATCGTTTTCCATGTAGTGGCGAAATGCCGAAACAATCTTAGAGCGCTTAATAAATGTATCGCGCACATCATCATTAACAATAAGGTCTACGTAGCGCTGGCGATAACGCAGTTCCTTGTCCGCCAAGCCATGGAATTTTTCTGGCAGTGGACGCAACGCCTTAGAAAGCAGTTCGAACGTATCCACCGCAACCGAAAGCTGACCGCGACGAGTACGCATTACCAAACCTTCAGCGCCAATCCAGTCGCCCAGGTCAAGATCCTTCATTTCTGCAAAGGTATCTTCGCCCAAAGCATTAATTCGACAGAACAGCTGAATTTTTCCGGTGGAATCCAACAGTTCGAAGAAAATAATTTTTCCCTGAACGCGCTTTGCCACAATGCGGCCGGCAACCGCCACGCGGTCTTCGGTATTTTCACCATCACCCAGATCCTGGTATTTTTCATCCAAATCGGCTACATGATGAGAATAGTTATATGCATGACCATAAGGGTTTTTTCCTTCGGCCAGCATAGCCTCGCGCTTTGCGCGACGAACTTCAATAGGATCGTCTTCAATAATCTGTTCTGTTGAATCTTGTGCCATTGTTGTCCATTTCTTTAGAGCAGGCTTTTATAATGCCCGTTCCTGCTGTTTGTTATCTTTCTTCCTGAAAGGCTAATGCCCCTACCATACAAAAACTGATAATTTAGTGTTCAATCTTCAAGATCTTCATCTTGATAACACGACCGGTAGGACCGGTGGTTTCCACTTCGTCGTCCTTTTTGTGACCCAAAAGAGCCGATCCTACGGGTGATTCATTCGAAATTTTGCCCGCTGCAGAATCGCTTTCGGCAGCACCAACGATAGAAAACACGCGCTCGCGGCCACCCATTTCAACCGTTACACGGCTGCCAATATTTACCTTGCCAGAACGTTTAGGAGCAGAAACAACAGTAGCTTCGCTTAAGATGCGCGTAATTTCTGCAATACGAGCCTCCATCATGCCCTGCTCGTTTTTAGCATCGTCATATTCAGAGTTTTCGGAAATGTCGCCAAATTCACGTGCTACACGAATACGCTCGCCAATTTCAGCACGCTTTTCTGTTTCCAGATAATGCAATTCCTCTTCGAGCTTTTCTTTGCCTTCTTCGGTCAGAATGTAGTTGTTATCAGCCATAATGTACTACCCCTCGACCAAGCGCAGACTTGGCCTCTTGTCCTTTCTTTACCTGCGAAAGGGGCGCGCTCGCGAAGAACGTGCCCCTTACTTTACTTTCTATACCGCTTAAGCTTGTTTTAAGCGTTGTTGGTTTCTTCTTTGCCTTTTGGCGCGGGCTTAGCTGAAGTTGGTTCAGGCTTATCAATAACTTCCACCTCAATTTCTTCAGGGGCGCTATCTTTAGCCTCTTTAGTCGGAACTTCTTCAGCTTCTTGGACCTTTTTATTTCCGCCCAAACCTTCGCGCAAATTCTTTACCGCTTTACCAATTGCAGTGCCCAACTTGGGAAGATTTTTTGGACCAAAAATAATAAGAATAACGATAAGGATAATGGCAATTTCAAAAATGCCGAAAGGTCCTATTTTCATGCAAGTACCTCCACATCCTAGGCAATCTCTTCGGAGTCATGCAGCACAAGGCCTGCTGCCCAGCGCCTATGGTAAAAACCGCAAGCGACACCCAGTTTTTCTACCTTCGAGTGAATGGTTTCACTCTAGCAAAAAAGAGCGATACCTATACGTAACGCTCCCTTAGTGGTTGAAATGGTCGGGATGACAGGATTCGAACCTGCGACCTCTGCGTCCCGAACGCAGCGCTCTACCAAGCTGAGCCACATCCCGTTTGCCAACTAAGCCAAGTGCTCCTACTAAAGAACATCGGTAATTAGCGGGTGCTATATTAGCACATCTTTATAAAAAGAACAGCGCCGCCCCGCTTCCTCCATAATTAGCAAGCGAAACGGCTTCTGTTAACACTTACGACTGCTTAATAGCGCACGTACCACATTCCTGCATGAACTGCACTAATTTTTACCACATCGCCCGTACGAGGCGCATGAATCATTTGACCATTACCAATATACACACCGGTATGATGGCTGTTTAAGCAGAAGTCCCCCGGTTGAGGATTGGAAACGTGAGTCCAGTTATTCATTGCACCCGTATAAGTCCAATGATTACCATATTTACCCGTAATGCAATAGCCAACTAAACCAGAGCAGTCAAACGCATCGGGGCCAGCCGCTCCCCATACATAAGGCTTGCCAAGTTGTGCATAAGCACGGTCTACAATAACATTGCCCGTTACCGTTGGCACTTTGTCATTGTTGTAATTACCGCCGGAAGGCTGATTCTTTAATGCAGCTTCAGCTGCTGCCTGACGAGCACGTTCAGCCTCTTCCTCTTCCTTCTTCAAAAGCTCTTCAGCTTCAGCAGAAAGCTGGTCATAAGTTTCCTGCATTTCTGCCGTTGTTGCTTCAGCTTCTTCCTTTACAGCTTGGGCTTCAGCGGTTTTATCAGCAGCAATTTGCGCCTGCTCTTCAGCTTCAGCCTTTGCTGCTTCTAATTCTTCACGCGCATCTTTAGTTTGCTGAACCAGTTCTGCATCGTCTTCATTGAGCATTTCCAGCATGTTCCAGGTGGTTGCAAATTCCTCAAACGAAGATGCGCCCAAAATTACATCAACAAAGCTGATGGAGCCCGAACGATACATATCTCGAGCACGATCGCCCAGTTGCTCTTGGTAACCTTCAATCTCTTTTGTTTTTTCATCAACTTTTGCTTGGGCTTCTACAACCTTAGCTTCGGCTTCTTCCTGAGCATCAAGTGCTGCATAGTAGTCGTTGGATGCTTCATCCAGCTTTACCTGCATTTCTTCAAGCTGCTCAAGGACTTGTTTTGCTTCGGCGCGTTTTTCTGCCGAAGTAGGTTCAGCGTAAGCGGAAACCGTGGGAACCATAAGACCCACTAAAAGAATAACAGCCATTACGGCCGCAACGAATGCCCGCTTTTGTGTTGCGATTTTAGTGCTCATCTGGGGATATCCTTCCTCTGATTCGAGCATAGGTAGTTTGTTTAAGCGATAGCACGTAAACCTTAGCAAATATAGATGGGGTGTCGCAACAATTTCACAGGTTCCCCACGATGAACGGTTGTTAATTTTTTGGAATAATCCCAGGTCATTCCCTTAGAGCTATAGAGAGCTTCAGGGAAGCAAACCACAATACCGGGGAATGGTTCAGTGGTTTCGATCTATATCTTGTGCTTATGCCGCGATTCGCTAAGTTCGCCTTATTTTGTCAAAACTATCTGAACCGAGATAATTTCATGATTCCTCTCGCTGTCAAATTCGCAAAGTTTGAATGTATTTCTTGTTTCAACACAGGAATTGACCGCTTAGTTACAGCTCGTGAATGGCTCCACGTTCAACTTTCCCCGATTCGAATATTTTTGACAAAAAATCTCACTTGCGGTTTACCCTGCAAGACAAACAAAAAGCCCGCCGAAGCGGGCTTTAAAACGTTGCGAAATTGGTTCAGTGCTTAAAGCACGTTAAAACTTCTTTGGGCACTGACGCATGTTTTAGTAGCGAACGTACCACATATCACTATGAACAGCACTGATCTTTACCACGTCCCCTGTCTGAGGAGCATGAATCATTTGACCACCGCCAATATAGATACCAGTATGGTGGCTGTTGATGCAGATATCACCAGGCTTAGGGTTAGAAACAGGGGTCCAACCAGCAATGGTACCTGTGGTGCACCAATGATTACCATACGTACCAGTTAAGCAGTAACCTACCAAACCAGAGCAGTCAAACGAATTAGGACCAGCAGCACCCCAGCCATAAGGTTTACCAAGCTGAGCATACGCACGATCCACCACGGTATTACCGGTTACGGTTTGAGGTTTGCCATTGTTGCCAGATGGCTTGTTTGGCTTATCGCCATCATTGCTATTGTTGTTGTTAGATGGAGCATTATTGCCACCATTACCAGATTCAATAGCTTCTTCAGCAGCCTGTGCTTGTGCAGCATCTTCAGCAGCCTGTTCCTGCTCTACCAGTTCTGCTGCTTCAGCAGAAAGGCTGTCGTAAACGGATTGCATTTCAGCAACTTTGGCATCTGCCGCATCGGCAACCTGCTTTGCTTCTTCAGCCTTATCAGATGCTACCTTAGCCTGCTCTTCAGCTTCAGTCTTAGCAGCCTCAAGTTCTTCACGAGCAGTCTTGGTTTGCTGTACCAACTGAGCGTCATCCTGGTTCATATCTTCCAGAATGTTCCAAGTAGTTGCAAAATCTTCAAACGAAGTAGCACCAAGAATTACATCCAAAAACGTAGTGGAACCAGAACGATACATGTCACGTGCGCGATCGCCCAATTGTTCCTGATAACCCTGAATTTCAGTGGTTTTTTCTTCGATCTGCTTCTGAGCTTCGTCTACCTTTGCTTCAGCATCCATTTGCTCCTGCAAAGCATTCTGATAATCACCGCTTGCTTGATCAAGTTCAGCCTGGTAAGCGTTTAATTGCTCGAGTGCTGCATCTGCTTCTGCCTGAGCATCATCTGCTGGACTTGCAAAAGCGCTTGATGCTGGAATGGCTAAGCCTACTGCTAAAACCACCGCAAACAAGCCCGACAAAACGGCTTTTGCGTTGAGCTTACGTACTTGTTCAGCCATAAAATTAAGCCTCCTTATGCCCACCATTCGCTTTGCTGATTGCATTACCTATTCCAAATATGCAAAGCATGAGCTTGGTTCATGGTAACAAAAGGACAACACTCAATCAAAGTAATGTGAAGACGAACTTCATAACACCAGGTAAACGCTTCGTTTTCCAAAATTCCCAAATTTCACCGAATCAATTTTGGCTGTTAGACCAAGCGAGCTTAAGTTCTAATCGCTAAACTTTTTCACTTCTTCTTTTTGTTTTTCGATTTGATCTTTTACGTACTGAAGTTCACGCTCGTAACGACGTTGGGCTTCCTGAGCGCCAAAGGTCTGCAAGTTTTCAGGAGAAGCAAGGTGCACTTCAAAACGCAATCCTTTAAGCGATGCTGCCTTGGCCTGAATAAACAGAAACGCAAAACCTGCAACGCCCGCCACCAGCGAAGCAGCCAAAATAGCAACCTTGGCAATCATCACGTTTTCTGGACTTACAAAAGCCAAGTTTACGACAAAAATAGCCATAGTAAAGCCAACGCCACCCAGCAAGGCAGCACCGAGCATATGGGCCCAGTTCACATTTTCTGGCAGCGAAGAAAGTTTGCTCTTTACGATAAGGAAACTCATAAGCATAATGCCCAGCGGCTTACCAATTACCAAACCAAAAAATACGCCTAAGAAAATGGAATTGCTTACGATATCGCCTACGGCAGTTTGCGTAAAGGCAACGTCGGCATTCGTTAAGGCGAACAACGGCAAAATAGCGAAATATACCCAAGGGTACAGTTTACGCTCCAAGCGTGTTGCGGGCGGAACCACATGACGCGCTACGCGTTCTAGACGGGTAACACTTGCCAGATAGTCGGCCTGGCCAATAACGGGTTCGTCTGGCACAAAAGTCTCATGTACTTCTTTTACACGCTCGCCCGACCAATTGGCAAAGCTCTTCAAATCAACGCGAGAACCCGATGGAATAACAAACGCCAACAATACGCCCGCAATAGTGGAATGAACACCCGACATAAATATGCAATACCACAGCACTGCACCAACGAGCAGATAAGGAACAAGCGAATAGATATGCGACCTATTCATAAGAATAAGGGCGATAAGAACCACAAGTGCAACTCCCAGCCACATCAAAGAAGGGCTTTGCCCGTAGAAAATAGCAATAACTAAAATTGCTACGATGTCGTCTGCTACTGCAAGAGTGCTTAAAAACACGCGTACGCCTGCAGGAACACGCGATCCTAAAAGGGCCAAAATACCAAGCGCGAACGCAATGTCGGTTGCGGTGGGAACACCCCAACCCATCATGGTGTCTGGATTTCCCGCATTGAACAGCAGATACACCACAATGGGCATCATAACGCCACCAAGTGCTGCACCCACAGGCAAAATAGCCTGACGAATGTTGGTAAGTTCACCGACCGTCATTTCATACTTAATTTCCAAGCCTACCAGCAAGAAAAAGATAGCCATCAAAATGTCATTGATGATGTGCGCCAAAGACATTTCAGCATGCGCATCGCCAAAGCCAAGCGTTACTTCGGTGTGCCAAAATTCATAGAAAGGTTCATGAAAGGCAGTGTTTGCCACGATAAGCGCAATAATAGCGCCCAAAAGCATGACACCTGCAGCCTTTGTAGTGGAATGAGTAAGTTCTACAATTTTATGATAACGACGCTGATGACCTTCAGCTTCTTTAATAAAAATGTCAGATTCATGATGGTGATGCTGAGCCATAGAACATAAGACCTTTCACTTTCCGTGAGCACATACAAAGCCTAACACCTTTTACATGCCTCTTTTCCCCTTAAACAAGAAAACGCACGGTTTGGTTATCTAGGCAAAGGCGAAGTGTTCCAGTGCTGTAGCAAGCGTGTTTCACTGAAAGTTTTCGCGAATTCTGTCTACTCTAGTTTTCGACAAACACTTAGTGGTCTTGTTGAAGGCCTATTTTTATTCAAAATAACAGAAAACGAGGATGATTTATATTTCCCGTAAGAAAGCTGACACTTTAGCACCCGACTGAACGCATACCATGCGAAATTTCGCATGCAAAATTTCGCATGCGTCATATACGAAACATTCTTTCAAAACGTGAACACGCTCAAATTGTTCCCACAAGTCAACGAAAGTGCGTTAGACTGATAGATGAAAACGGTAGACGAGGGGAATTGGAAAGCCGTTTCCAACTGGGAAGATCACTCGCTTGCGGTTCACACCACACCGCAGCTTTTGTTTTCATCTCGTTTTGAATACTCGGCACCCACTCCCTTTAGTCACATCGTAATGTAGGTTCCAGTATGAGAGGTGAAACTATGGATATCACCATCACCGGTCGCAAGATGCCCGTAACTGAAGCTTTGCGTGCTTATGCAGAAGAAAAAATTGGCAACTCCATGAAGGTTATGGATATTGATCCTTTAACGGCTGAAGTTGTTCTTCATGTAGAAAAGAATCCTGCCAATCCTACTCCTGCTACCTGCGAAGTAACCATGCGTGCGCGCGGTCACATCATTCGTGTTGAAGAGCGCGATGAAAATATGTATGCCGCTATCGACGTTGCTGCTGCTAAGGCGCTTCGCCAGCTGCGCAAGTATAAAACTCGCGTTATTGACAAGAAGATTGCCGATGCTCCTGTAGTTGACAAGAACGCTCCTGCAACCGAACTTGATCTTGATGGTTTGATGGCAGAACTTTCCCAGGATGACGAAGTAGTACGTGTAAAGGATTTGGTTCTCGAACCTCTAACTGAAGAGGAAGCACTTATTCAGATTGACCTTTTGGGTCACGACTTCTTCGCGTATATCGATCGCGACACCAACGCATTCTGCATTCTGTATCGCCGCACCAATGGCGGATATGGCCTGCTTAAACAGACTGACGCTGAATAAAACGCACATTCAACGCATTCAGTTCAGCGAACGACGTGGATAGCAAGTTTTAAGCTACACACAAGGGTTGTTAGATAACTCGGCTACCAGCCCACGCATAACTCGGCATAGCAAAGGGGAGCTTATCAAGCTCCCCTTTCTTGCATTATGCAGTCAACCTTTCCTGTGGAGGTCTTCCTGCATTGAAAACCAAAACTCCTCGGCGCTATTAAGTTTAGTCAGCATTACCTTCGGCAAAACGCGCCAAGAAGGACTTGGTGCGTTCGTGCTGAGGATTGCCAATGACTTCCTTGGCTGGACCTTCTTCTACGATAACGCCGCCGTCCATAAACGCCACACGATCTGCCACATCACGTGCAAAGGCCATTTCGTGCGTAACAATAACCATGGTCATATGCTCATCGGCCAATTCACGAATAACACGCAGCACTTCTTGAGTAAGCTCTGGGTCAAGCGCAGAGGTGGGCTCATCGAAGAACAGCACGTCTGGATCCAACGCCAAGGCACGCGCAATAGCTACACGCTGCTGCTGACCGCCCGAAAGCTCACAAGGAACCATGTCTTCTTTGCCGGTAAGGCCCATTTTTGCCAGAAGTTCGCGGCCTTTCGCCAATGCTTCTTCCTTGGGCTTTTTCTGCACGCAAATAAGCGCGTCGGTCACATTTTGCATGACCGTATAATGCGGAAACAAATTGAAGTTCTGAAACACCAAACCATAGCGCTTCTTTGCCTGAGCCAACACATCCTTGCCGCCATATACCGCCTTGCCCGATTCATCAGGCGTGGTTACTACCTGCAGATCGCCATAAGAAAGCGATCCCGCATCCAGCGTTTCAAGAAGCGTCATACAGCGGAGCAGCGTGGACTTGCCACCACCCGAAGGACCAATGATAGACAGTACATCGCCCTGTTCTACTGTTAATGAAATATCTTTCAACACTTCGTTGCCGCTAAATGCTTTACGCGCATGTAGCAAGCTTACAACTGGTGTATTCCCCATAACGAAAACCTCTTTCAAAACTTACAAGGCAACTTCGCTTCGTGCCTTATAAGGAATAATTCTTTACTCATACAAGCTCGGTTGAAAAGTGGGTCCAACCTTACAGGACCGAGGATCCTTTAATGGCTTGACAAACCCTCTGTCGATAATTCTTGGCCACCACCTTGCCACTCTTAGTCGTGGTAATAAGCCATCTTCTTTTCCACACGTCCAATAATAAATTCGATAAGCAAGCAGAACACCCAGTAAATAAGCGCTGCCAATGCGTAAGGAATCATGGAAACTTCACTTGCAGAAATTGCCTTAGCAACCGAGAACATTTCAGCAACACCCAAAACAAAGGCGAGCGAGGTGTCTTTGACCAGCGTGATAATCTCATTGCCCATAGCTGGCATGATCCGTTTGATTACCTGAGGCAACACAATTTTGAAGAAGGTTTGTGAGCGCGAATATCCCAAAACGAGCGCGGCTTCATACTGACCCTTTGGAATGGACTGCAAGCCCGAGCGATAAATTTCTGCGAAGTAAGCCGAATAATTAAGGATGAAGCCCAAGGCACAGGCACCATATTTCCAGTCGGTATCCATAGAGATGCCAAACAGGTAATAGGGCGCAAACATAAATGCCATAAGCTGCAGCATCAGCGGCGTACCGCGCAGGATAGAAATGTAGAACTGAGCCACCAGCGAAAGTGGTTTAAATTTTGACATACGGGCAAGCGCCACCACAATACCCAGTGGCAATGACCCAATAAGGGTAACCACAAAAATCCAGGCGGATAACCCCAATCCCTCAAACAGGGCTCCCACCATGACACTTAATTCCATATCTTCCTCCTTGTGCCTTTAGAAAGTCTGGAGTAATTTTTGGTGCCGCTCTTTCGCAGTACCTTTGCTGGCCTTACGAATCAGCACTAACAATTCATATCTTCCAGCCTCAAAGTGCTTTGTTATTTTTCGTATTCTCATTCGTTAGATATAGGCACTACGCTTACTCTTCGCCCAGTGCACATATCTAACAACTCAGAAACGCAACAAAGGGCGGAGGAAAACCTCCGCCCAGAAATTCATCGTTTACTGCCTTACCGCAGTGAGTACTTCTTACTTAAGTACCCAGTTTTCAATGTTCATACCGTAGTCGGCATACTTATTAATAAGTTCTTCTACGGTGCCGTCTTCATACATTTCCTTTAAGGTGTCGGTTACCTTCTGAGCTAACGCATCGTTGCCCTTCTTGAAACCAACCGCATAGTGCTCGGAGCTCAGTGGCTCTTCAAGCATGGTATAGGTACCTTCATTTGCAGACATCTGATACTGCGCAATAGAAAGGTCGCAAGCAACCGCATCCACCATGCCAGATTCAAGCTGCATGAAAGCATTGTTGTAGTCGCTTAAGGTTTGCAGTTCTGCAAACGTGCCAGCAAGTTCCGCCTGGTCGCCTTCGAGTACGTCAAGCGCTGCAGAATCAACCTGAGTTACTACCGTTGCGTCAGCAAGACCTGCAAAATCGGTAATGCCAGAATCAGACTTAACTACAATTACCTGTTCGTTAAGCATGTAAGGTTCAGAGAAGGTGTAATCATCTTCGCGGCCTTCCATGGTGAAACCATTCCAAATGCAGTTAATGCTGTCCTGGTTTAACAGAGCATCCTTTGCGTCCCAGTCAATAGCTTCAAGCTGGACATCCCAACCATTGCGTTCTGCTACTTCTGCTGCCAGATCAAGGTCAAAACCGGTTGGCTCGTTATTTTCATCCATGAAGCCATAAGGAGGATAGCTGTTATCGAAGCCAACAATGAGTGTGCTAATATCCGCAGACGTATCTTCCGTGGATTCTGCTGCTTCTTCATTAGATGAAGAGCAACCCGTAAGAAGAACAGCTGACAAACAAGCAACGCATGCAAGTGTCAACAGGGCAAGTAGTTTCTTTTTCATGAATACCTCGCTTCATGGTTTGCTGATACCTTTTGCCATGCAGTTTTGGTTTTAAGAAAACTTTAACTTTTGGCGCTTTAGCACTCTAGCATACTAAAGCGTTGTGAGTATATCACATCTCTTTGGTGTTTCGAAATTTAAGCTAAACGGTATTCTGTTCCCTTTTTAGTGGGTCAAGTTTTAAGCTTTTGCAAACTCATGAATAATTCCAAATTTGACTCTACCAAAGCGCCGCGCACACGACTACAATAAGCGCACCATGAAGAATTTACCTATCATACGTATGGCCACTGTTGCCGATGCTGCTGCGTTGCGTGAGATTTATCTCCCCTACGTTCGCTCTACTGCGGTTACGTTTGAATTGGAAGATCCCACGCTTGAAGACTTTGCTGAACGCGTGCGCAAAACACTTGAACGCTACCCTTATATTGTTGCCGTTGAAGAGGGCGAAATTGTAGGGTATGCCTATGCGTCGGCGTTTAGGCCCCGCGCCGCTTATCTTCACTCCATCGAAACTTCTATTTATATGCGCATGGACTATCGTGGCAAAGGTGTTGGCCGCCGTTTGTATGAAACCCTTGCGAAGCTTTTAGTTCTTCAAAATGTATTCAATATGGAAGCTTGTATTGCGCACTGCGATCCTGCAGATGAATATGTGCCCGCCACCAGTCGTCTGTTCCATGAGCGTCTTGGATTTAAATTAGTAGGCAAGTTTAATAAGTGCGCACACAAATTTGGCCGCTGGTATGACATGATTTGGATGGAACGCATTTTGGGCGATCATGTTGCAAGCCCCGAACCTTTCAAGCCGCTGCCCGAAGTCGATAAAGAAAAGATTGCCGAAATACTGGAACTTGCATAGCATCCAAATTTACCAAGCCCGCTGCAACCTGCCTTTCGCACTAAAGCACTCTTTGGCAACACCGCCCTGTCCAATTATGTGACAACACCCTGTCCACTTGTTACGCGTTAGCTTTTTAGGTTTGGCTTCACAAACAAAACGGCTATAAGCAAAACCATAAGAGCGCATACCGCCGAAAATCCAAATCCAATATGGAATCCCCACGCCGCAGAACCCAGAGCGGGCCCCACTACCACAATGGCACACACCATAAGTGCCGTACCAAGCGAAGCACACGCCTGACGAACTGCCGTTCCAAACGATGAAGCATCGGTCATAAACCAAGGAGGAAGCTTAGACATTCCCCACGAATTCAAAGGCCCAATAAGCCCCGATACCCCAATAGCACGAACACCCTGCATAACAAAAATGACCCAATAGGGCGTATGCTCGTCCACAAACGCCATCATGGTAGCGCCCGCGGCCAAAAAACAAGCCGCCACTACTACCACAGGGCGCGCTCCAATTTTGTCAGTCAAAATACCCGCAAGTGGATTTATCACGAAAGCCGCAATGGTTCCAGGCAAAAGAGCGAGCCCCGCCATAAAGGCGCTACCCCCACACAAGTTTTCAATATAAAGCGGAATAATGAGCGTGATGCCCATAAAACTGGCGTATAGAAAATTGCTTGCCCAAAAACTTACGCAATACTGACGAGAATTAAGAATTTCAAGATGAATAAGCGGATAGTCCACGCGACGCTGGCGGCGCATAAAGAACACCAAAAATACCGCACCTGCAATTACGGGAAGCCAAACAAAAGGACTGCCCGGCCCATAACTTGATGCATTCGAAAAACCCACTAACAGACCACCAAATCCAAGGGCTGATTGACAAAGCGACAACACATCAAGACGCATACCGCAATCTTCAGCTGGTGTTTTCCTAATAGCAAACAGCGCAATAACCGTAAGCACCATAGAACAGATAGCTAACACTACAAAAAAGCTTCGCCAACCTGTTGCTTCAAGCATCCATCCGCCAATAGTTGGGCCAATGTTAGGGGCAAACCCCATCGCAATACCAGAAATACCCATGGCGGTTGCCTGCCTATCGGAAGGCACCGACGTCATGATAAGACTCATCATCATAGGCATCGTAATACCTGCCGAAATTGCCTGCAGTACGCGACCTGCTATGAGCATTGGGAAATTCAGCGCCGCAGCATCAATAACGCCTCCCAGTACCAACAGTACCAATGAAGCAAGAATTACCTTTTTAAGTTCAAAGCGCCTCATAAGATAGGTAACCGCAGGAACGGTAATGCCCGATACCAACATATAGAGTGTTGTTACCCACTGCCCTACACCGGCATCAACCCCAAAATCCTGGGCCATTCCGGTAAACATTGAATTGAGGGCTGTTTGCGACAAGTTACCAAAGCACGACCCCAATATAACAAGAGAGACAAGGAGCACCACATACTTCATATCGGGCTTTTGCGTATTTGCCTTATCTGCCATGACATACCTCGAAACTCACGCTATCTTGATGGTCTACGAATTTAAACACGTTGCTTGCACTTAATCTATCAGAAAGATTTCGAAGGTATAGTTTTATACGTGAACAGAATTAACAAACAGAACACTTTTCAAACAAATGCGCGCAAAGCATCCAGCGGCGGCAGCTCATGCAATGTCCTTGTTGTAATAAGCTGGCTTGCGGTGGTGGTGATGGCTGGCATTATTTTTTGGATGTCCGCCAATACAGGTACCAACATCAATGAAGGATTGGGGATTATTTCTGCCCTTAAAGGAGCTCTTACTTCGGTAACTCAAGCTATTTTCGGTTACCAAGTAGATGTTTCTCCTGTTGGGCACTTTGTTGAATACTTTGTTTTTGGCGCACTTCTGTTTAACGCACTGCGATTTCATATGCCTTTATCGCGTGCACTGTTATTTGCGATCCTCATAGGCAGTGGCTACGGAATAACCGATGAATTCCACCAGTACTTTGTTCCTGAAAGAAGTTGCGACCCTATGGATTGGCTTGTAGATACCATTGCAGCAACAATCGGTGCAATAGTATGTCGCTTAGGTATAGAAAGTCGGCTTTCAAAACATCTTAAAAACTAGCATCGCTAAGGCAGGTAAAGACCAGCTTTACCAAGGCAGTTCAAAACTGGACTGAACAAGATATAGCAACACTAAGATAGCCAGAGTCGGTTCTCTAAGTATGCCTAAAACATGACAAGAAACTCTTTAGTTGACTTAAGCACAACGAACATTCACTTCAAGGCGACGGTATCCACCTTGTAAAAACTTATCGATATCCAATTCATCCAATTCGCGAAGCACTACATTGCACACTGAGGCTAATTCTTCAATTGTGCCTGCTTCATCGGTGTCGTAAATGCCCACTGCGCCAAACCGCTGGCTAACTAAAACCTCTGCAGCGTACAGAGAATCTTCAAAACCCCATGTCTCTTCTGCTTCAGTGTGCATTTTTGCTTGAGCTTGGCGAATAGCAAGAGGCCCGCGTTTGGAAATACCCATATCACAGCTGGAAAATACTTCTTCGAAGCAAGAATAAATACCAACACGTTCCAAACCAAGGCGAAGCAATTTTCCAGGGCTAGAAGAAACAATGGTCATATGAATCTTTCGGCGTCTGAGTTCCTCAACTAATTCAACCGCACCCTGGCGAGGTTCAACTTCGTAACGATAGAACGCTTCAAGAACGTCATCCATATACGCAAGAATTTCTTCAGGGCTTTCGCCTATACCATAGTGTTCATGAAAGTAACGAACGGTTTGAACAGGCGTATTGGCGTTTAAGGTGATACGTTCCTCTTCAGAAAGCACAATACCTGCATCCTGGGCAATTTTGGATTCAAGGTTCTGCCACATACCCATAGAATCAAGCAGTGTGCCATCACAATCGAAAATAACTCCTTTTACGTTCACTACTACCTTCTTTCAATTAATCCACCTCTTAGTGATGGATGCCAAATTTAAAATTTGCGCTATGTTGTGCTACGTTGCACTACGTTAACTGCACTACGTTAACCACACTACAAAGCTGCATAATGCTTGCGAGCGTTGAAAGTGTCTTGCCAAAAACATACATGCAATGTTCTTTTATTTTTTTACCGAATGAAGCAAGCCCAAACAATCACGACCACGTTAAAAAATGCGTTCATATGTTGAGTATTTATTAAATAGAAAGATTCTTCTTCAAAGTTAAACCGAAGAGGCCAAAAACTCTTAAGGGACAGACTCCTCAAATAGGGTGAAGGTGATCACACAGGATCAATTCCCAGGTAAGGTGAGGGCACCCACCACCCAGCAGATGCCCCATCGTTCACTCTCTTGTTAGGACAAGAGGATTCGCTCGAAGAACAAAGTGTTAGACGAAAAAGGACAAGACAAGTAGCGTCATCTCCCAAGAGCCCGAACAAGAGATGCGCCAGCGAAGAGGTGCAGAGGATTCCGCGAAGCACTTTGTTCTCTCTAAGTTAACCATGGATAACTTATACTGAAAACAGAGCTAAGTCAACCTTATTTTGAATTATTTTGATTCTTGACACTGGATTGGCCACACACCTGCCCGATGAGGACCGTTTACCTTGCAATAAATATGCAAAGTATTTTGCCAGCACAGGCACACTAGCGCCTGAAAGAGCCAAAAAAGAAGCGCCGACGCAAGAGGGGTATCACGTCGGCGCAAGCGACAAAAAAGCCGAAGCTTAGGTATCGCTCCTGTTGTTTATTGTCTCACCTGGGGTTTCAAAAATGAACCTGTTATTACAATTTTATTTATAGATGGTTTCTATAGGTTAGAAAACCTAAATTTTAGCAAAAGGTAAGCGGTTTCTTGCTCACTTTATCGTATTGATTCTTTTTGCTTTAAGAAAGTAAGTCGCTTCTAGCCGCTTACAGAACTTCTGCAAGAGCCCTTCTACGGGCACTTTTTCTTTTGCGGCTGCTCTTCTGTGGTCACTCTTTACTTATTGTGGCGGCCCTTCTATAGGTACTCTTTATTGGCAACAATTTGTCTAAACTCTCTAATCAACCCTGTTTAAAGTGCCATAATAAAAGTATCTCTAAGACGCCTAGATCGTCATATGTAAGAGGAGGGGTTCTTATGAAGTACCGTCGTATTCTTGTTCCTTTTGATGGATCGGATCACGCACAGGGAGCGTTTACCACTGCCCGTTCGCTTGCGATGCAATCCGATGAAACTGAAATTTTTGTCGTTAACGTAGTGCCCATGGCCCTGGCTTCTTCGCTTTCGTCCGGTGACCCTATAACAAGCGGCGCTTCTGCTTTTATTGATCAAGAAGGCTACACCGCTATGGTAGATGCCGCTCTTGAAAACATTAAAAAAGAAATCGATGACGTGGTTGACCCCCTGCTTGATGGATTACCAGCAGAACGCGTGCACACTGATGTAGTCACTTATCCATCCGCAGTAAGCGGCATTACCGAATATGCCAGTAACCACGATTGCGATTTAATTGTTATGGGACGTCGCGGACTTGGCGGTATTCGCGGAGTGTTAGGTAGCGTAAGTTACGGGGTTTTGCGCGCGGTAGACATTCCTGTTCTGACCGTCAAATAAACAAAAAGTAAGCGGGTTATAGAAAAAGTGCTGCTATAGCCCCAATGAGCAGAAATTAAAACAATCCCTCTCGGTTCATCCACTTTTTTCGAGAGACCAAGAGGGATTGATCATATTTTTGGAGCCTACACTGCAGCAAGCGCCTGTTCGATATCGGCAATTAAATCTTCCGTAGCTTCAATACCACAAGATAGGCGAATCAAATCGGGGCTAATACCTGCAGCAGCAAGTTCTTCATCGTTCATCTGACGATGCGTTGCGTTAGCAGGATGCAGAACACAAGTACGTGCATCGGCAACATGTGTTGCGATTTGGGCAAGTTTCAAGTTCTTCATGAAAGTTTCCGCGCCAGCACGGCCACCAGCAACACCAAAGCTCACAACACCGCAACCACCATTGGGTAAGTACTTTTGTGCCAGATCATAATATTCATCCCCAGGCAAGCCACTATAACGAACCCAAGAAACTTTGGGGTGAGCCTGCAAATATTCCGCAACCACCTGACCATTTTTCACATGTTGAGCCATACGCACATGCAAGCTTTCAAGGCCCATATTGAGCAGGAATGCGTTTTGTGGGGACTGGATAGAACCAAAATCACGCATGAGCTGCGCTGTTGCTTTGGTAATAAACGCGCCTTCCAGCCCAAAACGTTCCGTATAAACTACCCCGTGATAGCTTTCGTCGGGTGTAGTAAGACCAGGGAATTTATCGGCATACTTATTCCAATCAAACTTACCCGAGTCAACAATGCAGCCACCGACACCGCAACCATGACCATCCATATATTTAGTAGTGGAGTGCGTTACAATATCGGCTCCCCATTCAATGGGGCGACAATTTACTGGAGTTGGGAAGGTGTTATCCACAATTAAAGGCACCCCGTGGTCGTGCGCCGCCTTCGCAAATCGTTCAATATCAAGCACCGAAAGAGCAGGATTAGCAATGGTTTCACCAAATACTGCTTTCGTATTGGGCTTAAAGGCCGCTTCCAATTCTTCATCACTGCAATTAGGAGTAACGAAGGTGCACTCCAAACCCATACGCGCCATGGTGTGCGCAAACAGATTGTAGGTACCACCATAAATTGCCGAAGAGCACACTACATGGTCGCCATTACCTGCGATGTTAAAAACGGCAAAAAAGTTTGCCGCCTGACCAGAAGAGGTAAGCATGGCAGCCGTACCACCCTCTAGTTCGCAAATCTTGTTAGCTACAAAATCGTTCGTAGGATTTTGGAGACGGGTATAAAAATAGCCCGATTCCTCCAAGTCGAACAACTTGCCCATATGTTCGCTGGTGTCATACTTCCAGGTTGTGCTTTGATAAATAGGAACCTGACGTGGATCGCCATCGCCCGGATGATAACCGCCCTGAACACAAATGGTGCTAACTGACTGTGCCATATATTCTCCTTTATTCTTTGGTGTGCCTTGAAATTATAGAGCGCACAAGCTTTCATTTTAGTTACCTCTTTATTACAAGCAAAAGTATTTTCCTATAGCCAGCTATAGAGTGGCAGGTCAGCATGGAAACGGGTAGTTTTGTCGCGTACAATCAAAGCCGCTATATAACGTAAGGAGCCCTTTAATGCCTATTAGAATTCCCGACACCCTTCCCGCAACAGGGGTGCTTGAAAGTGAAAACATTTTTGTAATGACCGAACATCGCGCCATTCATCAGGATATTCGTCCTTTGAAAGTGCTTATTTTGAACTTGATGCCCTTAAAAATAGAAACCGAAACGCAAATCTTGCGTAAGCTTTCCAATACCCCTTTGCAGGTAGAAATAGACTTGCTTCAAACCGTGACCCATCATTCATCGCATGTGCCCGTAGAGCACTTGAAGTCGTTTTATGTTGGATTGGACGACATTCAGGATAAGCACTACGACGGCATGATTATTACCGGCGCACCCGTTGAAAAAATGAAATTCGAAGAGGTGGATTACTGGCCTGAACTTTGCAATATCTTCGAATGGGCTAAAACCAACGTGTTTTCTACGTTGTATCTGTGCTGGGGAGCTCAGGCGGGAATTTACTACCATTATGGCGTTGAAAAGCATATGCTTCCCGAAAAGATGACAGGCGTATTTAAACATCATATCTTGAAACCCAGTTCACCTTTGGTCCGTGGATTTGATGATGTGGTACATGCACCTCATTCGCGTTATACCGGCGTATACGCAGAAGATATTGCTGCAAGACAAGACCTAGAACTAATTGCCGTTTCCGACGAAGCGGGTGTATTTATTGCAAAAAGTACTAATTCCCGCCATTTCTTTGTGTTCGGGCATCCCGAATACGATACCGACACCTTGGCAAACGAGTACTTCCGCGACGTGAAAAAGGGGCTGGACCCTGCGCTGCCTAAGCACTATTTCCCTAATGATGATCCCACGCAGCATCCAGTTTCAAATTGGCGCGCGGCCGCCCAGCTGCTCTATACCAACTGGCTGAACTACTACGTATACCAGGCAACCCCCTACGACATCAAGCAGGTCGGCGCACATTAGAATTAACGAAACAAAAAAATCGACCAGACCGAACTCCAGGCGGTCTGGTCGTTTGCTTTCTCATAACAAATGGCTTTTTCTACCTAAATTAGCTGGTTTAGCTGGATTTCTTTCGAAGTAAGTTTCGAGATTGGCAACCACATTAGCCTTGAACGCGAATAACGGAAGGCTCGCCGCCCGTTACCACGCCATCAAGCGCAAGGATTTCGTCAATGGTTTTACGAACATCATGTTCTTTTGCCGTGTGCGTTACAAATACCAAATCCACATCTTCTCGAGCAGCATTACCGCGCTGGGTAACCGTACGTACCGAAACGCCATTCTTTGCGAAGATGTCTGCACATGCCGCCAACACACCAGGGCGATCAGCCACTATAAAACGAACGTAGTACTTCGTCTCCAGATCATCCATGGCAATAATCGGCAGCTTATCAGTGCAGGTGCAGCCCACAATAGGCTTAATGCCCATCTGTACATGACGTGCAACCTCTAACACATCGCCCATTACTGCACTTGCCGCAGGGCCAGCGCCAGCGCCTTCGCCAAAGAACATGGTTTGTCCAACCGCATCTCCTTCAACAAAGATTGCGTTGAACACCCCATTTACGGTGGCAAGCTGATGGTCTTCAGGAATCATAGTGGGATGCACGCGTACATCAATGCCCTTATCGGTACGACGTGCATGTGCTACCAGCTTTACCGCATAGCCAGAATCGTGCGCCATTGTTAAATCAACCGGAGAAATGCGACGAATGCCTTCGGTGTATACCTGATTCATGGTTACACGAGAGTTAAAGGCGATCGAGGCCAAAATAGCAATCTTCGCCGCCGCATCAAGGCCGTCAACGTCCGCCGTAGGATCTGCTTCAGCAAATCCTCGTTCCTGCGCTTCCTTAAGTGCTGCATCGTAGTCCAGGCCATCTTCGTCCATGCGAGTAAGCATGTAGTTCGTGGTGCCATTTACGATACCCATAATGGAATCGATCTGATTTGCAATCAGAGAATGCTTTAGTGGGTCAATGATAGGAATACCGCCACCTACACTTGCCTCGAAAGCGATTTCAACGCCTTTTTCTTCGGCAAGGTTCATAATTTCTTCGCCAGCTGAAGCCATAATGGCCTTATTAGCAGTAACTACCTGCTTTCCCGCAGACAGTGCTTCAATAATGACATCTTTAGCAATCCCAGTCCCGCCAATAAGTTCCACCACAATATCAATATCAGGATCGTTAACAATATCGCGATAATCGTTGGTAAAAATATCCTGCAAACCACGTGAAATTGCTGGCTGAGGGTCGCGCGAACAAACGCGGGCCAATTCAAGATCGATTCCGAAATGACGAAGAAAATCTTGCTTGTGGTTGCTTAAAATATCAAGACAACCGCCGCCAACCGTGCCCGTTCCAATCAAGCCAATCTTGACAGCCATGTACGTATCCTTTCAACGTGACGCAGAATAATCGTATTACTGGTCTTTTAGGTTAGTAGTTGCATTGTATACAAGTTGCGCCCTCCGACTATCTTGGCACCAGAGAGCGCAGCAAAGTTAACGGTATCAGGCAATCCTAACATCACACGTAGCCTGTCCGAGTGAATCGGATGCATGACGATAGGTAGATAAAAGAGCTAATCGCTAATCAATGTCGCACGCCATAAGATCATCGTATGTTTCGCGACGAGTTACCAAACGAGCAACGCCATCCTTTACAAACACAATACCGGGGCGAGGTTGGCCGTTATAATTACTCGACATGGAGTAACAGTAAGCGCCCGTACCAAAAACGCACACAATGTCGCCCAGATCAGGATGCTGAATTGAAGCATCCAGCGCTACGGCATCGCCGCTTTCGCAATGCTTGCCACACAAGGTAACAATTTCGGTACGAGGCTGGCCTGCCTTATTGGCAATTACAGGCTCGTATTCGGCATGATATAAAGCAGTGCGAATGTTGTCGGACATGCCGCCATCAATAGCAACATACTTACGAATACCCGGCAGCGTTTTTAAGATACCTACGGTATAGAGCGTAACGCCTGGCGTTGCCACCAAAGAACGACCTGGCTCACATACCAATCGGGGTTCTTTTAAGCCATATTTCTTGCAGGCTTTAATCATTTCTGACGTGGTAATTTCTGCAAAGTCCTCAATAGAGGAAGGCTTATCTTCAGCCGTGTAAGCAATACCTAAGCCGCCGCCCACATCAATTTCGTCCACTTCGTACCCATAGGTTTCCTTAACGCGATGCGTAAATTCAACAATAACGTCAATCGCTTCACCAAAGGAATGCAGGGCAAAAATTTGCGAACCAATATGCATATGAAAGCCTGCAAGGCGAACATTCGGCGCATCAAGTGCATCGCGAACACAGGTAAAAGCAAAATCTTCACGCATGGTAAAGCCAAACTTGGAATCCTCACAGCCGGTACGAATGTATTCATGGGTGTCCGCTTCAACACCAGGCGTAATGCGCATATAAATATCTTGCGTTACACCCGTCTCCTGAGCAATGGCAGAAACGCGAGAAAGTTCAATACGCGAATCGACTACGATACGCCCCACCCCTGCTTCAATGGCTTCACGCAGTTCTTGTGGCGTTTTATTGTTGCCATGCACAATTACACGATCCATGGGGAAATTAACGGCACGCGCTACCACCAGTTCCCCGCCACCTGAAACATCCAGACACATACCATGCTGGTCAGCCAAGCGACACACTGCTTTGTTCAAAAACGCCTTGCTTGCATACGCAATATCCGAATTGGGATAGCGCGTTCTAAACGCATCACGATACGTATCCATACGGTTGATAAGGTCGGCTTCGTCATACACATACAGCGCTGTGCCATATTCATGAGCAAGCTCAACCATATCAACGCCACCAATAAATAGATGATCGTCTTTAACTTCAGCGGTCATAGGTAAACAGGCACCTAATTCCATGGTGGTACGATTGTCTGCCTGCTTGTTTACATTAGATGCGGGAAGAGACATATGCTTGTTCCTTGTTGATCGGGGACTACTTTTGTAAAAAGTTTCCCGTTAATCATACCGCCCCATAACGCACGATGAACCCACGATATCTGTTTGTGGTTGCCCTACGCCTTAAAACAGTGCAAGAAACCTATCGAGGAAAGATTCTTCCTTTTCTGGTTCTTCGGCAACCTCTGGCTCATCAACCTTTATGGAATCAGTTGTCATAACGAATTGCACCAGTGTAACATTCGTATTTTTCGAGCTGGTAAAACTTGCCGGTTCGAAGTCGGATTTGTCATAGGTAGACATGAGCTCATCAATTTCAGCCTGTACCGAATCAGGAATTCCCTGCGTTTCTTGAGCAAGTGTTTGGGTGCCATCACTGAATTCATCCATCCCCTCTGAAAGGCTACCCGTGCCCCCTGCCAGTTGGTCAAGGCCACTGGCAAGTTCCTGAGCCCCCGCATCAAGAGAAGCGCTGCCACCAAGAAGTGAGGCAGGGTCCTTCGAGGAACCCAATCCATCAGCAGCGCCCTTGAGCGCTTCGGCGGCACCTTGGGAAGCAATTTGAGTTGAAGTTAAAGCGAGAAGATCTTGAAGAGAATCAGTCATTTCTTCTTCAGGCGCAGTGCCTTCCATCCTTTTTGCTGCTTCAGCCAACGCTACCTGCTGCATTTCTTCAGATATTTCTTCACCTGGGTTTTCCTGTTCGTATTTTGCAAGAACACTCTCATAAGCCTGGGCGTACGCAGTAGCATACACTCCTAGAGCAGCTTTGTAACGGTTAGTCGCTGCGGTTATTTCTTCTTCAGAAACCGAATCTTCAGCTGTAGCCGCCTGATCACGCAAACCTTGCTGATATTGCTGCAGACCCTGCATCATTTGATCGGCACCCGTTGCTAGATCTGCCGCACCAGAAGCCGCCTGCTTGGCTGCCACCTCTAATTCATTAGCGCCTTCAGCCAAATCCTGCGCGCCTTCGTGAATTTGTTCAGTTCCTTCAATAAGGCCATCGAATTGCGCTACAAGATTATCGGTGTCGGGAAAATCAAGAGCCATGGAAAAAGGAATGGCTGCAAAACTAATTCCTGGCATTTCAAAGTTAGTTACTTCAGCATCCAGTGAAACACTGCCATCCTTACCCGGCATAACCATAAAGCTTACTGTTACATCGGAACCCGAAAGTGCAATAGAGCCCTGATCGGTTTGTATATTGGTTGCCTTTTCCATGGGCAGGGTGCAAGTTATTTGCATGAGATAATTTTCGAAATAGCGGGAATCGACTGCCGTATTTTGCGAAGTTTCTATTTTGAGTTCCAGTTTCCCGCTCTTACCAGCAATTTCATTCGGCGCAACTTCCTGCCCATCAAGGAAATACTTGATAGAAATATTCCAGGGAATTTGAGCGTCAGACAAACTTCCCTGATAAGAGAATTCACCTTCCGGCATAGTAAAAATAACTGAACCAGGAAGCTGAGTAAGTTTCGAAGTGTTGGTAAGATTCACTACCTGGTCATACATTCCAAAGTCTTGGACGGTGCTTCCTGTAGGCACACTTCCTTGGGCTCCCTCTAAAACATTAACCACATACGTACTTTTATTTACACCCGCACCATCAAGTGAGGTATATACCACTTCTTTCTTTTCGGCACTACCTACCACATCGGCAACCGCAAGCGCTTCGGCACCGCTTGCTTGCTCCTGAAGAGTGGTACTTCCCTGTTCTTGAGCCGCCTCTTGCGCATTTACCATAACAGGAGCAGCCGTAACAGGCAGCGCCAACACCAACAGAAGCGCCGCGGCCACTATCGCGGGTTTGCGATGCAGTTTTTCCTTTTTATTAAAATCCGAGCAGCGCATAGTACCTACTCCTTTTTAGTACGCCTTGTAGTGCGTGAATCGCGATCAGCATTTGTCTTTTGCGAATTGAAAGCCGCAACCGTTATGCCACCTTGATCTGCTATTCCGCCATGATAAAAACGTGCCTTCCACGTAGTTTTTTCCACTACTTTATCCAGCACCATAAACAAAATAGGAAGTAATAAGAACGTGTTAAGCGCCGCAATAAAAGCACCGCGACCAATAAGCGTTCCCAATCCCGCAATTACTCCGTTGCTGGAAATAATGCCAATAAACGCACCGCACACCGTAAGGATAGTTGCTGAAGTCAAAATAGTAATTGCCGAATACGAAATAGCCGAAAGCATGGCAGGCCGCTTTTCCATTTCCATGCGCCTGTCCAAATACGCGCGCGACAAAATAATGGTGTAGTCCACCGTTGCGCCCAGCATAATGGCACTAATGATAAGGTAGCCAATGTACTGAATGCTTTCCCCGGTGAAATACGGAATAGCCAGGTTAATCCAAATAGATATTTCAATAGTCAAAAGCAGCATAAGCGGGATGCTTAAACTGCGGAACATTATGAGCAGCACCAGCCCAATAGCAACCACCGATGCAACAAAAATGCGGAACGAATCGTCATTCACAATAAGCGACATATCGTAGGAGGTAACCGCTGATCCTACGAGATAGTTTTCTTCAGGATAGAATTCATCCCCCACATCGCGCAGAGCCTGCACCAGCGCAAATGCTTCTTCGCTTTCCCCTTCAACAGAGGTGGAAACCACGATGCGTGAATAACCGCCCGAAACGAGCTGAGACAAATCATCAGAAGGAACCATAGCGCTAGGAATATTAGCTGAAACCGCGGTAACGTATGAAGTAACCGCCGCCACATTGTCTAGATCTTCAATGCGCTCCACCATTTGAAGCTCGCGACCCCAGTCGCCCTCGGGAACAAGCATCACCCACTGTTCATGAGCTCCAAACGTATCGTTAATAGCGTTTGTTTCCTCGTAAAGTTCGGTACCAGGTTCCACAAAACCACTTGCACCATATACAAAGTTAGGTTGCTTTTGTCCTAAATATGCAGGCACCGTTATCAGCGCAATGATGATGGTAAAAGGAACTGCCAAACGCATACACCATCGTGCAAAGGTGTTAAACGAAGGAAGAAACTTCTTGTGAGCAGTTTTGTTGAGAAGTTTTTCGCTGGAAAGAACCAAAATAGGCAGTAAGAACAGCACACACAGAAAGCTGAAAACAATACCCTTTGCCAAAACCACGCCCATATCGGCACCAATAAGAAATGCCATAACGCACAGCGACAAAAATCCAAAAAATGTTGTTGCTGCAGAAGACGCAATAACGGCGGCCGCCTTATGCATAGCGGCAACTGCCGCATCATAGGAAGTTAGGCCTTCTGCCCTATAGCCACGGAATGCGTGCAACATAACGATGCCGTAGTCCATAGACACCGCCAACTGCAAAACCGCCGCGCACATTTGAGTAATAAAAGAAATTTCGCCAAAAATAATGTTGGTACCCAGGTTGTATACGATCGAAATGCCAATGACCGAAAGAAACAGCACCGGTTCGAACCAGGCTTCGCTTGTCAGAAGCAACAATCCCAAAATAACAATAACTGCCATTATTAAAATGAGTTGAATTTCGAAGTCGGACGATCCCTGTGCAACAGCAGAATTAATAGCATCGCCCGCCATTGATACGTTGGTTGCCCCTACTTCGCTTGCCGCCTGCCGTATGATATCCATAGTTTGCGTAGCAAGTGACGTATCAAGCGCTACCTGATACAGATACGAGTCGCCTTCTTTGTAAGCAGATACTATATCGGGATCATACGTTTCAAGCGGCTTGGAAATATCGCAGATGGTGCCCAGCCACATAACCTCTTCAATGCCTTCTATGGCTTCGATCTTGGTTGCAAGATCGCGTGCCTGCATTAAAGAAAGTCCTTCGACCATGATGTTTGAATTGGGCGTGGGCGAATTAAACGCGACTTCCATGACACGCAGCGAAACCGTGGATTCCGAACTTTCCGGAAGATAGTCGGAAAACTGGTAATTAATTTTCACACTAGGAATGCATAACGCTGACACCACAAAAAATAGGGCAGCAAAAACTATAACCACCCGACGATGGTTAAGTGCCCCTCGAAATAGTTTGTCAGCAAAAGCATGCACTTAACATTCCCCATGTTCTTCGGTTGCGCGCTGCAATAGCACCCGTAATAGTACCTGCCTACTAAGTGCTAAGCACTTAGCTGCTGCACCCCTTAATGGCAGCACCATACTAGCTACGCCCCTTGCGAGCAGCGCTGCACGCTGTCAGCATCGCGACACCAGCAGCCCAACTCACAAACTGCCCTGGCGGTAGACAGTACCCCGAACGAGTAACGTCAAACGCCCGTACGTACTTTTTTGGCTTTACCCAACGGACTTGGTATCCTTATGGTTTGTTACCTAAAAGCAGGCATTCAACACGCCCGCCTTCCTTATTGTAAAGGAGCAATCGTGCTGTCTATAACGATTTTTGCCGTTGGCAAGTTAAAAGAATCCTTCTGGAAAGATGCCTGCACAGAATACCTTAAGCGCTTAGGTGCTTACGCAAAGGTAACCGTAAAAGAATTTCCCGACTCAAATAAGGAACGCGAAGCGGAGCTAATTCTGACAAGCCTTCCCGAACATACTCCTGTTTTGCTGCTCGATATTAAAGGTAAGGAAACTTCAAGCGAAGCCTTGGCAACAAAGTTGGATACCTATGCGCTTTCAGGTAATTCGCAATTGGTCTTTATTATTGGAGGGAGCGATGGCGTAACCGCCGAAGTAAAGCAGCGCGCAACCGAACGCATAAGCTTTGGGCCTATTACCCTACCCCATAATTTGGCGCGCGTGGTGTTGCTGGAACAGGTATACCGAGCTTTCAAAATTTCACGCGGCGAGCCTTATCATAAATAGATTTATCGCCACCCTGAGAAGCTTTGATTTAAAGCAGCCTATTCATCCTTTGCCCAGTCAAACGAGTAACGCACAGCCTTGTTCCAGCCTTTGATCTTTTCCTGACGCTGCTGTTCATCAATAGCTGACTCGAAGGTTTTATCAACCGCCCAGTTTTCTTCTACCTCTTCGCGATTTTTCCAGTACCCTACCGCCAAGCCTGCCAAATACGCAGCACCCATCGCCGTAGTTTCAATACACTGAGGACGCTTCACCGGAACGCCAATAATATCTGCCTGAGTTTGCATGAGAAAGTCATTAACGCTGGCACCGCCATCCACGCGAAGCGACGTAAGCTCAATGCCCGAATCCGCCGCCATAGCGCCCAGAACATCGTTTACCTGATAGGCAATAGACTCCAAGGTAGCCCTGATAATGTGGTATTTATTCACCCCGCGCGTTATACCCACAATAGTTCCTCTGGCATACGGATCCCAATGAGGTGCGCCCAACCCTGTAAAGGCGGGAACCACATAACAGCCATTCGTGTCCTGAACTTTTTGCGCCATGTATTCCGAATCTTCAACAGAATCTACCAATCGCATTTCATCGCGCAGCCACTGAATAGCAGCTCCTCCCACAAAGATAGATCCTTCAAGTGCATATTCCACCGTGCCATCTAAGCCCCACGCAATGGTAGTAACCAGTCCGTTTTTAGAAAATACCGGCGAAGTACCCGTATTCATAAGTAAGAAACAGCCGGTTCCGTAGGTATTCTTGGCCGAACCCGGATGGAAACATGCCTGACCAAACAAGGCCGACTGCTGGTCGCCCGCTGCACCCGCAATGGGAATATGCCCGCCAAAAAACGAAGATGAGGTTTCGCCATATACACAAATTGAAGGCATAGGTTTAGGCAACATTGCCCGCGGAATATCCAAAATATCTAAAATTTCCTGATCCCATTCAAGAGTGTTGATGTTGAAAAGCATCGTACGAGATGCATTGGAATAGTCCGTCACATGTACGCGACCTTTGGTCAACTTCCAAATAAGCCAGGTTTCCACGGTGCCGAAAAGCAGTTCGCCTTTTTCTGCCCTTTCCCTGGCTCCTTCCACGTGGTCCAAAATCCAACGGATTTTCGTACCCGAAAAATATGCATCAATGATGAGGCCCGTTTTCGCCCGAATCACATCGGTGTAACCCTGCTCTTTAAGCTGGTCGCAGTATTCTGCTGTCCTTCGACACTGCCACACAATGGCAGGACAAACCGGCTCTCCGGTTTCCTTGTCCCACACAATAGCGGTTTCACGTTGGTTAGTAATGCCAATTGCCGCAATATCTTCCGCCGATGCCCCTACCTTGGACATGGCTTCTACCGCCACGCCAAGCTGCGTGGACCAAATCTCATCTGCGTCGTGTTCAACCCAGCCTGGCTTGGGGAAATACTGAGTAAATTCTTTTTGTGCAATACTGATAATTCTGCCGTTTTTATCGAACAGAATACAACGGTTGCTGGTAGTTCCTGCGTCCAGCGCCATTACATACTTGCCCATATTTACTCCTTGTTTTCTCCCTAGCGTTGCGATTATTTTACGCCTAAAGACTTATGACCACCCACATAGCAAATAGGTTTTTGCTTCGGGCGTTTGAAATGCTTCACCCGCATTCTTAACTATGTCGAAGGCCCAAACTACAAAAACGCGATACGCACCTCGATAGAAATACGTATCGCGTTTCAACAAACACCTAAAAGCCGACATTTATATTGTGCATTGCTTAGCCAGCAAAATTAATAAACTGAATTACGACCAGTCGGCACCAACTACAACTAAGAAATCACCCGAGAAAGCATAGGTGCCGTCATTCTGTTTGACCTGACCTACCCCTAATAAATCGGCGATCTTTTGCGCTTCAGCACTCTGAGAAGAATCATCGTATACAATAATGGTTTGCGAATAGTTATAGTCATCCGCATTGCCTGTTTCGACAATAGCCCCATCGGGCGTTAGCTTTGCAGCCGCTTCATTAGCGCATCCCGCAATACCGCTGCCATTCTTCACAGAAATATGCACACCCGAAAGAGAGGCATTACTTGATTCGCCCGAGCTATCGCCGCTATCGGTATTACCTGAACCGCCACCACCAGCAGTAGACATAGTTGCGCCAGTAGCTTCATCAATCTGAGTTTCTTCCGTAGGCGACAGGCCCTGCTTTACACGATCCATCATCTTTTGCCATGCAGGTTCGTCTAAAACTTCCCACCAAATATCGTTTTCGTAAACCGATGTCGTGGGAACCGCTGCAGTGTAGACGCTGTTTTCTACATCAATGCCCATCATGGACTGTGCAAGACCAATCAATCCCGTAACGCTATAGTCGGTCGTTACGTATTCAGACAAGGTACTTACCGTATTGGTAATGGTTGCAATATCCGAATTCATAACCTTTTTCATAATGGCCGACAAAACCATACGCTGATTTGCCGCACGGATTGAATCGCCATCACCCACACCATCGTAGGTATGACGACTGCGACAAAGAATTAATGCTTGGTCGCCATTGAGGGTTTGCAAGCCCGCATCAACATGGCCACCAGCCTTGTCGTCGTTAATTTCCATAGGAACATCAACTTCAACGCCACCCAAAGCATCTACAACCGCTTTGAAGCCATCGAAGTCAATTTCAGCATAGTGACTAATAGGAACGCCGGCTAATTCAGAAACGGTATCTACCGCTAGGGATGCACCACCAAAGGCATAGGCGGCATTAATTTTTTGCTCGCCATAACCATCAATGTTTACTCTGGTGTCACGCGGTACCGAAATAAGCGTTACTTCTTTTTCCTGAGGGTCAATACGCGCAAGAATCATAGAGTCGGTTCGGTACGAACCACCAAAAGCGCCCGAAGAGTCTCGTGCTTCCGATTTATCAGCACCGATCAAAAGCATATAGAACGGATCGGACGGAGAATCAGTTACCGCAAGCGAGCTTAAAAGATCTGCATCCAAATCGTCACGCAAGGAGCTATCGACCTGATTAATGTAGGCCCATGCAGCACCAATGCCACCTAACAGCAAAACGCACACAACCGCGAGCGAAATAAACAATACGCGTTTGCGCTTGCTTTTCTTTTTGCGCTCATGCTGCTGGCGAACAAATTCGCGGCTTTTTGCATTTTGCGCATAACGGCGGTTGGCGCCTGCAGGCGTAGCAGGAACAAAATTGGTCGACCTGTTTTCAGCACGGTGCGTAGAGGAACCATAATTATTTGCGCTATACGCTTCTGTCCCGGAGGTTTTGCGTCGGGACCCACGCGAAGAATTGCTACCGTATGAAGAACGATCGAACGAACTTACGCTTTGTTCGCGCGAAGCCTGTTTTGCAGAACGCGATACACTACGGCGATCTGCATGGGGACGCTCTACGCCCTTGCGAGTGCGGGCGAAACGTTTTGATGGTTTGTTATTTGAAGCAAACATGCAATCAATAATGCAAATTATTTATACCGAGCGCAAACAAATTCGGTAAAAACCATATATTGCACGGAAATTGGACACTTTTCGTTTGTTTTACAAATATTTATAAAGTTATCTAGGAATGCACGGGTGCAAAGTCTTTACGCTTTTGCATTCTTAGAGCGCCTTTAGATTCTTGCAACTCCACTTCCTTGAAGGTCCTTTTGGAAACTTCTTTGAGATCTTTCAAGAAAAGGCTTCAGTTCACACGCTTTCGCTGTTCAAAACGGATCCGTTTGGATCCGTTTTTCATGCGCTTCGCTGCATCATGCTTTATAAAAGTGCCCTTACGGGCACAAATTGAAGTTAGTGTTCTGAGTTCGCTTCATCCTTTTTTTGAAAGATCCTCCGAGAAGAATACCCCGCAAGTAACCCAAAACGCCCACGACGCAAACTTACGAAACTCCTAAACGCGATGCCATATAAGCATTAGCAGCACGTTCAACCGAATCATCCAAGGGTGCAAGCGCCATCGGAGCAGCAAGTCCCAACCTGCGCTGAAGCGCTGCCGCAATAAGATAGTCGGCAATTTCAGGGTTCTTACCCAAAAGCGGACCATGCAAATACGTACCAATACAGTTGCGATAGTGCACGCCGTCAGCCCCAGATACATCATCGTTTCCGTGGCCTACTTGGGAAACCACCTTACCAAACGGCTGCATACCCATGCCAAGTTTAGTACGTCCCGCATGATTCTCATATCCCACCACTGGCAATTCAGCAAGCGGGGAAGACAAAACAATGTTATCAATCAAACGATTAAAGCCCGTACCAGCACGAAGCGTTTCTGCATTAATGAGCGACAAACCTTCAACTTCTTCATCGCCCATAAGCCAACGATGCCCCAAAATCTGATATCCACCACAAATTGCCAAAAGAGCGCCATCGCCTTCAATAAAGGTGCGCAGTTCTTCTTTCATAGCAAACAACACTTCAGAGGCAAGCTTCTGTTCTCGGTCAGGACCGCCGCCCAACATTACGATATCCGCCTGATCAAGATGAGCTTCTTCACCATAGTGGACCGCTTCAACTTTGACCGGAATACCGCGCCACCTACAACGCTGCGCCAAAACACGCACGTTGCCACCATCACCGTACAAATTCAACAGGTCGGGGAACAAATGCACAATACGCAAAGGATTCTGAGTAAGCGCTTCTACGCCTTCTTGCTGGACAAGCGCATGATTTTCTCGAACTGGTTCATACGTGCCTTCCGTTACCTGTTCAACTTCGGTTTTATCTGCACGCGCCATCAAGGAATCGCGAACTGCCGGAAGCGAGGTGTAATTAGCGATGGCATACATCTTCCAATCAGCAGGCATTGAAAGAGCTTCATCTACCATTTCATCAACACTATTAATAGTCTTAGCTTCAATACCTGCATAGCGAAGGCGCAATTGCAGATCATTCTTGCGAATGCCACCGGCATACACCACTACATTTTCCTGTTCGGCAAGCTCCTCGAAATCGCAATCCCAAATCCAGGAAATGTCATGACCGTCCGCTTCGTTATCGTTGATGAAAAACGCCGCAACCTTTTTGCCTTCAGCTTGTGTAATAAGCTTCATATTTTGATTGAAACCAGTAGGGTTTTTAGCTAAATTCAGCAAAACAGGGCGGCCCTGAATAGTAAGTGACTGCAAGCGCCCATTTTGAGGATCAAACACATCTACTGCCTGCTGGAAAACTTCATCGCTTACCCCCGCGCAATGCGCTGCTAACCACGCCGCCATAACGTTATAGATCATATACACGCCTGCACGCTGAGCATGCAAGGCCACGCAAGTACCCGTTGCAGATTCTTCAACATCGAAGGAAATATCGTTACCAAATACGACATGCTTTGCTGCGTAATCTAACTCTGGGCGGGAAAAACCGCAGTTCGGGCAAGAATAGGTTCCCAACTGGCCATACTGGCGATACTCATAGGTGAACATCGCCGAACAACGTTGGCACATTTGCGCATCGCTTACCATATTTTGTTGCTGATGAAGATCTTCCCCCACACCAAAGGCAATTGACTTATTAGCAACACGAAGCGCAACCATAGCGCACAACGGGTCGTCAGCGTTATACAGTAGTACCGTATCAGGGGAATCATTCAGCGCCTGCACAATAGCATCTTGTACGCGATCAATTTCCCCACAGCGATCCAGCTGATCACGGAACAAATTCAACAGCAGCACATAGCTTGCCTGAACCTGAGGAAGCGTATGAGCCAACCACAGCTCATCCGACTCGAACACGCCCCATTGAACCGTTCCTTTTGTTTGAAGGAGTGTAGTTGCAACTCCATAGGCTAAGTTTGCGCCCGTACGATTACACGCAACGGTTTTGCCTTGACGCTCCAGCGCATCGGCAATCATATTAGTAATGGTAGTTTTGCCGTTAGTTCCTACTACCACAATGGAACCTTCGGTTACCTTACCCATAGATTCAGCAATTATTTGAGGATCTAATTTGAGCGCAATTTTTCCTGGCATGTTCGCAGCTGGACGTTTTGCGATGTGACGCAAACCCCACGTGCTCATTGAGCTTGCTGAACTTGCCAACAATTTACGTATGCTCATAGCATTCCTCTCTTGATATCTCTACGCACGCCTATGTGCACGCGCCTTAAAATACGAAGCCGCGCCGCACTTACATGCTTTCCTATTACACGTATGTGTTTTCTAACACACGTATGCGTTTTCCAACATGCAGCCCTTTTAAGGTACCGTGCAATAATACGGCACCACAAGTGCACCTGCCTATACACACGAACGCGAACGTATAAAAAACCTGCAACTGCCCGATAATCTACTTCTTCATCGTCATTGCTACACAATTCTGCATTTTTGTTGGTCATATAATGGGAGCATCATCTAACCCAAAAGGTTCTTCTTCCACCTTTAAATCATTATCCCAACATCCCTATTGATATGTCTAACTTATAGGTTCTATCCACAAAGTCTATAGGCTGTGCCTTTAGTTTTAACCCGTACTTTCTATAGGAGAAATGCGTTTTGATGGGGTTATTCGCGCTATACTTTCAACGAATACACGGAGGGGATACGTGTGTATTCGCAGAGTGAGGGGGAATAATCCCGAGGGGGAAATTCCAAAAGTTGACAAGCATGCCCTTGCGTTCTTGTCTTATGAAGTGAGGACTTATGATTACCGACCTAAAAGTGAACGAACAGAACAAAAAGGAGTATTACGAAAAGGGCTACTGGACCGAACAAACCCTGTTCGATGTTTGGGCAGACCGCGTATCGAAGTTTCCTAACAACGAATACGTAAGTGATAACCTGGGTGTTCGTTTCACCTATGCAGAAATTGACGACAAAGCAGGCCGCCTTGCTGCGTGGCTTAAGAGTGTCGGAGTAAAAAACGGCGATGTGGTTAGCTTTCAAATGCCACCTTGGTCAGAATTTTGCATTCTCTACGTTGCCTGCCTGAAGGTTGGCGCCGTTTGTCATCCACTTCCTGTTACCTTCAATGGCGAAGACTTGGTTTATTCCATGAACCTGGTTGAATCAAAAGCATTCATTTGCCCCACATTCCATCATAAAACCAACTTCGAAGATCAATTCCTCTCCGTAAAGGACGAAATTACCAGTTTGCTTGACGGTGGTTTCTGCGTTCACGACAAAACCGTCGAATCTCATGGAACCATTACCTTAAATGAAATTTTTGAAACTTTTGAACCGGTAACTGAAGCTCCGGAAAGCACATCTGATGAAATTGTTCTTATTCTTTCCACTTCAGGCACCACAGGTCGCCCCAAAGCAGTACTTATTTCTCATAATGCACTTATTTTCTCGGAAAAAACCTTTATCAAGTCTTTGCACCTAACACGCGATGACGTTATGTTCATGCCTGCACCCCTCAATCATGCAACTGGCTTTAATCATGGCCTTATTACACCTCTTCTGTTGGGCGCACGCGTGGTATTGCAGCAAGAATTCCACCCAGAAGAATCCATTGAGATCATGAACAACGAAGGTGTTACCTGGTCAATGGGCGCAACACCGTTCATTTACGACATGCTTAATGTGGCAGAAAAGAACGGGCTTTCTTTCAAGACCTTGAAGCTCTACGTTTGCGGCGGTGCTCCTGTGCCTGGCACCATGGTTCATCGTGCCGACAAGCATGGCTTGAAGCTTTGCGAGTGCTACGGCTCCACCGAAAGCTGCCCTCACCTATTAGTTCCACCCGAGGATTGTCTTGAATGGAATGGCAACTGGTCTGGCATTCCTTGCGAAGGCATTGAAGTAAAGGTTGTTGACGAAAAGGGCAACGAAGTACCTTACGGCACTCAGGGTGAAGAAATTTCTCGTGGCCCCCATATGTTTAGTGGCTATCTTAAGAACCCTGAAGCAACCGCTAAAGATTTAAGCGACGATGGTTGGTTCTTCTCTGGCGACTTATGCATTCAAGACGAATTGGGTCGCGTGAAAATCAATGGCCGCAAGAAAGAAATTCTTATCCGTGGCGGTATTAATATTTCTGCAAACGAAGTGGACAACAACTTAAATGATTGCCCTGGCGTTGGCGCCCATGCAACCATCGGTTTGCCTGACGACCGTTTGGGCGAGCGTATCTGTACCTTTATCGTACAAAAAGGAGACACTGCTCCCACGCTTGATTCCATCGCTGAATACCTTGATTCTATTGGTGTTGCAAAGCGTTTGCGCCCCGAGCATATTGAATTTATCGACGAAATTCCTATGACTGAATCGGGCAAGGTTAAGCGCCACCAACTGGCTGACGAACTTGACCGCCGTCTGAAGGAACGTGCCGAGCAAGGCAAATAACATAAACTCCTTTAATAAATTCCCTTAGCGAATTCCTTTAGGCCCGTCACAATGTCGGGCCTATTTTTTTGAGAGCACTGTTTAGCAATTATGCTCACCTCCGCAATTATGCTTACTTTTTTGTTAGTTATCTGGGCTTTTGCGTATAATGCTTTGCCGTTCAAACCATTTTTTCTACACGCGGCACGTTTTTGCGGAATTCGCCCAAAAAAGAGCGCTTACAATCGTTCGCGCTTGAAAAAGCAGACAAATGGCAAGGTTCACCACGGAATATCCCCAACTATCGGAAAGGAGGCATACATGCCCTCAGCAGATAAACGCGAAGATTTATTGAACCGCGTTCTTGCCGCGCATGAAGCCTACTACGACATCAGGCGGGATTACCGTTTTGAAGGAAAGCAGTTTCCTGCCTTTGCCGAGTTTCACACCTATGGCGAAAAATACGTTCTAACAAAACGTGCCAAATTGTGGGAAGTAAACACGCATGACTTCATGTTTTTTGAACTTGCGAACAAGTTGGATGAAAATACCCTCTCCGATGCGGTGAACTTTATAACCACGAAAGCAATCCGCAAGGTAAACCCTTCTCCAAACCATATGTCATCTGCCCTTACGTTGGTCATTATCGCCAATCAATGTACCAACGAAGCGTTCAAGCAGGCTAAGTCCACTCGTTTTCGTAAAAGCTTTTATCTAGGCTTTCGTGGCTGGACCGATCTTCGATTAGCGGTGGTAGATCTTTCCCGCGAATCCGGAAAAGAAGTGGTAACGAATGCCGCTGGCAAACAGCTCAAAGATGCCCTTGCCAGCAACCTTGCATTGGCACAGTAGAGGCACACGACTAGAAAGGCTGGTAAAACATGAACGCAATGATTGTTTTACTCGGCGGCCTCATTGCTTTGATCGTTGGCTACGTATGCTATGGTGGCTGGCTTGCAAAACAATGGGGAGTTGACCCCAAAAGGCCTGCCCCTGCTCAAGAGCTTGAAGACGGCGTTGATTATGTTCCGTCTAAACCCTATGTATTACTATGTATTATTAGGCCATCATTTTTCTTCAATCGCTGGCGCTGGCCCTATTAACGGCCCTATTCAGGCAGCAGTATTTGGCTGGGTTCCCGTTCTTTTATGGGTTCTGATCGGCGGTATTTTCTTTGGCGCTATGCATGACTTCGGCGCGCTCTTTGCATCTTTACGTCACAAGGGCCAAAGTATTGCAGCAGTTATTGCAGAAAACATCGACAACACCGCTAAACGTATTTCCTGCATTTTTGCCTACCTTACCCTGCTTTTGGTAGTTGCCGCTTTCGCATCCATTGTTGCTAACACTTTCGCAGTAGGTCTTGCCAATGCAACCGATGCTTCCAATTTGGCAAACCAGCGTACCGCTATGATTTCCATGCTGTTCATTGTGGCAGCAGTAATTTATGGCATCGCCACACGCGGTCGCAACATGCCTGCTGCCGCCAACATTGGCATTGCTATTTTGATCATTGTTGTCTTGGTTGCCGTGGGCTATAACTTCCTCTACATTTCTCTGGACTACACCACCTGGATGATTTTGCTGGGCGTTTACATTATAGTTGCCGCAATTGCTCCTGTATGGATTTTGCTTCAGCCTCGTGACTACTTAAGCTCATTCTTGCTGTACGGCATGATTATCCTGTCCATCATTGGCATTGTGGGTGCCAGCTTAACGGGCAATGCATCCAACCTCGATATTCCTGCCTTCACCGGTTTTTATGCAAGCAATGCTGCGGTTGATGCTGCAGGCAACCCCATCGTCAATCCAGAAACAGGCGCTGCAGTAGTAAATCTTTCTGCCGCTTCAGGCTTCTTGTTCCCAGCGCTGTTCATTACCATTGCTTGTGGTGCAATTTCTGGCTTCCACAGCTTGGTTACATCGGGTACCACGTCCAAGCAGCTGGAAAAAGAATCCCACGCACAGCCTATCGCATACGGTGGCATGCTGATTGAATGCTTGCTCGCTATCATTTCTTTGTGCGCCGTAGGTTTTGTATGGCAGGCATATTGCGCAGGCGACTACGCTTCCCCAACTGCGGTATTTGCTGGCGGCCTTTCCCAGATGCTTGCTTGCATCCCTGGCCTTGAAAGCGTTGAAAGCATTGCCTACACCCTGCTTATTTTGGCAGTTTCGGCATTCTGCTTAACCTCGCTTGACACTGCTACTCGTCTTGCCCGCTATATGTTCCAGGAACTCTGGATTCCCGTAGGTGAAACCATGGAAAGCGTAACGGGCGCTCGTAAGTTCTTCTCGAATCCTTACGTTGCAACACTGATCACCGTTGTTATTGGCATCGTTTTAGGTATGACGGGCTACACTATCATTTGGCCTTTGTTTGGTGCTGCAAACCAGCTGCTTGCCGCCTTGGCTCTGCTTGCTGTTTGCGCATGGCTGGGTAATGCCGGTAAGAACAACAAGATGTTCTACATTCCTATGGTGTTCATGTTGGCTGTTACCTTGACCTCTCTGGTTCAAACGCTCTACTCCAAGGGCCTGGTACTCATGGCAGGTACGGGCGACTTGTTCAGCGCAGCTGTTCAGGCAATTCTTGCAGCCATCCTGTTCGTTTTAGCTATCGTTTTGGCAGTTAAGGGTGCGAAGACTATCTTCGGCAAAAAGGATAAGCCTCAGGCGGCGTAAGTTAACTAACATATCAAGTAAGCTAAATTAGTTAAGTCCAGCTTCGCAGGTAAGCTTACTTGTTTAAAGCGACTTGGTTAATTAACGTAACGATTTCGAAAGGCGACTTCGATTTTGAAGTCGCCTTTTTCTCTTCCGCGTTCTTCGCTTTCCCTCTTTTCCCAAGCAAACAGCTTTACAATAAGATCACGAGGGAGAAAGGGGAAAGCAATGGCTTACGAAACAATTCTGACCGAGGAACGCGACGGCGTTCTTCTTATTACGTTCAACCGCCCCAAGGCGCGCAACGCCATGAGTTCGCTCATGATGGAGGAATTTTCCAACGAGTTGGAGCGCTGGGACAATGACCCAACACAGCGTTGCTGCATCATCACAAATGCAGGCACCTGTTTTTGTGCAGGTGCCGACTTAAAGGAACTTGCCGCGGGCACCTATCACTTACCTAAAGGTAAGGAAAACTGGGGGCTCCTTGGCATGTCCAAACATCGCTTCAAAAAACCTTTGATTGCCGCGGTTAATGGCGTATGCGTTGGCGGCGGACTCGGATTGGTTCTTGCCTGCGATATTGCTATTGCGAGCAGCCATTCGGTATTTGGCCTACCAGAAGCACGCCATGGTCGCGCCTCTACCGGGGACGGTGCCATTCTTCGCTTGATGCAACAAATCCCCCAGAAGTATGCCGCCGAACTTATACTCGTTGGCGACAACATTGATGCAGAAAAAGCCTACGAATGGGGTCTGATCAGTCGCGTTGTTGATGAAGATGAGCTGCTTTCTACCGCATTTAAACTGGCTGAAGGCATCGTAAAAAGCGCACCTCTTGCCATCGAATATTCCAAGGCAGCCATGAAAGAAGCAGCTGCCTGTGATGACGAATTCCCTGGCGCAGGGTGGAGCATTATGGACTATTATCAGGAACTCGTTAATGCAACCGAAGATTCCTTAGAAGGCCCCAAAGCGTTTGCCGAAAAGCGCGAACCTCAATGGAAAGGCCGCTAAAGCAGACCATTAACAACCTGCCTGTCGCACCTCAAGAAAGACGTAAGAAGCTTTGCTGTTGTACCTCAAGATAGACACAACAGGCATTGTTAGTTGTACTTCAAAATGGATCAACGGGTTTTGTTAGTTGTACCCCATAAAAGGATGCGAAAGCCTTCATTGGTTACATGTTACAAAGAAGTGTGACAACTCTCTCTCCCAAACAGAAAGGACCGCAATTGACTCACGATAGCCAATTCTCCACCGAGTCGGGACAAGAAGATAATCCCGTAAAGGAAGAACCTAAGTGGAACCTGTCTGCTTCTTCCGAAAAAGGGACTGAAGAAAACACCGCCCCCTCCTCCGAAGAGACAAAGTGGAACCCGTCCGAATCGCAAGACTATCCTGTTTCTTGCCCCAACTGTGGGCAAGAAACGCCCTTTGCTCTTTGGGTCATGCTCAATGCGAAAGAAAATCCTGAAGAGGCAAAGCAACTTGCGGCGGGATCTTTAGCAAGTTTCACCTGTCCACACTGCGGATACCATACGTTGTTAAACTATCCTTGCCTCTACATGGATCCCGACCGAAACCTTATGATGTACAACATCTGCGACGATGACGAAATGAGAGAGCAGGCAATACAGACCTTCGATACCCTGCAAAAGGAAAACGACCCCATAAGCAATGCGACGTTTCGCGTTGTAGGCAGCACCGCACAACTTTCCGACAAAGTTGCTACCTTTACCGCAGGTTTCGACGATAAGGTGATGGAAGTGCTTAAGCTCAGCGTACTAGGGCATGCGCAAAGCCAAGGTAAAGTTACGGAAGATTCCTACTGCGCTGTTCAGTTTATTGAGCAAAAAGATAATGAACTACATTTTCGCATTCAAGCAGATGAAGAAACATTCTTGAGCTCAATTTCTACAGAAGCGTATCAGGTTTTTGCTGATTCATTAGCAGCAACAGAAACTCCTTTGGTGCACCCTTATGTCGTGGATCTCGAATGGGCGTATCATGCACTTTCAGAAATAGCTAATTCGTAGCTCGTCAAAATCCGGTTTCTTAACCCTGTTTTTTGGCAGAAAGTGCGCTTATCGGGTTGCTTATTTGAGAAAATGAGCCCAAAACTGCTTTAAATAGGTATTTTTATATACCTTCTAAACATAATTAGAGCTTTTGTATTATCAAAACGCATAATAAAAGCCAAAAAAGAAGGATATCGGGTGGTCTTTTGAAAATTTGGTGACCCGATATCCCCTTGTTTTGCCATTTTCGAGCGTTTAGAAACCGGATTCCAGAAACAGCGACTTATTCAGCATGGACGGCAACCTGATCAGCAGAACGAGCGGCTGATTATTCCGCAACGCGAACGGCAGCTTCTTCCGCAGCACGAGCAGCCGCTAATTCGGCAGCTTCTTCAGCATTGGCGGGACACAAACCATAGCTTGGCTGCAACACACTTTCTGGCATAGGCGATCCCGCATAACAGCGAACCGATCCGTCTGCATCAAAAGCATCGATATCAGCATCTGAGTAACCCAGTTCTTCAAGAACCTCGCGCGTATCGTAGCCAACAGGACGCGAACGATACAGCACCGGGTCACCCAAGCTTGCCAAACGTACGGGAGCAGTAGTGATGGTATAGGAATGGTCATCCCCATAACCCTGATCTTCGTAGTACACGCGGCGTAGCTGGTCATTGTCAAAAGCTTCTTTATCGTGAAGCACGTCTTCTACTGTGCGGCACTTTTCACAAGCCAGCTCCTGTTCCATTAGGAAGGGTTCCCATTCTGCCCAAGTTTTAGTCTTGAATATTTCCTCCATCGCAGCAATTACTTCTACGTTTTTGCCGTTTTGCGCAAGCGCTTCTAAGCTGGTATAGGATTCGTCTTCCCAATACTTAGGATCCATACCAATAGCTTCAAACACCTTACGATGGAATTTGTTGTAGTTACCAAAACACATAACAAACCAAACACCATCGGAAGTAACGTAGCTATTGTTAGTTGGACACGGTGCTTCAGCTCGGTTCTTTGGATGCTGCTGGCCTTGCTGCTGGGCGCAAATTGCGCTCATCATGCCCCAGTTAGAAACATGGTATAAGCTGGTTACCACTTTGTCGCCCACGCCCGTGCGCTGCGCATTCCAAAGCGCCGCCAAAATGCCAACCGCCAAAGCGTTGGAAGAATTCCAGTCGCCAAAAGCAACGGGAGAATTGCCCACTTCGAAGTGTTCCCCTGCATTGGGAAAGCTCATTGTTACACCACCGCGCGCAGAATAGGTAATGGCATCATAGCCCTGCTCATCAGCCATTTCTCCTCGCTCGCCATAGCCGCGAAGCTGCGCCCAAACCAGTCGAGGAAACTTTTCATGAAGCGTTTCATAGTCGAGCCCCATGCGTTTAAGCGCGGGCGTGCGATTACTGGTAATGAATACATCAGCATTGGAAAGCAGCTTGAGCATAGCCTCCATGCCTTTTTCGGTTTTAAGATTAAGCGAAACCCACTTGCGATTGAATCCGCCACAATCAAACGCCGCATCATCAATGTCGGTCTTGAATTTCATACCCCAAGACACCCCTTGGGTACGCTGATCATCGCCTATTTCGCGCTCAATTTTGTATACGGTTGCGCCCAGTTCCGCCAATAGACGCGCACATCCTGGTGCTGCTGCAAAAATAGTAAGGTCAACAACCTTGAGTCCCTGTAATCCACCCATAGCTTCCCTCTCCCTTTGAGTGTGATCCAAGGAGGGCTATCTTCGCCCTCCTCACTTTAAAATGGTATGCCTTTAGCGAAATGTACCATTAGCGCGTTATTCCTTTTGAGCCCCAATATGTTGCATCTTGTAGTTTATTCTATAGTTCGTTGCAACATCCCAAATACACCAACTGCGCTTCAATGCTGCGAAGCGATGCCCAGCGAAGGTTTTCATCCACACCTTCATACACCGCATCAAACAGCGCATCGGCATTGCGTGGAACCCCTGATGCAAGCGCCTCTTTTACCTGATCAAGTCGTTCAAGACGATGTTTGCGCGTTGCCTCTATTGCGCGCAAAGGATCGGTCACAGGGTACCCGTGTCCCGGACAGAAAATACGCACTTTACCCAGTTTGACCAGATCTTCCAATAAATCAAGCGAGGCCAAATAGTCGCCCAAATGACCATCGGGATAAAATACCACCGTGGGCCCATGGCGGAAAACAACATCACCCACAAACATGAGCTGCTCTTCGGAAAGAAGCAGCCCCATCGAATCACTTGAATGACCCGGCAACTTATATACCTCAAATATGGGAGCGCCCTCGAAAGGATACAAAAGCCCTTCTTGAAGCAAATGGTCCACCTTGAAAGGACCGCAAGGAGCATCGGCACCCATTTCTTCTTTTGGGCCATAAATGGGAGCGCCGGTCTTATTGGCAAGCTCACGAGCGCCTGCCGTATGATCGTGATGATCGTGCGTTAAGAAAATGGCGCCTACTTTTACTCCCATTTCTGCACACACGTCCAAAATGCGCTGCGTTTGCTCGCCTTCGGGTGAAGGATCGATCACGATAGCCTGCGTATCTTCACCTTGTACCTTTTCAGGATTAGCAACAATCCAGGTGTTCGTACCTACATAGGTCATAGGACTGGGATTGTTTGCCCGAACGCACGTTACTAAATTACTTACGCGGCCACCTTGCCAAGGAGTTTCATCAGCAATAAAGGTAGCGTCTTGTTCTTGCGCTTCTTCTTCATCAAAATCGCCCGAAACAATAGCTTTCAAACGATTAGCAACAGAATTTTCAGGGATGCCTGCTGTGCCTTTTTTAGGAGTTGTTTCTTTTTCAGGCGCCGCATCTTTTCCAGGCGCACCTGCTGCACCTTTTTCGGAAGCTGCTTCTTTTCCAGGCGCTGCACCTTTTCCAGAAACGCTTGTTGCGTCTTTTTCGAAAGCATTATTACCGTTCATCAGCGTATTCTCCCTTACGAAAGTTCTCCACGCAGCCCAATAGAACCATCTTCACGGTAATACGGCTTGGACATGATCTTCTTCAAGGTACGACGCGTTGAAACAAATGTTTCTGCATCGTGGGCATTCGCGATTGCCGTCAAGTTATACACCGTAGGAGCCAAAACCAGCCAACGGTTTGCATCTGCTTCACGCATTGCATACGAAGGGGTTACCCAGCCTGCAATTTGCGCTTCGCTTGTTTTGTCGTCTGCTACCTGGCCTTCAGGCATCAAAGCCGAGAAGAAGAAAGTGTCGTAGCGCTTATGTTCGAATTCAGGCGTGCAAAAGTTTGCGATAAGACCCAGCAAATCGGTACGTAAAACCAAATCGCGACGCATAAGCATCTCCGAAAGCGCCAGCTCATGCGCTTCAAGCGCCCTGCGATCTTCAGCCCATGAGGGGTCGGACAGATCGGTTACCATTTCACCGTTTTCATATCCAGCCAAAAGAACGCCGCATTCTTCAAAAACTTCGCGCGCTGCAGCAACCACTACTTTACGAGCCGTTTCTTCATCAACATTCATGTATCCCGCCCATTCACTTGGCGAAGGCCCAGCCCATTTAAGACCTTTTTCTGCATCCTTGTCGTCAACGCGACCGCCAGGAAATACTACGGCATCGGGAACAAAGTCCATCGTCTTCACGCGACGCAACATGAATACTTCGAGTTCTTGACCGGTCGGAAAATCTTCAGGATAGTTACCATCTTCAATTCGGTAAGGCGTTTGACCAGGCTTTGAATCACGCACCAACATAACGGTTGCCGCAAAGCGTGGCTCCACGGGTTGAAAATCGGGATTATCTAAAAGTTCGCGAGCTGCCTCTAGCGATTTCTTGTTCGGATCGCTTTCAATCACATTGCCATTTACTCGAATACCCATCGCGCCCTCCTTGTACGACGATTGAGGAAGAGAGTTGTATTACACACCCTCTTATTCTGTTTCCTCACCAATCATACCTACTAAAGGGATGCGCTCCAAGTAAGCTTTTAACAACAGATACCAACCTACAGAACCAATTATCTTTTTCGGCAACAGCAGAAAAAGATACAGAATTAGAGTTGCTCTTTTTCATGTTCCAACGAAGTAACAATGCCGAATTGCAAATAACAAGCACTGATCCCGCGTTATGAACCAATGCCCCTACAACAGGATTCAAGATGCCTAACATAGCCAAAATTATGGCAACAAAATTCTTTTGATTTAGCGATTAAACGTAAAGCATAGCAGGCGGACCGTGTGGCAAGTGTGTAACTGATTCTCAAAACTGTGCTAACATACCATTGGTATGTAATGAAGGGAGCACAGGTATGTCACGGAATAAGTACCCCGAGGAAACCGTCGCCCGCATACTCGACGCAGCGATGCGACTATTTCTTGAAAAGGGCTACGAAAAAACGACGATCCAGGACATCGTAGGTGAACTCGACGGCCTTACGAAAGGCGCGATTTATCACCACTTCAAGTCGAAGGAAGAGATTCTCGATGCTGCTCTCGATCGCGCTGACGCAGCCGCGTTCCGCCGCTACGACGAGATCGTCGCCGACCCGTCGATGACTGGCGTCGAGAAGCTTCAGGCCATGTTCGACACCTCGGCAACAAGCTCACAGATGGACCTCGCGCCGCGGATGGCCATCGACGCCGATCCAGTTCGCAACTCTAGGCTTCTCGGCGTGATGTACCGCTCCGTCTTCGAGGATGTAGTGCCGCGCTATATCGAACCGATCGTACGACAGGGAATGGCCGACGGCACCATCGCCACCGACCAGCCGCGCGAGATGGCGCAGGTGGTTGTCCTGCTCGCAAACTTGTGGGTTGCCCCGATGTTCCAGTCCCTCACAGCAGACGAACTCGAAGCACGTATGCGCTTCTATCTAGGATTGCTCAAAGCCATGGGTGCCAATCTGTCGGCAGAAAACGTGGCGAGCAGAGTCGAGAGCTTCCGCCGGGCGCGCGAGGAAGCTGCTGGGTCGGGCAGCGGAGCGCCCGAGGCCTCGGAAGGGGAATTCGCTGCGGGATCACCTTCTGGAGTGGATCGACGAAGCGGCGCAGACGCTTAGCTCGTACGCCCGAAAGCGGCGCGTTGCGACTTAAAAGGGAAAGGGCTTCTCGCCCTTCTCTTTTTACCTTTTATACATACCAACCGTAGGTATGTTAACTAGAGAGAAAGGACAGAGATGGACAAACGCGAAGAATCAATGCGAGCGACAGAAGAAACCCTCGCTACCGAAGATCAAAACGAGGAAACAGGAGAAAGCGGTCTGACGGGCACGTTCTGGGCGCTCGCAGCAGCACAGGTAGTTTCACTGTTCGGCAATGCAGTGCTTCGGTTCGCACTGCCGTTGCACGTGCTAAGCGTCACGGGATCATCTGTGGCGATGGGCGTCGTGACGGCATGCGCCTGGGTACCCTACATCGTGCTCGCCCCCATTGGCGGTGTGGCGGCGGACCGCATCCGCAAGCGCCTCATCATGGCGGCGCTCGACACCGTCATGGCGTTCGTGTGCGCAGCATACCTTATCCTGAGCGGGACGGTAGACGTCGTCGGCCTCGCGGTGGCCGCCCTCGTCGCGCTTTACGCCGTGCAAAGCATTTATCAGCCGACGGTACAGGCGAGCGCGCCCGTCCTCGTCGAACGGACGGCGATTCAACGGGGTACGGCAGTTGTCAGTCAAGTGAGCATGCTTTCGAGCCTGGTGGGGCCGGTGCTCGGCGGACTTCTGTTCGGCATGTTCGGTATCGGGCCCGTCGTCGCAGCATCGGGTACCCTCTTCGCAGCGTCGGCTGTTCTAGTGACAGTTGCAGTGCGCGTGCCGTTTGTGCCTCTGCCGCGCGATGCGGGAATCCTTCGCACGGTGGCGGAAGACCTCGCCGCCGCCCTGCGTTTCCTGCGCGAGGGACGGCTCGCCATCTTCCGCATGATTCTGCTCGCAACAGCATTCAACCTCGTGCTGAGCTCGTTCGTCGTCATTGGCGCGCCGGTCGTCATTACACAGGTGCTGGGGCTTTCCGCCCAGCTCCTAGGACTTGCCGATGGAGCACTCGCGCTCGGCGGGCTTGCAGGCGGGATTGTCGCAGGTGCGCTCGCGGGCAGGCTCGGACTCTCGTCGTCGCCTGCTGTGCTCGCGGCAGGATCACTCGCCTTGCTTCTCGTCGCCGCAGCGTGCGCCGCTCCCCTGCCGCCCATGGGCTCATATTCCCTCGTCGTAGTGGGACTCTTCCTCACCATGGCGTGTTGCACGCTCTTTTCCGTGCAGGCAATCGCCTTTGTGCAGGGAGAGATACCCAAAAGCCTCATTGGGAAGGTAATGGCGCTTGTCATGGCACTCGCAAACTGCGCAACGCCGGTCGGCGCACTCGCCTACGGCTGGCTTCTTGATGCGTTCCGAAACGACATTTCCGTCGTAGTTGTGGGTGTGGTTGCCATCTCCCTCATCCTCTCACTCGCCGATGCCGAGGCCCTGCCGTTTTCTGAAGAGTTCTTCAATGCTGTTTGGTGCAACGATTCATTTCATCACTACCCTGATCCTAAGCGCGCCGCCTTCGAAGCCTGGCGCGTACTCAAGCCAGGAGGTTCCCTTATTATTGGTGACGTATGGCAACCCGCTCCCGCCCGTGCCCTCATGAACGCATGGATGCCCTATTCCCAAGAAGGCGACGTACGCATCTACTCAGAAAACGAGATGCGCACGATCCTTGGCACTTGGTTCGACACCGTTGAATGGCGCAAGGTAAACTCAACCGCGTGCATCTGCATAGCCCGGAAAGGCCAGTGTGATGAGGACGTACAATCGGGTTATTTAACACTCAATTCCCCACTCTCTGAACGTATTGTGAGATACTGAATACGAACAAAAGTTCGTATGAAGGAAGTCGCATGATTATCAACACCGGAGCACGCACCGACACGGTGCAGTGGTATACGCCGTGGTTACTTAAGCGTTTTGAAGAAGGCTATGTGCTCGTACGCAACCCCTTGTTCCCCAATAAGGTTACCTGTTACGAACTTACGCCCGAAGTGGTAGATGTAGTGGAATTTTGCAGCAAAAACTATGCACCCATCCTATCGCACCTGCGCAAAATTACCGACCGATTCAACACGCACTTCCACTACACCATCACCGCCTACGGACCTGACATCGAACCGCGTGTGCCTAGCATCGATAAGTCCATTGACACGCTGTATCAGCTGGAAGAAATCGTTGGCGCAAAACGCATTTGCTGGCGTTACGATCCCGTATTACTTACGCGCGACTACACCATTGAACGACACTTCGCAACCTTCGAACACATATGTACGCGACTGGTAGGACATGTGGATCGCTGCATTTTTTCATTTGTGGAACTGTACAAGAAACTGCAATTCAATATGCCAGAACTTATTCCGCTCACCAGAGAAGACATGGATCAACAGGGCACGCAGAAGCCATTGCGTCGCTTAGCTCCAACGTTGTGGTAGTAATTTACATTTAATTAACCTGCAAAACCCGTGCAAAGCCTATCCTAAAAGTTGCAGTCCTATACACTGCGACCCCTACGGAACATCAATACATAAGCCTCAGCGAAAACAGCACCAAAATTGTGACATACGTCTCAATGAGCGCCGCAACATAGGCTACAACATACGTTGCGATACACGTTGTTGATGCCAAACCCAAGTTGTAACACGGCCACTGCACGTAAGGCAGCACGCTTCGCTAGACCGTGGGTTTATTAACAAGGAGTATTTATGGACGAAAGCCAGTCGGATAGCACCAAACTCCATATTCCCTATGGCAGCACCTGGGAAATTCACGTCGATGAAGTATACGCTGAACGCATGATTCACGCCCACAATAAAGTATATCGGCGCAACACTGGCAAAGGTTACTTTATCTTTTGCCTATTGCTTGATGTGCTCGTAATCGCTGGAACAATAAAGTGCTTTGCTGATGGCTTAAATCTGTTCGATCAATTAAACGGATTTGGCGGCATTTTTGGAGCATATATTCTGTTTCCTGGTCTAACGATCTTTTTCGGCATCCTTGCATTCGGCCCCGATAAAGGTGGATTTTTTGGATGCAAACGCGCAGCACGTCAGTTAGCAAAAGAGCTCGTGCCACAAGGCAGCGGCACCCTTACCGCACACCTCGATGAACTAGGCATCACGCTTTCTTCCAGCGTTAGCACCACAAACATCCCCTACGCTGCCTGTTACGACACCGCCACCATTGACAACAAAACATTTGTACTCGTGGGAAGCGAAAAAGAACAATCGGCCGCTTATGCTGCAGCGGGCGTTAATGCGTATTTGCGCGACAATGTAGGCTTTGCTTTTGCTGCACCAGAAGAACTTGCCAATCGGATTATTGAAGTAGGAAAGCAGCAATTCGAGCATATGAAAAAAGATGATGACTACTGCACCCGCGTGCTGGACTATATGGGCGAATAGCACAACTTTTATCTTCCCAAAAAATAGCATGGTTCACCAAAATATGGCGCGTTTTCCCACAACCCTCAAATCGCCGTAATCTGACGAGTAACTATCCCTTATTACTGTAAATTGTTACTAATTTAATAACATTTTTTGACTTCCCGCCTTATCTGGTCAAATTCGGTGGTAGTATGAAACCACGATTAAAAGTGAAGGTTTTATGGAGTCATTTGTGTTCGCTTAAGTAAAGAAAGTGCGTACGGCAAAGGATGACGTGACAAATGCCCTGTCCACTTGTCACGACAAATACCCTGTCCACTTGTCACGCACGTAAGCGAAGAAGGTGCAGCGAACACAGCTGACAGATAAAACCGCAACGGTAAAGGAGGTGCACAGATGGACTTTTTAGCTGATCCGGTCTTGCTAGCGCGTATCCAATTCGCGCTTACTGCCATGTATCACTTCATCTTCGTGCCACTATCCATCGGCCTAGGGCTTATCGTAGCCATCTTCGAAACGAAGTACTACCGTTCCCAAAAGCCCGAAGATGCCGCTGCTTCACGCTTCTGGATTAAGGTGTTTACTGCTACCTTTGCCCTGGGCGTCGCAACTGGTATCACGATGGAATTTTCATTCGGAACCAACTGGGCAGATTATGCTCGCTTTGTAGGTGATATCTTCGGTGCACCTCTTGCAGCAGAAGCCTTGCTGGCCTTCTTCTTGGAATCGGTATTCTTGGGCGTTTTGCTTTTCGGCCGCAAAAAAGTGGGTAAGAAGTTCTACTTAGCATCTGCTTGGCTCGTTTGGTTTGGTTCCTGCCTTTCTGCATTGTGGATTATCATTGCAAACTCCTGGATGCAAACCCCCGCAGGTGCAGAACTTTCTGCCGACGGAACCCAGGCTATTTTGACCGACTTCATGGCAGCCGCCTTCAACGCCACCACCATCCCCCGTTATTTACATACGGTTGATGCACTCCTTATTATGGGTGCCTTCATGGCGCTTGCCATTGGTGCTTGGTACCTGAAGAAGGGCCGCCACACCGACTTCGCGCTCAAGACGGTACGCGTTGCTTCGTGCGTTGCGCTTATCACCACCGTTTTGATGGTGGCCTTCGCTCACCAGTCTGCAGTTGTCGTAGCTGAAGAACAGCCCACCAAGTTCGCCATGATGGAAGGCGCCTACGAAACCGAAGCCATGCCTTTATATGCGCTTGGCTGGGTTGACGAAGAAAACCAGGAAGTTATTACGCCCCTGGCCATCCCTGGCGGTACTTCGTTCTTGGCTTCTTGGGATTTCGAGAAAGAATATCCTGGCCTTAACGATTTAGCAGCAAGCGGTGCATACGGTAGCGACTTCACGGAAGAAACCGTTGATGAACTTCCTGTTAATACCGTATTCCAAAGCTACCATTTGATGGTTATCATGTTTGGCCTTATTGCTATTACCACCATCTTGGCCTTTATCTTTACCTACCGCAAAGGCCGCATTAAGAACATGCGCTGGCTGCAAAACCTGGCTATCATTTCTCCTCTGTTCCCCTTCCTGGCAATCCAGGGTGGTTGGATCACCGCAGAAATTGGCCGTCAGCCTTGGGTTGTATACCCTGCTGCGAGCAGCCCCGATGGCGTAAGCTTGCTCACCGGCGAGGCTAATTCACTTGCCGTAAGCTCGCCAGAACTTGCCATTACCATTACGTTGTTCTGCCTGATTTATTTATTCTTAATCATTGGCTGGGCGCGCATTGTTATTCATCTTATTAAGAGCGGCCCACGCTCCGAAGAAGCACCGAAGGATGGTGAATAGGCATGAGTATTTTAGGAATTCTTTGGTTTATCCTTATCGCTATCCTTATTGCTGGCTACTTCATTTTGGACGGCTTCGACTTAGGTGCAGGTACGCTTTCACCCTTCGTAGCCAAAAACGAAAAAGAAAAGGCTATTGTTCGCCGCAGCGTTGGCCCCGTTTGGGACGGCAATGAAGTATGGCTGCTAACTGCAGGTGGTGCCCTGTTTGCAGCATTTGCGCCTGCTTATGCCACAACTTTCTCTGGGTTCTACCTGGCTATCATGCTGGTACTATTCGGCCTGATTGTCCGTGCAGTTTCGCTTGAATATCGCTCGCATGATCCGAAGTGGAAGAAGCTTTGGGACACTTTGTTCTTCATTGGTTCTCTGCTTCCCGCCCTGTTGTTTGGTGTTGCTATTGGCAACGTGTACGCTGGTATTCCTATGGATGCTAACGGTGACTACATTGGCGTTCCTCTACTGGGCCTTATCACTCCGTTTACTCTGCTATGCGGCTTACTGGGTCTGTCCTTCTTCCTGCTACAGGGCGCAACATGGCTTTCAATGAAAGCACCTAAACCTTCCGAATTCCAGACTCGCGTTGCTGGCCTGCGCCGCCCCTTGGCTATAGTAAGTTTGGTACTGTTCGCTGCAGTTACCGCTTATGCGCTGTTAGGCATTCAGCCAACCATGGATCCCGCCTTGGAAATTGTTCGCTGGCTGGTATTTATCTTGGTAGCAGTTGCTCTTATTGGAGTAATTGCCACCGCTAAAACAGACGGGAACGATCTTGTTCCCTTCCTGTTAAGCAGTGCAGCAGCGCTGTTCTTGGTAGTGCTTTTTGCTGCGTCCATGTTCCCGAACTTGGTAGTAGCATCCGCCGCTTCTGTTGGTGAAAGCATTACGGTTGCCACAGCAGCATCGTCTGACTTGGCACTTGGCTGGATGACGGGCATCACCTGCATTGGTTTGCCGCTGGTATTGATTTACCACGTCATTATTTATCGCACCTTCCGCGGCCGAATTGCTGACGAAGATTTAAGCGAATACTAACGTTTCACCAAAGAAAGCCGCTGTGGATTCATCAAATCGCAGCGGCTTTCTTATTCTTTCTCGTTTGCAGTTCGCACGAACTGACCACCTCTCATTCAACCCAAGAAAAAGAAATGTCTTACTATTTTCACAACATTGCAGGTTAAGGGGAAAGTGCTTGGCTAAATCAGCCTTCGCTTACTCGAACTGCAAATAAAGCAAAGGGCATAGCGAAGACAGCGCGCCATAACCTAGTACCATCCCAAAACTATTAAGCGCTAATCGGGGACTATGCCTTAAAAGCTTTATTTTACGTTCGGCTCAGGGATGCTTTATCCAAGCACTTTCCCCTTAACCTGTCTGAGCTGCTAAATACTCTATTTTTTTAGCGGCTTAGCAGTTTCTAATTTAAGGAATACCCATGATTGACCGCTTGTTATTTACTATTGAAGGAGTTCGCGAAGCGCTTTTGCGCTGCACGCTCTTTTCGCTGATAACGGGCGCGCTCATCATAGGGCAAGCCTTCTGCCTTACCACCCCGCTGGTCAACCTTTGGTATAACCATGCTCTCGTAGACCAAATTCCTTTTATCGCAGGCTTTTTTGTGTGCCTTATTGTTCGACAATTTGTGGACAACGCACAATCCAGTCAACTTGAATCTTTCGCAAGTCGCAGAGCTGACGAATTCCGCACGCAGCTTTTTAGAAAGCTGTTCAACGAAGGCCAAAGCTTGGTTCAAGAAAAGGGCACCGGCGGTTTTTCTACTCTTCTTGTTGAAGGGGTGGACCAAGTTGAAGCATATTTGCGTATGATTCTTCCCCGCATGACCAAACTGGTTATAGTTCCCGTCATGCTGCTTGTTCTTCTTTTTGTGCTGGACTGGGTTTCTGCCCTTATAGGTTTGTTGGTGTTTCCTGCCATTATTTTGCAAATGGCGTTAATCGGACACACCGCCAGTCTTGAAGCGGGCAAACAACATAAAGAATACCAACGCCTAGCAAATCACTTCCTTGATTCTATACGAGGCATTGATACGTTAAAACTGTTCGGTCGCAGCAAGGACCAAACAACCAAAATCTACGAATCCAGCGAGCAATTCCGCATAGCAACCATGAAAACCTTACGTGTTGCTACCTTATCGGGTGCCGTTCTTGATGCCTTTTCTACAATTTCTATCGCCGCTATTGCCGTAATGCTTGGCTTTCGTTTGGTAGACGGATCACTCACCCTTTTTCCCGCTCTGTTTGTTTTGGTCATTATGCCCGATTACTTTAGGCCTATTCGGGAATTTGCCTCCGACTACCATGCATCCTTAGACGGCAAAAATTCACTGCGGTCAATTCTTGCCATTGTGCGGCCTTCGGTTGTCAAAGAAGAAAGCTCCGAAAACTCTGCGAGTGAAACAGATCAAGCGCCAAAAACGTCATCTCACAACGAAGCAAAATCAGCATCAAAAGAAACGAACTCGGAAGAAACGCAGCGCAAAATAGGAGAACAGCCAAGCTTTACTTGGACAGAACACAGCGCCCTGCACCTGCATAATCTTTCCTATCAGTACGCAACCGAGGGCACCTTCGCACTCGAACACCTATCAGCTACTTTTTCCGATACTCAGATTGTGGGAATAATTGGACAATCGGGTAGCGGAAAGAGTACCTTGGCACACCTGCTAGCAGGATTAAATGACCCAAGCGAAGGATCAATTATCATCTCTACTGCAAGCGCAAATGTTGGTTCTTATAATGATGGTGTAACTTCACTACACACTTTGCGATGCCAGTCTTGGCAAAAACAACTTGCGTACATTCCCCAAAACCCGCACATCTTCCACGCATCACTGAAGGAAAACCTTGCGTTTTATCAGCCTGATGCCCCTTTATCAGAAATTGAACGCATCTGTTCCCTCATGGGCCTGAATACCCTTATCGAAGACCTCCCCGAAGGACTTGATACCATCATTGGCGAAGGTGCTCACTCTTTAAGTGGTGGTCAGGCGCAGCGTATTGCTTTTGCGCGCGCATTCCTGAACAAGAATTGCAAGGTGCTTATTTTTGATGAACCCACCGCACATTTAGATATCGAAACCGAATTAGAACTAAAAGAGCGCATGCTGGAACTTATGCAAGACAAATTGGTATTCCTTGCTACCCATCGCCTTCATTGGTTATCAGCAATGGATACCGTATTAGTTTTGAAAAATGGACGCCTAATCGCACAAGACACACCCGAAAACCTTATGCAATCAGGCCTTATACAACCCGTAAAATCCATCCTATAAATTCTTAAAGAAGGAGGTGAACCCTATGGCGCAAAAACAGAACAAGATATCTTCTCCGCAAACCTTTTCCTGGAAGAACGACACCTGGGTAAAACCTTATTTCGGACGCTATAAGAAGACCTTGTTCTTGGCGCTTTTCCTGGGCGTTTTAACCATAGGATTCGCTTCTGCTTTAATGTTTACCGCCGGATGGCTTATTGGTGGATCAGCCGAAATGCCTTATTCCATTTTGCTTTTAGGAACTCCTTTGCTGTGCGTGCGCATATTCGGCATAGGAAAGCCTCTCTTGCAATACGCCGAACGCCTAACAAGCCATAATTGGGTTTTGCGCATGACATCCAGCCTGCGCGTAAAACTGTATCGCTCCTTTGATACACAGGGCATATTTTTCCATTCGCTCTATCGCCTAGGTGATGCCCTTGGGCTGCTTGCCGAAGATATTGGCCATATTCAAAACTTATATTTACGCACCATATTTCCAGTTGTTATCGCCTGGATTTTAGGGCTTGCGCTAGTCATAGGATTTGGGTTGTTTACCTGGTGGATGGGCGTTTTAGTGTTTGTGCTGCTTGCGCTTGAACTTTTTGTGGTGCCCTTGGTTTCAGCATCAATAAACGGCGCCCGACAGGCTAAGCATAAAGCGCTCAAGGCATCCCTCTACACCGAAATAACTGACAATGCCCTTGGCATTACCGATTGGATACTTTCTGGTCGCTACAACGATTACGCCGAACGTCACCACCACATACAAGATGCTTTACGCACTTTAGAACGCGAAGGACACGCTTTTGATAAACGTCGTGATGTAATCCTGCAATTTCTGTTTGCTCTTGGAGCAGTAATCGTGCTCCTGTGGGCTGCCACTTCATTCAGTGGGCAGGTAGGAGGAAACTCGAACTGGATTTTAGCATTTGTGCTTGGTTACTTTCCTTTAATTGATGCATTTGCTCCCCTACCCGCAGCCGCTACCGAGGCCCGTGCGCACCAAGATTCCGTGCAGCGTTTAAACGAGCTACCGAACGCAGATGCCGAAGATACTCGTGAAAAAGTGGAAAAGCAAAAGACGATTAAAACCACTCAAGAGACAAAAAAGTTTGTCATAGATGCGCATAAAACTGAAAACTCAAACTTCAATTCAGACTGCAACTCACATCCTGATTCAACTTCAGATCCTAATTTGGCTTCAGGTTCTAATTCGGTTTCAAGTTCTAATCCAGACTATGACATTCAACTTACTAATGTCAGCTTTTCCTACGAACAAAACGGCCGCCTTCTTCTTGATAATCTTTCGCTTTGTATTCCCGCAAAACAGAAGATTGCGATTTTAGGCAAAAGTGGTGCAGGAAAATCCACCCTAGCTTCCCTTATTCGCGGAGATTTGACCCCCACCTCAGGTACCGTATCCTTAGTCGCGCCTCATGAGAATCACACCTCAGATCCAGACGGCTCTCACGAAGTTTCGTCCATCCCGGACCCCGTATCTTTAGTCGCGCCCAACGAATCACGCCTTCCTACCTGTGGGCTGGGTGATAGGGCTTCACAATACTTTGGCGTTATTCAGCAAAAAACCTACGTGTTCAACACCACCCTGCGTGACAATCTTTTGATCGGAAACCCTAACGCAAGCGATGAACTGCTGAAAGAAACACTTCACAAGGTGGGTTTAGAACAGCTTCTTGAGCGTCTGCCCAAAGGACTAGACACGATTGTTGATGAAGCAGGGCTCCGTTTTTCTGGCGGAGAACGTCACCGAATTGCGTTGGCTCGCGTTCTTTTGCAAGATGCACCTATTGTTATATTGGATGAGCCCATGGTCGGGCTTGACCCTGTTACCGAACAGCACGTCCTTGACGCCATCTTTTCTACCTTGCAAAACAAAACCATCATCATGATTACCCACCATCTGCAAGGTGTGGGGTATATGGATCGCGTCCTGTTTTTAGAAAAGGGTCATCTTAAGCTCGATGGCCACCCTCAGAAACTTGCACAAACAAGCACCTATTTTCAGCAGCTTTTATCTTTGGAGCAAAGCGCTCTTTGCTAGCGCAGCCTTTTGACCGCTAACCCAAGCACCGCAGCAAGCCACTCTTTACCAAAGCAGCAGAATATAGGGGTTAACGGTCAAATGTGCTGCTAGCCTCCGTCACGTCTAAATATCTCAGGCAGCGGATCTATGCGTACAGTTTGCTAACCACAAAAGCGCCCTTTACTGAACGTGCAAAGGGCGCTTTGTTTGTTTCGTTGGGCGATTGAACTATTGCGGCTTTCGTGAAACTACTTTTCCTCTTCACCCTCTTCGGGCACTTCAATATGCTCAATTAAAACGCTTATCTTGTCGATACGATAACCGTCCATGATATTGATAACCAGCGTAAACTTCTTGTCGCCATGAACAAGCTCGTACTGGTCGCCCTCTTCTGGGATTTTATCGAGCAAGTCCAGCATTAAACCACCCGCAGTTTCGTAGTCATACACTGGAACGGGCTCGAAGCCTAAAAATTCAACAAACTGATCAACCGGAAGCGAACCATCAACCACATACTGGTTTTCGCGAACCTTCAAAATTTCGTCCTGGTCGTCATGCAAATACTCATCTTCCATGCGACCAATAATCTGTTCGACCACATCACTCATGGTCACGATACCTGAAGTGCCACCATGCTCATCTACAACCACCGCAATCTTGGTGTGTTTTGCCTGAAGCATTTGCATCAACTTCGAAATGGATAGGCTTTCAGGAACTGCCTGAATGGTACGAATACGCAGATCCTTCATAGAAGAGCCTTCGGGCAGCAGGTAGGCATCCTTAATATGAACAAAACCAATAATGTTGTCTTTGTCTTCCTTGTAAACAGGATAACGAGTGAACTTGTTAGCACCCATAATTTCAAGGTTAGTTTCAAGATCATCGTCCAAATCAATTGCAACCACTTCAGTGCGTGGTGTCATGATGGATTCTGCATCCTTATCATCAAGGTCGAAGATGTTATCCAAATACTGATACTGATCCTGCTCGATAGAACCCGATTCAGCACTTTCTTCTAGAAGGATTTTAATTTCTTCTTCGGTATAGGCATCATGTTCCTTCGAAACATCATGGCCGGTCAAGCGCATAATGCCATTGGTAAGCGTATTGAACAACCACATAATGGGATAAGTCATCATGTAAAACGCATGCAGGGGACCTGCAGTATGTAATGCATAGCTTTCCGTGTTCAAGATAGCCATAGACTTAGGTACCAATTCGCCCACTACCACGTGCAGTGCCGTCATGATGAAGTAACCAATAGCAACCGAAATTGCAGTAACTGCCGCATCCGGCAAACCAAGGGCCACAAACACGGGGTGGAACAACGCAGAAATTGCAGGTTCACCCAACCAACCTAGTGCCAAAGACGCAAGCGTAATACCCAACTGACAAGCAGAAAGATAGGCATTGACGTTATCGGCAATGTGGGCGGCACGCTTTGCGCCAGGTTTTCCCTCTTCAACAAGAAGTTCAACCTGTGATTTGCGAACACGTACCAGAGAAAATTCCGCCATAACAAAAAAGGCGTTCATCAACAAAAAGAAAACTACTAATAAAAGACTTACCCAGATTGGCATGTATTAATCGTTCCTTTCAACAAGCCGCGAAAAATTTCCAAAACCTCACCCGAGTTCTTACACGGCCATCTCCCCCTTTGGGGATGAAAAAAACGCAGTCATGTCACACCAAGACATAGACCGCGTTGGATCACAAACTACATTCGTATGATTATAAAAGCGTTTTCGAGCCGAACAACATCGACCGCCGCCGTCGGAATCGTTCACGACAGCTAAATCTCCTATTCTGGAACAGCGTTTTTGCTGCTTCCGTCGCATACCCTAAGTATAGTTATCCGCACGAATATGAAGCTCATCCGCGCGAACGCGTTACAGCTAACTGATACACCATGGTATCAATGCGAAAATCTTTGTCAATTGCATAAGCGGTAGATGACCGCTCTTCACAAACCTAGCGCAACTTAAACAACTTTTCAATAATGGCAATTACCTGCGCGCGATGGGCAGAGCTATCGGGCGCAGAGGTCATCACCGACATGAGATATGTCTGTCCGTCGCATTCTATGATTCCCGCATCACAAAGGCCACTGAAACGCGGACTTGAAGCTATCCAACCTGCCTTATTCATGACTACCGCACACTCGTCCTTCTGGGTGGCGGTGTTGGCGCTTTCTTCGTTAGCATCCTGTTCCGACGCCAACACTTCATTCACACCTTCGCGAATAAACGAAGTGTTGGTCTGAGTGTATATTTCACGCAAATGATTCGCCGCATCCGTACCGCTTTCTAGATACCGATACGTATGAAACCACAATAAGGCCGATTCGCGTGCCGAATAGCGAGGGAAATGAGTGTCGTGTACGATGTCGGAATCAACCCCGCATGATTCAATCCAGCTCGCAAAACCTGATCCATCGTAGGTGTTTCGAAGAGTAGAAAAAGCATTGTTATCGGAATAGCGCACTGAGGCATCCATTAAACTTCGCGCCGAAGCGGATAAGCCCGCATCACCATCAGCCAAATGCTCGCTCAGATATGCCGCATAAATGCCTTTAAATGAACTTGCTCCGTAGATTCGGGTATCCAAGTTGTAAGCAACGCCTGCACCCGTATCAAGATTCATGAAGAAACAGCCCACCTCATATCCTGATGACTCCATGGACTGAATAGCATCAGTAAGCCCATCCAGATCAATCTCTGCGTTGCTCGATTCGGTGCCTGTTTTATCTGATGCGCCGTTTACCTTGCTGCCTTCGGTGTTCTTAGTGCTCTCGCTTTCTGCCTCATCTGACATGCCGCTCACTCCAGTACCAAACCTATCAAGTAAAGAAAATGCTGTCGGAGCAGAAGACGCAGCGGGTAGTTCTTGTAGGGCTTCTACCGTAATACACAAGTGCGCCATTACCTGTTGGGCTTCACGATCAGCTAATTGGTCCACCGCACTTCCCCCTTCAACGGTAGTGTCGCCCAGCAATTGGCGAAATACCTTTGCTTTCTCCTGACGCTGTACAATAGCCGAAGAGGCTGGATCGCCCGAGATAAGCGGAGATCTATCAACCGTATAGCACGCAACGCCAGTTCCCAAACATGCAAGAACCAAAGCGCACGTAACACCCACAGCCATCCAAGGATGTGATTGCAGAACATGCTTTGCTACGTTCACCGCAGCGACTACCCAGCGACTGACGCGCACACTGCGCCTTCTTGCGTCAACTATCCAAGACCGCGCTTGTAAACCGCGTTTTATCACAGCAACCAGGCGTTTGCCGTACGTAAGGATTTGTTCAAGGGGAGTTTTTGCCATAGCCAAATAATACTGCGGACTTTACCTGTTGCACGAACCTTTAACGAGAAAGCACCGAATTGCTAGATGAGTGCCGTCATTACTTTAATTCAACATTGTGTTCATTTTTTCATTTCGCACCTGCGATCCTCTCTCGCGAAAAAGCAGTAGCTACAATACATAACAGTGCATAATTCGCTAGGCTGCATGACTGCCACTTCGTTGCGCAAGCGTCACTTCGTCGTACAAGTATTACTTCACTACGCAAGTATCGCTTTGCCATGAAGTACCGCAAAATTGCGCAAGCATAGTTCACCATGCAAGTGTCACTTCGCGTACCACTTCGCCACGCGAATACCAACCAGTTTAGGAAGGAGGAACATGAACCAGGCAAGCGCCATAGATCGCTCGTCTTCTGCGGAAGCATCAGAGCGTACGCATATTGGAGAAAGCTTCACCAAACTGGTTTGGGTGTTTCTTCTTATGTCGGTTGTAGGACTTATCGGCGAAACACTTCAGCACTATATTGCTTTCAATGAATGGGAAAGCCGACCTGGTTTTATTTGGGGACCGCTTTCTCCTATCTACGGCACTGCTGCGGTATTACTCACGCTTATTCTTGAGCCGCTTCAAAAGAAAAACCCACTCGTCCTTATTGCCATTGGTGCAATGGTGGGCGGTGGATTGGAATATTTCGCCAGCTGGGCTATGGAAACTTTTGGCGGCATTGTGGCGTGGAGTTACATCAATAACCCTTTTAACTTTGATGGACGTACCGACCTCTTCCATGCACTGGTGTGGGGTACTCTTGGTATGCTCTGGGTAAAAGTGGGACTCCCTTTATGCGAAAAGGGGTTTAGCTACCTTAATTTAGAAAGCAAAATTGCTCGCTTTGCCACCGCGGCTCTTTCAATCTTCCTTGTTCTGAACATTGTCATGACCATTTGCGTGCTGGTTCGCACCGACCATAGAGCAAGCGGTGTTCCACCACAAAATGCATTCGAGCAATACATTGACTACGCCTACCCCACTGAAATGTTACAAAAACGCTTCCATAATATGGGAGGCCTCGGCATGTAGCTGCCAAGGCCTCGTACCATTCCGCCAGGTATTTGATCACCCTGGCCATGGAGTATGTCATTCAGCTGCCTAGTCCTCGTACCAGTCGGCTGCATCTTCAAGCAGCTCAACAATAGGTAATCCTTGAGGACACATAGCCTCACAGTTGCCACATTGGGTACACTGCGATGCGTAACCGCCCTTTGCTTGCCAGTCGTAAAGACCCTTTACAAAAGCGCGATCTTCAGTCATTTTTTCCAAATTCATCAAGCTCATAATTTCTGGGATTTTAACCCCTGCAGGACAATCTTTAGCACAGTAGCGACAGTTAGTGCAGTCAATCATGCCTACACTACGAAGAGCTTCGAGTGCTTCTGCCAACACTTTTCGATCATCTTCAGAAAGTGGCTTGGCGGTTTTCCATTCGGCGACATTTTCCTTCACCTGATCCAGCGTAGACATACCAGAAAGAACCGAAACCACATTGGGCAAGAAATAGCAGAATCGATAAGCCCACGACACTTCGCTTAACGTTGGCTCGGCTGCTTTCAGAATTTGTTTACCGCGCTCTGGCAAGTTAGCCAAACGACCACCACGAGCAGGCTCCATAATAACCACAGGCACGCCATGCTTTTCGGCAACCTCCATGCAACGACGAGCCTCAACCACCGGATCTTCCCAGTCAAGATAGTTAACCTGCAACTGAACGAAATCCATCGTGGGATGTTCGGTTAGCAATTTGTCGAGCGCATCCGCACCATCATGTATAGAAAAGCCAAGATGCTTAATAACACCTTCATCTTTCTTTTGCTGCGCCCATTCCCACATACCGTATTCGTCGAATTTTGCCGTACGTACACCGCCAACGTTGTGGAGCAGATAAAAATCGACGTAGTCCACGCCTAAACGTTCAAGCGAAGTATCCAAGCATGCTTTTGCAGATTCTGCATCTGGCTGCGCCCATGCTAAACACTTTGTTGCGATAGTAAAAGACTCGCGAGGATAGCGCTTTACGAGTGCTTCACGCACGGCAACTTCTGAAGCGCCTTCGTGATACACATACGCCGTATCAAAATACGTACCGCCCGCTTCCATAAAGGTATCGACCATTGCTTTGAACTGGTCAAGATCGATAGAGGTTTGATCGTCGGGATCCGTCAAGGGAAGACGCATACACCCAAAACCAAGCTTTGGAGTTTCAAGAAGATTTGTCATTGCAAGGGCTCCTTTTGAACTTGTTTTCGAACCACCAGGTTGTACTGTTACTAGCTCGTACTGTTGCCAGTTCGCACTGCTGCCGACAGTTCGCGCGGCGGTTCGCACTATCATCAATTCGTGCCGTCACCGGTTTGTATTGCTACTAGTTCGCGCTGGTTGGCTCCATTCGCATGTTGATTTCATTCACGTGGTATATCGTTTTCAACAGCTCCGGGGATTACAGCAACGCATTTTTCCTGTAAGCCCCGATTTTGGTGAGAACGATTAATTTTCACTCCGTATATAATAATACTTTTAAGTGACACAACGTCAAGAGCCCACACATAATGTGCAGGCTCTTATTTTGCTGTTATTGCTTACTTGAAAAAGCCGCGCTACTTCACTGCTTCTTCCACACTGTTTCACTACTTATTCAACGCTCGGCATAACGTAATTAGATCGGCGGCATAGCGCAATTATTTATTACTTTTAAAGCTATTTATTCACCCTTAACACCGTACTGTTCGTAATACGCATCAAGCGCAGCCTTAATTTCATCATTGATAACCACTTTACCTTGCACTTCGTGGTTGTACAGCATTTCGGTAACTTCAGCCATGCTCACAATAGACGCAACAGGGAACCCATATTTTTCCTGCACTTCTTGCTGAGCAGTAACTACACCACCCTTGCCTACTTCCATACGATTCAGGGAAACGATTAAGCCCTTCACGTCAACATCTGCAGCAGCCTTCAAGATAGGGTACGTTTCATCGATGGATTTACCCGATGTAGTTACATCTTCCACCATTATCACGCGATCGCCGTCATGAAGTTCCGAACCAAGTAAATTGCCCGCGTCTGCTCCGTGATCCTTTACTTCTTTACGGTTAGAGCAGTAACGAACCTCCTTGCCATACAGTTCTTCAAGAGCAATCGCAGTTACCACCGCCAAAGGAATCCCTTTGTACGCAGGACCAAATACCACATCAAAATCTAAGCCAAAGTTGTCGTGAATGGCACGGGCGTAGTATTCGCCTAAACGCTTGAGCTGGCCGCCTGTCACATACGCACCTGCATTCATAAAGAAAGGAGACTTGCGCCCACTCTTTAACGTAAATTCGCCAAATTTCAAAACCTGGCTTTCTACCATGAATTCGATAAATTCCTGTTTATAGGCTTCCATGAGCGCCCCTTCTCTCGCCATATAAATTGCTAGCCATGCTCATTGACTGTTTTCATCATAGCAAATCAGGAATTTCGCATAAACATAAGGCTTTTTGGCAAAATAAGGCCTTATCGGGCAGCTATTTCTCATACTGAGCCTTTTCGCACGAGAAATTTGTACACAATTTCGTTGATATGGGTAATTTTTATGGTGACTTATTCTACATTTGTAGCTTATTCTACAGTAATTTAGGCATCCTTCGACCCGATAAGGGCAGTTTTTGCCAAAAACAGGGTGCTCAACGTACAATTCCGGAATTTGGCAGAGCGACTGCAGGATGAATGCGATACGAACACGATACGACGCAGCACCTTAGCGTTCTTCGATAGGCTTGTAGGCGCGAGGCTTCATACCCGTTTTGTAAGCAGGACGGATAATGCGCTTGCCACTTACCAGTTCCTCGAAGCGGTGCGCTGCCCAACCAGCCATACGAGAGCACGCAAATAACGGCGTAATAAGATCAGTTGGAATGCCCAGCAAGGAGTACACAAAGCCCGAATACATGTCCACATTGGCACACATATCTTTTTTGGTACCCTTTTCGCGCAAAATAACCTCGGGGCTAATGCGCTCAATAAGCTTAAGCAGGTTTAACTCCGCTTCAAATTCGGTACCTTCAGCCATCTTGGTAGCAAACTTCTTTAAAATAACTGCACGAGGGTCAGACTTGGTATAAACCGCATGCCCCATGCCATAGATCAATCCTGTATGGTCAAACGCCTCTTTGTTCACAATCTTGGCAATATAGGAAGCTACCTCGTCTTCATTTTCCCAGTCGGAAACGTTTTCCTTAATTTCTTTTTGCATAGCCAAAACCTGATGGTTTGCACCACCATGCTTTGAACCTTTCAAAGAGCCGATAGCGCCTGCATATGCAGAGTAAGGATCGGTATCGGAAGAAGACAAAACGCGGCAGGTAAACGTAGAGTTATTACCACCACCATGTTCGGCATGCAAGCACATCATGATATCCAACATGCGTGCTTCTTCAGCGGTGTAGTGGCGGTCGGGACGCAGCATTGAAAGAATAGTTTCTGCGGTAGATTCACCCGGAATAAAACGATGCATGATCATGGACTTACCGTTGAAAGCAGCCTGCTTTGCATAATACGCAAGCACCATAATGCGGGGCAAACGCGAAATAAGCGTTACCGCAGTAGAAATTTCATGTTCATAGGAACGATCTTCCGCGTTGGGATCATCGGCATACAAAACCAGAACAGAACGCGCAAGCAGGTTCATAATATCCGGCGAAGGCGTGCTCATAATTTTGGAAGCCGTAAAGCCATCGGGCAATTCGCGATGAGCATCCAAACGGGAAACAAAGAAATCAAGTTGAGCCTGCGTTGGCAAATCGCCCATTAACAATAAGTAGGCAATTTCTTCATAACGAAAACGCTTGTTTTCATCGCCGTTCAGCAAATCATAAAGGTCATAACCACGAAGCGTAAGTTTTCCTTCATCGGCAATCTTATCGCCTTCACTCATCATGTAACCATGAACGTTGGAAATATTGGTAATGCCCGCAATAACACCCGAGCCGTCGCTATTACGAAGGCCACGCTTAACGGGATAGCGCTCATAAAGTTCTGGATCGACCGAATTTACTTTAGTGATGTTGTCATAGAGGGAAAGCTTGCGTTCTTCCATGGGGATTCCTTTCAACCGCGAACTACAATTCTACACCGAACTAAAGTGGCAAGCCTTTTGTAGCGTCGCAAAACTAAAGACGAACGGCAAACTGGACAACATTTGTTACGTAAACGAAACGTTCAGAAAGCGTGCTACACTTTATCTGCACGATAGCTACACGAATGTACCTACGTGAAAGTGGCTGCATGAAAGTGAGAAAACGCGACTCGCGTTGCGTTAAAACGCATAGCGCCGCAAGATAAATGTGGAATTGCACCGCACTATAGTGCATCGCAGTGCCTCACACGACATTTTGGTACGGCAAAGTTGCGAATCGTGCATTGGGGAATTTTGTAGGGGCAGTATGAGTCAGGAGAAGTGCATGAACTGGCAACAGGACTACGAACGCAAGCAAGTAACACTTGACCAGATTTTCGAAGAGCATCTCGTGGGCGCAAATAGCGACTCAGGCTCTGGCGGTAGCTCAATCGCTAACACATCCACTGGCAACTCCTTTTTAAACAGCGCATCGGTAAATAACACCCCTGTCGCGCGCAAACAAAAAATATATATGGGTGGCCTCCATGTACCAACCACCATTATTAACGAGCTGCTTTCCCGCATAAACGCTGGTACGCTTTCCGGCATCGATATGTATGGTAACTACATGAATGGCGATATTACCTTTGCCAATATGCAGGTAACGCCTGATCAGTTCCGTTATCATACCTATTTCGCAGGACCAAACGAGCGCACCGGATTTTTTAACGGGTCCCAATGCGTCACTCACATTCCCGTGCATTTTTCTGACACCAATCGCATGCTTGAAGAAATTGGCTTGGATTATGCGGTAGTTCAGATGACTCCGCCCAACGACCAGGGCTATTGCAATATTGGACCCCTAGGTTTCGAGCAAGGGGCGCTACGAGGTGCAAAGCATATCATTGCGCAAATTAACACGAGCCTACCTCGTGTTTTTGGCGATTCCCATAATTATCACGTGAGCGACATCGATGCGTTTTTCATCCATGACGAATTGCTGGAAGATATTCAAACACCTACGCCCACCCCAGAAGAAGTAAAAGTTGCCGAACTTATTGTTGATCGCGTTAACGATGGCGACTGCATTCAGCTCGGCATCGGCGGCATTATCAACGCTATTGCCGCGGGACTCGACTGCAAGAAACATCTCGGTGTTTTTACCGAAATGTTTTCCGATGCTTTTGTGCAACTGCAGATGAAAGGCGTTATTGATAATTCTCGCAAAAACTATATGCCGGGGGTTTCTGTTGGTGGATATTCCACCGGCACCCAACGCCTGTACGACTTCATTAACAACAATCCCGACATGTATTACTGCTCGTATGAAACGGTATGCAATCCTGTCACCATTGCCCAAAACGACAACTTGGTGTCGGTCAACACAGCGGTAAGTATTGATTTAACAGGGCAGGTATGCGCCGAAAGCATTGGTACGCGTCAGTATTCCGCAAGCGGCGGGCAGTTCGATTTTGTTCGCGGCGTTAAAAATTCCAAAAACGGACGCGGCTTTATTGCAGTAACCAGCGTTGCCCACACCAAAAAAGGCGATGTATCGAAAATTGTTCCCACCTTGGCGCCAGGAAGCGCCATTACTTCGCTGCGCAACGATTTGCAGTATGTGGTAACCGAATACGGCGTGGCAGATTTGCGCTGGGCCGACATCCCTACCCGCGCTCAACGCTTGATTAATATTGCGCATCCTGATTTCCGCGATGAACTTACCTTCGAAGCGAAGCAATTAGGAATCTTGTATTAGCCAGTTCACCGCTGACCCGCTTTAGCCTTGAATAACGTTGACCTAAACCATTTTGTTGGGGTTTGTCTTTGTTTGTATGTCGATATCAGGCAAAACCAGGATGAAGCTCAGAGTAGTGATAGTTTGAGCATTCTCGAGCCGAGCGAAAAACAAAGCCCATAAAGGCATAGCCCTAGGTGTTCGAGTAAAGAGTTTGGGATAACACAATCTTTTGTCGAATCATTCCGCTATGCCCTTTGCTTTGTTTGCAGTTCGAAAAAGCGAGAGCTGATCAAAATATCACTACTCTGAGCTTCGTCGCGATTGTCCAACAATCTGTTCTAAGGGTACCCAAGAATAGAACGTAAAAAGTAAACGTTACCTTTTTGAACGACGCAGGCGTGAACGAAGCGACCCGCCCATGCGGCTTTCGGGCTGCAAAATCATAAAGGCGGCAACCACCGAAACAACTGCTAAAAGTGCACCTACTGGCCCAGACCAGGCAAAGCCTAAATTGGTCGCAACCATGCCACCCATAAATGAACCCGTAGCAATACCAATATCGGAAGAGGTGGGCATAACCGCTGAAGCAAGCGTTAACGCACGAGGATAATCCTTCGCGGAAACCTGCAGTAAATACGACTGCAGTGGTGCATTCATGTGGTAAATAAACACACCCGTAAGTACCACATTAATAATGCACAGTAGGGTATTTCCTGAAGCAAGGCTTAATCCAAGCAAGGCAAGCACTACAGCTTGCAGCGCAAACATTAACGGTAACTTTCCTAAGCCATAGCGTTGCGCAAGCGACCCGCTGCCTAAATTCGACACGATGGTAGCACCGCCATAGAAGAACAGCACTAGGCTTACCATCCACACGGAAAGCCCCACCGAATCTTCCAGAATAGGGGTTACGTAAACATAGAATACATAGGTGGCCGCCATGCCGAAAGCCTTCATGACCAGCACCAAAATAATGCGGCGGTCTTTCAAAATAACCAATTGTTCGCGCACGCTTGACGAAACATCAGTCGACCCCGATCGCGGTACCGAAATAAGCAGCAGCACCGTAACCAAAAGCGCCACCGCTTCAACCGCGATAAAAGCCGACTTGATACCAAACGCATCGGAAAGCAGCGTGCCAATAGGAGTACCTAAAACACTTGCCACCGAAAATCCTGCATACACAAACGAAATGATACGAGGCGCTTGTTCTTGCGGAATGATGTCGTTAATAAAGGTCATAACCGTCGACAGCGTAACGCCCGAAACAATAGCGGTGCAGATACGCGCCAGCATAAGCACCTCATAGCTTGGTGCCACAATGGCAAGCATATTGCCCACATTAAACACCACAAGGAAAATTACAAAGAGCGGAAAACGTTTAAAACGCCCTGTTGAAAGCACAATAATAGGCGTAGAAACAGCATAAGCTACCGCAAAATACCCAACTAGATTGCCCGCGTCAGATAACGGAATGTGGTAAATCTCGGCAATGTCGGGAGTAATACCAATAACAATAAATTCGGCAAACCCTAAAGCAAATCCAACCGTAACCAAAGCTATAGTAGCAAGTTTTGTGCGCCCAGCACTCTGTCCCACGAATCCGTCCTTCGGCCATCAAAAACGGCGCAAAACTGCGCCGCCTGTCCAACAAACACGATTTCGTTATTTTAAATGTTTTTACTTTAATTGGTTAAATTTGAAATTTTTTACTTAAGGGAGCGCAAAATCGCCACGAAACACGAGAAACCTTTCTGCAGAGGGTGCTTTCTATACTATGGGATTAAATAACCGCGAAGATTCGAGTGCGAAAAACTCCTTTTGTGCTCATGCGTATAAAATCACCGCAAGACCAAGCTTTTACGATAAATAACGCTTCACCACTTCACGCGCTTCACTGATAAGCGCAGGATGGTCCTTAAAACTCGACAACATAATGTGCGATCGCATTACGCAAATAATGGCCGAAGTTCCATCTAATCATTCTTCATCAAGAGAAAGATGAGGTGCTTTGCGTTTTTCTGGATGGTCGGTAAGGTAAGCGTGCAAGGCCTCCATAATGGCTGGCTGCAGCACCAAAGAGCTTTTGTTGCTGCGGAAAAATATTTCTGGGGAACTGAGCATAGCCGTTTTGCGTAAGTCTTTAATTTCCGGTGAAGCATCTTCAGCCGTTAAACCATGCTCGATACACCCCGTAATAACATCAATATAGTCTGCGTTGGGATGATCCTCAATTGCCTGCAAAAACATTTCTTTACTGGGAATGTAGGAGCGTCCGATAACTGCTGCTCGTTTAGAAGAAAAGTAATTGAAGAATGTTTTGCGTGAAATACCTACTTTTTCGCACACCTCTTCTACAGTAACTTCCTCGTAGCCATTTTCTATGACCAAACAAAGTAGAGTTTTTTCGAGCGCTTGGCGCGTTTGTTCCTTTTTGCGCTCGCGTAATCCACACGGCGCAGTGTTTGCAACGCTTTCTTTTTCTTCTGTTTCAGTTTTCTTGCTCATAATTCCCTTTTTACCGCAGCAAGCAGTTCCTTCATCTCAATGCAGGTGCGCGCATTTAACCATGTGTACATTGAGACATGCGCACATACCGCAAACATACTTTGTAAAAACAATGATAAGTATGCCGCTTACGTATATCTACAAAACTTACACTTACTATATTAATACACCGAGTGTAAAATTATCAGCTGCACAATAGTTCAACAAAATCACCTGCACACAAAGCAGGAATTCCCACATAACAAGCAGTGCATGAATCTTCGTGTTCGCGCGTTCACGCACCCAATAAAAGAAAGGTCACTCATGGGTTGGGGTTTAACAAGTAAACAAAAAATTACGCTCATTATTCTTATTTTGGGCGCTTTTGTTACAGTGCTCAATCAAACCGTTGTTACTCCTGCGCTTCCCCCCATCATGACGGAAATGGACATTGATGCAGCAACGGCTCAATGGCTTACCACTGGCTTTACTCTGGTAAATGCCATCATGATTCCTATTACGGCATTTTTGATCGACCGCTTTACTACCCGCGCGTTGTTTATTGTGTCCATGGGTATTTTTGCTCTGGGCAGCCTGCTGTGCGGCCTTGCGCCAAACTTCCCCCTCCTGTTAACGGGCCGTCTGGCACAGGCAGCAGGCGCGGGCATTTTGATGCCTATGGTCATGACCGTGCTTATGCTGATGTTCCCAGTTGAACGCCGTGGCACTGCCATGGGCATGTTCGGTGTTGTCATCGCTTTTGGCCCTGCCATTGGCCCTACCGTTGCCGGTTTGGTTATCGACCATTACAGCTGGCGCGATTTGTTTGTAGCTATCGCCGTGTTCGCTGCCATTGTTATCGCGGTTACCCCCTTCGTCCTACAGAAGCAAAAGCCCAATTCCGAAGGCGTTACCCTTGATAAACCCTCCCTCATTCTGTCCACCCTCGGCTTCGGCACCATGCTGTATGGCTTCAGTGTTATTGGATCTTCCGGCATTAGCGTCGAAGCACTGGTTGCAAGTTTCGTGGGCGTCATCATTCTTATTTTCTTCTTCCGCCGTCAGCTTTCTATGGAAAAGCCCATGCTGAACGTGCGCGTGCTGCAGAATCATAAGTTTTTGATGGGCACCATTATTGGTATGTTGGTGCAGGCATCGCTTCTTTCCGCAGGTATTTTGATGCCAATTTATTTGCAGTCGCTCATGGGATATTCCGCAACCGTATCAGGCTTAGTATTGATGCCGGGCGCTATTTTAATGGGCATCATGGGTCCTGTAGCAGGCCGTCTATTCGACAAACATGGCCCCCGCGTTTTAAGTATTGTGGGCATGGTGCTTCTTGTGATAAGCACATTTGCTTTCGCTACCTTAAATGACAGCACCGATGTGGTATTCCTCACCATTCTGTACACCGTGCGTATGTTCTCGCTTTCGCTGGTGAACATGCCTATAACTACCTGGGCTATGAACGCGCTTGACAACAAGGTGATGAACCACGGCACGTCCGTAAACAACACCTTCCGTCAGGTATCCGGTTCGTTGGGTACCGCAATTCTGGTTTCGGTATACACCCTGGTTGCCGCATCGCTCATGGGATCAATGGATTCCATTCATGCAAGCATCACCGGTATTAATGTGTCGTTTGCGGTATCGGGTGTGCTGTGCACCATTGGCCTTATCATGACCATCATCTTCGTGAAGAATAAGCCCACTGCGCGCGATGGCGAAGCACCGGTTCGCACCGAAACATCGCTTCTGGAAACCATTATGCGTCGCGATGTATTCACTCTTCCCGCAAGCGCAACCGTACTTGATGCCATGCATATGTTCGTGGAAAAGAACGTCAGCGCTATGCCCATCGTTAACGAAAAGAATGAGCCGGTTGGATTTATTTCCGATGGCGACGTTATGCGCGAACTGTCCGACAGAAGCCACATGTACACCGACCCGGTAGTGTTAATCATGCGTTTGCAGCGCGATAATTCCGGTTTCGACGAAAAGCTTGATGCGTTGGTTAATCGCAACGTTATGGAAATAGCTACACGCAACACTATTGGCGTTGATATTGATGCCGATCTTCCGCTGGTTTGCCGCATCTTAGGCGATAATCATCTGAAGAAAATGCCGGTATTGGATCACGGTAAAGTAGTAGGTGCTATCAACCGTTCCGACATTACACAGTACGCCATGAAGTCGTATCTGGAGCGCGAAGGGCTTTAGGTCTACCTGCGGTCATAACGAATGATCAACTAATCCTTCTAATTTGAAAACAAATCAATAGCTAAGGGCATCCCCGTTGATGCCCTTTAGTTTTATCATTACCTGCAAGGGGAAATTGCAAGGGGGAACCGCGCTTATATCGCTTATACAAAACTGCGCAACTACTTGAGCGCAACTACTTGAGGAGGGGTACCTATGAAGGGAAGCGATCACACTATTTTCACCACAGGACAAATGGGAATTCCTCGTTTTGACCTAACCGGCAAAAAGGCCATTATTACCGGTGTTGGCAGCGAAATTGGCATTGGGCGTGCTATCGCCCGCACCTTTGCCGCCTATGGCGCCGATCTGGTAATTGCCGATATGGATGCCGAAAAAATTGAAGCACGTGCTAAAGAAATAGCTGAAGAATCAGGCCGAAAGTTTGGCACTCAAATTATTCCTGTGCGCTGCGATGTTCGCTCCAACGAAGACCAAGAAGCACTGGTGCAAACTGCCCTGGATGCGTTTGGTCGCATCGATATTTTGGTAAACAATGCCGGCGTAGTACTAAGCAACGATCAGCTTATCGTAGATACCGACGAAGACGAATTCGACCGCGTGGTAGACACCGACTACAAAGCGGTGTTCTTCCTTTCAAAGCGTGTTGCAAAAATAATGATCGAACAAGAACAGGGCAACATTATCAATTTAGCATCCGTAGTTGCCCGCGTAGCGTCTACCCGCATGGCTGCCTACGCTTCGGCAAAGGCCGCCGTTTTGCAGCTAACTCGCTGCATGGCTTTTGAATGGGCACGCTTTAACATTCGCGTAAATTGCATCTGCCCCGGCTATATTGATACCAACATGACGCAAACCACCCTTAATAAGCCACGCGCCTACGAAGCCATCACACACCCCATTCCTCATAACCGCAAAGTGGGCGACCCTATGGATATTGCCGCCGCCGCCCTGTTTTTAGCATGCGATTGTTCTGACATGGTAAACGGTACGCCCCTGTATGTGGACGGCGCACGTTCCATTTGGTAGTGCCACACAACTTCCAATTGCGGCCTTGTTTCCCAACTTGTAACAAACATCCCTACACAGGGGTGTACACTACAGCGCAATAAAGTCACCTCTACAAAGTGTCTTGAATCGTTTCGAAACTGGACATGGATGAGGTCTCTGGAGAATCCCGCAGAGCGGGTGCCGAAGGGGCAAGGTGTTTCGACTATTCGCTTTGGGCTGCATGCCTATACTGAAGCGCTTGCGTTAAAACGCAAACGTGCACAACCAACATAAGCGAAGAACAACACCGAAACTCTCAGGCAAAAGGACAGAGTAGTTCTTGTTGCGTTTCCTTCCAGATACCTTTTCATTACTCGACCGATCGAAGTCATTTTGACCCGAGGTTTCGTATACGTCGGAAGGAAGGGCCATCGTGGAAGAGTTTACCAATATAATCGTTGCGATTGACGGTGTTATTTGGGGGCCGCCCCTGATTGCACTTATTTTGTTGGGCGGTATTTTCCTTACCTTCCGTCTGCGTGGATTGCAATTCCGCACGCTTGGCAAAGCTCTTAAGTACACCTTCAAAAACGAAGAAGATGGCAAGGGTGAAGTAACCAGCTTTGGCGCTCTTTGTACCGCAATGTCTGCTACCGTTGGTACCGGTAATATTGTAGGTATTGCCACCGCAGTTGTTGCCGGTGGTCCTGGTGCACTGTTCTGGATGTGGCTTGCCGCTTTGTTTGGCATGGCAACCAAGTTTTCTGAAGGTTTGCTGGCGGTTAAATTCCGTACCATGGATAAGAAAGGCCATGTATTAGGCGGCCCGTTCTACTACATCGAAAACGGTATGGGCCAAAAGTGGCGCTGGCTTGCCAAGCTGTTCGCCTTCTTTGGCATGTGTGTAGGCCTGTTTGGCATTGGTACCTTTACCCAGGTAAATTCCATCTCTAGCGCCGTTACCGGATTCTTTGACCCTGCAATGCAGCACACTGTTAACTTGTTTGGTGCCGATTATTCCATCGCTACCGTAATCGGCGGTTTGGTTACTGCTATTTTTGCAGGCTTGGTAATTATTGGTGGTTTGAAGCGTATTGCTACCGTTTCCGAACGCGTTGTTCCTGGCATGGTAGTAATCTTCCTTATTTTCTCGTTCACGCTTATCTTCTACAACATTGATAAGCTGCCAGCTGCTCTGCTTCTTATCGTTCAGCACGCCTTTGGCCTGCAGGCATTCGGTGCAGGTATGTTTGGTGCCATCCTTATTGCCATGCAGATGGGTCTCGCCCGAGGCATCTTCGCGAACGAGGCTGGTTTGGGCTCTGCTCCTATCGCTGCCGCTGCCGCAAAGACCAACGAGCCTGCCCGCCAGGGTTTGGTTACCATGACCCAGACCTTTATCGACTCTATGATTATTTGCTCCATGACCGGTCTTGCCCTGGTTATGACTAACACCTACGGCATTCCTGGTCTTGAAGGTGCTGCGGTTACCAGCGCCGCTTTCCAGGCGGGCTTACCCTTCATGCCTCCCGAGGTAGTTTCCTTCATCTTGATGATTTGCTTGGCCCTGTTTGGTTTTACCACCATTTTGGGCTGGAACTACTACGGTGAACGCTGCTTCGAGTATTTCTTCAACCGCAATGCCCGCGGCTTGAAAATTTATCGCTGGCTCTACATTCTTTGCCTGTTCATTGGTCCTTACATGACCGTATCGGCCGTTTGGACCATCGCGGACATCTTTAATGCCTGCATGGCTGTACCGAACATGATTGCCCTGTTGGTACTGTCGGGCGTAACCGCCAAGGAAGCACGCAATTACTTGAAGCGCTTAAAGGATGCTGGTGGCGACGAAAGCAAGATGGCTCCCCGCCCCGACGATTCTGAAGACTGGAAAACCCCTAAGAAGGTTGCTCATCAAAAGATGGTGGAACAAATCCAGCGCAACGGTTAAGCATGCCGTATTAAAGCAGAAGCGCAGCACTGAGGACGATGGCTCAACGCGCACGATATACGCACGGTATATGCGGCACCAACAGCGATAGCTCATGCGCGACACGTTACGAGTGCTTAATGCGTTTCACCGCCGCGGCAGCGCTACACACGCTCACTAACCGACGATCTAAGACCGAAAACCGCCCGTTCATTCTTTTGTGAAAGGATGAACGGGTTTTTTCTGCACAAAACGCGAACAACGTGTAGACTATCGCTTGCAAAATATCCTCACTGAAGTGTCTTGAATCGTTTTGAAACTGGACATGGATGGGGTCTCTGGAGAATCCCGCAGAGCGGGTGCCGAAGGGGCAAGGAAAGTCAGCGTTTTGCGGTACGCACACAACGCAATGTGATACAGCGCAACGCACCGACTTTACCGAAACTCTCAGGCAAAAGGACAGAGTTTTCTAAATCGAATTGTTTTTACGAATTCGTTTTCTGTATCCTCCAGATGCTTTATCTATTTCCTGGAGGCATTCACCGTTTCACGCTTTAAGAATCTTCTTTGAGGACAACGTATTGGCCGGAAAAGAAGAAAGGTATACCTTGGACACGTTTAACGAAATACTCGGTGTCATAGATACATTTATCTGGGGTCCGCCCCTGATTGCACTTATTTTGCTGGGCGGTATTTTTCTTACGATTCGTTTTCGCGGCTTGCAGTTCCGCACGCTTGGCAAAGCCCTCAAATACACTTTTAAGAACGAAGAAGATGGCAAGGGTGAAGTAACCAGCTTTGGCGCTCTTTGTACCGCAATGTCTGCTACCGTTGGTACCGGTAATATTGTAGGTATTGCCACCGCAGTTGTTGCCGGTGGTCCTGGTGCACTGTTCTGGATGTGGCTTGCCGCTTTGTTTGGCATGGCAACCAAGTTTTCTGAAGGTTTGCTGGCGGTTAAATTCCGTACCATGGATAAGAAAGGCCATGTATTAGGCGGCCCGTTCTACTACATCGAAAACGGTATGGGCCAAAAGTGGCGCTGGCTTGCCAAGCTGTTCGCCTTCTTTGGCATGTGTGTAGGCCTGTTTGGCATTGGTACCTTTACCCAGGTAAATTCCATCTCTAGCGCCGTTACCGGATTCTTTGACCCTGCAATGCAGCACACTGTTAACTTGTTTGGTGCCGATTATTCCATCGCTACCGTAATCGGCGGTTTGGTTACTGCTATTTTTGCAGGCTTGGTAATTATTGGTGGTTTGAAGCGTATTGCTACCGTTTCCGAACGCGTTGTTCCTGGCATGGTAGTAATCTTCCTTATTTTCTCGTTCACGCTTATCTTCTACAACATTGATAAGCTGCCAGCTGCTCTGCTTCTTATCGTTCAGCACGCCTTTGGCCTGCAGGCATTCGGTGCAGGTATGTTTGGTGCCATCCTTATTGCCATGCAGATGGGTCTCGCCCGAGGCATCTTCGCGAACGAGGCTGGTTTGGGTTCTGCTCCTATTGCTGCCGCAGCTGCAAAGACCAATGAGCCTGCTCGCCAGGGTTTGGTTACCATGACCCAGACCTTTATTGACTCCATTATCATTTGCTCCATGACTGGCCTCGCACTGGTTATGACCAATACCTACAACATTCCTGGTCTTGAAGGCGCTGCCGTTACCAGTGCTGCTTTCCAAGCAGGTTTGCCCTTTGTTCCCGCTGAAATGGTTTCCTTCATCTTGATGATCTGTTTGGCTCTGTTTGGTTTTACCACCATTTTGGGTTGGAGCTACTACGGTGAGCGTTGCCTTGAATACTTCAGCAACCGTAATTTGAAGGCCGTAAAAATTTATCGCTGGCTCTACATTGCCTGCATTTTCATTGGCCCTTACATGACCGTATCGGCTGTTTGGACTATTGCGGACATCTTTAATGCTTGCATGGCAGTACCTAACATGATTGCTGTTTTGGCTCTTTCGGGTGTAACCGCAAAAGAAGCGCGCAATTACTTGAAGCGCCTGAAGGATGCTGGTGGCGACGAAAGCAAGATGGCTCCTCGCCCCGACGATTCTGAGGATTGGAAAACCCCTAAAGCAGTTGCTAACAAGCAAATGGAAGAAACGTTTGCAAACTAAAGCATTCACAAACTAGCAACCGTAACTAGCGTGTGACAAGTGCCTGACAAGTGCCCTGGGCACTTGTCAGGCTACGCGGTTTTTGATTTTTTAAACAAACTTTTGAATCAAATTTTCCTTAGTGAAGCTATTTTTATTGTCTCCATATGAAACAAAACCGTTTCATCTTATGAAATTACCTAAAACAAAGCGTTAATTACATAAGCCAGTAAAAATGGATTCCGAAGAACTGCATTAAGGGAAATTCGGTCCAAAAGTTAATCGCGAATATCAAGTTTAATAGCTCTATCGAAAGAAAGACCCCAAAGCCCTAGAAGCGTGGCAAGGCACTTGTCACGGGTACAAAGCAACTAAGGAGAAATCGTCTATATCTTGTCGCATATGAAAAACTCTCCAAACAGTCAGCCGTCCAGACGCTCCCGCACTATTTTCGCGGTCGAAATCCTTACGAGTTGCCTTTGCAGAGAGACCCAAAACGGTATACACAATGCGATAATTTCCAACCAAAAAGGTTCGATAGTTCAAACCTTCCAATGATTCATCAGAAAAAGGTCTTCCCAAGTCTGGAAATTCGCAAAGCTTCATTACTGCCTGATTTATGCTTTTAGTAACTGATTGTGCCGAATCAGGCATGCCTAAAACTTCGCCAAGATATATAGCTATAGATTCAAGATCGAGAAGAGCACGTCTCCTATACACAGGAACTAGCATGCCTACCCTTTCATATGCTGGAAAATTTCCTCCAGGCGCTTATCTACTTGATCTTGCGTGAAAGTTTCATTGCAATACTTTGCTTCAATTTCAGCTTCGCGAATTTTACTTGCTATTCGTGCGTGTTGAAGTCGATTTTCGTAAGCTTGGCTATCCATCACGACCAACGAAGCCTTGCCGTTTTTTGTCATAAATATGGGTTCTTGGCTAGACCTCGCCTGGTCACATACTTCATTTAAATTGGTTCGCAAATCGCTAATAGGGCGAATAAGAGGTAATGAAGCTTGAGCTAATGACATGTATACCACCTCGTAAGTTATAGATTTATATAGTTATTTATAACTTATTTCTTAGGTAATTTCTAGATACTTATATAAGTCAGGCTCTAACGCCTTCCGGATATACGCCCACTTACGGCACATAAAAGGAAGATCCCAAAGCCCTAAAAGAGCCTTGGGATCTTAGATGAGCTATTCTTCGCTACCCCTGGGTGTGACAAGTGCCCTGAGCACTTGTCACGGGGTGCTTGTCACGCGTTAATCTTCGCTACCTCTGAAACGCCTGTAGGCAATACCGCCCATAACGAGCGCCCACAGTCCAAGCAGACCAAGCGCTCCAGCAATCAGCGGCAAAATGGCGCTGTCGCTTGTTTTTGGAAGCTCGGTTCCAGGAAGCGGTTCGTTGTTCAGAGACACGATTGCCACGCCGTTGCTTTCTTCAACTGAAGCATTTTCCTTCATGTCGGCCGACGAGCCATCGGCTACCTGAACCGTGCCGTCTTCAAATACCACGAGGTCAAGCGATCCTTCAGGCAAAGCATAGCCTTCAGGTGCTTTAGTTTCCGTTACGGCATAGTGCGTACCTTCGGCAGATCCGGCAAGTTGAATCTGATTGAACACGATGCCGCTTTCATCAGAAGTAAACGTCTTGCTGATTTCTCCGTCAGGGAATTGTCCTTCCACGGTGAATTCTGCTCCCGCAAGCGGTGCCCCATTAGGTGCGCGCTTTACCAGCGAAACTTCCAGAGGATTATCCGCTACCGTTACGGAATCCTTCGCAGTCCCGATCGAGAACGCTGCCGGTGGGAACCAGCCCGCATCGATAGTACCGTCGGGCTGAACGGTGAATTCAAGCGTGTCGGTAAGCAGCTCATAGCCCGCAGGTGCCTTAGTTTCGGCCAGCGTGTAGGTCGTGCCTGCAATCAGGCCAGACAGAACCGCAACACCGTTTTCGTCGGTAGTGGCGGTAACGCTGTGTGCACCCCCTACGCCACCTTGGTCGCCGTCAACCTTAGCCGTTGCCGTGAATTCAGCACCAGGCAATAAGCCTTCGCCGCCATCAGTCTTAGTGATGGTGACTTCAACCGGATGATTGGTTGCCGTAATTACAGCCATGCCGCCATCCGCTGAAGCAGTATAGGTGCCGCTACCATTAGTGCCCGAAACTGCCGCAGAAACCTCGGCGATAGATCCGTCGTTATTCGCCACAGCAGCATCACCAGCATCAGTGGCACCAGTATTGTCGCCGGCTACAGCACCCGAACCAGCAGGCTCGTCACCAGAGACAACGCCCTCATCATTAGAAATAAGGGTGATCGCACCATCAGTTCCAACCACAAATTTCACAATACCCGCGCGTTCAAAACCATCAGGTGCGGTGATTTCAGCTACCGTATAGGTTTCACCTGCAATAAGCGCCGCCGAAGGAATGGCAACTATTCCGTTAGCATCGCTCGGGGCAAGTGTTATTTCCGATTCACCTTCATAGTCACCCGCAAACGCACCTTGGATGGTAAAGATTGCACCCGCAAGCGGCGTGCCTGCTTCATCAGTCTTTACCAGCTGTGCATCAATGGGCGTATCGGCCGCTGTTATAGTTACAACGCCTGCATTGTCCTGAGCAACGGTATAACCCGCAGTTTCACCTTCAAGTTCAACGCTGCCGTTCTTGGTAACTGTAAACGTTACATCGGGCAGAAGTTCGTAGCCTGCAGGTGCGGTTACCTCGTGCAAGGTATAGGTAGCGCCACCCACCAGACCATCAAGGGCAAGTGTGCCATCCGTGCCCGTGGAAACGGTGCTCATCTTATTGGTTGTTCCGTCCTCTTCAACCTTATACAGTTCGAACGTTGCACCCTCAAGCATCTTGGTACTGTCTACGGCACTTACCTTCTGAAGCACCACTTCAATAGGCTTGTCCGTTGCGGTAACAACAGCTACCCCACCATTTTCGGAAATTGTCCAGGCATCGGAGCCGCTTTCCTTGGTGAGTGTGCCATCGTCATTTACCGTAAAGGTGAGCGTACCAGGAACCGTTTCGTATTCAGATGGCGCCTGCGTTTCTTCGATGGTATAGGTGTTACCCGCAACCAAGTCGTAAATATCAGCATTCGAAGTATCGGCACCATTGCGCATGTTAGTAAGGCTTAGTGTTCCATCGCCACCCGTAGTAAGCGTAAGCGCCTTATCCTTCACTATTTCATGATCTTGGTTTACAAAATCACCCTTAATCTCGAACTGAGCACCTACCATGATTGCCGGATCAGGATTATCCGTTCCGGTTTTAATTAATGTTGCTTCGATGGGTTCATCGGAAACTTCAACTGTTTCTGCAGGTGCAGCAGAAAGACCGAAGCCTGTCGCAGCTTGCGTCTGAGTGAGCGTACCGTCGTTTTCAACCATGAACTTCATGGATTCGGTACGCAGCTCATAACCAGCAGAAGCTTTAGTCTCAGTGACTGTATATTCCTGGCCCACAATGAGCAAACCTTCAAGGTCAATACGACCGTTGGCATCAGTCGTGCGCTCGATGCTCGTCTCATCCGTTCCGGCGAAATCACCTTCGATACGGAACGTTGCGCCAGGCAAGAGGACCGCACCATCAGTTGCATCGTGCTTCACAATGCCAATTTCCACCGGCGTATCCTGCAAGGTCAGCACAAAAGTAGTGTTATCGGGACGCGAGTAACCGTTTGGCAGTGTGCCACTTGTCACCGCCAATGTACCGTCTTCCTCGACGGTCACCGTGAAGGAATCCTCCACGAGCTCATAGCCCTCGGGCGCACCCGTCTCCTGGATGGTGTAGCTGTTGCCCACAACCAGTTGGGCGATCAGCGTGCCCTCTGCCACCGTACCGTCAGCATTAAGTTCGGTGGTCAGCGTCTTCGCGTCGGTTGTACCGTCAGCAAACTTACTATCATTCGCTGGCGTAACGGTAAACGTAGCTCCAGCAAGCGGATTGCCGTTCTCGTCAGTCTTCTGCAGCGTCAGACGCGTCGGTTCGTCAGCGGCAGTGAAGGAGATCTTGTTGTCGTTCACTGTCCAACCTGCGGGCAATGCGTCATCTGCAAGGTCGTTGCCATTCACATCGACGGGATCTATTTCACCACGGCTATCCATATAGAAGTACAGCGGTTCCATTTCAAGATAGCCAGCAGGGGTAGTTTCTTCATGCAGTGAATATTTCACACCACCCATAAGACCGTCATTGATATGGATAGCACCATTCGCATCGGTCGCGTAGGAATGCGTCGTGTTGCCATCATTCATAACCTGACCCGTAAGGCGGAACTGGGCACCCTGCAGCGTAGTGCCGTCTTCGGCGCTTACCTTGGTAAGGTCAATAGCCATAGGTTCGTTGGTGGCGATGAACGAGAACGCCTCGGTGCCGGTCCCGTCAACGCCCGTGCGCTCGTAGCCGTCAGGCAGCTGAGCCTCCTGACCCTGATCGTCCACCACGGTCAGATAGCCGTTATTCTCTACATGGATACGGAACGTAGCATCGACGGGGTCATAGCCAGAAGGTCCGGCGACCTCGTAAATCTCGTAGGTACCGCCAACCATGAGCTGACCCTTGAGCGTGGCGAGTCCGGTGCTTTTTGTGGTAAGTGTGACGGCACCTGTTTCGACATCATAGTCACTGCCGAGCGCCGTGGGGTTAACGAACGTGCTGTCACCTACCGGGGTCACGGTGAACTTCGCACCGTTCAGGGTCTCGCCGGTCGGACTTTGCTTGTTGATGCGCAGCTCAGTCTGCTGGTTCTTTACCGTCACGCCCACGTTGGTGCTGGCCGCATTGTCGCGTCCGATAGTGAATTCAGAGCTTGTCAGCGGGCCGTTCTCATCCTCGGGCAGGTAGCCCGAGGCGGTAGCAGTCTCCTGGAAGCGGTAGGTGTTCCAGGTGAGCCCGGTCACGCGAAGCTGACCAATCGAGAGGTCGCCCGCATCGGTAGCCGTCGCGGTCACTCCATCGGCGTTGAACGCAAGAGCGTATTCATTGCCAGTCTCGAGGTTAGACGCAACCGTCTTCCACTCGTTGCCCACCTTAATCTGAAGCTCGAACGTGGCGTCGATCGACCCGTTCGCGCCGAGCTTCCTTAGTGTGGCCTGGCCGAACTGACGGGCGTTGGGGATACCCGCGCCGTGATCAAGCTTGCCGTTCGTGACGGTGAAGTCGATGGCCTTGCCATCATCCTGCCACACCACGAAGGTGCGGTCGTCATCGTCGTTGTCGATGGTGAACGTGGCCGTGAAGCCGTTGTCGCCTGCGATGTCGTAGCCCGTGTTCTTGGTTTCGGTGAGCAGGTAGTCGCCCTTCTCAAGGTCGGGCAGTACCAGCACGCCGTCCTTGTCCAGCGTGTCATCGTGCTTGGTGGTGAAGGTGCCCATATCGACTGGATAGCCGGAGTCCTTGGAGCCCTCGGGGCGATACTTCAAGCTGAACTCGACACCGTTGATGCCGTCAAGCGAGGTCGTGTCGTATTTGATGAGCTCGACCGTCGCGTTGAACGTCTCGTTGCCCTTCTGCTTGCTCACAGGAGCGTTTGTGTACGCGTAGTGGTTATCTTGCGTAATAGTAAGTACCTCGCTCTTGGCGGCGTCGCCCTCGGGCATCACCGCGCCGGGCGTGGCGTTCGTCTCGACGAAGTAGTACTCGCCCTCGGGCAGGCCGTCGGAAAGCTTGGTGTACTTGCCGCCGTAGGTAAGGTCGAACGTGCCGCCGCTCGCGGTCTTCTCGATGGCGGTTTCGTTGGCCACCGTGGTCACCTTGCCGTTGGCATCAGAGGTAAGGTTCTTGGCGATGAGCTCGTCTTTGCCGTCGTTGTCGCAATCGACGCGGTACAAGTCGAAGGTCGCACCCTTAAGGCCCGCAGCGTCGTCCGCCTCGACGGTCCCGTCGGACGAGATGAGCTTCGTCAACTCCAGATGGCCGCACAGGACTGGGTCGACCGCATCCACCGTAATAACCGCACTAACACCAGGCTTGTCACCGTTCTCTACCGCACCTTGTGTAGTAGAGGTGATCTTGCCGTTGGCACTGATGGTAATGGGTACATCGGGCGCTTTCGCATAGCCGGCGGGCACGGTGCCCGTCTCGGTGACGGTGTAGCTACCGGCATGCAGGCCTACGATGTAGCCGGCTGCATCCGTGGCAGTCATCTTATAGGTGTCAGTCTTCACAGCATCCTTTGTGGCGCCACCCTCGGGGTTCACCCATGTGGTAACAGCGCCATTAGCATCACGCTCCCACACGGCGTAGGTCCTGTCGTTCGCAACGACGGACAGCTCGATGCCGTTCAGATGCTCGGGCTCGTCCGCGCCGGTCGTACCGCGCCAGTCACTCAGCTTGTCCAGCGTGAAGCGCGTGGCCACGTTCGTGATGACCTCGTTGGTTTGCGCGCCGTCTTGGTCGGCGGTCGCCTCTTTATCGGTCGTGGTGCCCGCGGCATCATTGGAAGCGTTGCTCTGGGCAGAACCGTCCTTTCCGCCGTATACAGGATAGAAGCCATCTGCGTTACCGGAACCAGCCTGCTCTTCAGCCCAATAAATATAAGGCTGATCGTTCTCGTTGGCAGCAGGCAAGCCCGTATAAGTGAAGGTCCACGTGCCGTCACCATTATTGGTCCATGTGGGTTGCGGCGCGGCAGAACCGTCCTTCATTTTAGCTTGCTCCGCCGTGGTGGTGTCGTTGCCCACCTGGCGATAGAGAACCATCTGCGGCGCATTGTTCTTATCGAACGTGGGCGCGAAGCCCGTGCCGTAGTCGTTCCAATTCTTCGTGCCAGTAAGGTTTACCGTGCGCAGGTCGTTCTCGAACGCCTGGCTGCCGGTGTCGCCCGCACCTACCACGAAGTAGCGATGGGCGGTGTCGGCATCCTTAACCTCGGTTGCACCGGTCACGTCGTAGCTACCGGGCACCTGCTCGACGATACGATAGTTGTACGGGGTGCCATCCTCGTTGCACTCGGGCAGGTTCTTCCAAGTAACCTGCACGCTGCCGTCATCGTTCACGGTAACCGCATGGTTTTCATCACTTGTCATGCCGTTCGAGATGGTGAAGCTCACCAAGCCGTCCTGGGTTGCACTACCAGTCGCGTCAGCCTCGGAACCGGCTTTAACAACCCATTTCCATGCACCATCGTCTTCACCTTCTAACTTCTGCTGCAAGAAGTAGGTCACAGTCCAGTTGTTACCATCAACCGGACGCGTACCCCACGCATCGTCGGTACCGTTGAGATTATCGTCCTTCCACGACTTGGAAGCGGTTACCTCGGCGGTCTCAAGCCTGTTAGTAGTCTTCGAACTAAAGCTGTTCACACCATTGGAGGCTGTTGTGTTTTCAAATTCGGGCTGGTAAGGATGAACTTCGCCGTATACGTTTTCGTCGGGAGTGTCCACATCGGTCTTGATCGCACTGGAGATATCCTGATCACCGATCTTCACCTCAACCACGCGATATTCTATTTCATTAATAGGAGTATCCGCAGTCTGGCGTGCTATTACCGGTAAACGATTCCATGAGCCCTTCCAGCCATTGTTTGCGGAAAGCTCACGCGTTACATAGCCAGGCTGCAAGCTTGCGCCAGCTAACGCATCCTTGTCAGTGAATATAGTCCACACGTCATAGGCGTTATCCCAGTTGGACCAATTGCCAGCAGGCGCGCCATCTTCTGTTGCAGCAGTCCGATAACGTGCCTGCAGCTCAACGGTTACCGTCTCGGGACGTAGGCCATAGGGGTCGCCACCGTCTTCCCACTTTTTCTCAACAGTCGCTTGACCATTGAGAGCGTTCTCTAACTTGAAGCCCGTCGTAGAAGTGGAAGAAATAGATGAGCTACCCGCCACAATAGTGTAGTGACTCTCTGTACCTGAAGGTAGGGCTTCCTTTACTGTATAGGTCCACGCCTTGCCGTTAGGCGCCCATTTCTCAATGTTATTGAGCTCAAAGGTCCAGCCGCCCGTATCCTCTTTTTTGGTCCACGCAAGATAGTTCTCGCCTTCAGGATCACCGGTCTGAACCTCCACATCCTCCGTCAAGTCGCCCGCTGTACGCGTAAACGCCAAGTCGAGCGTGTCAGGACGTACCGTAAAGATATTGTTGTAGTCGTGCCATACTTTCATGCCAGTCAGGTTAGCGCTGTCTGGCTTGTAGTTATTCATGAAGGTTACATCGACATTGGTGTCGTTGCTCTTGATTACCGTTTCATTGGCGTTATCCAGGTCCTCGGAGCGCATAGCAACGCCCGAGTCGTCCGAAACCGTCACACCAGTCGCGTCGACAAGTTCCCCAGACACCAAGCGGCTATCCGGACCATTTATATCGCCCGTTCCCACGGAAGTCTGATAACCATCGATGCTCTGTTCGGCCACGTAATAAATCCAGCGGCTACCGTCAGGTGCGTATACTTCTAGATTTTCGAAAGTATAGGTCAAAGAATTATTTCCATCACCTGAACCAGAGGCAGCTTTAAATTCATCGCCTGTAATCGTATGGCTGGCCACCAATGCAGGCACACTGTGCTCAGTCTGACCATGCTCGTCCTGGCCCGTGATGTAGTAACGATATACGTTGAACGTCACGTCGGGATACGGGTCGTTCGCATCACGACCACTAAAGAGCTTCTTTACCGTAAGGTTGCCCTTTTCTGAATTGGTGCTATACACGTTGCGCAGCAGGAACGAACCAGTCTCGCCATGTTGGATCATGAACACTTTGCCAGTAAGGTCGGTACCCGTTTGGTCTTTTCCGTCACGAATGGGCGTAAGGTTGATTCCGGTAATATCGTCCGCTGTGAATCCACCTGGCTGATCAAGCAAGCCCCATGCAATCTCAACCGCACGGTACTGATACAGATTGCCATCCGCGTCGTAGCGTGGTAGCGGGTTACCCTGATAGTCTTCCGTGATCGTATAGCTGTACTGGTTGTTTTCGTCGCGTTTGAGCTGATCCGTAGAAGCTACGGTACCAGATACCTTTTTGGTACCAATATCTTCAACAAACATATTCGGCCACTCAGCATCGCTTGCCAGCTTTTGCTGTAAGTAAACCGTGATGGCAGGCAGATCATCCTGTTCCACATTGCCAGGAATGTTTTCCCATAGCTTCGTACCGTTGGCAACCAAATCATCACTCAAGCTGTTCACAAAGGTGCCATCCTCGCGAAGGGCCCAGCCTGTGCCATTTACCTGGGGATCATCACTTTCGGTTTCGCTAACTTTTACGGCATTATCGGTGCTCTTGGCAGGCTCCGCGCCCGTATCGCCCGCAGCATCCGCGTCAGCCGCGTCGGCCGCAGTTATGCTGTCGTAATTGAACTTCACATCGGTGTAGTTTAATGCTTCGCCGTCTGCAGGCATAACCTCAACAGCGTAGTAGGTAATTTCATTGCCATTAGAATCGTATTTGGGCAGGTCTGAAATAACCACCTTCTGATGGCGAGATGCATCGGACTGTCCTTCACCTGCTTCTTCGGCAGCACTCCACGTAAGATGCAGATAGCGATCAATAAACTGCGGTTCACCATCACCAACTACCTGATAAACCTCTAAGTAAATATCAGGGCGCTGGTTCAATTCATCATTAACGTAGTTGTCGTTCCAGGTCTTATAGAACGTTACATCGCGCGTACCGCTGCGACGGTTATCGAAGTCAATCTGTTGCGTGTCATGGAAGTGACGTGCGCCTTCTTCAACGATGTAGTCCCCTACCGTCTTTGTACTATGGTAGTCGCCCGCATCACCCGTCCATGCTTCAGTTACGTCATAGTGAACGTTCATACCGTTCGCATCGTACTTTGGTAAACCAAAAAACTCATAGGTGGTGCTTGTGTCAGTCGTATCAATATCGATACGTGCCGAACCGCCAGAGCCATCCGTTACGGGATTACCATCTGCATCCACAATGCTTGCTTTGACAGGGTTGCCATCCGAATCTGAAACGGGAAGCGTGTTGCCACTTACGGACACCATAAGCTCACCGTTTTCATTCAGCGTAAAGGCATTTGGATATTCCTGGTTTGACAAGGTGAGCGTAGCACCTGGACGCGTGCCTTCAGCCACATCGTCACCTAAGCCATCGTACCAATCCTTAGTAACCGTAAGATCCAGCAAGCCTAAACGACGGTTAGTCACTTCACAGGATTCAATTTCATCGTTATAGGTAGTCTTCACCTCGTAAACATGTTCAGGAGTGACAACACGACGATTTTCAGGATTGGTCCAGCCGGCGTTCAGCCAGAGCTCGTCCGTGTACTGAGGATCGTCGTTTGCTTCATCTTTCGTCAAAACTGGATAACGAACATCGTCTGAGGTGTCATTAGGAGTACCGTTATCATCAATAAGCGCAACTTCGCGTGCTTCAAAGTCCTTGTAGCTTAAGCCGCCAATAGGCACTCCAACCTCGGCATACCACAATTCATCAGAAGAAAGAACAATAGGCTGACCGTTGGTAGGCTTTACCACATCGCCCGCTTCATAACTAACCGAACCATCTTCGTTTGCCATATCCTTTTTGGCAACAAGTTCCACTTCAACCTTGTAACGATGAGCTGCATCGTCACCATCCAGCCAGCTCTTCGTTACGCGAATTTCGGAACCTTCGCCTTCAGGGAAATAGTTATCAATGCGCGTGGTGCGCGTTTCGGGATCGTAGGTACGCTGGGAATACCACTTTTCCATGGGAACTTCTAATACTAAGTAGTTATAGCGCTTACCTTCAGGCGAATACTTTGGCAGATTTTCGAAATCGCCATGGTAAGAACGGGTCTCTTGCCAGGTAGCGCCATCGAGTCCTTCAACGGAAGTAGTGGTAGCGTCGGTCTGTCCATCAAGCCCAAATTCACCGATAAGCTTGCCATCTTGGTACAGCTCTACCTTGGCAACACCATCGGAATACCCCGGATCAGGTGCAATTTGCGCCTGTGTACCATCGGGCTGCTCCCAATATTTGTCTACATGCTGATCGGTAATGTTTTCAAACGTATTCGTAATGGTAGTGCTTACCGTGCCATCGTCGGCGGTAGAAGTTACTGGTGTTGAGGTGAACGCAAGCGTTTCGTTCGCACCTTCAGGATCTTTCACCTGAATATTGAACGATGCTGTACCATCTTCATTTAATACGAAGTTGGTTTCTTGACCTTCAAGGGTTACGTTAGTTTCGATCCAGCGATATTCAAGCTCATTACCATGCGAATCGTACTTAGGGAAAGATTCCGAAATGGTTTTAGTAAGCGTTTCTGCATTCCAACCACTAAGAGTTTGTACTGCATCGGCGGAATCTACGTTCTTCCAATCCTCATCGTTTGTTGAACCCTTTACGCGACTTTGCGCAGTAAATTCGCATACCACGTTTTGTAAACTATCTTGGAACGCTGCAATTGACCAGGTTTTGGTCATGTTTACCGTAGTGGTACCTGTAAGGCGATTGGAAATAATGCCTTCGCTCGGATCGTCTCCACCGTTATAAATGAAATGATCAGTATCGGGACGTGTTGTTACGTCGCTGTAGCGTACCCAATTCCCGTTTTGATCTTCATAGGTAGGAGGTGTGTCGTTTACCGTACCGTCTTCACCAACCGAACCAAATACCTGTTCATAACCCGCTATAGGGTCTTCACGTAAAGCGTATACATAGGGATAGCCATCAGGGTCATATTTGGGCAACTGGTTAATAGCATCGCCATATTGCTGTGTTAAGAGCTTATTCAAATCTACCGAATCATCAGAACCAGCTGGCAGCGTTACCTGTACATAGTTTGCTGCGTTGGTTGCCGCACCAGGTGTTGTTGAATCGGTGTTCAACGTTACCTGCGAAGCACCTGCTGCCGATCCGCCATTAGTAGAATAGCGCCACAAAGAAAACGTTACTTCGGGACGATTGGCTTTGTTTCCATTGTCGAGCCACTGCTTGGCACCGTGAAAATCCGTAGTCCCCACATGACGCAGCGTCATAGTGCCGTTAACAAATAGCGCATCGCTTGCGCCGCCATGGCTTGCAGAAGCGGAGTTATCGTAGTCGGGCTGGAAGTAGTCATCACCCGTCTGATCGCCGGTATACTGAATGAAATACACAATGGGGTAGCCATTTTGGTCATACTGAGGAAGCGTACCTGAAATAGTGCAGGTAGTACCATCCTCGCCATCGGTAATGACTAACCAACCTTTTTCTACCGCTTTGGCAACGCTTATACCTTCTTGAAGTTCATCATTGATGCTAGGCTGAAAACAAAAATTTCCCGCTTCGTCTTCTCCAAATACCTCAGAAAGTTTTTGACCACCTATCTTGCCAACAACATTAAAAGAAACTGGGGCCGTAAGCATCTTATACTGATGATCCCACGTGGTGCTTTGTCCATCGAAGTAGCCCGGATAATCGTTCTCATCGCGCAGTTCCCAAGAAACTTTTTGCGATTTTGTTTTAACATCGAATAGTTGGTTATTTTCAAAATCGAATTCCGGATTTCCATCGTCGTCAAGACGTGGTTTGGTAGTTGTGGTAACCACTTCACTGGGCAGCGCATGCGAAAGCACCTCGTAGGTATTCGTTGCGGCTTGGGTAATGTCTACCGCAGGAAGAGTTAAGCGTCCTTGCTGTTCTTCTGTAAGATACAAATCTTTTATCGCAACCTCGGAAAGACTCCATTTGTCGCTACCATCTTTCACGAAAAGCGGTTTAAATTCTGTTTGGCCTTCAAGTTGATAGTACGGAATAAATCCGTCTTCCAAGTTTGAAGGCGAAGGGCGCTGCCCATAGTTGTTATCACACCACGTAATGGTGCTTTGCACCTGTGCATTAAAGGCACCAGCCGCTATTTCGACGGTAGTTTCCGTTACCGGTCCTTCTTCATCCGCCTGAACGGAAGCACCTTCATCCGCACCCAGCGCATTAGTCAGCATGCCCAAGGGGCTATGGGCATCATTCCACGCATCAAGTACGGCTTGTTTGGTGGGAAATACTACATCTACCTTGTTTTCAGTGCCGTCTTCAGAGGTTTGCGCAACCCAAGTTTGCTTGAGTTGCTGATCTTCGCCTAAGAAAGCCGAACTAAAGGTTGTATCTATATCAACGAAACCACGTACTACGGCGTTTTCATCTTCAGTAGCACCTGCTTCAATAAAGGTAATTTTCAGCTTGCCATTTTCTACTTTTGCATCGGCAATTTTTTCGGTGGTTTCGCTGCCGTCTTCGTTCAGACGGAATACGTCATACGTTGCATTTTCGAAGGTAAGGAAATCGGGAAGAGTTGTTTTGATCCAATCGTTAACTAAAAGCTTTTCAGAACCTGGCTTCAGTTCAAAATCAACACGGAAGGTTGCAGGAACAGTGGAAGGAAGTTCGCCATTTTCAAGCGATTCAATTTTGCTGGTTTCAACTGTTAGATCCGCATCTAATTCACACGCATCCAGCTTTGATTGCCACGCCATAGCATCGCGCGTATCTTCAGAGTCGGCCTTATCAGAATCGTCGCCATCAGATTCTTCATCCTTAGATTCATTGGTCGCATCATCTGATTTGTCGGATTCGCTCGAGCCGCCCGTAGTGCTTGCAGTACCGTTTTCACCACCCTGGCCCGAAGCATCATCATTGGAAGAATTATTGTTGCCCGATTGGCTGTTTGATTGATCGGAAGATTGATCGTTGTTGGAAGAGCTTTGGGAATCGTTATTTTGATCGTTGCCTTCCGTTGAATCCGTCACCGTTGAAGGTGTTTCTCCACCATTATTTCCTGGAGCAGTAGATCCGCCACCAGAAGATTCACTGCCTGTAGCACCAGAAGATCCATCAGCAGACGAACCCGAACCGCCAGCAGAATCTTCACTTAACAGTGCAGCGTCACTTGAATTAAGCGGTTCTGCGGAAGCCTGACTTTCGTAGGTGAATGCGGTAATAGGCAACATGGTAAACACCAAGAGTACTGCCATAACAATGTTGAATACTTTGTTGCGAGCATCTACCAACGCTTCTGCCTGTAAATAAGGCTGGCTATGTCGCCGCTTTTTGAATGACTTCATAATAACGACCCCTTCCAAACAACGTTCGAAAACAACGTTTTAGACCAACGTTTCGTTGGCGCACGCATCTTCCCTGTAGCGCGCCCGATTAAACACACACCCAAGCTCACACCTGGGTGCTTGTTTATTTCAAATGTGAAAGGAAGTTATACCCACCCTTACTTAGGCAAAAAACCAGAGAGTAATCTACTAGACCCCCCTCCCCGAGCCGTCCTTGTAAGAAAAGGAATAACGACCCCCCTCCTGAAAGCTTTTTAGTTACCTTCACAGGTAACTTTTATTTAGGGGATAAGCAACACAAAAAGCGTTTCAGGAACAAAAAGTGAATAGTACTTTTGAATAATATCACGATTACTAATGCCTGATCAACTGCGTAGAACATGTTTTGGGAGAAATGCGAGTAAATTTATAACATTCCACAATTAGCTCACATATGTAACAAAAATAGAATTATTTGTAACTAGTAAAGGGTTGTGCGGGAAATCAACACAGAATACTCCGCAAGAAATCGGCATAGGAAACGCCGCAGAAAATCGCCCGGATTTATTTGAATGAAATGCTTTTGCGATAAGCCGTATTTCGAGCAGCACCAACCTTTTCGATGTATCCTTCTGCCTGCAAGCTTTGAAGAACGCGATTAATGGTGCTTTTACTTATCGAAGGATTCGCATCCATTATTTCCTGTTTAGTAGCCTGACCAAGCAATGAATCAAAATATGCTTTTATGACTTCAGTATTATTTGGATGCTTAAAAATTAGATTAAAACGTTCTTCCAACTCTTTATAGCAAGAAATGACCACGCCAAGCAGATAGGTTACAAAGGGAACGTAGTCGTTTTTCCCCTCGTGCCACCCAACAGAACTAGCAGCTAGCGCTTCGTAGTAGGTTTCTTTAGACTCTTCTATCTTCTTTTCGATAGATATATATTTCCCCACGGTATATCCGCTTTTATAAAGAAGCAATAAAGTAAGAAGCCTGCTCATACGGCCATTACCGTCGTTGAATGGATGAATGCTTACAAAATCAAACGTGAACAAGGCTGCCAAAAGAAATTTATCGTACACATCTGTGGTGATAAGACTGTTGTATTCACCGCAGAGCGTTTCTACCGCAGAAGGAGTACCCGCAGCACTTGTCGGCTTGAAACGGACGATTTTTTCTCCGTTTAGTGTTTCTTCGGCTATTACATTGTCAGAATCTTTCCAATGACCGGCAAAAGAATAGTTTTCATACCGATACAAATCTCTATGCAGTTGAAGGATTGCGCTGGGCGATACAGGAATAGCTTCATATTTTTCGTGTATGAGATTGAGTACGTAACGATACCCGGCAATTTCACGTTCATCGCGGTTTCTTGGAGTAGTTTTTTCGCTCATAAGCTCACGAAGTCGCTTGTTTGTTGTAGAAATATTTTCAATTCTGTTTGAAGCTTCGGTACTTTGTATTTTGGACACTTCGCTAAGTTTTTGCAAAACATCAGGCTGAACTTGATAATAGAAGGCCTGTTTGCCTTTGTATTCTCGCAAGGCACCAAGAGCAGACACAATTTCTGGAGTCATGAGGCTCTGAATTGTTTTTTTATAATCAAAAACAGTCATAACGTCCCGCCTTTAGACTCACCAATATCTCAGAGAAGTATCTTACTCATTTTAATAGTATCTTACTCAAAATGTATCATTTGAATAAGATACTCGCAAAATGGCAACACCTTACGTGAAGCAACCCGGCAAAGTACTATAAAATAGAGTGAATTTCAGACTTATGGTAGGTTTGCTTTTGAGCCTAAAGAACATATATTCACCGAGGATCTGGCGCTTTTGAAATTAGCAGATCCACTAAGGTAACGACTAGACAGGTACGCCCCATGGAACAGCCTTCACATACTAATACCGATCAGAACCAAACCGCTTCTTCGGCAGCCGAAACCGCCCCTAAAGGGCCTCGCTTCCGTATACGAGGTTCTGTTATTGGCGCGCTTGCGGGCGCTTTAATTATTATTGCTTTAATGGTTAATTCCTGTGTGTTTTCTTCGCAGGTAGGCGCTCTTTCAGTTCAAGTAAATACGTCCAACGCATCACTTAGCCAGGTTAATGTAAGCGTGTATAAAGGCATTGCTTCAGAGGTGCTTACCGACGACAACCCCAATAACGACCCTGAAGCTTTCTATGTTGCTACGGTTGACACCAATACCGCATGCGCGTTGGAAGGAGTAACCGAGCAGGGAACGTATACGCTTACCGTAGAACCCGCATCAAGCGACGCTGGCAACAGCAACGGCGAAGCCTCAACGGGCACGCAGGTAGAATTTCAGTCCCCCAAACCTCAAATCGTTAACTTAAAGAATGAAGACATCGCGTTAACCTTCAATCTGGAAGGTTAACTAAGCGCTTTTAATTAAAGAATTCGCAATAGAACTTTTGCCGAAACCATTAATCCCAGAACAGCGGCACCTTTCCAAGAAGAAATTCCTCCAAAGAGCAGGATCCCGCCGAAGAACCCCCAACCACAATGCGTCGGGCTTCTGGATGTTTTTCTAGGAACTTCAGCATGCCACTTTGTCTTGACTCGGCCCCCGATTTAACTTCAATCGCCGAAAGCGCCGTACCTCTTTGAAGTACAAAATCCACTTCGTTATTGCCCTCACGCCACCAATAAACTTCAAATCCTTCGCTTGGAGATCGCGCAAGCAAATACGCCCCCACGGCAGATTCAACTACATGTCCACGGAGATCAGGCTCGCCCAAAAGCCGCTCTTTATTCTTGTCAGAAACTGCACACATAAGCGCCGTATCGTACACCATAAGACGCGGAGAACTTTTTCTGCGCTCAAGTTCTTTTGCATGATATTTAGGCAACGCCGCAATCATGCCGGCCTTTTCAAGTAAATCAAGATAATGAGCAAGAGTCGTAGTATTGCCTGCATCTTGAAGCTGGCCCAACATTTTATTAAATGAAAGCTCTTGCCCAGAATACAAAGCACCTAAACGAAAAAGGGCTCGCATGAGTGCCGGTTTCCGAACATCTTCTAAAGCTAACACATCCTGAGAAATGGTTGGTTCGATTACCGCATCGCGAATATAGGAACCCCAGCGTTGTTCATCCGTAATCAAACGCGCCGCACCAGGGTAGCCGCCGAAATATAAATAGTCCTCAAGCGAGTAGCCAAACGCATCGAGACATTCTTGATAGGACCAATGAGGAGAGCGAATAAGCTCAAATCTTCCCATGAGAGAATCTTCAAGCCCTTTATGCAACAAAAGAGAAGACGAGCCGCTCAGAACCACTTTAAGTTTATTATCAACACGTCGGTCTTCATCCCAAAGAGATTTCACCGCGCGAGGCCAACCCTTAACTTTCTGGATTTCATCAATCACTAAAATGACGGAATTTTTATTGCTCCTTGTCATATTTCGCGCTTGTTGCCATTCGGTAGTAAGCCAATTTACCGAAGGCTCAATAGGATCATCGGCACTTACATACACACTTTCGCACTGCTGATACTTCAGTGCTTGGGTAACCATGGTACTTTTGCCGGTTTGACGAGGCCCAACCACAACTTGCAAAAGTGGATTCTCGAACTCGCTCATACGATTCGAGATAGTTTGAACCTGTGCGCGCTCGTACATACTGCCTCCCTATTGAGTATTTTTACTCAGTATACTGAGTATTTTTACTCAATACATTGAGAAACATTAGATGATGCAAAAATTCTTAGGCCGCTATACCCTTATGACCTAAATGTCTGGCTAAATTCTTAGGTTGCTTCACGTCAATAGTCTATATTTCTAACGAAATTTCCTATGGCGAGCTTAATGAAAAATTGGTTCCAAAAGCACCCGAAGCGATTTGTGCCTGCAACCGCGTTTCGCACGCATAGACCTCAGATTTTTAGCGGATTCTACACATTTTTCGACACATTCTAAAAAAATACCCGTCCCAGAACGAAAAAAGGCCAGCCGACAAGCGACTGACCTGCGATTTCGTGGAGCCAACGGCCGGACTCGAACCGGCGACCTACGCATTACGAGTGCGTTGCTCTACCAACTGAGCCACGTTGGCAATTGCAAAGTGCCAAAGCATTATATAAGACCTGCGCAATTTAGGCAAGCGCCAAAGTTACTGCAGCGTAACACAGGTGTTACTCGTTCGAAACAAGACAACCCTATGATCTGGGAAAATGAAAATTCCTCCGCGCGATAGGAACCACCATGGCAGCCTTCGATAGAATTTCATGCGGTATTCCCCAGCTCGATTCCGTCTTTGATCACATTCGCCTGGGGGATAACGTTGTTTGGCAGCTTTCTTCCCTTGAAGACTTCTCTTATTTTGTAAAGCCCTTCGTTGCCCAATGCGTAACAGATAAACGCCCTATGATTTATATCCGTTTTGCCTCCCATGCGCCCCTGGTTGAACCCCAGCCAGGCGTAACCATTTACGAGCTTAACCCCCATAAAGGTTTCGAATCTTTCACTATCGAAGTGCGCAACATCATCACCGATGCCGGACGCGAGGCATGCTATGTTTTCGATTGCTTAAGCGAATTACAAACCGCTTGGTCAGCCGATTTAATGATGGGGAATTTCTTCCGCGTAACCTGCCCCTACCTGTTTGAATTGGATACCGTTGCCTACTTTCCTATTATTCGCGGCGGACATTCCTTCCAAGCTATTGCGAAAATTCGCGATACCACTCAGCTTTTGATCGATGTGTACTCAAGAAAATACCCCAATGACAACAATTCCAGAGGCGCTACAGCCAGTTCAATCGACCAAGACAATGACCTGTATATTCACCCCTTAAAAGTATGGAACCGCTACAGTGAAACCATGTTTTTAGCCCATCGTTACTCCCCTGAAACAGGCACTGTATCGGCCTTGACCGACGGGTTTGAAGCAAGCAAGTTCTATGCTTTGGCCGATGAAGAATCTAAGGCAGCACCAGATCGCAACATCGACAGCTGGGATCGCTTCTTTGCTGCTGCGCAAATCGACTATCAGCGTGGCACCTTACCCGCTGATACCTGCACCAAAATGTGCAACATGATGGTGACTAAAGATAAAAAGATGCGCGAAATGGTACGTCGTCACTTTGCGCCAACCGATTATTTTGAAATTCGCAACCACATGATTGGAACCGGGCTTATTGGCGGCAAAGCCTGCGGCATGTTGCTGGCACGGAAACTTATTCAACAGGAGCTACCTTCCGCACAGGAATATCTCGAACCACACGATTCGTTTTATTTGGGATCGGATATTTTCTATTCCTATTTGGTTGCAAACGACCTTTGGACCACCCGTATTGCCCAACGTAGTGAAGAAGGTTTTATAGCGGCAGCGCCCGCCCTCGCGCAAGGCTTTTTGGAGGGTTCATTTCCTGAAGATATTCGCTTAGGCTTTATCCGAATTTTGGAATACTACGGTCAAGCACCTATTATTATTCGGTCAAGTAGCTTTTTGGAAGACGGCTTTGGCAATGCGTTTGCCGGCAAGTACGAGTCGGTATTCTGCGCAAACATTGGCTCTTTAGAAGAACGACTTGCCGCCTTTGAAGATGCCATTCGCACGGTATACGCTTCCACCATGGATCCTTCTGCATTGGAATACCGCCGCCGCAACGGGCTCGACAAAAAAGAAGAGCAGATGGCACTGTTGGTTCAGCGCGTAAGTGGATCGTATTATGGAAACCACTACTTTATGCCTACAGCCGCTGGCGTTGGCTATTCGCACAGCACGTATAGGTGGTCAAGCAATCTTGATCCCAACGCTGGCATGCTTCGCCTGGTTGCAGGTTTGGGTACTAAAGCGGTCGATCGCACACAAACCGACTACCCGCGCATCATCAGCTTAGATAAGCCCCTTGCTCAAACCAATCAAACGTGGGCCGACAAACATCGGTTTTCTCAGCACTATGCCGATGTACTCGACCTGGACAAACGCTGTCTTACTGAATGCAATGTCCTTAACTTGGCGGATTGGTTCCCGCCTTTTGCCCAGCAAGCGATGTTTGAACATGATAAAGAAGCGGAAGGTAGGTTGCGCGAACGAGGCCAGTATCGGCCTGTGTTGTTCGCTTCGTGCCAAGGGCTTGCAGAAAACCGAACCTTCACCACATTGATGGCTAACATCTTAGCTACCCTAGAGCGCTGCTATGAACATCCTGTTGACATTGAATATACCGTGAACGTGGGTAAGAATTCATTTGTAGTTAACTTGCTGCAATGCCGTCCGCTCCATCTGCTCCAATCGGGGAAACGCATCGATATTCCTCAAATTCCTCAGCACAATACGTATTTCAGCATCAAACAGTGCGCAATGGGTAAATCTCGCGAAAGCGCCATTGATGTCGTAGTGGTGGTGGATCCGCTGGAATATTATCAGTTCCCTCATGCAGAAAAGCCCACTGTCGCTCGTCTTATTAGTATCGTAAACGAACACTATCGCGATTCACAAAAGAACTGCTTGCTTATGGTTCCAGGGCGCATTGGAACTTCTTCGCCTGAATTAGGAGTGCCTGTTTCGTTTGCCGATGTGTGCGATTTTATGGGCATTTGTGAAGTGGCTTCGTCTGCTGCAGGATATTCGCCAGAGCTTTCTTACGGCAGCCACCTATTCCAAGACTTGGTAGAAGCAGATATTTACTATGGCGCCCTATTAGAAAATCCGAAGCTTGTGCACTACAACCCTGAATTTGTAGGTCGTTTTACCGAGGCTACCTCAGACATTTTCGGAGAAAGCGCGCTGTCCGAACAAGAGAAACGAATCATTCACGTATACGAAACTGGCGAAGTGCCATTAACGTTGTGGCACGACCTTACTACGAGCACTTCCCTATGTGGATGCGCTGAATAGCACGCCTATTAACAAGTACTGTGCTTGCTTGGCCTGCGAATTCGCACTGAATAACATGACTGATTACGCCATACACAACAAGATTTGTTCTACAAGATTTCGGATGCACAACAAGATTTTGCCGAGCAAAAACCTTATCAAGAGGGCGGCAAGGTCCTAAAGGACGGTGAGTTTTAGCGAACGCGATAAGGCTTTTTGCCCCAATACACTTTTGCGAAATGACGTTTTGGCAGATGAACCTTACCCACCATATCAAGAGTGGTAGTAGCAATGTCACGCGCTGCGTAGGGACGACGCAGAGATTCGCCGCCCGAAAGCATAGTTTCAAGACGCTCGGGATTGGCGTGAATAAGGTCAAGCTCTCGCAGCAACTCTTCAGAGGTTTCGGCTTTAACCGCCGCCCCCGCTGCAGTAACAGTAAGAGTGTTGGCTCGTTCCTGACCATACGATTTACCCACCAAAATAAGTGGCAAGCGCGCACATAAGCATTCCGTTGTAGCCAAGCCGCCGGACTTCGCGATAATCATATCGCTTGCTTCCATAAGGCCAGGAATGTCTTCAATGTAGTTAAACACGGTTGCATTGGTGATGTTGCGCTCGGCAAAGAATTCGCGCAGCTGAGTAGCGTATTCTTCATCGGCACCCGCAAGAATGGCAAAATGCATTTTCGAAAAATCCGACAAACAGGGAAGTATTTTGTTTACAATTTCTCGAAACGGCATATAGGGCTGCGATAAACGAGCACCCGCCATAACAATAACGTTAATTTTATCGTGTGGCAGATTAAACCTATCCAATACCGCATCTCTATCACACGGCTCCGAAAAGCCTTTGCGCACCGGAATGCCCGTTACTTTAATGTGACTATCAGGCACTTTTCGGGGTTTTAGTTCTTTGACCATTTCATCATCGGCACAGCAAAATAAATCACAATCCAAATGAGGCCACAAACCTTCAGCACCATAATCGGTTGGCACACACACCATAGGAAATGCCTGACGGGTTACCATGCGCGCTGCCACCGCTGCATTTGCTGCCACAATATGGGTAGCAATAATAGCGATGGGTTTGCGCTTTTCCACCAGTTTAGTAAACGGCTTGAACATGCAAGGTGACCAACCCCAGCCGCCAGCCCACAACAAACGACCGGTGAATACATGGTGCCAGGTGAAGTCGTAAAGCGAATTAAAGACCACTGTTACGTTGGCGGTTTTGTCGCCATCGAACTTAACGTAGCCGTATTCCAGAATATCAAGCACTGCAATTTCAGTATCCGCCGGAAGATTGGGATGCTTTCCGCAAAGATCTTCCAACGCCTGAGAAATTGCCTGAGCAGCACTACGATGGCCCGAACCAACCGAAGCATGCACCACGATAACAAGGGGACGCGTAGAGTTTTCATCACAAGTTGTTGTTATCATCGCGCCTCCTTTCTTTGTTGGTTCATTCTTCAGCGCTGCTAGTACTACAGCATTCAATTATGCCATCAGACCAGCACTTTGTTGCAATCTTTCGACAATCCCCACACTGCAAGGGACTAAAACCAGCACGCAGGGAAAATTATTCTGCGGATTTTTGTCAAAACTATGCGAATCGGGGGATTCTACGCCTACCCCCGAATTGCTTCTTGTCTGCTAGCTTTTCGAAAAATGTTGGTTGGTTACAAAAAACTTGTGTTTCGTTACATTTCACCCTGCATTTCAGAGCAGCCCAGAAAAGAAATAGCGCCGAAACGACGCTATTTCTTTTCACAGTCCCCCGATTCGGTCACTTCCGACAAAATCGAAGGTTTTATTTTGCTTTAGCTACCTTAGTTGCAAATCTTGCCAGGATTCAAAATCATGTTCGGATCGAACACCTGCTTGATGCCCGCCATCAAGCCAATAGCGGTATCGCCCACAGATTCGCGCAGATATTCCTTCTTGGCATGACCGATGCCATGCTCGCCTGAAACCTGACCGCGAAGTTCGGTGCACTTTTCATACGCTGCTTTCATAACCTTTGCGGTACGCTCCAGGAAGATTTCTTCATCCATGTCGTTTGCGCAGCAATAAATATGCAAGTTACCATCACCCGCATGGCCAAAGGAACGAATGCGAACTTCATACTTGTCGCCCACTTCGTGAGCATATTCCAAGAAGGTAGGAATCTTATCAACGGGAACAACAACATCCATTTCGTCGATAAGATCGGTTTCTGCTTCGATTACCGTCAGGAACGCACTACGTGCTTCCCATACCGCGCGCTTATCAGCAGGATGGCTTAGTACCAGCGTATCGTACGCACCAATTTCATCGCCAATTTCTGCCAGCGTTTCTGCGCGCTGGAAAATTTCATCCTGATCGTTGCCATCAAGCGTTACCAGGATATAGGCACCTGCATCCTTACCATCAATCACAGTAGGAATAATCTTGTTACCCGTGTAATTTGCAGAAGAGTCCACAATATCGCGTTCCATGAATTCGATAGATTGCGGGCTTAAACCAGCAAGCTTAATCTTAGGCACCGCAGAAATAGCTGTTTCAATATCGGCGAAGGGCAAAATAAAGCTAATGTCTTCCTTGGGATTAGGAATAAGCTTCAAGGTAAGTTCTGTAATAACACCCAGCGTGCCTTCAGAACCAATCATCAAGTGAAGCAAGCTGTAGCCAGAGCTGGTCTTTGTAACCGAACGACCAAGTTCTAAGATTTGACCGTTTGGCAAAACAACCGTCATAGCCAAAACGTAGTCGCGCGTGGTGCCATACTTAACTGCACGCATGCCACCTGCGTTCGTGCTTACATTACCGCCCAAAGATCCGGTCTTCTCACCCGGATCAGGGGGATACATCAAGTCGTGCTCAAGCGCATCGGCAGCCAAATCGCACAGACGAACACCTGGCTGTACATGAACAAGTAGGTTGTTCATGTCGTAATACAAAATTTTATCCATACGCATGGTGCACAAAACCACGCCACCGAACAAAGGCGTTGCGCCGCCTACCAAACCGGTGCCAGCACCGCGCACAGTAACAGGAATTTTGTTGTCATTGCACAACATCATAATGGCCGCTACTTCAGCCGTACTTGCAGGTAAACATACCGCTTCGGGCATTTGCTCGCCATAAATAGGCATTTCATCATGGGAGTAGTCAGCGCTAATGTCGTCACCAACGTAACAATTTGCTTCGCCCACTATTCCTTTAAGTTCTTCAATAAGTTCTGGAGTGAGCTTGTTGTACTCAGCCATCGCAACCTTCCACATAAACGAACTTTCTTTAAGGTAAGAGGAATAAGTCGTTACTTAGAGTTCCATGAACGCAGGTACGCACAAAAACAGCTAAGATTACGATCCCCACCGACAGTTCATCATATCGTAGCTAGAAAGGCCATCTGGCGTGTCTAGGTAAAACCCCCTACCAAGCGGGCAAACGGCGAAAAGCCAGGCAACCTAACAAGGCAACCTGGCTCGGAATCGAATTCTGATGATATGTTTAACTGAAGTAACTAACCTTTAAGTAGGTAATCCCGTAATTCTTCAAGGGACATTTCTGCGATTCCTAATTCTTCAAGGCTGCGACCCGTTGCATTGCAATCCCGCTGCATAATAACGCCGCCTAAGGTAGTCATAGCATCCATTACGGGAGTGGCTACGCCCACAAGACGTGCCATTTTCGCCCACGAGGCAATACCAAAAGGAATATCTTCCGCAAAGTAACGATCTTCAAAATTTCCTGGACCCGTAATTTTGGCAAAGTTAGGATCGCCCGCAATTGCTTCACCAATATCGTCAGTTTTAACTGCGCCGCCCACACCGTGTGCTGCAATATCGTAGCTATACCCAAATGCTTGCAAAATAGCGATACGTTCTTTATCCACTGCATCGGTAGCGCGCGCCACGCACGAAGTAAAGCCTTCGGTGTAAGGATGAAAATCGCCCTTGGCATATTCGATACGGCCGGCGTTCAAAATACAGGTTGGCACGTGAATGAGCGGATTCAAACTAGACAAACCACAAGCAACTACGCTTTCAACCGGCTCAAAGCAATCATAAAATTCGGACAATGCCGAAACCGCTTCATCGGTACGAGCAGCAGGCATAACGCCAATCTTTAAAGGATTAAAGCAGCTCATAATTAACGATTTTCCTGGACCTAAAAGCCTGGTTGCATAGGGAAGCGTATTTGTTTCAGCAACAATAACGTCTTCAATGCCTGCTTCTTTAAACTTCTTCCAGAAGATTAAAGACCCAAACGTACCAGGCATTACTAAAACTATTTGACCAGGTTGTACTACTTTGGCAAGCATTTCTGCATAAGGCACATGCGCAAAGGCGGGTACAGCAACCAGAATGCACTTCACACCCTGTATCGCACGAGACAAATCGCTGGTAACCATTGCTATATGCGCTTCGCCCGATCCGCAAGCACCCTGAAGTTCAATGGTTTGCGTGTCGAAAACTCCCTGCATATGATCAGCAAATGCGGCACTTTCGAACAGATGGACCTCAAACCCTCGCATGGTTAAATCTGCTGCAGCGGCATGACCGCCATTTCCTCCGCCAAGAACTGCAACTGCACTAGCCATAAAAGCCATCCCCTTTCTGCATTGCTTTTATCGCGAATTATTTAGTCGTTATGGTGACCATTTCCCCTATGATCACCTCGCAATTCTGATGGTACTCCTTCTTGTGCAGAAGAGTGCGCGTTATTTTGCAAAGAAGCACCTTCATTTTGGCCTTCGCTTCGGTTATGATCTGCATCTTTTCCCTCTTCGGAGCCTGTTCCCTGGCCTGCAGTTTGACCGAGCTCTACTCCTTCTTGTGCGGCAAGGCTACGCAGTTGCGCCATGGTCATGTTCGCTGCTTCTTCAGCAGAAATATCCACACCAGCATCGGTAAGCGCTTTCCATACCTGATACTTACCCATGCCCATGCCCACTTCGTGTGCCGCATGATGTTCATCCGATGATGCGCGCGAACAATGCACCCCTTGTCCGGCCGAGGCAAAGCACTGCTGGCTTGTTTGCTCTAAATCTGTGCACCGTCGCTCATCGTCACACGCAATCGTTACCGCCACAGCCGAATTGGTATTCAGGTAGCCATCGTTAGCAAGAGCTTCATCAAGTGTACGCATAGCATCGTCGTATCGCATATTGGTAAAGTTCGTCTCGCCCAACACCGCTTTACCGTCATCATTTAGTCCTTCGGCGCTTACCACGTAGTCGAAACAATTAAGGCCCAATTCGATTGAGGGGTTTACGTCAATTCCCACGTAGGCGGTAGGCGTAGTGTAGGCATAAGCACCACCACCAACACCAAGCGCAATTAAAACAGCACAGGCTGCCAGCGCAATTTTTGCCCGAAGCGACGAAACTACACGGAAGCGCTTTTTGGTACGGGGTAGAGCTAATTCGAGTCTCTTAGGCTCAGGCCCCTTAGCTTTTTCGGGATTATTTCGACCTGCAGCAACTATGTTTTCTTCTGGTAAGGTTGCGTGTTCTGGTTCTTCGAAATTCCCCTCTGCCCGATTCTCTTCCGCACGCTTTGCTTCTATTGCCACGAGCGTACGTGCTTTCAGATCATCAGGCGCATGAACTTCATTAAAGGCGTTGCTGAAGGCATCGCGCAATTGTTTGTCGGAATTTGTCATCGCAATGTCTCCCGTAACAGATTTTGTAATTGCTTTTTGCCGCGCGAAATCCACGAATATACGGTACCTTCGGGCTCGCCCGTCATTTCTGCTATCTCGCGGGCGGTATAGCCTTCATAAAGAGAAAGATACAGTTCCGTTTTCGGTGGATCCCCCAAAGAATCCAGCACGTCAAGAATTTCCAGTAAACCAATTTCTGTTTGGTCAGTAGATACCCCACCAAGCGAATTTTCGGCGCGCCCTTTGGCTTGCGCGTCGGTTGGATTGCCCGTATAGCAAGCCTCTGCAGAAATTCCCTGCGAGGCATTCGCCGCAATAACTCTATCGCCTTGCTCAAGCCGTTGTTCCAAAGAGTCGTTTTTGCTTCGTTTAGCCTTCAGCACATCTTTGCAGGCATTTATTGCCACTCGAAGAAGCCAGGCTTTTCTATGGGATTCATCTTGAAAAGAAGTATCATGCAGGGCGTACTTCATAAAAGCATCTTGAAAGATATCTTCAGCTTCCGAAGGCGAAAGGTATACAAGGCAAGCGCGCCATACTGCATCGCCATAAGCGCGCATTACCTGCTCTATGTCGCCTGATGGACGCACTACCAAACCACCTTGTTGCCGTTTTTTTGCTTCTTATAGTTTATGGTCAGTTTATTGTTATTGTTTCGTATCTTTAATGATCTTCGCCCTTGATGACTGTATCTTTACCCTTGCTCGTACTATTCGCTATTCGTGGCCATTTCCGTGATGAGCTCTGTGCTGAAACCCTGCACCATTCTGCAAGCCACTACCTTGAACACCATTTTTTGCGTTTTCGTTATGACGAGTACCATCGCAATAAGCACCGCCATTACCGCAAGCGCCGTCATAGTTGTCACAAACACCGTCGTTGTTGGCATCAATATAGCCACCACAACCACTGTTGCTACCACAATTGCCGCAAACGCCATTGTTTCCGCTACCATCACGAGCGCTCTTGCTTTGATGCGCGCCTCTGCAATTGTCGCAAATACCATCATTATTGGTGTCTACATAATTAGAACAGTTGGTGCCAAGTGCGACTCCAGCAGTCCTATCGCTGGTATGGGTAGCTTCCATTGGCTGCGCCCCAATAGCACTATCTGCGTGTGCTGAAGTAAGCGCACATCCCGACAGCATTGCCACGCACAACAGCGCAACCGCGCATACTAGCCCAACGAAAAATGCCTGTTTCGCCTGTTTTCTATGTTTCGCCCTCATTGTTTGGCCTCCTTTGAGCTCTTCGCGCCTTATTCCTTTCACTTAGAACACGAATAGGGAAGCCAAATCCTTGCAAAATGCTTAATTATTTTGAGAAATATTTCTTAACCACCATCAAATCTAAAATTGCTTTTACATTCGCAATCGTTCGTAGTCATTCTTTGAGCACAGGCCACATCTACACGTTCTCAGAGTACAGGCGCGCGCGACTTATCCTCTGAGCGCAGCTATTTCTACTATGTATCTATCAAAAAGAAACCATCTTTTCTCATATATATATGCTGCGCAAAAGCACTGTTGAATGCAGGCAGGTAAGATAGAAGAGTGAAATCAACGTAGCGTAAAAGCAATTCATACGTTCGTATAAATGCAGAGCCGCTTATCAGATTTTATGTGTTCGCATAAATCTTGGCTCTTTTGGTCTTGATTTATGCGTTCGCATAAATTACTATACTTTTGTAAAAATTTTTCGCGTTCGCATAAAATTCCTTTCGCAGCAAACTGTGACAAGTGCCCTGTCCACTTGTCACACCAGAGTGGAGTTCCCATGATCCAGATTCCTAACAGCACTGCATTCGGACAAATCATAAAAGAAGAACGAAAGCGCCAAGGCTTCACCCAAGCAGAATTTGCAGGACTTTGCGGCGTAGGTATTACCTTTCTTTCGCAATTAGAAAACGGAAAAGAAACCGCAGAACTTGGTAAGGCCCTCAACGTGTTAACTATGCTGGGTATTGATCTTTATGCTGAACGGAGGGCGTAACAAATGGCAGATTTAATCGTTTCACGCCTAAAACAATATAGCCCTCAAAAGATTGGCATCATTTCGACAGATAGCCTTAGCTTCGCCTATGACGACAAATACCTGTCATCACCCAGCAGAACCCCTCTGTCTTGCTCTCTTCCCCTTCGAAAAGAGCCTTTTACCTTGGAAGAATTCCGTCCTTATTTTGAAGGCCTGCTTGCTGAAGGAACCGCAAGGCAAGCGCTCGCAGCAAAGCTTCAACTCCCTGAAGAAAATTGGTTAGGTATGCTTTCCGTCTGCGGCAAAGAGTGCATAGGAGATATCCTTGTTACCTCGTCGTCTGAAGTTATCCCACAAGAGCACGCTTACAAGCCAATCGACATAGAAAACCTTCGCGATATTTTTCTCAACCTTGCCAATACCGCCGAAGAAAACACCGCGCTACGCCTGTCATTAGCAGGAGCTCAAAACAAAACTGCTTTGGCTCATAACCCTTCCATGTCTATTACTGAAGGGTGGTTTCAGCCAGTAGGACTAGCGGCAACCACACATATCCTTAAGGCAAGCCAAATACGAGATATTCCAGAAGTAGAATTTCTATGCATGAAAGCCGCAGAAGCATGCGGCATTAACGTAGCAAATGTATTTCTTTTAGATATTGGCAATCCTGTTCTTGCGGTTGAGCGATTTGATCGGAAAATCAGCGAATCAAACGAAGATTTTGAAGTTACTCGTCTGCATCAAGAAGACCTCGCTCAAGCATTTGGTATTACCCCTGGGTCAAAGTATGCCGAAATCAAAAACAACAGCATTGCTTCTATTACTTCTTTTTTGAAAGTGTCCAGCAAGCAGCCAGCACGCGACATTGCTCAATTTGCCAGAATGCTTTGTTTTACTTACTTGATTGGCGACTGCGATGCACATTTGAAAAACTTTTCGGTCTTACAGCAAGAAGAAAACTTAGATAACAATAAAGTCTCTCAAGAAAAGAACATCCAGGATGAGAGAAATAAAGTCTTGCCCACTTTATCCCTTTCTCCTGCCTACGATTTAGTAAGCACCACCTATTTCCCCCGATACAGCAGGGACATGGCAATGAATTATGGCGGGCTACGCACTATAGATGAAATTTCGGCCCGTTCATTCGAGCAGGTCGCTTTCGATCTTGGTGTTACCAAAGCTGCTCTACAAGGAATTGCGAGAGTGTGCATAAACAACACTCACAAAGCTATCCAAGCTGCTGGAGACGGAAAGATGGGGGCAGTTTTAAAATCCACCCCCTATGTTGCTGACGATTTAATTGAGGATATTCTTCCCAGAGAAGCTATTCTCGAAGAATTTTGCGCTTCTTAAGGTCCTACACTATAGAGAAAAGACGAACGGGTTATCACGTGCGAACCGCCTGCGTGGCAAGTGTCCACTTGTCACTGTCCACTTGTCACGCTAGTTGTCGCGCACGAGGCGCTTGAACAAAGCAATGAACAAAACCGCGCAAACGACAATCCATGCAAGCGTTACCGCTAGCGGAACCAACGCATCACTCGTAAACAAAGTACCCTGCATCATAAGTTCCACGAGAGAATTCATACCGCCCGTTGGAGAGCATTGAACAATTTCGGCGATTTCCCCACCATACGCGCCAAATACTGGAGCCAAGGTAATCAAAATTACCGGCACCGCATAAAGCCCTGCAGTCATTTGGTCGCGTGCAGCAAGTCCCAGAACCAACGAAAGCAAGATGATGGGAAGTGCACCTAAAATACCCAAACCCAAATAAGGCATCAGTAGTGAAGCATCAGCAACATCAGCAATAAAGAAACATGCCGTTGCCACCACCAACACCATAACCAGAGAAATAAACGCGCGAGAAATAATAATCTGACCAGCACTCACATTAGCAAGCATAAGCGTGCGCAAAGTGTGCTTTTCCTTTTCTTCGGCAATGCCATATACCACCGCCATACTTACCACCATGCCAATAGCCATGCAAAGTGCCGAAGAAAGCTCGAATTTCGCAAGAATCGCGTCTGCCGCTGGTCCTGCCGCATGAGGATCTGCGCCGACCGTAGCCACACCAACATCGCCCAACATATACCGAAATAAAGCCGTAAATCCAATGGGCATCAGCAAGCACACCAACATACTGGGATTTTTAAACATATCGATGAAATCTTTTTGGCAAAGGGCTCCAATTTTCCTCATAGTTGCCTGCATTAGAACTCCCTCCCCGTTAAATCCAAGAATACCTCTTCCAAGTTTGGTTCATCCGAATGGATGGACAAGCATTCGCCCGATTCCATCAATTCGCTTATTATCGCAGCACCTGCCGCATCTTTGGTAGTAGAAACTACCCCGCGCGTTTTCGTATGAATGGTTACCTGATTTCGTGCATGGGCGAGCTTCAATTCATCAGGAGTATCACAAGCCACAATATGACCTTCGTTTAAGATAGCCACCCGATCACATACACCATCCGCCTCCGACATATCGTGCGTGGTAAGAAATACCGTGGTGCCAGCCGCTTTCAGTTCTCCAAGCATGTGATGCACTTCCGCACGAGCCGCAGGATCAAGCCCACTAGTTGGCTCATCCAAAAACAGCAACTCGGGCGAATGAATCAGTGCTGCTAAAAGTGCCGCGCGCTGCCGCATACCTTTCGAGCAGTTTTTAATCAGCGTTTTTCGATCATCGCTTAGTGCCATACGCTCAAGCAGTACAGGAATACCCTTAGGCGATACTCCGCGAACGTTTGCGTAAAACTTCAAGTTGTCTTCGATAGAGAGTCGTTCATATAGGGCGCTGGTATCCGATAAAATTCCAATTCGTTCATAGTCAGCATCACTTGCGTTTTCTATCGGACGATGAAAAAGCTGGATGCGCCCTCCATCTTTTTTAAGCTGACGCGTTAAAAGCTTAATTGTGGTTGTTTTGCCCGCACCCGAAGGACCCAAAAATCCAAATGCTTCACCGCGTTGCACAGAAAAAGAAAGATTGCGGAGTACTTGTTTATGTACTGCGCGAGGCCCTGAGCCTATCTTGAAGGAAAGGTTTACCCCTTCCATTGCCATTACCGCACTCATTTTATTACCCCTTACTACCTTCGGTCGCTGCCTGCTTCTAGGCTCCGTTTCGACTGTCGCCCGCTTTTAAGCTTCAGTTTTCAGCTGCTGTCTACTTTTAAGCTTCGTCTTGGCCACCGCCTACTGCTAGACTTCAGCTTCGGTTCCCGCCTACTTCCCTGCCTCAGATTTACGATTACCCCTTGCCGCTTTGTCCGTTTTTCCGGCTTCACTTTTTCCGGCTTTGCGATCGACAAGATAATCAACAATGGACACCGCAACATCGGCAACACCGCTATCTTTCAGAATGCTCATTAAAAATTGCGAACCCATGAGGTACTCCTTCTGCCTAAATTGCGACGCGCACATTGCGCCGCACACCTGGTGACCGTGTTTTGTTTTCACATCGCTTGCGACACCGACAGTTTTTCAGATAAGCCTGATCAAATACATAGTTTTGGTATGACAAGAGCACGCCGCCCTACGAAAGGAGCACTGAAGCGTACGACAGGAGCATCAAGAGCAGCCACGTGCGCCTATTGCGCTTAGGTGCTGTGATACCATTTCGCATGACACAAATTCCGCTCAGTGAAATACGAACGCAAGGACGACCGAATGACTGCAAATTCGCCCGACTATCAATCCATCGAAGCGCTTATTGAAGGCGAATCTGGTAAGAGCATTCATATAGAATGCGGTCGCGACACAAGCCGCAGCGCCCTTGCTGCGGTACAAGCGTTCTACCAAAAGAAGCGCTGCGCCTTTTACTTGGAATCCGACAAAGGGTTCGACCGCGATACGGTCCGTTCTTACTTGAAATTCTTTGCCCGCTTAGCGGGCGGCAAGATAACCGCCAGCGAAGCGCTTAATCATTTCGGGCTGAAAGACAAAAGAAACACCTCGGTTTCAAAACTAACTCCCGAAGAACGCGCTTTAATGAATTTTGCGCGCATGGCCCTGTTCGAGCCCGAAGTTGTGTTTTGCGAACGGCCCTTGTTGGAATTAGGACCCGATGCGCGATCACTTTTTCTTACCTGGATTGCAAGTGAGGCAGAAAAGGGCACTATTTTTATTACGGTCGGTGAACCTCTTCGCGAAGCGTTATTGATGCCAGGCGACGCGTGGTGGGAAGAAGAAGGTCGATTCTTCCCCGCCCAGACAACAACTGATGAAGCAGGCACCTTGGATGTAGTCGCCTCAGATGAACAAAGCAGATCGAACGCTGCCAGCAACTCCGACCAGAAAATTGAAGAGGAAGTCATCTTTGCTGGTGATGAAGTTCGCGTATGCAAGGTTCAGGCGAAATCAGGAACATCAACTCTTTTATTTGATCCGCGAGAAATTGACTTTATTGAAAGCGCAAACCGCCAAAACTATGTTTCAGTACGCGGAGAGCTTTACCAAACACCCTCAACTTTAGACGAACTTGAACGCGAACTAACGCGCTTCGGATTCTTTAGGTGCCATCGTTCCTACATCGTAAACGTTCAACGCGTTGCTAAGATAGAACGCTTCACGCGCAATTCGTTCAATCTTACGCTTTCCGATGTGGCACACAGCTCAATTCCGCTGGCAAAGGGTCGCGCCGAAGAAATGCGCGCAACATTGGGGATGAAGTAGCATGAGTGTTCGTGCCACCCTCGCAATTGCATTGCATGAAATTCGCACGCTTGCCGCTAATCCTTCCATAGCGGCTACCGTATTCGTGCTCATTTTTTTCACGTTACTTTTTACCGATTTCTTCCGTTTCTTTGAGTGGTTTTCGGCTCCCTTTTTATGTCAGATGGCCATTTGTAGCATCGGCGGCATTGGAACCGTTTGCGTTTTAGCCGAAGAGCGCGAACGCGGAGCAGAACGTACCATGCAGTTAGCAGGCGCTTCACACGCAACCATTGCTTTCGGTAAAACGCTTGCCTGCATAGTCGTAAGCGAGCTGGTTGCCCTTGTTTGCGCCTTTGGCGTACTGCGCGATGTTGCCCTTGCCTGCGAAACTGCCCTGCTTCTTCTGTTTACAACCTTGCCTGTTGCTTTTGTTTCGGTGGCACTGGGTATGCGCTTGAACGATCAGCAACGTGCTTCTTCCTGGGGAACGCCCATTCTCTTTATTGGCGTAATTACAGCAGCCATGAAAGCCCTGTTGGAAATTTCTCCTTGGATGCTACCTACCGGCGCTGCGCCCGAGCTTATCGATTGGCTCATATTTGGGAACATGGCGCCCACCGTTTCGCCCGTTATTACCTGCGTTGTTGGGGTTGCTTACGGTCTCATAGCCTTAGGGGTGCTTATTCAAAGCGTCCGAAAACAAGATTCCAACGGAAGCATTAACGCTTAACCTTGCGGAATCATACTAGCCTAATTTCTCCTTGCGAGGACGACCCGCTTTCGGCTGCTCCTCCAAACGCGCTTCAATAGAGCTGCGCATTACCATGCGACGTGTTCCGTCTTTCCAGGAGGTGAGTTTGCCACTTTCGCACATTTGAGCCACGCGCGCCGAACTGACGCCTAGCATTCGCGCAGCATCCGCCGACGTTACCGCATCAGCACGAGCAAGATCGCAATTAACTGAAACAGCAATTATCCGACCACCGTGCTTGGATTCATGCTCAAAGCAGCCCCCTTCGGGAGTTTTCCCCTTAGCCAAGTTATCCATTATGGTTTCATAAAGCCAATCGCTTGCCGATTCGACCGCATCACGCAAATCACTGCCAAACGTACCACCCTCCATATCACAAGGGGTTGCAACAATGGAACCGCTTTCTGATTCATAGAATTCAAATTCCCTTATATAAATCATTGCTACACCCCTATGTCTATCGCAAACCAGCTTGACGCAGAATTCTTAATGCAATTTCGTCTTCTATTTCGCGATGCCGTTTTACCAACACCGTAACTTTTCCATTAGTAAATTTTTCATGCCGAGTACCACCATCGGACCAGAAACCATTTTTGATAAGTACTTGAACCAGAATGCGCCTTTTGGTCATAACAGCCTCTTTGCTTAAAGCTTAATAGTTGCTAAGATTTAATTCAATAATTATTAGTATTTACTAATAATTATTCAGATCTTGCTCTTAACTTTAGCGAAGAGATCTATCACGAATCTCGCATAAAGCAACCATTTATCTCACATGGTCATCACATCGGAATATGCAGGACTATCTAAAAGGAAAGTTTCGCAAGCAACTTTTTATAAATGCGTTCACGGATCCAAGGTTCGTTTGAAAGGGAAACTACTTGATTAAGCGGCACCCATTTCACGCCGCTGTTTTCGTCAGGTTTTACGCGGAGCAGTTGCGAAGGATCAACTTCAAATAGATAGGTGACGTTTAAATGGAGGTGCGAGCTAACATACACCCCATTCTTTTCGTGACCATCAACCGTTAAAACCTCCAAAGAAAAGATCGGGCTGCTTTCTCTTGCAGCAGAATCATCAAAAGGTTTCGTCTCGGCAGCGTACGCTTTTCGCAGATCATCACCTAAGCAAGAGGGCACTTCAGGCGAGGCTTGCTGGACATCTTGTCCACTTGCCCGAACGCTCACTTCCGCCGGCATAAGCAAGCGGGCATGCTGCACTCCCGTTTCTTCCTGCAGTTCGCGCAGGGCAACCGCTTGCAAATCATCACACCCATCCGCATGGCCACCAATCCAACTCCAGGAATTATAGATGTTGTGAAACACCATAATGGTTTGCGTTCTGGAAGGATCCACCACCCACGCCGAACAGGTAAAATGCGCCTGCACGGTTCGAGAAAAACAGTCCACTCCTTCAGCGTCGTAATGCTCCAACGCCTGCAGCATAAGAACCTTATCTGCTGTTTCCTGTTCGTTATAAGGTTCATAGTTAGATATTTGCTCATACAAATTCATATGCCGCTATCCTTCGCCTATCAAACTGAGCTCCGCAAACCCTTGTTGATTTAACCTTACTCCCCATACCGAGTGATTTTCTTGAATACCCCTCAAACTAAGCAATCCGACGCACTACGCTTTTCAGATTAACCATATTCCAACAGTTGCTCCTAAACGAATGACGACCCATCACTTCAATGAGTATGCTCAAGGCCCAAAAGTCGCCAACGTTTCATCCCAGAATCCGCAAAACACAAAAGGAACTTATATGAAACACGATTATGCACGAAAATTTGCCTCAATTATCTTTGCTCTTCTGCTGATTTCAATGTCTTTTCCGGCACTTCTTTTTCCAACGTCTGCTTTTGCAGAAATAATAGATGAAAACGAACCAGAAGAAACTGAAGAAACACTCACCTGCAACAACATTATTACCATTGCAGGACAAAAGGCTCCGGCAAATGCCATTGATGCAAGTATCATTCCTCAAACCCCTGGTTATAGCGCCGATAATATCAAGGTTATAAACCCTAATGATTCCGAATCAGGAAGTTTAGACACTCCCGGCAATACCTACCCGCGCCCGGGCGACTATGGCGAAGTAACCGTTAAGGCAGGGACCACGATCACTTGGACCGACCCTAACAACCCTATGACCTTCACTAAGGAAAACTACGGTGGGCTTGGTACTACGAAAACCTATGACGTAACAACCGTTTCCGTTTCTCCTTACGGCAAGTCGATCGGAAACACCTACTATCCTGCAGGTTCACCTTCAGAATACGTATGGGCTTTAACTTCTGGCGCACGCACCGACCGTATTGGATTTGAATTCAAAGGAATTAAAGCAACGCCTGCGAATACCCCCGTATATTGCTACTACAAAATCACCATCCGCGGTAAAGCCGCTGACGGGGATGAAGCCGTTACCATCAAGAATGTTGGTTTTAAAGTTACCGTAACCGAAGACACTCCCGACACCTACCAAGGCGCTCTAGGTTATGACCCTAACGGCGGCACCTTAAAGGACCCTGCCCTTAAGCCCTACTCGTGGAAATCAACCGACGGAACCACCTATGCAAACACCAATTACGCAGCTATTCAAACCACCTCGAAAAAGCCCCTGTATATGGATTTCGAGATAACCAACGTCATTCCTTCCCGTGATGGCTACAAATTCCTGTTCTGGGCAGCTCCCGATTTCAACACCGCAACCACTTCTTACAAACTTTTATATCGCGGCGCCAAAACAACCCCGCCCGGATCATCCCCTGTTCGTTTTGGACTTTACGAATCCACTTACAGCATCAAGAACGATGCAAATGAAGACGTGTGTTCCATGCCTCCTATCCTTAAAGCTGTTTGGGATAAGGAATATAGCCTCCGCTACGATGGAGCAGGTGGAAACCCCATGCCTCCGGGAACCAGAGCTAACGAAGAGGGAACGTTTGGCATCAATAACCAGGCCGAACCCGAAACAACCGAAAAAACGTTTACGGTCTTAAACGGGCCTACCCGCGATGGATACACCTTTAAAGGATGGCAAGGCTCTAACGGGAAAACATATATGCCGGGCGATTCGGTAAGCGTGACCTACGACGAACCTAACCTAGAATTAACGGCACTGTGGGAAGAAAGCACCCCTGATCCGGGCGAAGGTGGCAGCTCAGGCGAAAACCCAAACAACCCAGACGACGGCGATAATCCAAGCGACGGTGGCGACCCCAATAATGGCAGCCCAGATAATCCCGGTGAAGACCCCAGCTCACACAACCCGGGAAATAATTCTGGCAACAACCCAAGCGGCAACTCTGACAATGGATCAGGCAGCGACGGAAATAATTCAAACAGCAATGAGGTCGACTCTGAGCATGATGCCTCAAGTGGTTCTAACGATACAAACGGTGCAAAAGGCCAAACATACAAAGCCTTAGGCAAAGACCAGAAGTCCAGCCTCCCGCAAACAAGCGATTCCACATTGCAGGCAATCCCCTTCGTCGCCGGAATTGGCCTTCTTGCTGGCATCGTAGCAGCAGTTGCAGCAGCTCGTTCAAGAAAGCAAAAGCTACAAGCGCGAAAGCACTAGAGTTCATTCGCGGAATTAAACCTACCGAATCCCTTCTTTCTTAGCACCACACTTTTCATTTAGTCATATTCTCATGACTAATTACAGGGGGCACATCTTGGGACCCCTCGGTGCTACCGAGAAAGAGCCGGCCCGCTATGAGCAACGAGCTACCAAGTGCCGGTTCTTTCTCACTTAACTAAGCAGAACTTGCGGTAGAAGCTTTGATCGAAGACACCGTGAAAGAATATGGAAAGCTGGACATTCTGGTAAATAACGCCGCAAATGTTGGCCTAGCTGACGGATCAGTTGAAGAAGTTACCCTTGAAATGTGGGATGGCATTTTCAACAGCGACTTGCGCGGCGCTTTCTACATGACCAAATGCGCCATTCCCTATATGAAGGAAAACAACGGCGGTTCTATCGTTAACATTGGCTCCATGGCTTCCTGCGGTGGCGACCTTGGTGCAACCGCTTATGCATGCGCTAAGGCAGGAGTTGACATGCTTACTTCCTGTGTTGCACTGCAGTACGGCAAGGAAAATATTCGCTGCAATTGCATTCGTCCTGGCCTTATTGTTACGCCACAAAATGAAGCAATTGTTCCCCAGACGTTGCGCGATATCTTCTTGAGCAACATTGAAGTTAATCGCTATGGCTGCCCCGAAGACATCGCTAACGCCTGCGTGTACTTTGCTTCCAACGAAAGCGACTATGTTACCGGACAGGTGATCAACGTCGATGGCGGCATGAATTCCCATGTTCCCACCGTTGCGCAATTCCGCGAACTAGGCTCCCGCACCTGGTAAATAGAAGGGCTCGGCAGGCAATCCTTTCCACTCAAAATAATTCTTTGGTTGGCTAACACATCACCTTTTATTTCCAACCACACCCGCAAGCCGAGCCCTTTTTATGTACAAGCTCTTTTACTGCTATACAGTAAAATCAAGCTTATGAATTCAAATCATCCAGACATATCACGCGTTTCGGCAAAGCCTAATCAGGCATCAGCCTTAAAGGATTCCGCCAGTTCCTCATTTGACCCCACGCTTGAATCCAAAGAAGTGGCCCTTGCTTATCGCATGCGCGTATTGTTCGAAGCGAAGGTAACCTCAAAGTACCGCAAATCCTTTAAGGGAGAACTGGGCCGCACCCAGGCAGAAGTGCTGGAATATTTATATGAATACGGCCCCAGCCGTGCACAAACCATTGCCGAAGCTATTCATGTTCCTAAGCAGCATGTTTCAATAATTCTTGCCCAGTTTTCGACCGACAAACTGGTTAGCTCAAGCACCAGCAAAGAAGACAAACGCGCGAAAGTTGTATGTCTTACCTCAGAAGGCAAAGCACTCATTGAATCCCATCTGGCAGATAGTGCTCAAGTGTTTATGCACCGCCTTGAGAACCTCACCCAAAAAGAACGCGATGAGCTAACCACTTCCATGGAAAGCATCATCGCGCTTTTAGAAAAAATCTAGTAAGATCTTGAACCTCACGAACTGAAGAGAATTTTCAGAGCATAAGCCGTCTGAACCACTCACTCGAAAGCTGTTCGTCTTAAACTAATCGCCTAAATAGCTCCGATATCTTACAGGCTCATTCTATTCGTCCTCTTCCAACACATCAGCAATAAGACGGAGCAAGCTACTACGGTGAACCACACCCACAAGCTTGTCCCCTTCTACTACTGGCAACAGCTTCAGGCGCTTTTCAGCCAACAGCTTGCAAGCTTCACCCAGATTAGTATCAGGTGAAACACCGATAACCTTTTTCGTCGCGACGTCGGACACCTGAATATCCTTCATGCGCGCAATTTGCTTACGAACATCATCATTGTCAAGCTCACGCAATACTACAAAGCCGCTCATGCCGGTAATAACGCGCGATTCATCGCCGAAGAAACGCAAAATGTCACTATTGGAAATAAATCCTCGAGCCGTACCCTTGTCGTCAACAATTACCGCACCGCTGGCATTAGCTGCTGCCAAAATTTTTGCAGCCGTGCTCATAGGAGCATCGAAGGGAACAACAACGGGGTTGATATCCATAACTTCCCCAACCGTTTGATACACGTCGATTTCTCCTTCCTTTTGCTCTTGAGCAGTCGCCTCAGACTGAGGCTTCGCACCTGATTGCATCTTGGCAGTCGTTTGGCCCTTAGTAGCAGGAACCACATCCGATTTCATATTGCGAATAAAGAGCACCACCAAAAGTAACGCTATGGCACCCAATACCAGCACTGCTGCGAAGGACCAATGATATCCGAAGAACGTGCGTTCAAGATCCGTTCCGGCCGGTGCCATAGAAGTGCCCAATGCACTGAATGACATAATAAGCGCGGTACCAAGCGATGCACCTACCTGGTTTACCGTATTGGTAGTTGCCGTTGCATGCTGCACCAATTCGTTGTTCAAAGAATTAACACCCCAGGTATTAATAGGAGTGAACAGGATTTGCAACGAACCGCAGGTAACCATGTTTGCAGCAATAACCAACACCATCGAACTGTCGATAGCATAGAAGAACAAGCCAATACAACCAATGAACAGCGCCGCTACACCACCAAGCGCAACGCCACGTACGCCATGCTGGTCGAATATCTTACCGCCAACAAGACCAGCAACAGCACCCAACAAAGCACCGGGTAAAGTAGCCAAACCACTGATGGTCGCCGAATAACCCAATATATTCTGGATGTAGAGGGGCATAATAACGCTCAAGCCAATAAGGATTGCCTGGAACAACGCGCAGACAATAAACGCCATGCGGTAGCGACGGCTATACAAAACCTCAAGGCGCAGCATGGGTTCTTCGATTTTGAATTGCCTGCGCACAAACAAGCCGACGAAAATCAGGCCTATTATCATAAGCGCTACGCACACCTCCACATGATCCGACGATGCAAACGAAGACAGACCATACAGAAGTGCCGCCAGACCAATAGAAGAAAAGATAATAGAAAGAGCATCGGCCGAAGTACGCGGGAATCCTTCACGATTCTTCAGCGAACGCGCTGCAAACAGAATAATAAGCACCGAAAACACTACAACGATGCAGAACAGCGCGCGCCAGCCCACCACGTCAACCAGCAAACCACCAAGGGTTGGACCAATTGCAGGAGCAAACCCAATGACCAAACTTACCAAGCCCATCGCTTTGCCGCGACTTTCGCGAGGAAACGTTAGTAAGATCAGCGACATAACCATAACCATCATGACGCCCGTTGCCATGGCCTGCATAATGCGGCCAACCAACAGCACTGCAAAAACAGGCGCAATAGCCGCAACCAAACTGCCTGCGCCAAACAGCGCCATAGCACCAATAAATAGCACGCGCGTACTAAAGCGACCCATAAACCAAGCAGCTAAAGGAATTACCACTGCTTCTACCAGAGCGTAAGCAGAAGTAAGCCACTGTACCGTCGTAGCATCAACCTGCAAGTGCTGCATAATAGAAGGAAGCGCCGGGGAAAGCAGTGTTTGATTTAACACCACCAACACCGCGCCGCAGAGCAGCACCATTACCATATTTCGTTGTTCATTCGTTAAACCTAGGGGAGTCATTCTTCTCGCTTTCAAGATCGAATTAGGAATTTTTTGTCGCAGCTTTGTGACATTGTCTCGGCTTTTTAGCACTTTTTGCTTTTATGCCGTAATTTCCTAGTTTCCTTTGTAGTCTTTGTTTTCTTGCTTTTCTTTGGTTTTCTTCACTGCTCTTTCGTTTTGTTCGAATCAGCAGATAGAGATACCCTTTTTCTGAAAACTTGACGATTATCAAGTTTATGGGATACTTGACGAAAGTCAATAGACGATAGTCAAAAGTACGAGAATCTAAATATTTTGGACACACCTTTATCTAAGGTGCCACACCTCTTTATTTGCGCACATCTTTGGCTTAGGCGTTCCTTTTGGCGTGTACCTGTCTCTTGGTTTGGTCGCGCCTTTTGCGCTACGCGTATTTCTTGGTTTAGGTGCACCTTTTGATTTGTCCGCTATTGAAATATAGTTAAGTAGATAAGCAACGCAGAAACAGGAGCGAATGCATATGATCAGCAACGAAGATGCTCAATCACTTATTCAGGCTTCGTTTTACTTTAATGAACTGTTTAAGCGAACTATTGTGCCCACCGCTCTGCCTGTTCCGGTTACCAAAACACAAATGGACATCATGATGGCGCTCTATTCCGATGGGCCTATGAATATGTCCACCTTAAGCGCAAAAGTCTACATTGCCCCCGAACAAGCAACACGTGCCATTCATGGCCTTCGCGAAAAAGGGCTTATTGTAAGTGAACGCAGTGAAAAAAACCGCCGTATGGTTATTGCGCGCCTGACCGATTCGGCCATCCTGATGCTTGACGATCATGTACGCGAACTGAACATGACCCTGCAATCCAACCTTGATGGATTAACTGACGAAGAAATTAAAGAGCTAGTCCAAGCAGCTTCTACCGTTGCACGACTTTCGCAGAAAACAGGAATCAAATACGTACTGCCTAAACCCACTAAAATTTAACGACTATAGCATCTGATCGAGTGCGGTCCTTCACTACATCTACGCAGCTTTACAACATACCGTAATAAGGACGCTGCACCACAACACTTTCAACCCATTTTGCTAGGGTAATGAAATCGAACACGGGCAAACCCGTTGCCCGCTGAATTGCGGCAGCATAGGGTGGTAAATCGCTACATTCAAGCAAAATTGAATCCACTTCAGGGTGGGCTTCGCATACCTCTGTTGCAAGTTCGCAAAGATCATCTTCAAGCATACCGTTATTAAGCGGGCCCTTACCCCAGCGAATAGGCGCAAAGCTTTCCATGTCGCCTACATTGACCACCACAATTTGGTCGGTAGTGGTATTAACGTTGGCTAAAAATTCGTCATCAATGCTGTCGCCGTCAGCAGCGAACACCGCAATTTTTCTATCAGAAGGAAGCCACGTTTTAATGGTGGCTAGCTGACACAGGCTCGACATAAAAACAGGTACGCCCACTGCGGCAGCAACGTCTTTTTGGAAATGAGCAAAATAGCCGCAGGCACCAATAATGGCACGCACGCCTTCGGCTTCCAGCTTCTTGGCAGCTACTATCACTTGTTCTTTAATACTGGGATCCCCCGCAAAAAGTTGTTCGATTTCGAACGAAACCATTTCGTAGAGCACCGGAAAATCGTACGTGGTAGCATTTACTACATTGCCGGGCACTTTGGGATAGTCCAAGTCAACCGCGATAATGCCCAGCGCTTGCCCACTGGTATAACGGGGCGGAAGCTCAAAAATTCCTCGACGCGCATCTTCGTTTGTAATGGCACCATAAGCGCTTTTCCAAGAAACTGACATGAACTAACTCCTTTTATTCCTTTGAGGCTTCCTACCACCAAGCACACTAGAAACTTTACCTATGAGAAGCGTGCACGCTCGGTATAAGTGCGCATGCTCGGTATACAAGCAAAGTGGTTGGAACCATTTTGCAACAGTTCCAACCACTAATCAAAACTCAAATAATTCGACATCGCCAAACCGTCGATTCGATCTGGCGCTCGCTAAACAAGAGCACCAATCTCAAACGAACGCACGAATTACTAACCGAAATGACTTAGCAAAGCAGCACAATCTGCCAACTAAACCGCCGATTGCGAAAGCATTATGCCTCTACATATTCGCCTTCATGCAGATAAGCAAGCAACTGTTCCTTGTCCAGATGAGCAATACCCAAGTCTTCCAAGGTCAAACCAGTTTCCATGTAGTTGGTCTTGTTCATTACGCCACCAAGCACAATCATGGAATCAATAACTGGCGTTGGAACACCAAACTTCTTACCCAGTTCGTGATATACATGGCAACCAACTGGTACGTCTTCGGTTACATAGCGATTCTGAATAGTGAAGGGACCCGTTGCATAACCTACTTCCCATTCTTCCTCGAACGGAACATTGCAACCTTCACCCATGTATTCTTCACCCAAAACGCTGGTGCGCTGGAAGAATACTTCCTTCTTGAAGGGCTGAATACCTACGCCAATAGCTTCGGCCAACGCAATTTCTTCGTTGTAGAACTGATACTGAACTTCGCTGATGGAAGGACAGAAGGAATGCGAATAAATGCTGTATTCATGCGCATTCTTACCCAAAACCGTGCTGAAGTTTTCCATCGTAGAAACACCCAATACGGTACCGGGAACATGAATTACGGGGTTAACGTTGGAGAAACCAATATCCAAAACAGTATCGCCACAAACTGCACCGTCGCCTTCCGTAATAGCGTCGAAGCAGCCCAGCGCTTTGGAGCTTTCTACGAAATCTTCCGTATCCTTTGCGGGAAGCGCAGCGCCGCGCAGGGTAATGGCACGATATACCAAACTGCAGGTAGGTTTCATTACGCCACCTTCGGTGTCAACACGGGTGCCATAAGGAGCAGAAGACCAGCCGCCAATAATAACGTTTTTGGTGCAACCTGCCTCGCGCATCATTTTGCGCAGTTTCAAGGAACCGTAATTGTCGGGAATAATGTGAATTACCTGACCGTCTTCCAAGCAAGGAATAAGTTCCTTGAAGAAAATTTCATGAGCCACCGAAGGGATACCCACAATGATAAGTTTTGCTCCCTTTACGCATTCTGCAACCGAATTGGTAGCCAATGCAAATTCACCCTTACCCATACGACGGAAACCATATTTGGTTTGCGTTCCGGGGGCCTTATCCTGAAGGGTGATGCCAGTCTTCATAACCGTGCCTAGCGTTTTTTTGAAGAATGGATCCAGGTCGCAAATGCGAACTTCCTGACCCGCCAAAGCGCAGTCTGCACCGCATGTTTTGCCCACAGCGCCGCCACCTAAAATAGCAACGGGAGCATTTCGCAGCTCTTCAACATTAATCATGTTGGGGTTCCTCCTTTATATACATTTCTTTATTAAGCACACTTTTAAACATACTTTTTAGTTTTGCACTATTCTACGTCAAAGAAGGCCGCCCTTCGGACGGCCTTCCAAACTGTCTTTTTGACTACTTAGAATACTGGTAGTACGGATCCTTGGTAATTGTCGTTAATGTAGTCACGAACTTCGTCGGAGTTCAGGGCTTTTGCCAGTGCCTGAATGTCTTCATTGTTTTCGTTACCTTCCTTTACCACCAGCAGGTTTGCATAAGTTTTTGCCGCATCACCATCGGCGCTTTCAACTGCTAAAGCATCATCATTTACCGTAAGGCCAGCTTCAATAGCATAGTTTGCGTTAATGCAAGCAACGTCTACGTCGGCCAATACGGTAGGTACTACGGCTGCTTCAAGTTCTTCAAGCTGAAGATTCTTTGGGTTGTCCACAATATCATTGATGGTTGCGTTTACGCCTACGCCATCAGCCAGAGTAATAAGACCTTCCTGCTGAAGAAGCAAAAGTGCGCGAGCTTCGTTAGTAGGATCGTTAGGAACAGCAACCGTTGCGCCGTCCTGCAAATCATCCAAAGAGCTTACCTTGCCAGGATAAATTGCCAAAGGCTCATAATGAACAGCCGTTACGCTTACCAAATAGGTGCCACGTTCGGCGTTGAAGTTTTCCAAGTAGGGACCATGCTGGAAATAGTTAGCATCAACTTCGCCATCTTCGGTTGCCGTATTAGGCTGAACGTAATCAGTAAATTCCGTTACCTCCAACGTGTAGCCTTCTTTTTCCAGGATGGGCTTTACCACATTGTTTAAGATTTCAGCATGAGGGGTAGGTACGGCGGCAACTTTGATTGTTTTGTCGCCAGAATCTTCAGACGCAGAATCGGTAGAACCACCACTGCATCCAGTAAGCGCAAGCGCTGCGCAAAGGGCTACTGCAACAGTAAGAACGGCAAATAGTTTACGGGGGATGAACTTTGTCATGGGGTTTTCCTTTCAGAGAAATGCGAACAAAAAATTGAAAACCAAGGAGTGTTTGAAGTCATTGGCGGGAGTTTGTCTAATCTCGACCGCAGATAAAGTAACTGTCACCTAAGAACAGACGACGACTTTACCTTACCCCTTGCACGTCGTTGGACTTGTACATTCGATACATTCGCATTCGTTCGTTGTATCGATTGCAGTTGCGCAATTGTTCTTTTGCAAAGCAGCTCACAAGTCCTCCTTTCGACGTATTTAGTTCTTGTATTGAGCTTCTGGGTCTTTTCAACCCATGCAGTTCGACATTTCTGATGAAATGATCGAGTTTACAGAACTTAAATTGACGGTGTTTAATCCTACTAGGTTTTCCGGTTGAGTGTTAATCCATAAACCCGAATGCTGGCTATAGGCACACCCGATAACCGTTATTGGCTGGAGTTATAGCCATTTACTTCTTTGCGACACCATGAGACTTACCAACCACCTACTTTTCACTCATTAAGCCACAAGTGATAGCCCTCTATAATTAGTACAGGTTTCGAAAGGATACGCTATGGACGAATCTCGCAAGCATGCCTTGTGCTTATATTTAGTAAAGCGTCTTATGAAAGAGCGTCTGGATAACGGCGGTTATATTACTCAAGCACTTCTTGATATTGTTCCTGATCGCGCAGCAATAGAGACTGACAGCGCCACTACCACCCAGCTCTGGCTTGCTTTTCGTGCGCTGGTAAATGTTCGCGAGCCCTGGCGTGCCGATGCTGATTTGTTGGCAGCACAGGATGAGTTACTGCAAGGCATGATCCACGATGCAGGGATTGCCACCGTGGACAATTTGGAGCCTACGCCGCTTGATTCGCGCCTTCGCCTTTGGAAAGGCGACATTACCACTCTTGCAACCGATGCCATTGTGAATGCCGCCAATTCGGGCATGACTGGTTGCTGGGCGCCACTCCACTACTGTATCGATAACGCTATTCATACCTTCGCAGGCATACAACTTCGCTACGAATGTGCTCGCATGATGATAGAGCAGGGGCACGAAGAACCTACTGGACAGGCCAAAATAACTCCCGGCTACAATCTACCTGCTAAACACATTATTCACACGGTTGGACCCATCGCTAATGGCGCGGTAACTGACAAGTTGCGCGAACAGTTAGCTTCAAGCTATCGCAGCTGTTTAGACGCTACGGTCGAAGCGGGTGACAGGTCCATTGCTTTTTGCTGCATTAGTACCGGCGTATTCGGCTTCCCCGCCGAAGAGGCAGCGAAAATTGCTGTAGCTACGATTCGAGAATGGCTGGATGAACACGAAGCAGAATCTTTAAAGAACACACCAAGTGAATCGCCAGCATCTACAAATGCCACGGTAAATACCACGGCTTTATCAAGCAGCCCCTTACCTACTGTTGTTTTCAATGTATTCCTTGATTCAGACGAAGAAATTTACAAGAAGCTCCTGGGGTTTTAGTCTGCAACAAGCAAAATGACTTTACCCCCTAAAACTCTAATAAGCAGCAGCTTGATTTCTCAAACTGCTGCTTATTATTGTTGCTTGAGGGTTATAGGAAAATGGTTCGAAGTTCCATGTCCTAGTATGGCCCTCGTTTGCCATTCTTACGCTTCTCCGTATTGTTTTCAGACTTATACGTTTATTGCCATGTTGGTTTCAATTGTTTTATGCAGCACGGTTATTTCGGTAGTCCTCATTTCTCTTTTTGTAATAATACATAACTCCTGCTGTTGTAGCACCACCTGCCGCAATAACTGCGATTGCAGCAATTGGAATGAGCAGATTATTGTCGCCAGTTACCGGAAGCGAATCTGCGCTATTTCCAGAATTATCTGATGCGGGTTGAGTTTCCGTTTTAGACCCATCCTTGTCTTCACCGGAATTATCGGAAGCTTCTGTTGTGGTATTAGAGTTGTTATCCTTATTAGAATCGGTGTTATTAGTATCTTTGTTATCATCGTTTGGATTGTTGCCTTCGCCTGGGTTTTCGCTTTCTGCAGGTATCGTTACGGAAGGATTAGTGAAAGTTGCCCCAGAATACATTTCAGCATAAAGAGAAGGATTAAATCCAGTTATAGCATCTCCGTTACCAAGCCATAACTTGTCAAACGAAATTTCCGCTGTGACCATTCCTATATTTGAAGGGTCAGACTTAAAACTGCCCCATGTGGTAACGTAAGAGCCGTTTTCAGCGCTGTTTAGCGGAGCGCAAATTCCACTACCACCAGAGTAAGACCCCCACGAAGCTTGTTCAGCAGGAGCATCCAAATCCGCGCCACACAAATCAGCCGAAATAACAATCATTTTGTCTTGATCTGCCAAATTTTCTAACGCATTGGTATAAAGGTTTTCCCATCCCGCATCAGTGCCTGTTCTAGCTGTTGGATTAATCAGGTAAGTACAACCTTTAACCATGTAATAACGCGCCAATTCAGGATAGCCATAGGTATCCTTGCAAATAGAAATACCCATAGCGCCATAAGGCGTATCAACAATAAGTGGATCTTCGCCAGCAGTGCACCAAGGACCTTCAACGGGAGCAATTTTACGATATGACTGCACGGAAGCATTAGGACTGGCTACAAACGCTGAATTGTAGGCATGGGCTGTATCGCCCGAAATAGGCTCAGCAGTACCAAACACAATATACATATCATACTGTTTAGCCAATTCGGCAATGGCAGTTGCGTACTTGCCATCAGCAGGTTCAGCAATATCTACCACCGCTTGTCCATTAGCATCTCCTTCATTAGAAGTTGCCGCATAGCCCGTTAAGGCCATTTCCGGGAAAACCAAAATGTTCACACCATTTGCTGCAGCTTCTTCTATGTAATTCTTCATCGATTCAAAATTTGCCTCTTTATTTCCAAATGTCGGCTGAAAGTTAACCGTTGCAATTTTCGCTGAAGCAGCACTTGGAGAGGCATATTTATCTGCTGCGCCATCATTGGCTAAATCGTTATACCATTGGGTATAAAGATTGGGTTTAAAGTTTTCGCTTTGTAGAATATCTGTCGCTGTCGCTAAAGAAAAATCAACTGTCCCCACATATATGCCTGCGTTGTCTTCAGCAGGTGAACCGATATAACATTTTTGGAAATTCTTAGTTCCGCTTGATCCAGAAGGCCCTATTACGCTACTTCCTCCTGGGAAGGTGTAGTGGGATCCATCATAGCCAGCTAAGTTAGCGCTTGCTACATATATGCCATCTCGTATGGCAATGTTATCAATGCGATCAGTGAAATATTTTTGCCATACTGTTGAATCCCCTGTTTTAGAATCATAACCCCTTGAAGTTGCTGTAGGGTTTAAAATCATCTTGCATCCTTGTGCAGCATAGTAGCGTTCCAGTTCTGGAACCGCATACGTGTCATAGCAAATGTTTACACCAATCTTGCCCCATTCTGTTGAAAGAATCATAGGATTTGCGCCCGGTGCGCACCACGCCCCTTCAACTGGGTGAATTTTTTGGTACGTCGAAACTACTCCGTCCGGAGAGCAAGCAAACGCCGAATTATAGGCATGGGATTCATCGCCAGAAATTAATTCCGTATTCCCATATACAACCCACATGTCATACTTTTGAGCAAGTTGAGATACTTCTGTAGCAACAGGACCATCAGCACTTTCTGCATTATCAACGGCCATTTTAGCTTCAGGAGAAGATAAATCATCAGTTGACACGTATCCTGTTATGCACATTTCCGGGAAAAGAACAATATCAGCATCTTGTTCATCAGCCTGAGCAAGGTAAGCTTTCATTTGCTGGACATTTGCATCTACATCTCCCCATGAAGGTTGAAAATTAACCACCGCAACGGTTGGATTTGAACTATCCGCATATGCGTTTTGGGGTGAGCAGAAAAAACCTGCGCATATTGTAACTATTACAAAGAGAACCGTTACCGTATACTGCTTTGCCAAAATGCCTATTGAAGTGTGCGTCGATGCGAGCTTAAAAATGTTCACTGACACAGCACGCCGCTTTTTCTGCATAAAATCAGCCGCACCCATGATCTGTTTCCTTTCTTCTCGACGGTACCAGTGGGTGCTTTTATTTTCTGAAGCATGTGTTACAGAGCAAAAACTATTCGATTATTTCTTGATGTCATACGGGTATCTGTTTTGTATCCTTTTAGTATCCGATTTGTGTCGTTGTGGTATCTATCGGATTGCTTAACCATTTCCTCTAAATCAAAAACCCTGATGGATTCTGTGATGCCTTTGTTTGACGCAAAAAGGCGACAGCGACACCAACCTGTCGCGACAGTGTCGCGCTCTGACGCCCGCATCGTCCTTATACGTCAGTGTCGCCCTGTTGCAACGAAGCCAACTGGCTAAAACAAGCCAAGCAAATTAATGACTTTAATCCCGCACAGCTAACTATTTCCATTTCGAAAATAGTTAGCTGTCTTTTTAATGCATTGGTTAAAGAAAGAACGCTTTGCCCTAAAATCAACAGAGTACGAGAAAGGCACCTTGATGAGCACGGCAACGAGTAGTCCTAAAATACCTGTTGAAATTATTGCCCATGGTAGTTACCACATTGGTGGCAAAAAAGTAACCATTGAAGGTAGCGATATGAAGCGAATTTCGCTTTGGCCTGGTGGCCCTCCAGTTGACTATGACCCTAATGGTGATTTTCAGGCTGGCCAGATGTATGTGCTATACACCCGTCTTGCCAACCCCGTACTTCCTTATCCTGTGTGCATGGTGCATGGAGGAGGAGCAAGTGGAGCTCTATGGGAATCAACCCAAGATGGTGGTCCCGGTTGGTCTTTCATGTTTTTGCAAAATGGCTTTAACGTAAATGTTTCTGATGGTGTTGAGCGTGGTCGTTCTTCATGGGCGCAATTTCCTGAAATCAACGATGGCGAACCTATGTTCATGAGCTACGACGAACGCTGGACTACGTATCGTTTAGGACCAAAACCTGGCGTTCCTTTTGAAGGAAGCAGGTTTGATTATTCTCAATACGACCAATTCATGAAGCAGCAAGTGCCACGCTGGACCACTTCCAACGAAATGGTACAAGCGGCATACAACGATTATTTTAAAAGTATGACCGATGGCTGTATCATTCTGGCGCATAGCCAGGGAGGTCTATTTTCTTTAGAAGCAGCACTAACTTGTCCCGAAAATATTCGTGGCATTGTGCTTTTAGAAAGCTCCTCAACACTCGACCCAAATGAGCGCGATGTTTCAGCTCTTGAGGGCATCCCTACCTTATTTGTTTACGGAGACTTTCTGGAAGATAGGTACAAAATTGATGGCTATTACTGGCCTGGTCAATATGCCTATGAAGGTAGCATGAAGCATTTATATGAGCACTTAAAAGCGGCCGGCTGTGATACCGAATGGATGTATTTGCCCGACAGGGGAATATACGGCAATACTCATGCTCTTATGATGGAAAACAATAGCCGTCAGATCGCTGATTTAATTTGCGATTGGCTCAAAGAACATGTGAAGTAATATTGCTTATTGGACCGATTAATTATGTGTAAACGTTTTACCCCGTTTTCCATATCTGAAGCGCAAATGACGTTAGATCAGCTTCTTGAAACCGGCGGTGCGCACATTCCTGATGAACCCGAAGCAAAAATAAAAGATGCCTTTCCTGGATCCCTGGTGCCCCTATTCCTGCCAAATGCTGAAGGGAAATTGCAGATGCAAACTGCCTCTTGGGGTTTTGCCTTAGACGATAACCGCAAGCTTTACTTCAACACCCGATTAGAAACCGCCCTGCAGCAATACGAATCGAAAACGGGATTATGGGCGAAAGCTATTCGCCACGGACGCTGTCTAGTTCCTGTGCATGCGTTTTACGAAAACCACCATACCAATATTGAATATAGCCCTAAAACTGGCAAGCCTATCCATAGGCTTTATCGCATTACCTATAACGGCGCCAAAGCATTTCTTTTGGCAGGGGTTTATTTAGACGGCCGCTTTTCTGTTGTAACAACCGAGCCTAACAATTTTATGGCACCTATCCATAACCGAATGCCTTTAGTTCTTGGACGAGGTGAATCACGCATTTGGCTTAGCGAAAACTTTGGCTCGCTTGCAGATCGCAACAATATCCCACTAATAGCCAGCCCAGCTGAGAACTATCAATCCCAGAGCGGTAATAAAAATCACTTGAGCAACAGCTTCAAGTAGTTTCTTTACGCCACTATCAATCGTGTCCCGAAAAGTGGTGTAAGCCGCCCCGTTTTTCAACGAGGCGGCACGG
>CATYOF010000001.1 GCA_958410215.1 uncultured Cryptobacterium sp. | reverse complement strand
TTGGGAACAGTGTAAGTTGGGAGAGCTTATTCAGTTAGGAGGCTCGGGTGGTACCCCATCCGCAAATAATCCCGACTACTACGGTGGAGATATACCGTTTTTGAGCATTGCCGACATAAGCGGAAGAGACATTACCAATACAGCCAAAACGCTGACAGATGAGGGACTGCAGAACAGCGCTGCTTGGATTGTTCCTTCCGGAGCTGTTAGCCTTGCAATGTACGCAAGCGTCGGAAAAGTCGGCATTATTAGGCAAGATACAGCCACGAGTCAGGCTTTTTACAACATGGTATTCGGTAATGAAGCTCTTAGAGATTTTGTTTTCACTCGTCTTGAAAAGGCAGAAACTGATTCTGAATGGGAGCCTTATATCTCTACGGGAACGCAAAGAAATCTTAACGCTGATAAGGTCAAATCTTTTTCTTTAGATGTTCCATCTAACGAGGAGGCCTCTGAAATCAGCGCATACTTCGCGAATCTCGACACCCTCATCACTCTTCATCAGCGTGAGCCAACAAATCAAAACATGTCAGTATCCGTTGTTCAACTAAGCTATATCATTCTCCTTAAACCTGTTTTGCAAACAATAAACAAAATCAGCGCCCTTGCCGTCAGTTAGAGCGGCTTGTTATTTTTTTCCGGTAACCGCAGGTTTCATTGGTCCGTTCAATATAGCCGAATTTACGAAATATCTTTAAAATGCGCTCTACTTGATGCCGCGAAAGATCAACTCGAAAAGTAACAATTCTCACACTCGCCTTACAATCCCAAGAAATACAACCAAGAACTTTATCCTAGGCATACAAAGATCGAGTAGTTCGCCCGTCGATAGATTCACTATCATGGCATTGAAATTATCAACTCTTTTTTCGCCACCGCCGGCATTTATTACTCTTTTACCATATTTTCTCCGATTTCTCCGACCTTAGTTCTTACTTGCTTGGTATTTTCCTGACATCACCGACATCCGTCGCAAGCTTGAACCCTATCTTGCTGCTTTCATGCCACTTATTTAGTTGAGCTAGCGAGGACATGCAAATATCATCTATACAAACATTTGCTGCAAAAGCGCTTTTTTCAGCTTTTTCAGATGATCAAGCTTACGCTGATGAAGGGTGATGAGGGCGTCAACGCGTCCCAGACAAGCTGAAATCACCCGTTCCTCTTCGAGATTTGCTGGCATTGTGACTTCGATATCCGCGAATCTGTTGTATTTCAGAGTTTGGGTATCTTTCGAGTTCCCCTGCGAATCGCACAGATATTTATATAACATCTCAGGGCGCTTCAGAAGATAGCCAAAGCATGTTGAGTCTAGCTCGATGGCAGGTCTAGCAACTACGTAAGCTGGGCTAACAATACCATCGTAATCACTTGACCCAACAGCGCCCTGCCACATTCGCATGCTGTTGTAGACAACGTCACCCTTGTGAACCACTTTGTAATTCGCGAGGCTCGCACCCGGATTTGTATCCCTGTCCGATTCCGATGCGGGATATATTCCTTTAGCCACACTGACAGATAGGATCTCCATTGACGATGAGCGCTCATTGCTTTCGAAGAATAATCCCCCCCAACTTACGCTGTTCCCAAACGATTGTGTATTTTGAGACAAATTGGCATATGTGAGGTTTCGAACTATTCGGAAACTATTTCTATAACAAGAAATTAATACGGTCCGATTAAGTAACAACAACTTGGGAACAGCGTAAGTTGGGAGACTGCTTCGAGTTCTTGAAGAACAACACTCTTTCACGCGCTGGTTTGAATGGCGAGAATGGCACTGCTCGCAATGTTCATTACGGAGATATTCTTATTAAGTTCGATGATTGCCTCGATGGCGAACGAAACGATTTGCCGTTCATTACCGACGATACAGTGCTTCCCAAATTTGCTGGGTCGATACTTCGCGAAGGTGATGTCATTTTCGCCGACACAGCGGAAGACGAAGCGGCTGGCAAGTGTGTTGAACTGCGGAAACTACCCAAAGAGCCAACTATCTCGGGGTTGCATACGATACCGGCGCGACCTCGGTTCCCCTTTGGGACGGGCTACCTGGGGCACTACCTTAATTCCGATGCATACCACAGACAGCTTCTTCCCTTAATGCAGGGGATCAAGGTGATTTCCGTTTCAAAGGCCGCACTGCAAAATACACAAGTAAGATTTCCTGGTTTGTCGGAGCAAACTGCCATAGGCGCGACGTTGAGTGATATCGAAAACCTCATCACCCTTCATCAGCGTAAGTATTACGTTATCTTCCTATCTTTCATGATAAAAAACTCAGTCATATAATCTTTGCTGACTCCAATTGCTGATCAAATAAGAAATTTGATACTCTAAGATACAAGATTATTAAATTGGTGCTACATAAGGTTGGATAGCAATGGTGTTCGAAAATGAAGCTGCTTTTGAAGAAGCTGTTATTCGCAACTTGCAGGCGAATGGTTGGCAAAATGGCGTAATCAAGCATCCCTCTGAACAGGATTTGATTAATAACTGGGCTTCCATTTTGTTTGAAAATAACAATACTGTTGACCGACTTAATAATTGTCCATTAACGAAAACCGAAATGAACCAGATCCTTGAGCAGGTAAAAAGTCTCAGAACACCGTTGGCGTTAAATGGCTTTATTAACGGGGGATCTGTTTCTATCACGCGTGATAATTCGGCAGACAAGGCACATTACGGCAAGGAAGTTTCGCTAAAAATATTCAACCGCAGAGAAATTGCAGGGGGCCAAAGCCGCTACCAAATTGCGCAGCAACCCCATTTCGATACATCTAGCAAGTTGGTTGGCGACAGACGTGGCGATTTGCTTTTGCTTATTAATGGCATGCCGGTAATTCATATCGAGCTAAAAACGACTGGTATTCCTGTCGCGGAAGCCCAGAATCAAATAGCTAAATATTTACATGAGGGTGTTTTCGCTGGTTTGTTTAGCTTGGTTCAGATTTTTGTAGCCATGAACCCTAATGAAATGGTTTACTTTGCAAACCCTGGGTCTGGCAACACTATTAACGAACGATTTTGTTTTCATTGGGCAGACTTTAACAATGAGCCTATTAATGACTGGAAAACGATAACATCAACACTTCTTTCTATTCCGCTTGCGCACCAAATGATCGGTTACTATACCGTTGCGGATGATTCTGATGGATGTTTGAAAGTTATGCGTAGCTATCAATACTATGCAGCTGCTGCAATTTCTACTAAAGTTGCAAAGGTTAATGCGCGTAAACAGTGGGGAGAACCTGGGGTTATGGGTGGTTATATTTGGCATACCACCGGTTCTGGTAAAACCATGACTAGTTTTAAAAGTGCGCAGCTTATAGCAAATTCTAAAGACGCTGATAAAGTAATCTTTTTAATGGATCGTGTTGAACTAGGCACTCAAAGTCTAGCTGAATACAATGCTTTTGCTGATGCCGATGAAGAAGTGCAAAGCACAGAAACAACAGCAGTTTTGCGTGGGAAATTAACGAGCTCTTCGTCAAACGATGTTCTCATTGTTACTTCTATTCAAAAAATGAGCCGCATACATGCTGAAGAAGGCGGAATCAATGACAACGAACTGGAGCGGATGCGTAATAAGCGTATTGTGTTTATTATTGATGAATGTCACCGTTCTACCTTTGGGGAAATGCTTCAAACTATAAAAGAAACGTTTCCTGATGCATTGTTTTTTGGTTTTACTGGAACACCAATACACGAAGAAAATGCCAAAAAAATGTCTACCACTACCGATGTGTTCGGTGACGAACTTCATCGCTACAGCATAGCTGATGGTATTCGCGATGGGAATGTATTAGGGTTTGACCCTTATATGGTGCTTACCTATAAAGATAAAGACATCCGTCGTGCGGTAGCGCTTGAAAAAGCGCATGCGGTTGATGATCAAGAAGCTATAAGCGATTCGCAAAAATCTAAAACCTATTACTACTTTATGAACGATGCTCCTATGGCAGGTTTGAAAAACGCTGATACGGGCATTGTAAAGGGGGTAGAGGATTATCTGCCCACAGTGCAATATCAAACTGAAGAGCATCGCCAACAGGTTGTGTCTGATATTTTAGATAATTGGTTAGTCTATTCTAGAAATAATAAATTTCACGCTATTTTTGCAACGAGTTCCATTCCGGAAGCGATTGAGTATTATCGCCTTTTTAAAACACGGGCACCCCATATGAAGATAACAGCATTGTTTGATCCTAGTATTGATAACAAGGGAAGCTCGGATGCTCTTATTGCCAAAGAAGAGGGTTTGAAAGAACTTATCGAAGACTATAACCGTAGTTATGGCAAGGAATACACTATTCCAACTTATGATGCTATGAAAAAAGATATTGCAGCTAGACTCGCGCATAAAAAGCCCCATCTAAATGTTCAAAACAAACCAGAAGAACGTATTGATATTCTTATTGTGGTTGACCAAATGCTTACTGGGTTCGATTCAAAGTGGGTTAATACGTTATATCTGGATAAAGTAATTGAATATGAGTTGCTTATTCAGGCCTTCAGTAGGACGAATAGATTGTTTTATGGAGACGAAAAGCCATTTGGCATAATTCGTTACTATCGTCGTCCTCATACTATGAAACGCAACATTGAAGAAGCAGTTAAGCTTTATTCAGGCGATAAACCTTTTGGATTGTTTGCCAAAAAACTTCCCAACAATTTGAATGCCGCAAATGCTTTATTTGGTCAAATTAAAGCAGTTTTCAAAGCAGCGGGAGTAGAAGGTTTTTCTGCTTTGCCGGAAGAGCATACTGCACGTGCGAAGTTCGCAAAATTGTTTAACGAATTTCATGAGTATCTAGAAGCCGCCAAGGTGCAAGGTTTTATGTGGGATGAAAAGGAATACTACGGAGAAGAAGACCCTGAAACGGGGGCAGTCGAAGTTGTTTCTTCTGCATTCACGGAACAGGATTTCAATGCGCTTCTTATGCGTTATAAGGAGTTAAGACCAACACCTCCAGATCTTCCGGTAGGTCCAAATCCGCCTGAAGTACCTTATGATCTTAAGGGCTTCATAATGGAAATTGATACGGGACACATTGATAACGACTATATGAATGCAAACTTCACAAAGTGGCTTAAAGCGCTAGAGCAGCCGGGGGTAAGCCAGGAAGAAATGGATGAGTTGTATCAGACGTTGCACCGATCTTTCGCGACGTTATCGCAAGAGGAGCAACGCTTTGCAGAGTTATTCTTGCATGATATTGAAGCTGGAAATGTTGTGGTAGAACCCAATATGACGTTGCGTGATTACATTACGCGCTATGCGCAAAATGCGAAAAACAAACAAGTTGATTCACTTGTTGAAGCGCTAGGTGTAGATAGAGAATTACTCGAAAATCTTCTAGGATTAGCAATTACTGAAGCCAACATTAATGATTATGGTCGTTTTGATGATTTGGTTTCTTCGGTAGATAAAGTGAAAGCTCGGGAATACTTTCAGAATAAAGAAGGGAAGTCTATACCGCCGTTTAAGGTAAATATGCGAACTGATGCCCTGCTGCGACGCTTTCTCCTGGAAGGCGGTTTCGATATCACTTAATACTTTGCTTAGTCAGTGCGAGCCGCCTGTGATTAGGAGGTTAACAATGTCTGAGCAAGTTCGCGAACTCAATTTCGCAGATTATTACGAAGACTGGATTGCTACCTATAAAGAAGGGGCAATTCGAAAACCTACCATGGCAAAGTATAAGCAATCCTTAAAATGGGTAAGGCAGCTGGTGCCAAATCTTTTACTGTCGCAATTGACCAGGCAAGAATATCAAAAGTTGCTTAATGAATATGCTTTGGTTCACGAACACCAGACTACTATGGATTTTCACCACCAGTTAAAAGGATCTATTCTTGATGCGGTGGATGAGGGCCTACTTGATCGCGATCCTACCAGAAAAGCAATTATTAAAGGTAAGCAGCCTGCAAAGAAGAAACCGAAATACTTAAGTCAGTTAGAACTTCATAAGCTATTAACGTCGCTTGAACTAACAGAAACTCTTAATTGGGACTGGTTCATTCTGCTGGTTGCAAAAACTGGGATGCGCTTTTCTGAGGCGCTGGCGCTTACCCCTGCCGACTTTGATTTTGCACGGCAAATGCTCAATGTGAACAAAACATGGGACTACAAAGATGAAGGTGGGTTTGCTCCTACAAAAAACCAATCTTCGGTTCGAAAAATTCAGATGGATTGGCAGCTAGTTGTTCAGTTTTCGACTATGGTACGCGATCTTCCCGCTGAAGAGCCGATTTTTGTCCGGAAAGATGTACCAGTGTATAACTCCACGGTGAATGGGGTGCTAGAGCGTAGGTGCCAAAAAGCGCAGGTGCCAGTAATTTCCATTCATGGGCTCCGTCATACGCATGCGTCTCTTTTGCTGTATGCAGGAGTTTCAATGGCAAGTGTTGCAAGAAGACTAGGGCATTCCAGCATGACTACAACCCAGAAAACGTATTTGCATATTATTCAAGAATTAGAAAACCAGGATGTTGATTTGGTAATGCGATCGCTTTCAAGCCTTGTATAGAGCGATGCTGATTTTCACGAAATAGTGGATGCGCTAGTTTATTGTTTTAATTATTTTGCTTGCACTGACATTTTCTTTTGCGTCTACTTCACAGCCTTTCCTTTACCCTGTGGTTGAAGCCAGCATTCGAGTGGGACACAAATGCGCCGCACGTGTCCATAATTCACGCTTCCCCCACAAAGTCCCCCACTTTCTCCCACGTTTTGTTCAAACCATATTTAGTGGTACCGCAAGATATAGGGTCTATATCTAGGTAAAACTCCTGGGAAAAATAAAACCCGTGGTAAATTGTGGGGGAAAGAGGGGGAGAAAGGTGGGTGGAATTCCCATTTTGTGTTGCAAAGTGGGAATCGCTCGCCTAAAATTAACTCCACGAGGGAACCCCGGAAGGAGAACAGTTGTGAGCGAGCTGCTTGGCGAATACAGCCGAAAGCTGGATGCCAAGGGACGCTTGTCTCTTCCTGCTGAATTCCGCAAGGTTCTTTCCGACAATCTCAGGGTGACACCTGATCCTACGGATCAATGTCTTCTGGTGTTTGAAACTGAAGCGTTTTCTGCGTGGGTCGAAAGCCTGTTTGAAGCGCAGGGTGGCTACAGCGCCAGCAACCGCAAAATGGTTGCTCAACGCAAAGTTTTAAATTCGCGTGCAAAACCATGCGAAGTGGATAACTCGGGTCGCATTCATCTGTCCCCCCAGCAGCGCGATTCCGCTTCGCTTGATAAAGACGTTGTTATCGTGGGCGACACGGATCATTTTGAGATTTGGGATGAGGAGCGTTGGAACCAGTTCGTGGAAGACACCGATGTGGCTTCCTTGGTGAGCTAGGGTAAGGCGCGCGAACAATGACAAATGAATATCGGCATATTCCCGTTCTGCTTCCTGAATGTATAGAAGCACTGCATCTGTCCGCTGGGCAAACGTATGTAGATGCCACGTTAGGGGGAGCGGGACATTCTCTGGAAGTTGCAAAACATATCGGGCGAACAGGCCACTTAATAGGCATCGACCAAGATGCGGTGGCCCGCAAAGCGGCGCGTGAGCGCCTGGAAGCTCTGCCCGATGACGTTCGTCCGGAAATTGACGTGCTTGATGGCAACTTCGGAGATTTGGATTCACTTTTAGTGGCAGCACAAATTCCTTCAATCGATGCAATTTTGTTCGATTTGGGAGTTTCGTCGGTGCAAATCGATACACCTGCTCGTGGCTTTTCCTTTAAGGAAACCGGCCCTCTTGATATGCGGATGGATCCGAGTAATCAAACTTTAACCGCAGCTGAGATCATCAACACCTATAACGCAGCAGATCTCGCTCGGGTCATCCGTCAGTATTCTGATGAAAAGTGGGCAAGCCGTATTGCGGAATTTATTGTGGAAGCACGCAAAGAAAAGCCGCTTACCACAAGCGAAGAACTGGTCGAGGTAATTAAAGCGGCCGTTCCTGCTTCGGCAAGGCGTGCGGGTGGTCATCCTGCAAAGCGCACGTTTCAAGCGCTTCGTATCGAGGTAAATGGCGAACTTGATGTGCTGCGCTCTGGATTGGAAGCTGCCATTCGTTGGTTGGCTCCCGGAGGCCACATTGCGGTTATTAGCTATCATTCGCTTGAAGATCGCATTGTGAAAGACCTGTTCAAGAAAATGTCAACAGGTTGTACTTGTCCTCCCGATTTGCCTATTTGTGTTTGCGGAAACAAGCCGGTATTAAAAGTTCTTACGCGAAAACCAATTCTTCCATCCGCTGAAGAAATAAAACGAAATCCGCGTTCGCGCAGTGCAAAACTTCGAGTAGCGCAACGCTTAGATGAAAACCTATAGCTGCCTTGCTCCACATGAACTACTAAAACACACCAAGGAGGTGAGCAGATGGCAGGCGCACCCGCATATCGTTACGATCACGAAGTTGCCAGGCCCTATGCACCATCAGCTCCTTCGGTTCGTGTTGTTCCTGGTCGCAAGCACACCGCAAATCCAGCTCTTTCAGATTTTGCTATTGTAGGCATCAAGGCACTTATTGCTTGTTTGATTGTTTTTCTTATCATTGGGTTTGTTCGTGTTGGACTGGCTTCTGCGGCCTACAGCACCGCTTCTCAGGCAAGTGATTTACGCACGCAAATTGCCGATGCTCGTACTACGGGTGAATCGCTTGCAGTTCAAGAAAGCTTGCTTTCGAGCCCCAGCAATATTCGCACACAAGCTGATGAAAAACTAAAAATGAAGGCTGGCGTAAGCAGCGAAACTATTACGCTTTCAGTCGATCCGGTATCTATTGATTCTGCTGGTAATCTTTCCTTTGCGGGAAGTGTTTCTCGCATCACTTCTCAAGGATAAGTTCTCATGGGCGATAGGCATTCTTCGCGGCGCTCTCATTCGCAGCGGGTGCAGGGACAAAGGTCCGCATCTTCGCGTCGTCGGCAAAAGGTAGCAGGTGCTAGCCCTGCGCGTGGTAGGGCTTCACAGTTTTCCGCAAATCGCTTTGACAGGGATATGTTTAATGGCCGACTAGGCTTTATCCTTCTTATTTTTTTGGCGGTGGCGGTAATATTGGCCTGCCGATTAGTGTGGCTTCAGGTAATTGACGCGCAAAACAATCTTGATAGAGGTACGTCGCGCGAAGTTACCGTTGATATTGAACCTCGTCGTGGCACTATTTATGATCGCAATGGCACCATTCTTGCTACAACAGTTGATGCCTATAACATTTTCTGCCATCCCCATGTGGTAAGCGCCGACAAGGTTGATCAACTTGCTACGGCGCTGGCTAATGCCTGCGGGGGCAAGGCGCAGGAATATAAGGAAAAAATTCAACAGGACACCAATTTTGTGTACCTGTTTAAAGGCGCCGATGAAGACGCTATGAATGCCATTAAAAACTTAGGCATTGAAGGCGTTGACTACGAAAAAACATCCAAGCGCGTGTACCCCTGTGGTGCTACGGCAAGCCAGATTATTGGCGTGCTGAATGCTGATGGTGATGCTATTACCGGGCTTGAGCTGTACTACGATGACATTTTAGGTGGTACTCCAGGACAAAAAACCCAGGAATACAGTAAGGAAGGTGTTCCTGTTCCGGGAACCGAACACGTTACCGCCGAAGTGGTGGACGGTCAGGACATCGTGCTTTCTATCGATATCGACATGCAACAAAAGCTTGAAGAAGCACTTGAAGTGCGTGTAAAAGAAGTGCAAGGCTCGGGTGGATCGGCAATATTAATGGATTCGGCAACCGGAGAGATATATGCCTGTTCGTCATCACCCACATTCGATATTACTGATCTTTCCAAGATAGAGGATGGTGCAACGAATCTTTCAGGTATATCTTCAGCCTATGAGCCGGGATCTATTATGAAACCTGCTACCATGCTTGCTGCCCTGGAAGAAGGCGTGGTCAACCTGGATTCCACCTACTTCTGTCCTGCGGAATTGCATGTGGATGATTACACCATTACCGACTCTCATCCACGTGATGATATGGATATGGATGTGTCTACTATCATCGCGGATTCTTCTAATGTAGGAATTTCGTTGGTAGCGCGCGATCTTACGTTCGAAAAGCTATATGACTATATTCAAAAGTATCAGCTAACCGAACTAACGGGGGTGGATTATCCTGGCGAAGCGCAAGGAACTATTACCGCCCGTGATACGTGGGCTGAAGTTCAGGGCTATAACATTAGCTTTGGCCAGGGTTTTACCACAACACCCATAGAAATGGTGCGTTTCTATGCGGCGCTTGCCAATAACGGTACTGCCACACAACCTCATTTCTTGTTTGACGTACCTACCGAAGATGAAGATCGAACTTATAACACGGCACAAATAACCGACAATCAAAATGCCATTGATACGCTTGAAACCATGATGCAAGCAACGGTAGATAGAGGTACCGGCACCGATGCGCAGATGGAAGGCTACCGCGTGGTGGGCAAAACAGGTACGGCAGAAATTGCTTCTGATAAGGGAGGATACAAACAAGGCGTATACAATATTTCCTTTATTGGTTATCTGCCCGATTCTTCTACTAATCTTGTCTGCTTTGTGGGAGCTTACGATGTTCCTGGGGAAAGGCAAACGGTCCAAGCTTTTCACGATATAATGGCCTTTGCGGTAGATCGCTACAACATAACTCAGAATTGAGGTTTCCATGACATCTAAAACATGTGGAGAACTATTTTCAGGAATAGATTGCACTATTATCGGTAATCCCGAAGAGCCAATTTCTGGCATTGCCTATCGAAGCGATGCGGTAAAACCAGGAGATGCGTTTTGTTGCATTGTTGGTCTAAAAGCTGACGGACATTCATTTGCGCAAGATGCGATTGATCGTGGTGCTCGGGTTCTTGTTGTAGAACGCAAGGTGTATTTAGCTGATGCCACTGAGGTAACGGAAGTAGTAGTAAAAGACTCCCGTAAAGCCATGGCACGCCTTGCCGCTCGTTTTTACAGCAATCCTTCTGAGGCATTTTCCTTGGTAGGGGTAACGGGCACGAATGGCAAAACCACTACCACCTATTTGGTTAACCATATTGCGCAAGTATTGGGAAATAAGACCGGCCTCATTGGTACGGTTGGTATTGAAATAGAAGGCAAGCATCGTCCTTCTTCGCATACCACGCCTGAATCACCTGACTTGCAAGAGCTGTTTGCTATGATGCGCGATGAAGGCTGTGGCGTGGTGTCCATGGAAGTAAGCTCTCATGCACTTGATTTGGAACGCACCTGGGCAACCAAATTTGCGGTAACTGCTTTTACCAATTTGACGCAGGATCATCTTGACTATCACAAAACCTTCGAGGCGTATTTCGCCGCGAAAGCACGTTTGTTTTCAAAAGACTATCCGGCAAAGCGCGTTATTAATATCGACAGCACATGGGGCAAAGAGCTTTTAAAGCGAACCTCGGCAAATGAAGACGATATTATTACTACTGGTTTCGATCTTTCGGCACAAATTCATCCGGTTGAAGTGGAATACGGTGCGGCTCAAACAAGCGTTACTCTTTCTGTGCGTGGAACAACGTATCAGGTTACCTATCCTTTGGTGGGACGTTTTAATGTGGAAAATGTCATGACTGCTTTCGGCGTAGCATTGCAGTTGGGCTATGCGCCTTCAGCTATCGTTGAAGCGTTGCGCGACGTTCCTGCGGTTCCAGGTCGTTTGCAGCGGGTGAGTGTTGAAAACGATGGTGGTATTTCGGTCTATGTTGACTACGCACACACGCCCGATGCTTTAGAAAAGGCTATTGCGTCGGTGGCGGCGCTTGAGAGCGAAGGCAAAACTATTGTAGTGTTTGGTTGCGGCGGCGATCGTGATTCGGGCAAACGTCCCATTATGGGGCGTGCAGCTTTAGCGGCCGATTATGCAGTGGTTACTTCAGATAACCCTCGAACAGAAGATCCCAATGCCATTATTGAAGATATTGTGGCAGGCATGAGCGAAGGCGCCGATCATTATGAAGTGGTTGCTGACCGTCATGAAGCCATTGCTCGCGCTATTGCTCTGGCGCAACCAGGGGATGCCATCTTGATCGCTGGTAAAGGTCACGAAGATTACCAAATTATTGGCACCGAAAAGCACCACTTCGACGATCGTGAAGTTGCGGCTGAAGAATTAAAGAAGGTGTTCGGATAACATCATGCAGCTTTCCGTTGGCAAAATTGCTCACTATTGCGATGCGCAGATCGTTGATACCTCAGTTGATCTGGAAAAGCAGGCTTGTGGCATAACCTGGGATTCACGAGAAGTTGAATCGGGATTTGTGTATGTTGCACTTCCGGGGGAACGGGTTGATGGGCATAGTTTTGTGGAGTCCGCTTGTAAGTCAGGCGCAGTAGCAGCGCTTATCATGCAAGATCTTTCCGAAGACGTATGCGTCTGTGCTCGCGAGTGTGGCACCGCTCTTCTCCGGGTCGATTCAACCCATGATGCATTTACTAAGCTTGCTGCAGGTTACCGAGAAAACCTTAAAGGTCGCGTTATCGGCATTACGGGATCCACCGGAAAGACCACGACCAAAAATCTTGTGCGTGATGTGTTGTCCGCTCATTTTTCATGCGTTGCTACTAAGGCGAATCAAAATAACGAACTAGGTGTTCCGCGCACCCTTTTGAACGCAAATCCCGATACCGAAATGATTGTGGTAGAGATGGGTATGCGTGGTTTGGGTCAGATTGAACAGCTGTGTTCTTTCGTGAAGCCCGACTGGGGTCTAATTACCAACGTGGGTGAAAGCCATATCGAGCTGCTCGGTAGTCGCGAAAATATTGCGCGCGCAAAGGCGGAACTTATTGCTTCCTTACCCAATGAGGGCGGTGTAGCTTTCCTTAATGCAGCTGATGATACGACGGATTTCGTGTGGGATGTTTCAGGTAAGGCTGGTTCTACCGTAACCAAGGTAGTCTTTGATGGTTCGGGTGAACCTAAAGAACACCCTCAAGACGAAGCGCACGCGCGCCAGGCGGAGTGCTCTCAGCAGGTGGGACAAGCGCAGCAAACGGGGTGTTCTCAGCAAGCAGGGCATTCCCAGCAAAGGGAGCCTTCCCGACAAGCGGGGCCTTGTGTTTGGGCAGAAGAAGTAACGCTCGACAGCGAAGGATATCCTTCCTTTGTGCTTTGTGCTGCTGGTTTTAATACTTCGTCAAGCAATGTAGATCGTATGAAGTGTAGCCTTTCTTTGCGCGGGGTTCACAATGTTTCCAATGCATGTTCGGCGGCTGCGGTTGGGTATGCCGCTGGTATGAACTTAGAAGAAATTGTGGCAGCACTTGAAGCGTCTCAACCGGAAAGCGGCCGACAGGAAATCCTTCACTCTGATCAGGGATTTATCATTATTAATGATGCTTATAATGCCAATCCCGATTCCATGCGAGCATCTCTTTCTTTGCTTAAAGCCATGCAGGTTGAAGGGCGCCGTTTTGCGGTTTTGGGCGATATGGGCGAATTAGGTACGCATGCCCCTGCCGCTCATGAATCGGTTGGAAGATTTGCGGCACATGCTAATATTGACTTTCTCATTTGTGTAGGTGAGCTTGCTCGCCTTATGGGGTCGGCTGCTCAGTCCGCTGGGCTTGCTTCCGATCGTGTATATAAAGTAGATACGCGCGAAGAAGCACTGGCCTTTTTGCGCGAGCATTGCGCTTCAGGGGATGCGGTACTAGTAAAGGCGTCGCACTTCATGGAGTTGGACAAGTTAGCCAAGGAGTTGTTGGGTTAAGTATGGTCTCCTTTGTTGAATACCCGACCTTTATGGTCTTTCTCGCTATTTTCTTGGGCGTTATCGTAACTATTGCTTTGATGCCTGCCTTCATCAAATTTTTGCGTTCGCATTTAATTGGGCAGCCGGTGCGCGCCGATGGTCCTGAAAGCCATTTAGTGAAGCAGGGAACGCCTACTATGGGCGGCGTTATCATGCTGATTGCGGCTACGATTGTGGTGGCAATTTTGGCAGAACCTGTTCCTGAAACGTGGCTTATTATGGGTGCGGTATTGGCAACGGGCGCACTTGGTTTATTTGATGATGCATCGAAAGTTGCTCATGAACGTTCATTGGGCCTTACCCCTAAAGCAAAACTGGTCGGCCAGTTTTTAATTGCCAGTGCGTTTGTGCTCGCGGCGGTTAATTGGCTTGGTGTTGCACCAACGGTTGAAATTCCTTTTGTGTGCACCTTTGATTTGGGGGTATTCACTACTACCTTACCTATCGAGGTACCCGCAGGGGGAGATTTTAGTATTCCTTGGTTGTACTTAATTTTTGCCGATATCTTGCTTGCCGGAATGAGTAATGCCACCAATTTAACTGATGGCCTTGATGGTTTGCTCAGCGGCACCTTTATGGTGGTTATCGTAGTAATGGCGGCTATTGCGTTTCGTGCTGGCTTACTTGACAGCGCCATTGTGGCTGCCGCTTTGGCTGGTTGTTGCATTGGTTTTTTGTGGTACAACTCCTACCCGGCCGATATTTTTATGGGTGACACAGGATCCCTTGCCCTGGGTACGGCTTTGGGATGTTTGGCTATTGTTTCTAAGACAGAAATTCTTTCCATTATTATTGGCGGTCTTTTTGTAGTGGAAACGCTGTCCGTTATGATCCAGGTGTTTTACTTCAAGCGCACACGCAAGCGCTTGTTCTTGATGGCTCCCCTTCATCATCACTTCGAAAAGAAGGGCTGGAGCGAAGTAAAGGTTGTTATTCGCTTCTGGATTATTTCTGCCGCACTTGCAGCAGTTGGTTTCTGTCTGTATTTTGCTCAATCGCTTATGGGGTAGACACATGTCGGAAAAGCTTAACGCAACAACATCATTTGATAAAACAAAAAAGTATGCGCCTGCTGTTTTAGGGGATGTTCTGGTTTTAGGATTGGGAAAGTCCGGTAAGGCAGCAAGTAAATACTTTGCAGCGCAGCTGGGATTACGCGTGCATTCTTTGACGGTATATGCAGGTGCAACGAGTGCGGAAGCAAAAGAATTCGCCCAAGACCTTGAAAGCAAGGGTGCCACTGTGCTTTTTGATACCGAAGAGGTTCAAGGTTCCTACCAGTTATGCGTGGTAAGTCCGGGAATTTCGGAAAATTCTGCCTTTTATCAGGCAGCGGTGAAGTGCTCTGAAGAAGTGATAAGCGAAGTGGAACTGGCGTGGCGTGAAAGTGCCAAAGATTCTGTGTGGGTTGCCATAACAGGTACCAACGGAAAAACCACCACCACTTCCTTGACTGCTCATGTGCTTAAAGAATGCGGTAAAAATGTGTGTGCTGTGGGTAATATTGGTGATGCGTGCATCAATGAAGTGGCAAAGGATGGCTACGATTATTATGTAGCGGAAGTTTCTTCCTATCAGCTTGCTTCTACGGTATATTTCGCTCCCGAAGTTGCAGTATTGCTGAACATCACGCCAGATCACCTGAAGTGGCATGGCAGTTTTGAAGCATACGCAGATGCCAAGAAAAATATTTATACACACTGTACTAAGGACGCAACCGTTATTTTGGATGCCACCAACGATGTGGTTCGCGGATTTGTGCGCGAGTTAAAAAACAATCCTCAGAGGGAATTTCGCTATATTCCTATGGGAACGTCAGAGGGCATAGCGGGCAACATGCGCCTTACCTGTGGTTCCGAAAATGCTGCTTTTATTACGGAGGCAGGCGAACTGTGTCTTGAATATCCTGAAGGCAGGTTTGAAGTAATAGATGCGCACGACTTGCAAATTAAAGGAGAACATAACGCATCAAATGCCTTGGCGGCAGCTGCAGCAGCGCATGCGCTGGGTTGTGCGGTAGGCGATATCGCTTCTGCTTTGATTTCCTTTGCGCCACTTGAGCATCGTATTGAACCATGTGGATCGATTGCGGGTGTTTCTTGTTACAACGACTCAAAGGCAACCAATGTTGATGCAACGCTTAAGGCCCTTGCGGCTTTTGGAGAAAAGCATCCTATTGTGCTATTGGGTGGTTTTGATAAAGGCACCGACCTATCCGAGCTTGTTGAACAGGCAGGCAAACACTGTAAAGCAGTGGTATGTTTCGGTGCAGCAGGTCCCCGTTTCTTAGAGGCATTTTCGCAAGCCTCTTTGCCAGTATATAGTGCGCCCCACCTGGAAGAGGCGCTTGACGAAGCACTTTTACATGCGGAATCGGGCGACATTGTTGCGCTTTCTCCGGCGTGTTCTTCCTTTGATGAATTTTCGTGTTTCGAAGAACGTGGTGAAGTGTTTAAGCATCTGGTTGCTTTACGGAGCAAGGAAAGGGGTGCGTAAGTAAGGTTATGGCTCGGGCGGAACAAACAAACTCTAAACGCAGCAAATCGCCCTCACCTTCATTTTTTAAAAGCGCTCCTGCGCACATTATGGCTCCACGGGTGATGGTTGCACTTTCCACACTTGCCTTGGTGGTTCTTGGCCTTGTTATGGTGTATTCCTCTTCGTCTATTACCGCCTTTGTGGAACAGGGCGATTCAACGGGGGAAGCCATAAAACAGTGCCTGTTTGTAGGCATTGGCATCGTATTTGCGGTGGCTGCTATCCTGTTTGGAAAGCATGATTTTCTGCGGGGTAGTGGTGGCTATATTTTCTGGGGTGTTTGTGTAGCCTTTCTTATTCTGACGTTTCTTTTGGGTACGGTTGGTCTTGGCGCGAAGCGCTGGCTGATTATTGGCCCAGTGAGTATTCAAATTTCAGAATTTGCAAAGATTGCGTTTGTACTCATGGCGGCTCGTATCGCAGAAGACTATCGCAATGGTGCTATAGACATGCATGAAGCATGGAAGCAGGCAGGAATTTTTATTATTGCACCGTTGCTTTTCTTATTTGTAACTCAATCAGACCTAGGTACCACGCTTATTTGCTGTGTAGGCTTGTTTATGGTCTTGATTCTGTCGGGACTTTCGGGTCGCGCTATAGCAGGCATATTGGTAGCGGGTGCAGTTCTGGTTTTAATGGCAATTTTGGTTTCGAGTTACCGATCCGATCGTCTATTTAACTTTCTAGATCCTTGGGCCGACGAACAGGGAACCGGATATCAGCTTATCCATTCCTTTAAGGCACTTGCAGCGGGTGGCCTGTTTGGTGTGGGTGTAGGCAACTCCTACGAGAAGTTGCAGTATTTGCCCGAAGCAGAAACCGACTTTATTTTTGCCATCATTGGTGAAGAGTTAGGTCTTGTTGGTGCTCTTGCGGTCATCGTGGCTTTCTTGGTATTTTTGCGCGGCGGTTTTCTTATTGCAAGCCAATCGAAGTCTATGTTTAGTGGCTTTGTGGCAGCGGGTCTTACGACCATGATTGTATTTCAGGCGTTTTTGAACATTGCGTGCGTTATTGGTTTGTTTCCTACAACCGGTAAACCGCTTCCCTTTATTTCTTCAGGCGGATCTTCCATGATTTCTTCGCTGTTGCTCGTAGGGGTAATATTGGCTATTTCCTTTGATGCGCATAACGAGGATGAATATCGTCAACGTCGCGAACAGCTGCATGTGGTTTCAACGTATACGCAGCCGCAACGCCAAGGTTCTACCGTGCGGAGAAGCGAAAGAAGTAGTGCAAGTTCGATAGGTATAAACAACAGAATGAGTGGTGCGTCTGTTTTGGTAGGTTCAAGTGGTGCGAGAGCCACAAGAAATGCAAGCCTAAACCAGGCAACTTCGTCTTATCATAAGAATACTGCCCGAAATTCTTTTCGGGTGATACATCAAAGAGGGAATAGAGAACATTCTGCTTATAGGATATAACGCTAAAATGCTTGTTTAGTTTGAAGCCAGACAAGCATCAAGGAGGTTGGAATAGGATGCGTATCGTATTGTCGGGTGGAGGAACCGCTGGTCATATAAATCCTGCACTTGCTCTTGCAGAAGTTTTGCAAGAGCGTGGTTATGAGGTGTATTTTGCGGGTACTCCTAATGGGGTAGAAAAGCCTCTCGTTGAAATGGCGGGTATTCCTTTTAAGGGCTTCGAAGTTTCTGGTTTTGATCGCAGCCATCCTCTTACCTTGGCAAAAGGACTCAAAAAACTATCTCATTCTGCTAACGAAGCAGGCCGATGGTTTGCAGAATTGAAGCCCAACGCCGTTGTGGTGTTTGGTGGATATGCGTGCCTTCCTGCAGGTCGCGCAGCTAAGGCTTTCCGTGTGCCTTTGATTATTCATGAGCAGAATTCTGTTATGGGTATGGCTAACGACTATCTTTCAAAAAATGCTTCTGCAGTTGCGCTTACCTATGCTTCGGCAGGTCGTACAGTGAAGGATCAAATGAAAGTTATCGTAACAGGCAATCCCGTGCGCAAGTCGGTACTTGAAGCAACGAAGGAAGAAGGCAGAGCGTATTTAGGTATTCCCGAAGATGCCACCATGCTTTTGGTGTTTGGCGGTAGTTTGGGAGCTCGTCATATCAACACTGCTATCTCCCAGATGAAAAACGATCTTCTGTCCATGGATAACACCTACGTGGTTCATATTACGGGTCCTAAGGAATTCGAGACCGTGCGAGAAGGGCTTGCGTTAACCGAAGAAGAGCAAAAGCGCTACATCTTAAAAGACTACGAAGATAACATGGGCGCAGTTCTTGCAACTGCTGATTTGGTGGTATCTCGTGCGGGTGCTTCATCGCTTGCAGAAATTTCTGCCCGTTGTATTCCTGCTGTGCTAATTCCTTTCCCGTATGCAACGGCGGATCATCAAACGGCCAACGCAAAAGAATACGTGGAACGTGGTGCTGCTATTCTTATTGCAGATGACAAAGTTGAAACACAAGAGTTTTCAAACAGTGTATTGGGCTTGCTAAAAGATGCACAGCTGCGTGAGGATATGAAGGCGGCAGCGGCAACGTTTGAAACAGGCAACGCAGCAGCGCGCTTGGCGGATGTTGTGGAACTGATGATAAAGTCCAAATGGCCTGATCTTTTTGAGGAATTCAAACAAGAACAAGCTAAAAAGGATTCCGACTCTGAGCCCGATGCTGATTCAAGCCTCGAATCTGAATCCGATACTGATTCTGACGCCGACGCTCAAAATGAAACTGATATCGTCAGCGGCGAAAAAGATCATAAGGAATAAGGTCACAGGTCGTAAAAGCGGTTAAAACTTGTCTTGTTTTCGCGGATACTGTGTGTTTGCGCTGCAAGCAAAAAAGGTTTTATACAATAAGGGGCGATCTCGAGGAGGATGTCCGTGACAGAGAATCGCATCAAAAACGTACATTTTATCGGTATTGGCGGCGTGGGCATGAGTGGTATTGCACGCGTTGCTAAAGAACAGGGTATGGAAGTTTCCGGCTCCGATTTACGTGAGAGCCGTTATACGCAGCAGCTGCGTGAAGCTGGCGTGCGCATATATATTGGTCAAAAAGCTTCTAATTTGGATTCCGAAAATCCTGATGTAGTGGTGGTATCTACTGCTATTTTGGAAAACAATCCTGAACTTATAGAAGCAAAGCGCCGTGAAATTCCTATTTGGCATCGTGCAAAAATGCTTGCCGAATTAGGCCATGGCCATCGTACCTTAGCGGTTGCGGGTACGCACGGCAAAACCACCACTTCTTCTATGCTTGCTTCTGTAATTGACGGTATGGGGCTTGATCCAACGTTTCTTATTGGCGGCATTGTCCGCGCGTATAACTCTAACGCGCATTGCGGCAAGGGTGATTATTACGTAGTAGAAGCCGATGAAAGCGATAAGTCTTTTACCTATTTGGACCCCGAATCGGTATTGGTAACCAATATTGAAGCGGATCATCTTGACCATTACGAAGATTTAAATGAGATCTATAAGTTATTTGGCGACTTTATGTCTTCTGCTCACGATGACGGATGCTGCGTGGTGTGTGGCGAAGACAAAGCGCTCGTTGAAGTGGCCCGCAAAACGGGACGCAAGGTTTTAACTTATGGTTTCTCCGCTGAATGTGATACCACTATTTCCGATTATGCGGTGTCAGGAGTTTCCACTTCCTTTACCGTTACCTTGCCCGATGGTAAGGCGCTTAAGTGCCATCTTAAACAAAACCCCGGTCAGCACAATGCGTTAAATGCAGCAGGTGTGCTTACCTTGCTGATGACGCAGGGTTTTAACGTTGAGCGTGCTGCTGAAGTTTTGGCAGACTTTTCGGGTGTTCGTCGTCGCTTTGATTTGGTGGGTGAAGCAGGTGGCATCACTATTTTGGATGACTATGCTCATCATCCTACCGAAATTGCGGCAACTATTGCTGCGGCAAAAAGTCTTGATTTCAAGCGGGTTTGTGTTGTTTTCCAGCCTCACCGCTATTCGCGTGTCAAGCTGTTTACCGAAGTGTTGAAAGATGAATTCGCTTCAGCGTTTGACCAGGCTGATTTTGTGGTGTTCATGAATGTTTATTCGGCAGGAGAAACCCCTATTCCTGGTATTACGGGCGCTACCTTTATGCAGCCTGTTTTAGATCATGTGGGCGATACGGGTAAGGTTACCTATATCGAACGTCGCATGAAACTTATTCCTTATCTTGTTGATCAGCTCAAGCCGGGTGATTTGATTATTACCATGGGTGCAGGCGATGTTACCGGAGTTGGTCCTGAATTGCTGGCTGCTCTTCAGGACAAGGAAAAGAGCACGCACTAATGGCAGCTCGTCATGCTTCGGAATTGGAACTGATGCGTTTCGATGACGATTTTGAAGGAACAATTCGCTTAGATGAACCTATGGCGCGTCATACCACCTATCGGATTGGTGGTCCCGCACGAGCTTTTGTTGAGGTTAATTCAATTGCTGCGCTGGGTGCCATACTAAAGGTTTGCGCCGATGAAAACCTTGAATGGTTTGTAACGGGCAAGGGTTCAAACTTGCTGGTATCTGATGAGGGCTATGACGGCGTGGTGATAACCCTTGCGGGCGATTTTCGCGCATGGCGTTTTGATGATGAGGCGCAGCATGTGGTGGTAGGCGCAGGAACTATGTTGTCGCGCCTGGTGCAAGAAGTGTTTCACCATGGATACTCCGGCATGGAATTTGCCGTGGGCACTCCTGGTACGGTAGGGGGCGCTTTGGTGCAGAATGCGGGCACCCGAAACGATTGGATGGGTTCGCGCGTGGTATCGGTTACTGCCTATAATGCAAAAACCGGGCTTAAACGCTATGCTGCAAGTGATTTAACGTGGGGTTATCGCACTTCTTCCTTTTCGCCTGATGAAATTCTGGTCGAATGCGAATTAAAGCTTGAGCGCGCATTTTCAGGTAACATCCATGAACGAATGAGTTCCCTGCTTGCAAAACGCAAAGCAAGCCAACCCCTTGAATATCCGTCTTGTGGAAGTGTTTTTCGTAATCCCGAACAGGGTTCCGTGGGCGCTTTAATTGAAGAGGTGGGACTGAAAGGAAAGCAGTGCGGCGGAGCTTGTATTTCTGAAAAGCACGCTAACTTTATTGTGAATACCGGATCGGCCACAGCACGTGATGTTTTGACGCTTATAAAAACTGCACGAGAAGAAGTAAGGAGGCGCTATGGCATTGAACTCGAGACAGAGGTCCGCTTCCTCGGCTTCAAGGGTAACGTCTTCGAGGAATAGGCCTTCGGCGCGACCTACTACCGTGAAGGGCCGTCCAGCTCAGGGCAGATCTCCTCGCAGAATGTCCAATACTTCTTCGCGCACGAGAACTTCTCCTTCTCGTGGTGGTTTTACGCGCGTGCCCCATTCGGCAGACCGCACTTCAAGACAAGTGGATCAGCCCCTTCGTTCAGTAAGCGTTTCCGATGTACATAATGCGGCACGCTATCGCGCCAGACGAGCTTCAAGGCGTCTTCCTGCGGTAATTATCGTTATCGTTGCCTTAATTGCAGTATTGGGAATTGGCGGGGTGGTTCTTGCTAACTCTGGTGTATTTACCGTGCGGCAAGTAACCGTTTCGGGAGTTTCTCATATTACGGCAGAAGAGATGACCGAACTTGCCGCAGTACCTGAAGGAACCACCTTGCTTAACGTGGATGCTAATGGAATTACGTCGCGTTTAACTTCAAATCCGTGGGTACAAAGTGCCAGTGTTGATAGGGTGTTTCCCGATACGCTGAATTTAAATATTACCGAACGAAGCATTTCTGCCGTTGTTTCGGTTACGGTAGACGATTCCAACACGGTGCAACGATGGGCGCTTGCACCTGATGGTATGTGGTTAACTGAGCTACCCGACCAAAACAGCGCGGAAGGCCAAGCGCTTCCGGCATCAATATATGAAGATGCGGCAAACGCACTTGAAATTACTGATATTCCTTATGGGTCAACACCTGAGGCGGGAAAATACTGCAACAATGCAAATGTAGAAAATGCGCTTTCAATTATTGATGGCATGACAACCGAACTTGCCGATCAAATTAAAAGCGTTTCTGCGGCAAGCAGTAATTCCACTACGCTAACCTTAGACAACGGGGTAGAAATTGCCTTTGGTAATTCCCAGGATATTAGAGATAAAGAACGGGTATGTCTTGAATTATTGAAAGAATATGAAGGGAAAATATCGTATATCAATGTACGAGTTGTGAATAAACCGGTATGGCGATCGATGTAATCCCTGATATTGACGGTGTTGTTTTGCAAACCGCAATCCATTGTGTACAATGTTCAAGATGTCCAAACTATAAGGGCTTGCCCTTGTGTGGGATGGCGCTGAAATAAAACTGAAAGCGAGCAAATATGCAACAGATTCTTGGCTCTGACAACCTCGCGGTAATTAAGGTCGTCGGTGTTGGCGGTGGCGGCACTAATGCGGTTAACCGAATGGTAGAAGCCGGCATTAAGGGTGTTGAATTTATCGCAGTTAATACGGATCGCCAAGCACTTATGCTTTCCGATGCTGACAAAACTATTCATATTGGTGAAGAAATTACCCGAGGCCTTGGTGCGGGTGCTAACCCTGAGGTTGGCTGCCAGGCAGCAGAAGAATCTCGTACTGAAATTCGCGAAGCTCTTGCCGATGCCGATATGGTATTCGTAACAGCAGGTGAAGGCGGCGGTACGGGTACCGGTGCTGCTCCGGTCGTAGCGGAAATCGCACGTGAAGAAATTGGTGCGCTAACGGTAGGTATTGTTACGAAGCCCTTTAGCTTTGAAGGTCGTCTTCGTCGAAACCAGGCCGAACAGGGTATCGACTATCTTTCCCAGAAGGTAGATACACTCATTGTTATTCCTAACGATCGCCTTCTTGAAATTGTGGAAAAGAAAACCAGTATGTTGGATGCTTTCCGTATCGCAGACGATACTTTGCGTCAGGGCATCCAAGGTGTTACCGACCTTATTACCATTCCTGGTTTGATTAACCTTGACTTTGCCGACATTCGTACGGTTATGAAGGATGCAGGTACCGCAATGATGGGTATCGGTATTGCTTCAGGCGATTCTCGTGCTTTGGAGGCAGCAGAACAGGCTATTAATTCCAGCTTGCTTGAAACTTCTATTGCTGGTGCATCTCGCATTCTGTTCTCCATTGCAGGTGGCCCTGAACTTGCCTTGTCTGAAGTTGACGAAGCGGCTCGTGTGGTTGAAGCAGTTGCAGATGAAAACGCCAATATTATCTACGGTCAGATTGTTGATCCTGAATTGGGCGACACCATTCGCATTACGGTTATTGCAACGGGCTTTAAGGCAACCAATAATCAGTCTGCTATGGATTTCTCTCGCCGCGATAACATGTTTGCTTCCACTACCCAGCAGGCAGCTTCTGCAAAACCAGCACAAAGCCAGCGTCCGCTCTATCCATCAGAGCCACGCTTTGCTGATGAAGACTACATTCCCGATTTCTTGAAGCGTCAGTAAACATCGTTACTTGATGCGCACGTTTTCGTAGGAATTCTTCAGAAAGCACTACCTTAGAAGGTTATTATGACGACCCTTGCTCTACCTTATCCCAAGTTAGCCAAGGGTCGTTTTGCGTCTATAGAGGCATATTCTGATGACGATTTATATAAGGCAACGGGTATTCGCATTGCATTTACCTGCCGTGGTGGAGGGGTAAGCAAGGGTTCGTATGCTTCATTGAATTTGGGTACCCACGTAAATGATTGCCTCTCCGATGTAGAAGAAAATCGAAGGCGCGTTTTGCAGGGGCTTGCCACGCCTGATGTTCCTCTGCTTGTTCCAAATCAGGTTCATGGCGATACGGTTTTAACCATTGATGCGCAAACTGACGTGCTGAAGTCTCTTGTGGATATAGCGCAAGGTGCCGACGGTTTAGTAGTAGATGTGCCGCGTGTAGCTGCATTGTTATGCTATGCCGATTGTGTGCCCGTTATTTTAGTATCGCCGGGAGGTTGTTTTTCGGTAGTCCATGCAGGCTGGCGTGGCGTCATGAACACTATTGCGGTTAAAGCGGCGCTTCGCATGGCGCAGCTTGATAGGGGGTGCGCTGGTAAGGGAGTGTCTGATAAGGCACAACCGGATAAGGATTTGCTTGATAAGGCGCGTCCTGAAGATGAGAAGCAGATCACAGAGGCGAGCTTTAGTCAAAATGTATTTGAATCGTATAACGTCTATATTGGTCCTCACATCAGGCGCGAGTGTTTTGAAACAAGCGAAGAACTTCACGATTTATTCATAGAAACATTTGGCGCTTCCTGCGATGCGGGGTATCGTCATATTGATTTATCGCAGGCGCTTATCACTCAGCTTACGCAAGTTGGTATTTCGCCCGATCGTATTTGCGATTTAGGGCTTTGTACCATGTGCCATACCGATGAATTCTTTTCCTATCGAGCAGAAGCGGGAGTGACGGGCCGTCATGGAGCATTTGCCTATAAAGAGCGCATATGAGGAGGATAAGGCATGAGCACAGCGACAAGGTTTCAGCGTATTCGAAATGAATTGCAGAAGGAATGTGAAAAAGCGGGTAGGAATCCTCAAGACGTATTATTGCTAGCTGTTTCAAAGACAGTTGATACTGATCAGGTAGCCCAAGCGATTGAAGCAGGCGCTACGGCCTTTGGAGAAAATCGTCCTGATGAATTGTTGCGCAAGCAGGCAGTATTTCCTCAGGTACAGTGGCATTTTATTGGCAATATTCAGTCGCGTCGAATTCCCGATATTGTTTCTGCAGCAACGCTTATTCATTCGGTAAGCAAGGAAGCTCATTTGGCAAAGATTGATTCTGCGGCAGAAAAGCTAGGAAAATGCCAGCGATTGCTGCTTGAGGTTAATGTATCGGGGGAAGAAAGTAAAAGCGGTTTTTCTCCTGATGAAGTTGAAGGGGTTATTGAGCGTGCTTCTGGCCTTCCTCATATCGTTATCGAAGGCCTTATGACCATGGCGCCTCAGGGCGACAAAGATGCCATTATAGCTACCTTTTCAGGGCTGGAACGTTTAAGAGATACCGTTCAGGCTCAGTTGCAGAATAAGGGCGTGTCGTGTCATTTATCTGCTCTTTCTATGGGAATGACGGAAGATTGGCCCTATGCGGTGGGCTTTGGTACTACGATTGTGCGCATTGGTCGTGCTATTTTTAGCGATGAATTTGAGTAATTGAATTCGGGTAGCCGTTGACAATTGGCAACGGCAAGAGTTGGCAGATGGTAATTGCTGGCGGATGCGGATTCGCATAGCGCGATGACTGAATACCGTGAAAAAGTCTTGAATTAGTCGGGTTTTTTAACGATTATTAAAGATCACGCTAATGCTTGAATACTTGATGGTGATCAGAAGGGTATAGAAATATGGATTTTCCCCGTCCCTCCGTTTCTCCAAGTAATCTTATTGGAGATTTGAAGGATCGATTTGGATTTGGCGGCGCTAAGCAGCGTACGTATGACGAAGAGCCTTACTACGATGAATATGACGAGTATGGCTATGACGATACAAATCCCTATGATTCAGCGGATCAGTATGCGCCTGCAAATCAGGCAGATCCTTATGATCGCCTTGAATATACGACGCGCTCTACTGCAGGACGTCCTTCTCGCACGTCATCATATACCTCATCTCCTCATTTGGTAAGTTCCAGTGATATTCGTGCTACTACCAGCGCTTATGGGGTTAGCTCAGCAGCTACAGGCAATGCCGCTTACGATTCCTATGGAAGTTCTGCAAGGAGTTCTTATGGGCATGGCGCTTCATCGTCTGGTGTTTCGCATGATATTCAAGAAACGGAATCCTATGACGTTCCTGCAACGACGTATGGTGATTTCGTATCTCCTTATAAGGAGCATGCGCGCCAGAGTTCACCTGGCCTAGATTCGCTTTTCACGCCTTCAACTGGGGTGGGAAATCCAATGAATTCGACCGCGCAAAGCGGCTCTACAAGTGGGTCTTCAAGTGCTAGTGCATTGTCGTCTTCTTTGTCGGGCGCAGGTACTTCAGGTGTTTCAGCAGTGGGAGCTTCTGCGAATCCAGCAGCGGGTGGTACGACGAGTACTTCTGTAGCGGGAAGTATTTCTGGCACTGCAAGCGCTTCTAGTGTGGCAGGCATTTCAACTGGTGTTTCATCAAGTGCTCCAAAAAGTACTTCCCGAGAAATAACGCTTTTGCAACCAGTTTCTTACGAGGATGTAGCTTCGGTTGCCCGTTCAGTAAGATTGGGTAATATTGTTGTTCTTTCGCTGCGTTCAACCGATTCTGCTCTTGCAAAACGCGTGCTAGACTTTTCGTTTGGCGTTGCGTCGGCTCTTGATGCGCGAGTGGATTGCATAGCGGATAAAACATTTATTGTTATGCAGGGTGGCGATCTTTCTCTTGAAGAGCATCACCGTCTGCAAAAGCAAGGTATTTTGTAAGGTAAACCATTAAGAGCAGCTAAGGATTTGTCGCGATTATGATTTCGTATCTTCTTGTTACTCTGGCTGATACCTATAGCTTGATTATCTTTGTGTACGTAATGATGTCTTGGATTCCTTCGAGCTCGGGCATCATTGGGGATTTGCGTAATGTGTTGGGAAAATTATGCGACCCGTATTTGGATTTATTCCGCCGTTTCATTCCTCCCATTGGCGGGATGATTGACATTAGCCCCATCGTTGCCCTGCTTGTGTTGCAGTTCGGGGTACGGTTTATTGTTGCGCTGCTCTAAGTGCATAACGCACGGGGAAATGTGGGACTGACATAAGATAAGCGACGTGTTGGTGTGTCGGGTCGGTACAAGCTTGGCAGTAGCGCAAAGCATAAAGTAAGTAAAACATGCAGATATCAAACGGATGGATTGTGAAACGTTTGGTGCTTGTTACGAGATAAGGAACAATTTGAGCTATCATAAAGGCAGCTCAAGGTAGATACACTACGTTAGGGGTATTTCATGGCGATTACTTCCGCTGACATCCAAAATCAAAGTTTTAAAATCGAGCGTCGTGGCTATGACGTAGATGAAGTGGATGTATTTTTAGAGCGTGTAGCTTCTGAAATTGATGATCTAAATGATGAAATTGCGCACTTGCGTTCTCAGGTAGCGGAAGCCTCTTCTGCTGCTCGTACCGAGATTATTTCTCAGCCTGAAGTTGATACGGCAAGCAAGGAAGAACTGGCAGAAAAAGATGCCAAGATTGCTGAACTTGAAGCACGTTTGCGTGAACGCAAGAGCGATGATAGCGCTATTGCTCAGGCGTTGATTGTTGCTCAGCGCACCGCAGATGAAATCATTTCTAAAGCAAAGGGCGAAGCAGAACAGACGCGTATCAATGCCGAAGAAGAAGGCAAGCGTATTCTTGATAAGGCTAACGCAGAAAAGCAGCGCGTTATCGATCATATTAATGAGCTTTCTGCTAGCCGCGAGCAGGTTCGCGAACAGTATCAGGATATGCTGAAAGAATTTATTGGTTCTGCCACCCAGCGTCTTTCTGAAATTGGTGGCGAGGTAACTGCTGGTATTGAAATTCCTGCAGAATTGCTGGAAATGCCTAAGAATGAAGAGGAAAACAAGGCAGCTACTACTGCAACAACAAATACTTCTTCAACCAGCACTTCTTCTAAATGGGAGCCTGGTTCGCCTGTGGCAACCTATACCACTCCTACCGTAACGCCAGTGGTAAGCGCGCCAGCAACGCCTAAGCCTTCTGCGGCTTCTAAGGACTTTTCAGGCTATGGCGATGCCGATGATTCTTTCTCATTTGACGATGTAGACTAATTTTGGTGAGCCCGATCTTTAAAAAGGCTGCATTAATAACCGATCAGGATATTAGGGCGCGCATATCAAAGTCGTGCATACAAAACTTTATAGTTGTTTATATTTCAAACCCCGTTCTCTTGATACATAGGGAAACGGGGTTTGTGTTTAAAGTGGAACCTGTTGATACAGGCAGCCAAACAAGAAATTATCGTACTTAAATGCAGGGGGAGTGACCTAGGGAGTGGGTCTATAAGCCGGGTTCTGTAATTGGCAACCATTTATCTCGATTGTGCGTCACCGCACAACTCAAGCACGCAACCCGAACGCACGGAAAGGCAGCCGTATAGCGTTCCTATTTGCGCTTGCTTCAGATGGGGTTTACCAAGCTACATTGTTGCCAATGTACTGGTGCGCTTTTACCGCACCGTTTCAGCTTTTCTCCCGCTGCCTTCATGAGCGACTGAAATTCCTATTTTGTAAGGATCTTCTTTCCGTAGCAATATGCAAAGAAGTTTATCCTTAGATAAACGTTCTTGTCTTACGGACAATCATTCCAGTTCACCCGTGAGGGCAGCGGGGGAGTTTTCTTTTCTGTGGCACTAATCCGTCGGGTCGCCCCGCCCAGCTGTTAGCTGGCATCTTGCCTTTTGAAGCCCGGACTTTCCTCATGCTAAGCACGCGATTGCCCGACCCACTCCGAGTGGCTATTGTAGCAGACTCACGCCGCTTTGACGTGATACTCGTTTGTTGTTGGCTTATTATGAGGAGGCAAGATAATTGGACGGTAGCTCAGTGATTGGGCAGTGTGTCCAGTCCAGAAAGAGAAGCTAATGAAACGATGCTTGTTGGTAGGAGCCGCGCCTTCCGAAGGGCAGGGGCTTACTTTTATACTTGAAACTCAATCCTTTGATGCGGTGTATGCGGTTGATGGCGGTTTTGCTGAAGTGGTATCTCGCGGGATTACTCCTGATGCGGTATTTGGAGATTTCGATTCCTTAGGCGAAGTTCCTTGTCATCCTGCGGTATATACCTATGATGCCCATAAAGATTTTACGGATATGGATTTAGCAATCCATCATGCGGTAGAGGCTGGTTTTGATGAACTGGTGGTATGTAATGCGTTTGTGGGAAGGCTTGACCATACCATTGGTAATATGCAGCTGCTTATTCAGGCGGCATCGCAGGGTGTTTGCATTTGGGGGATAGAAGAAGATGAGGCTATAGCCCCGCTTGTTGCACCTGGCCCTTTTTCGTCTCTTTCCTTTAAGGAAGGCGCTTTTGGGGTTTGTTCGGTTTTATCTCATAGCGACGTTGCGCGAGGTGTGTGCGAAGAGGGGCTTGAGTGGGATCTTGATAATGCTACCTGCATTAATCGCGCCTTATGGGGCATTTCTAATGAACTCAAAGGAAACCCAGCACGAATAAGTCTTGAAGAAGGATCTCTGTGGGTTTCATTTCCCTTGCAGGAGCTTTCGCAGGTGCACTACACCTGGTTTCAGTCTGAATGATGTGGTAAATAAGGCGGCGCTTTACGACAATTTTGTCACGTCTGCAGAAGCTGCGGGATTTATTGTTGAAAGGGCACTACAATACTTTCATTACATAAGGGGAGCTACATTTGGCTGAGAGGAAGCAGGAAGCTTCGACCCTCTGAACCTGATATGGATAATTCCAGCGAAGGGAGCATTCACTATGACGCAAATTGATGCGGCGCGTGCAGGCATTTGCACACCTGAAATGAAGGCAGTAGCCGCTAAAGAATACAAAACTCCTGAAGAAATTCGCGATGCGGTTGCGAAGGGATGCATTGCTATTCCGGCAAACATTAATCACACTACTCTTGATCCTGAAGGGGTTGGCGAAGGGCTGCGCACCAAAGTAAATGTAAACTTGGGTATTTCGGGCGATTTGATGGACGAGGAAATGGAGCTCGAAAAAGCTCGTATTGCCATCGAACTTGGTGCCGAAGGAATTATGGATTTAAGCAACCACGGTAAAACGCGTGAATTTCGTCGCAAGTTGCTTGCTTTGTCTCCTGCCATGATTGGCACGGTTCCCATGTATGATGCAATTGGGTATTTAGAAAAGCCCCTGATTAGCATCACCGCTCAGGATTTCTTGGATGTAATTCGTGCTCATGCCGAAGATGGCGTAGATTTTGTAACAGTGCATGCGGGAATGAATCGTCGGGTTATTGAATCCTTCAAGGAAACGGGCCGCTTGATGAATATTGTTTCGCGTGGCGGGTCGCTTATTTTTGCCTGGATGGAAGCAACGGGAAACGAAAATCCTTTCTATGAACACTATGATGAAGTGCTTGAAATTTTGCACGAATATGACGTTACCATCAGTATTGGAGACGCTATGCGTCCGGGGTGCACCTATGACGCAAGTGACGCGGGGCAAATTGCAGAGCTTATTGAAATAGGTAAATTGACCAAGCGTGCTTGGGATGCGGGCGTTCAGGTAATGGTTGAGGGGCCTGGTCATATGGCTCTTGATGAAATTGCTGCCAACATGAAGTTAGAAAAACGCCTGTGCCACAATGCACCGTTTTATGTGCTGGGTCCTTTGGTTACCGATATTGCTCCTGGATACGATCATATTACGGCGGCAATTGGTGGTGCGATTGCGGCTTCTAACGGTGCAGACTTTTTGTGCTATGTAACCCCCGCAGAACATTTACGCTTGCCTGATGCAAACGACGTGCGTGAAGGATTAATAGCAACAAAGATTGCAGCCCATGCGGCAGACATCGCCAAGGGAATCCCTCATGCGCGCGATATAGACAATCGTATGAGTGACGCACGTAGACGGGTTGATTGGGAAGAAATGTTCTCGCTTGCTTTTGACCCCGAAAAGCCTCGAAAGTATTTCGAAAGCGCCCCGCCTTCAAACGAAGGAACCTGCACTATGTGCGGAAAAATGTGTGCTGTACGTACGGTCAACACTATCATGGATGGTTTGGTTATCGATTTAGGCGACGAGCTGAAAGACAATCAGGAAAACAGCAACTGAAAGGAAGACTGATGATTCCTTGTGGGTTAAGCATTGCTGGATCGGATTCAAGCGGTGGAGCAGGAATACAGGCCGATATTAAAACCATGGAAGCGTTAGGGGTGTATGCGGAAACGGTTATTACCGCTCTTACCGCTCAAAATACCCAAGGAGTGCAAGGGGTAATGCCCGTTGATGCTTCGTTTGTATTCAAGCAAATTGAAAGCGTGTTTTCCGACATCAAACCTGATGCGGTAAAAATAGGAATGCTGCCTAATGCTGAAGTAGTGCACGCAGTAGCTCGTGGACTGCGGGCCTGGCAAGCAGCCCATGTAGTGTTAGATCCTGTTATGGTTGCAACAACGGGGGCTTCGCTTTCGGAAGATGAGGCAGTACAAGCAGTTAAAGAAGAATTGATTCCTCTTGCAGAAGTGATAACACCTAACATTCCCGAAGCTCAGGTGCTTTCGGGTATTACGATTCAAACAAAAGAGGATATGGTAACGGCAGGTATTGTGCTTTACCGACGGGGTGCGCGTGCCGTGCTGGTAAAAGGCGGACACCTTGCGGGCTGCGCTGATGATGTACTGGTATTAAGCGAGGATGAAGTTACGTGGTTTGGTGAAAAACACGTAAAAACACAAAACACCCACGGTACTGGTTGCACACTTTCTTCGGCCATTGCTGCCTATTTAGCTAAGGGATTGTCGCTTGAAGATGCGGTAGAACGTGCGAAGCGCTATTTAACGGGTGCGCTTATTCACGATTTGGATTTAGGTAAGGGCTTTGGACCGGTGAATCATATGTGGGCTTATGGCGCAAATGCCTAAGTGTCGAAATCGACAATACATGAATCAATGACACTGACAGTTTTCCGTTTCAAGGCGCTGCGCTTTTCATCGCTTTTCTTTTACGCAAATAAAGCAGCAGAAATGATTCGACGATAGATTCTTCTATCCCATCAATTTCCTTCGAACACCGGGGGCTGCTTTTTAAAGGCGCTAAAGAAAAGCTGTGCTCCGAACGCCTTGAAACGGAAAACTGTCAGCGCCGAATAATATCTTGCTGTGATTGTTTGCTTAATTTACTGGGAAACTTTTGAAGTTTCTTAATTGCGTTGGTTCATATTCACTTAAGCTAAACGAATGTGTGATGGTACTAATGCATAATCTTTTCCACATAGGTAAGAAGCTCATCGCGATCAACAGCAATTTCTTCTCGCGCAACAGCAGCGAATACTTCACTTAAGAGTAAGCCCACTTGAGGACCCTCGGGAACACCAAGTTCTACGATATCTTTTCCGGTGATGGGTAAATCATGCACGGAAAGACAAGCCCCTTCAGAGCACATTTCGTTAAAAATTCGTTCAACTTCATCGATGGTTTTAACACGCTTATGACTAAAGGATGCCTGCCCCAGTGCGTCGCCTCGCATAAGATCGCACATGACATGGAAAAGCTGTTCATTTTCTTCGAGTTTTGCAAACAAAATACGGACATCTTGACGAGTGGGAGCAGGGTGGTCATCGTGGTAGCGCACAAGCAGCTCTAAATCATGAAGGCGCTTGCGACTAAAGTGGAGACGCTTTGCTGCTTTGCGTAAATGCTCAATGCTTGCCAGGGGATGTCCTGGCATATGACCAATGCCGTTTTTGTCTCGGAAAAAAGTATCGGGCTTTCCCGCGTCATGAAAAAGTGCTGCCCAGCGCACGAGTGGCTTAGGTGGGGTGTTTTCCACTACGCAGGCGGTATGTTCAAGAACATCGTAAATATGCCAACGGCTGTGCTGGTCAAAGCCTTTCATAACATGGAGCTGCGGAATTATGACGCTTAAAATATCAGCGTATGTTACCAAAACTGAACGAATGGCATCTCCGCAAAGCATACCTTCAAGCTCAACTGCTAGACGTTCTCCTGCAACATGCGATAACGTTGAAGCCTGATCGAAAAGAGCATTTTCGGTATCTATAGCAAGGGAAAAGCCCAGTTGAGAAGCAAAGCGTAAGGCGCGTACAATACGAAGCGCATCTTCCCGGAAACGCTGTGTGGGATTACCGACGCAACGAATAATGTGATGGTGTAAATCCGCCTGTCCTTCGTAGGGATCAATCAGACCCCGTACAGGGTGAAAAGCCATGGCATTAATAGTAAAATCACGTCGCGCAAGATCTTCAGTTATGGAAGAAACAAAGGTAACCGCACGGGGATGGCGGTGGTCTTCGTATTCTGTTTCACTTCGAAACGTGGTTATTTCAAGAGGATAACCCCGATTGATAACGGTAATAGTTCCGTGCTTGGTGCCTGTTTCAATAACGTGACAATTATGCTCAAGTGAAATTTTTTTGACTGTTTCCCACCGAGCGTTGGTTGCAATATCAGCATCGTGGGGTTTAACGCCACGAAGAGCATCTCGCACAAAGCCTCCTACAATCCAGGCTTCAAATCCACTTTCTTCAAGGTAGGACATTACCTCAAGCACAGGATTGGGAATGGAAGAAAGAAGAGGATACGCAGTGGTAGGTAATGGGTATTCGTAAGACACCGTAGATCCCCTCCTTTTTTTGTAAGTTTTCCCTTCGGGAACTTCTAGTATAAAACATACCTGGTTACGCATAAGCTTTGCTTTTAGAGCTCTTTTAAGATTTATGTGAGATTCCTTGTGTAGAATCAAAAAGAAGGCATGAATTTTACGAGTTGCATAAAGAAACGATTATGGTTCGCTATTGGGAGTACGGTTTGCCGTTCGAAAAAAGGAACTTTTCATGATTGATGAAATCCATATTTGCGATGTTGCTCTTATCCATGAAGCGCATTTTGTGCCGAGTGAAAGTCTTACGGTTATAACGGGCGAAACAGGTACGGGTAAAACTGCACTCCTTAACGCCTTAAAACTTCTGGTGGGGGAACGTTCGGATGCGAGCCTGGTGCGTGAAGGAAGTAATGAGCTTCGGGTTGAAGGCCGCTTCTTTTTCGAAGGTGAAGAAGAAGGCGTGGTGGCAACTCGTCGTGTAGGTGTAACGGGAAGGTCTAAGGTAAGCATTGATGGCTCTTTGGCTTCTGTAAAGGAATTGGCTGCACGTATTGGAAGTCAGGTGGATTTATGCGGGCAGCATGAGCATCAGCATTTGCTTTCGCCCGTGTACCAGCGTCAGCTTCTTGATGTATGGGCGGGCAATAAGGTAGTACCTTATTTGGAGGCCTATCAATCGTGTTTTTCAGCGGTTGAAGCTGCACAGGCGGAGTTGGATAGGCTTATAGATTTGGAATCCGCCGATAGCGTAGAGCTGGATCGTGCGCGGTTTGCTTTGGAACAAATTGATGCGGTGGATCCTCAAGAAGGTGAATACGAAGACCTGCAGGAACTTTTACCCCGTTTGGAACATGCTGAAATGTTGTTGAGCGAATCGGCAGCGGCGCAATCGGGTATAAGCGGTTCTGGGGGAGTGCTGGAAAAACTCGATGAGGTTCTGGCCTCGTTAGAAAAAATAGTGTCGGTTGATGTAAGCATTGAAGAGCAGGTTTCTTTCGTTCGTGAGGCCTACTTTAACTTGGAAGAAGTGGGCCGTAGTATGGCAACCTATCGCGATCAGATAGATTATTCGGGAGAAGAACTAGAAGAAGCGCAGAACCGAATGGCATCTTTGCAGGGTTTGATGCGTGGATTTGGTCCTCGTATGGAAGAAGTATTTGAACATCGTCGGATGTATGAGGCTAAACTTGCCGAATACGAGGGAAGGGACGAGCTGATTGCACGCGCCCAGGAAAAGCGTGCTCAAGCGGAAGCTGCCTTGCAAGATGCCGCAAGCAAGTTGCGACAGGCGCGCAGTGAAGTGCTTCCCCAATTCTTGGAGCAGGTGCACGCGCAAATGACTCACTTAGAAATGGGCTCTGCAAAACTTGAAGCGCCGTTAGTCGATCTGGAACGAAGCCAGTGGGATGCGTGGGGTCCACACACGTGCGAATTTTTATACGCCGCAGGAGAAGGATTAAAACCTCAGCGGTTGCAGAAGATAGCTTCTGGTGGCGAAATGAGCCGCATTATGCTTGCGCTTAAAGTGGTACTTGGTGAAAGCGACAAAGTCGATACGCTGGTGTTTGACGAAATTGATGCTGGGGTAGGCGGCCAAACAGCGCGTAGCTTGGCAGAGGTATTGGTTGATCTAGCCAAAACGCACCAGGTTATTGTGGTTACCCATCTTCCTCAGGTTGCGGTATGCGGCACTGTTCACTATGCGGTAAGAAAGCAGGGTGGCGACCATCCAGAAACCAACCTTTCGGTACTAAATGAAGAAGAACGCGTTGAAGAAATTGCCCGTATGCTTTCGGGTGAAGTAAACAGTGTTTCGCTGGCGCATGCGCGTGAATTATTGGAGGAGCGAAAAGTAAGTGCACACGAATCGTAAACCCGAATTAGTAATGGGCTGCCATCTTTCTTCGGCAGGCGGCTATGAAGCTATGGCGAAAACAGCGCAGAGTATCGGTGCGCACACCTTTGCGTTTTTTACGCGTAATCCTCGTGGGGGTAAGGCAAAACCCATCGATCCAACTGATATACAAGCCTTTCACGAAGCGGCACGCCAAGCGGGAATTTCTCAGATAGTGGCACATGGGTCGTATACGGTAAATCCCTGTTCCGCTAAAGAAAGTGTTCGTGAATTTGCTTTTCAGGCTTTGGCGGAAGATTTGCAACGTATGGAATATACGCCAAATCAGTTGTTTAACATACATCCAGGTTCACATGTAGGGCAGGGCGTAGAGGCTGGCATTGAGCAAATCGCAGAAGTGTTGAATACGGTTTTGCGCGCCGATCAAACCACTACGTTTTTACTTGAAACTATGGCAGGCAAGGGAAGCGAAGTTGGCTCCACCTTTGAAGAAATAGCTGCCATCATAGAAAAGGTGCAGCTGTCTGAAAAAGTGGGTGTTTGTTTGGATACCTGTCATGTGTGGGATGCAGGATATGACCTAGTCAATGACTTGGAAGGGGTGCTTGATCACTTCGATTCGGTGATTGGTCTTGATAGATTGCGTGCGCTTCATATCAATGATTCATTGAATCCAAAAGGATCCCATAAAGACCGTCATGCGCGCATTGGAGAAGGGGAAATTGGAGCCGATGCTCTTGTGCGGGTGGTAATGCATCCAAAATTGATAGGATTGCCCTGCATTTTGGAAACGCCAAACGAATTACCAGGTTATAAAAAGGAGATTGAATTTTTCTACGCTTGCGCATGCTAATTTGTTTGAGTACTATGGTTTTGTCTTATTCAATCCCCCTTTTACAAACAGCTGTTTCAATGGGTGCCCGTTCTTGTGGGCAAGCTGTGTGTTGAAGTCTGATTTAGGAGGACTCTCGTGAAATTCTTTCTCGATACCGCTGATCTTGACGAGATCAAAGAAGCGGCAAGTTGGGGTGCGCTCGCAGGCGTAACCACAAATCCTACGCTGTATTCTCGTATTGGTGGTAAACTTGCCGACTTCCATGATCACATTGCTCGCATTTGTGAAATTGTGGATGGCCCTGTTTCGGCTGAATCGGTTGCTATGACGCGCGATGAAATTATTAAGGATGGTCGCGAACTGGCAGCAATTGCACCTAACGTAGTAGTTAAAGTTCCTACTATGATTGAAGGCCTTGCCGCAACTAAGGTACTGGCTTCTGAAGGAATTCCAGTAAATATGACCTTGTGCTTCACGGTTCCTCAGGCTATCATGGCTGCTCGTGCAGGTGCTCGTTATGTAAGCCCCTTTATTGGTCGCTTTGACGACATTTCCGAAGATGGTCTCGATCAGGTAGCCAATATTGTTTCTGCTCTCAACAATTACGACTTTACGGAAAACACCGTAAATGGCGAACAAATTGAAGTAATTGCTGCTTCTATCCGCAGCGCGAACCATGTTGCTCAGGCTGCTTTAATGGGCGCAGATATTGCAACGGTTCCCTTTAATGTATTGAAAAAATGCATCGAGCACCCTTTGACGGATCGCGGCTTAGATGCATTCCTTAAGGATTGGGAGAAAGTTCAAAACGCATGAGTGATTCCGTAACTGAAGAATCAGTATCAGAAGAAGTAAAACCAAAGCGTACCTACCGCCGTCGTGCTACGAAAGCAACGGCGGAAGGCGCGCAGCCTGAAGCGACAGCGTCCGCAACAACAGCAGAAGAAGATTCGGGCGCTGCAAAATCTTCAGAAGAACCCAAGAAGAAGCGCGCGACGCGCACGCGCAAAACCACCAGTAAAAAAGCAGCAGATTCAAAGGATGAACAAAGCTCTGATGGGTCAGGAGCTTCCCTTGAAGCTCCTGCTTTAGCTCCTGTCCAAGTGGGCAGTGCTTTAAGCGATGTTGTGGTAGCGGCCGTACTTGATGCTGCGCAATCTGATGCAAAAGCACATCAGGCTGCGGGAGATGCAGAAGCTGAAAAGCCTGTGCGCAAAAGAAGGACCACCCGTAAAACTAAAACGGAAGATGCAGTGGGGACAGAACAAGAGTCTGGCTCTGCTGAAGAACGCACTTCTGCAAACGATGCGGGCGAGGCACCAGAAGGCCAGGTGGCTTCGGGCGATAGCGCTTCAAGCGATAGCGCGCGTGCGACCAATGAGGATTCATCGAAAAGCGAAGACTCAACGCATGAAGATACTGCACAAGAAGTTCCTGCTCGCAAACAACGTGGCAGGAAGCCTCGCAACGAAGAAGCCTCTGAGTCCGATGAAAGCCACGGTTCTTCACGCAAGCAGCGTAGCTATTCTAAGAATAATCACCAGAAAAATGCTGCTCAGCAAAAAGGCGGTCATTTCCGTTCTCGTCGTGCTCATCAGCAAAACAGGCGTGAACCCGTTATTCCTCAAACTTCCAAGGACGATCTTGCAAAGCTTAAAGTAGCGGAATTGCGTGCTCGTGCAGAAGAGCTCGAAATTGAACATAAGGGACTTAAAAAAGCCGAGCTGGTGGAGGCAGTATTCGCTGCCAGTATTAAAGCGGAAGGCTTTGAGGAAACCGCCGGTATTTTGGATATTCTTTCCGATGGTTATGGCTTCTTGCGTACGCACGGTTATTTACCCAGTGAAGATGATGTGTATGTAGGCATGGCAACCATTCGTCGTAATGGTTTGCGTAAGGGCGACTACGTAACGGGTCAAACTCGTCCTGCCCGTCCTAACGAAAAGTATGCTGCCTTGCAACGTGTAGATACGGTCAACGGTATTGCCTTTGAAGATTTAGGCAAGCGTGTTCGCTTTGCTGATCTGACGCCAGTTTTTCCTGATGAACGCCTTGTTTTAGAGCATGGCAAATCAACTATTACCGCACGTGTGATTGACTTGTGTGCCCCTATTGGTAAAGGCCAGCGTGGTTTGATTGTTTCACCTCCTAAGGCTGGCAAAACTACCATTTTGAAGGATATTGCTGCTTCAATTGCGGCAAATAATCCTGAAGTGCACCTTATGTGCTTGCTCGTGGATGAACGTCCTGAAGAAGTTACCGATATGGAACGTTCTATTCACGGTGAAGTAATTTCTTCTACCTTTGATATGCCCAGCGAAAACCATATTGCGGTTTCGGAATTGGTAATTGAACGTGCAAAGCGCTTGGTAGAAAACGGTCAAGATGTTGTTATTCTGCTTGATTCACTTACGCGTCTTGCTCGTGCTTATAACTTGGCGCAACCTGCATCGGGCCGCATTTTGTCTGGCGGTGTAGATTCTACGGCGCTGTATCCTCCTAAGAAATTCTTGGGTGCCGCTCGAAACATTGAAGGGGGCGGCAGTCTAACTATTTTGGCGTCTGCTCTTATTGAAACTGGTTCCAAGATGGATGAAGTAATCTTTGAGGAATTCAAGGGCACGGGCAACATGGAAGTAAAGCTGGATCGTCAGCTGGCTGACAGGCGTATTTTCCCTGCTATTGATCCGGTCGCTTCTGGTACGCGTCGTGAAGATTTGCTTATCGATCCTCAAGAAGCTCCTCTTATTTGGGCGGTACGTCGTATTCTGGCTAACCGCAACAATACTGAACGCGCGATGGAATCTTTGGTAAAGGCACTTCAGCAAACGAACAATAATCAAGAATTCTTGATTCGCGCTGCTAAAAAAGCCCAGGGGCATCATTTCGAAGAGGGAAATATCGAATTTTAGTCTAAGTTCTGTATGTACTATGGGTAAGTGATAACGAGGCCCATCTTTACCTATAATGCAATGAGTGTAAATGTTTGAACCTCGCCGTAAGGCGGGGTTCTTAAGTTGGCTTAGATTCTTTATGAGGGGGAGTTATGCCTCAAGAGCCAAATGAACCTCAATCTCAATCGTCTCAATCGCAGGTGCCCGTGCCGCCAGCAGGTGTACCCACTCAAGCGGCTTCAGAAAATAATTCAAACCCTACGGTGCCATTAGGCTCGCCTACCCAAGCAGGTGCAGGCTACAACGCAGGGTATGGTTCGGGCTATGGCGCAGGTTACGATGTGAATAATGGTGCAGGTTTTGCCTCGAATAATGGCGCGGGCTTCGACCAGAACGGTGGCGTAGGTTTCGCTCCGAGCGGTGGCACAAATTACTGTTCCAACTATGGGACGAATCCCGGCACGGGTTATCCAGCATACGCCTCAACTAAACCAACCAAATCGCGTGGTTGGATTGTAGGCATTGTTATTGTGGTGGCGCTTGCAATGGTAATGATGTTTGGCATGTGGTCGTGCTCAAGCGCTTTTTCTTCTGCTGGCACCAGTGTAGGAAGTGATGCTGATTTACTTACCTCTGATGCCGTGGCAATTATTACTATTGATGGAACTATTCAATATGATGGCACCACTTCAAGCCCCGAAGGTTTGAAGGAACAATTGGACATAGCGGCTAATAATTCCTACATTAAAGCGGTTGTGTTGCGGGTAAATTCAGGCGGCGGTACTGCTACCGCAGGGGAAGAAATGACCGAATACCTGCGGGAATTCAAAGAAACTACCGGCAAACCAGTGGTAGTTTCTAGTGCGGCAACCAATGCAAGTGCGGCTTATGAAATCTCAAGTCAGGCAGACTATATCTATACCGCTAAAACCACTTCTATTGGTGCTATTGGCACTGCTATGCAGTTTATGGATTATTCTGGTTTGATGGAAATGCTCGGTATTACTACCGAGGATATTACGTCCGCGCCAAGCAAAGATTCCACCTACGGCAATCGTGGCTTAACGGATGAAGAACGCGAGTACTATCAGGCGCAAATTGACCAGATAAACGAAACGTTTATTGAAAATGTTGCCGAAGGCAGAGGAATGTCTAGCGATGAGGTTCGAAAGCTTGCAACGGGCCTCACGTTTACTGGCCTTGATGCGGTAGAAAATGGACTTGCAGATGAAATTGGTACGCAGGAAGATGCGGTTAAGAAGGCAGCAGAATTAGCGGGATCTTCAACTACAGCTACGGTTACTTTGGATACCTCTTCTTCTGATGATTTGGATCTTCTACTAGATTTAATGTCGAAAACTGACGGAGTAACTACGGAAGAATTGGCACAGGCCTTAAAAGAACTTGATGCGGGTTCAACAGCAACGCAACAATAATAAGGCGATTCGTTTAGGTATTTCGTTTAGATAAACTGTGAAATAATGATGAGACGCAACGGATAATGGGGTGTTTTAACTAAAGCATACCGATTAAACGTAACATTGAGATAGTAGTAGGTAAGGTGAATACATACCACAATGGCAGATAAGGCAGACAATAAAGCAGCAAAGTCTAAAGACATGCCACCTATTGTGTGGCCCAAGCGCGCCGTAGTAACGGCGGGTATGCCTTATGGTAATAAGGCGCTTCACTTTGGCCATGTTGGCGGTGTTTTTGTTCCGGCAGACTGCTATGCGCGTTTCTTGCGTGATCGTATCGGCAAGGAAAACGTGTGCTTCGTTTCTGGTACTGACTGCTTTGGTTCTCCTATTGAAGAGGGGTATCGCAAGGAAGTTGAGGCAGGCACCTTTAAAGGCACCATTGAAGACTATGTTCGGCGCAATCATGATGCGCAAAAAGCAACCTTAGATGCTTACGATATTAGTTTGGATGTGTACGAAGGTAGTGGACTTGGCCACTGTGGAGAAGTGCATAAAACGGTAACGAATACGTTTGTGCAGCGTCTCTACGACAAGGGTTATCTGCATCTTGAAAGCACCTTGCAGTTCTATGACACCAAAGAAGATATGTTTTTGAACGGTCGTCAGGTAGTGGGTCATTGTCCTGTTCAGGGCTGTAAGAGCGAAAAGGCATACGCTGATGAGTGTGATTTGGGTCATCAGTACGATCCGGTTGATTTAATTAAGCCGGTATCTTCAGTTTCTGATACGGTTCCTGAAATGCGCGAGGTAAAAAACTGGTATTTCGATTTGCCGGGCTTTGCGCAGGTGGTACGTGACTATGTGACGGAAATGGAAAACGATCCTCAAATTCGCCCCGTAGTAACTAAAACCATTAAGGAATTTTTGGTTCCGCCTATCATTTACATCAAGGTAGAGCTTTTTGATTCCTACAAGGAAATTGCCGATAATCTGCCTGAACACACCTATCGCGATGCGGAAAAAGGCAAGCAAAGCTTTGAGATTGAATTTAAAACAATTGCCGATCGCGACTTGGCGCGCACGGTGCTTACTGATGCAGGTATTCGCTTCCGCACGGGCAAAGCACTGGTTCCTTTTCGCATTTCCGGTAATGTGGAATGGGGTGTTCCGGTACCCGTTATTGAAGGGGCTGAAGGTCTAACGGCTTGGTGTTGGCCTGAAAGCTTATGGGCTCCTATTTCCTTTACGATGGCACGTAACGATAATCGTGGTCTTGCACGTAGTGAATGGCGTAGCTTCTGGTGCGACAAGGAATCGTGTGTATACCAGTTTATTGGACAGGATAATTTGTACTTCTATGGTGTTGCGCAGCCTGCGCTGTTTGCGGCTATGCAGCATACCGATACACCTGTTGCTAACGCCCCTCAGGGCGAATTGCAACAAACGAAACTTATTGCAAACCATCATATTTTGTTTGGCGATAAGAAGGCGTCTTCTTCAAGCGAGATTAAGCCACCAACTGCTGATGAGTTACTGAATTACTACACTTCCGAGCAGCTGCGTGCGCACTTCTTGGCATTGGCGCTTGATCAGCGTTCGGTAGGATTTAAGCCTAAAGTGTTTGACCCTGATCCTGTAAAGCGTGAAGATCCTCGCGTGGCAGACCCTGCTTTAAAGGAAGGCGCTTTGCTGACGAAGGTATTTAATCGCTTGGCACGAAGCTGTTTCTATGAAGCGCAGAAGAACTTCGATGGCTATATGCCTTTAGGCTCCGTTTCGACCGAGGTGCTAAGGCGCGCGAAGAAAACTATGCTTACTTATGAAGACTGCATGTATCGAGTGGATTTGCATTCAGTTATGGCGTTGATGGACGAATTTATTCGTTATGCCAACAAGTATTGGTCAAGCGGTATTCGTAGTGCAGAAAATGAAGATTTGCCAGCTGAAGAACGCGATCAAGCGCGTCGTCAGGTACTGGTAGATTCGTTCTATTTACTGCGTATTGCAACGCTTTTAATGCATCCGGTTGTTCCAAAAGGCACCGAAAAGATTTGCGATTACCTAAACTTTGAGTTTGATGATTTCTTTAGCTGGAATTATGACTTTGACAGTATGGAAGAGCTGTGCAGTGCAAATGAACTTGACGATGCTCGTCATAAGGTTTGCGAATTGCCTCCGCGCACCGACTTCTTTAAGTTCCATGAATCTCAGTTGAAGAAATAGCTGAGAAAACGCTTAGCTTACTTATTTATATTTTTTATTAACGGCACTCGTTCTGTTTCAGACAGTGCCGTTTTCTTTTGGGTTGAAATGGGCTAAGTTAATTATATTGAACCTATATATCAGAACGCAGGTCATACAGTTAAATAGATAGGAAGTGAGTTCGTGGCGGAGTCGGCCAGGACAACAGAAAGCCAGAAAGAAAGGTCTCAAGAAAAGCTTTGGACCCCACTTTTTATATTCATAATTATCATGACCCTCTGCAGTTTCATGGTGGGACAGGGGCTTAACTCGGGTACTTCGGTGTATTTGGATCACCTCGGGCAAGGCGCTACGCTAGCCGGCATATTGGCTGCAGTGTTTTCAGCGGCGGCGGGAATTACTCGTATTGCGTGCGGACCGTTAATTGATAGTGCGGGTCGTGTAATAGTAATGCTGGGCGGCACCATTTTTATGTTTGTGGGAACCGTTTTGCCCGTATTTATTTCGGATATTACGGTGTTTTCGTTTTGTCGCATTCTGCAGGGTATTGGATTTTCGGCTGCAACCACTGCGGCGGCTACTGCGGCATCAGATGTATTGCCACTTTCGCGCTTAGGTGAAGGAGTGGGTTATTACGGGCTTGGTCAGGCATTGGCTATGTCTATGGGACCAGCGCTCGCTCTTTTTTTGGTGAACACCAATCCGCCTGAAAACCTATATTTAGGGCTTTCCGCTATGGCGGCGCTTGCTCTTGTTTTTACCTTGTTTTGTCGTTATGAAAAGAATTTAAAGCGCCTTCCCGAAACATCCACCTATAGGTTACGCATGGAGGCTAAGCGGGCGAAAGCTGAGAAAACGGAGGCCAAGCAGGTGGAGGCTGGTCGTACGAAAAAGGAAGCTGAAAACCAAGTTAAAAGCTGTACGGACTCGGTGGACGATCAACCGGGATTGATGCATGGCAAGCAGGCAGAATCTGACCGAGAGGAAACTAGACAGGTACGAGAAACTTCGGATGTTTCGCGCGCAGAAAACGAACCGAATGAGTGTACACGAAGGAAAGAAAGTTTCCTACATCGCTTTTTCGAGCTGCGCGCTTTGCCGGGCATGCTGCCTATGTTGGTACTGAGTCCTGCGTTTGGTTTTGGCATTTTCTTCATGGGGCTTTATGGTACATCGCTTGGTTACGCCAATGCAGGATTGTTTTACACTATATCGGCGGTCGCTATGATTGTGGTACGTCTTGCTTCCAGGGCGTTTATGGACAGGGTTGCTCCCATTAAAATCATGACTGGTGCAGTGTTGTGTGGGATTGTTGGCTTTGTGATGACCTACTTTGGCGCCCACAACGAAGCACTGTTTTACGCTGCTGGCGTTCCTTATGGTTTGTGCTTAGGTATCGCAAATCCGCTTAACCAGGCAGTTGCGGTTAAAAACACGCCTCCAGAGCGATGGGGTGCAGCTAATGCGTTGTTTTTGCTTGCGAATGATATTGGTATTGGTGTTGCTTCTGCTGTATGGGGCGTAGTGAACGATTTAGCAGGATTTTCCACCACCATTATGTGTGTACTTATTTGTATTGTTGCTTCGTTGGTGGTGGCATGGTTTGCTTATCCCAACCATGGCCTTACCAGGCAAATGCCAAAAGAATAAGGCTGGCGAAAAAGGCTTCGGCAGGTTCGCGAATATAGAGCAACTATGAATTTCGGCTCTGTATAACCCTTAAAATTCTTGCACACACACAATTGCGTGCTACAATAGAAAAGCTTGTCTCGCCTTGGTCGGAAACCAAGGCATACGAAGGAGAACCAATGAAAAAAGATATCCATCCCGAATACGTTGACTGCACCGTAACGTGCACCTGCGGTAACACCTTCCAGACTCGTTCTACCAAGTCTGAAATTCGTGTTGACATCTGCAATGCTTGCCACCCATTCTTCACCGGCACTCAGAAGCTTATTGACTCCGGTGGACGCGTACAGCGCTTTGCTAACAAGTTCGGTTCTGCAACCGAGGCTGTTGCTGCTCGCGAAGCTGAAAAGAAGGCTGCTAAGGCTGCAAAGGCTGCTGAGGCAGAAGCAGCAAAGAAGGCAGAGCGTGAAGCAAAGGCTGCTGCTAAGGCTGCTCGTGCTGCTGAATATGCAAAGAAGGCTGAAGCTGAAGCTGCTAAGGCTGCTGAAGCTGCAGAGGCAACCGCCGAAGAAGCTGCCGAAGAAGCTGCTGAAGCTGCAGCTGAGGAAGCAACCGCAGAAGCAACTGAAACCGCTGCTGAATAAATACTTACCAAACGGGATTACGTCAGTACCGTATAAGTTTTATTCACAACTTTTTGGGTTTTATAGGAAGGCGTCCGCGCATGTGGGCGCCTTTTCTTGTAGGATGAAAACGTGTTAGTGAGTGCGAGAAAGAAAGGAAACACTCATGATTGATACCAAAGCATTTCGCAATTTGTCCTATGGACTCTATATTATTTCTTCCAAAAAAGATGGTAAGTCGGTTGGCTGTGTAGTGAATACGTTTGCTCAGGTAACCTCTAAACCCGCGCAGGTTAGCGTTGCGGTGAATAAAGAAAACTACACATCACAGGGTATTCATGAAACGGGCGCTTATGAAGTTGCGGTTATGAATGAATCTGCTTCGATGGAATTAATCGGAAAGTTTGGTTTTCATTCAAGTGTTGAAGTTGATAAATTCTCTAATTTTGAAACGGCAACTTCTGAACAGGATATCGAATATGTAACGCAGTCATCATGCGCTCATTTTTCGGTAAAAGTTACGCAAGAAATTGATTTGGGCAGTCATATTTTGTTTATTGGTGAAGTGGTTGCGGCCGAGCCTGTTGCGGGTGATGCGCCTATGACATATGCCTATTATCATCAGGTAAAAGGCGGCAAAACTCCTCCCAAGGCTTCAAGCTACAACGAAGGCGACGATGCGAGCGCAGATGCTGCTTCGGCAGGTGAAGAGGCACAGGAAGAGGCAAAACCCAAAATTGCGTGGCGTTGCAAAATTTGTGGTCACATCGAATACGTTGACGAATTGCCTGATGATTTCACTTGTCCGGTATGTGGTGTTGGTCGCGAACTATTTGAACGTATTGAGCTGTAATACGTACTATTTTTACCCTATGCGATAATTGCCGTATCGATGGTATTTTTGTCCCCTGCTGGATATTGCCGGCAGGGGCTGTTTCATTCTTGGCTATTATGGCGCAAGAAGAATAGAAAGGAAGCCTTGCATGAATGTAGAGCTTTTACAATATCCTGAAAACCCCGAACGCGCGGTAGCAACAGCGGCACGTCTTTGCTACGCTCCTGTTGGCGCAAAAGAACTTATGGAAACTATGCCACCTGAGCGAGTACAAAGTGTTCTTTCTACCATTATGAAATCGGGCCATTTTTCCACTCTGGAGCATGTGAGCTATACCTTTGCGGTCGATGGGGTATCGCGTGCTTTAACGCACCAGTTGGTTCGTCATCGCTTGGCGAGCTTTAATCAGCAGTCTCAGCGTTATGTAAAGTTCACCAAGGGCGTTGAAACGGTAAAGCCTCATACCGTGGAAGAAAACAAAGAAGCTGAAGCAGTGTTTGATGAAGCTATTGAAGCGGTTATTGAAGGCTATCAAAAGCTGTTAGATATGGGAATTCCAGCCGAAGATGCTCGTTATCTGTTGCCCAATGCGGCAGAGACTAAAATCGTTATTACTATGAACATTCGCGAGCTTCTTCATTTCTTTAGTTTGCGTTGTTGCAATCGTGCGCAGTGGGAAATTCGCGAGCTTGCGCATAAGATGCTTGAATTGGTAAAACCTACTGCTCCTTATATCTTTATGGATGCGGGTGCTCCTTGTGTTCGTGGAAATTGCCCCGAAGGAAAAATGACGTGCGGAAACCCTTATCCTGCGGTGGTTCGCGACTAAGGCGGAATTATCGTTGGGTACTACAACTTCTCATCGAAGCGACCTACAACGTGCTTTTAGCGAAGATGGCCCCAACAAAACGCACATTGGGGGTCAAGCGCTTATAGAGGGCGTTATGATGCGCGGAAAAAACTGCTGGGCAGTTGGCGTGCGCGAACCCGATGGAGGTTTGTTTGCGCAGAGGTATCCGCTTTCTAAAAAGGGGAATCGTCCCGCATGGTTTTCGTGGCCGCTGGTTCGTGGCTGCGTAGCTTTGGTAGATTCGTTGGCGTTAGGGTTTAAGGCACTAGAAATTGCTGCCAACAAAGCCTATGACGATGAAGAAGAGGATGAGGCGACGGTTGCTGCCGAAGTTAGTCGCAGAGAGCCTGAAACTTCTAAAAGTAATAAGAGCAAAGATACCGGGAACCCAGAAGAAGGCAAGGTTACAGAGCAAAACAAGGAAAATGGAGCCTTCAAAAAAGATGCAGGCGCTAATGCGAATGCGGGAGCTGAAGAAGACAAAGAGGAAGATCAAGAAGAAGACGAAGGTATCTTAAGCAAAACGGAAATGACCCTAGCTATGGTGCTGGGCGTGGTGTTAGCGGCTGCGCTTTTTATTTTGCTTCCTGCGTTTATATCGAATCTTCTTATTGGTAATTACGAACAGAACCCTCTGACGTGGAATCTTATTGACGGCGTGGTACGCGTTGCGATATTTATCTTCTACGTGTGGCTTATTGGACGCATGCCCGATATTAAGCGTATGTTTTCTTATCATGGGGCAGAACATAAAACTATTCATTGTTTCGAACATGGGCTTGACCTAACACCGGAAAATGCGCGGCAATTCCCCCGTCTTCACGTTCGTTGCGGAACAGCGTTTCTTATCATGGTTATGCTTATTGCTATTGTGGTATATACTGTGTTGCCTTTAGATGGCTTGCTTGCGGCATTTGGCATAACAGGTCCCGCAGCCTTTGTGCTACTTATTTTGGTTCGCATTGTTTTTCTTCCTATAATTGCGGGTATTTCTTATGAAATTACCGTTAAGTGGGCAGGATCCCACCCAGAAAATGCGCTAGTAAAAGTGGTATTGTGGCCTGGTATGCAAATGCAGCGTCTAACCACTAACGAACCCGATGATTCTATGCTTGAATGTGCTATAGCAGCCATGAAGTTGGTTCTTGAAGACGAAAAACGCACCGAATCATTTACGTAAAACTATCGTATAAGTTTCCAGAATAATGAGTTAGACACATAAATTCGTGTATGCTGTAGCATACTGCGGCAAAATGCTGCGATTCTGTTTGGGCGAATTGGGTACGCTAATTGGATACGCGCAGAGTGTATTCAGAGTGCGTTCAAAATACATTCAAACAGTACAAACGTAAATCCCCGCACACGTAAATTAACGACATCGGGGTTAAACCGTGTGAACGAAAAGGAGGAACCGCGTGAAACTGGTTGTAACCGAGAAAAATGACGCGGCTCAAAAAATTGCAGATTTATTGGGTGCAACAAAACCAAAGGCAGACAAGGTATATTCAACTCCCGTATACCGCTTTACGGTTGAAGGGGAAGAATGGGTAACCATTGGCCTTCGCGGCCATATCTTAGAGCCCGATTTCGCTACGGCGCTGGTATATAAAAAGCGTGGAGGCTGGAAGGGTGTTAATGCCGATGGAGAAGTAATGGATGCCGATATTCCAAAATCGCTTGCGCGTCCACCATTCAAAAAGAAAAAGCCTTTCACTGAAGATGGGGTAGAACTTAAGGCGTGGAAAATGGAGGCGTTGCCTTATTTGGTGTATGCGCCTATTGAAAAGCGACCCAAGGAAAAAGACATTATTCGTTCGCTTAAAAATCTTGCTAAAAAAGCGGATTCAATCATTATCGCAACGGACTTTGACCGCGAAGGCGAACTTATTGGATCGGATGCCCTTTCCTGCATTCAGGAAGTAAATCCAAGTGCTCCTGTTTCGCGTGCGCGTTATTCGGCCTTTACTAAAGAAGAAATAACCCATGCGTTTGATAATTTAGTTACGCTTGACACTAATCTAGCGAGTGCGGGTGCTTCACGTCAGGATATTGACCTTATTTGGGGTGCGGTTTTAACGCGCTATCTTACGTTGGTAAAGTTTGCGGGATACGGCAATGTGCGTTCCTCTGGTCGCGTACAGACGCCAACGCTTGCCTTGATTGTGGCACGCGAGCGCGAACGTTTGGCATTTGTGCCTGAAGATTATTGGGTGATTAAGGCAGATTTTGGGGAAGATCCTGAAAAGTTTAGTGCGCCTCATGCTACGGCTCGCTTCAAATCGGAAGAAGCTGCCAAGGCTGTTATGGATCACATTGAGGGCGCAACGCATGCGCGTGTATCGGAAATCACTAAGCGCAAGCGTACCGTGGCACCTCCGGTTCCGTTTAATACCACATCCTTAATGGCAGCGGCATCGGCTGAAGGTTTGTCTCCTGCGCGTACTATGCGCATTGCCGAGAGTTTATATATGGATGGTTACATCAGCTATCCGCGTGTTGATAATACGGTGTATCCGTCATCTTTAGATTTAGCAGCAACGCTTCGCAACATTATGGGCAATCCTGCATATAAGCCCTATTGTGAAGAGCTTCTTAAAAAGGGAACGCTTAAGGCTACGCGCGGCAAAAAGGAAACAACCGACCATCCCCCAATTTATCCAACCGCAAGTGCGACTCCAGATGATTTAGCACCTGCTGAATATAAGCTCTATAACCTTATTGCACGTCGTTTTATGGCAACATTGTCGGATGCGGCGGTAGTGGAAGGCACCAAAGTGGTGCTTGATGTTCAGGGTGAACCTTTTGTGGCAAAGGGCGATGTTTTAGTGCAGCCGGGATTTCGCGCCATTTATCCCTATGGGCTTAAAAAAGACGAGCAGCTTCCTGCATTAAGTGAAGGAATGGATGTGGTGTTTGGCGGTGCTACCTGTACCAAAAAACAAACTGAACCACCAGCCCGTTATTCCCAGGGTAAGCTTATTCAAGAAATGGAAAAGCTGGGGCTTGGTACTAAGTCTACGCGCCATTCTATTATTGAGCGTTTGTATACGGTCAAATATATTCAAAACGACCCCATTGAGCCTTCTCAGCTTGGTATGGCGGTATGTGATGCGCTGGATAAATTTGCACCCCATATTACCCATCCGGAAATGACTGCTGAACTTGAAAAGGAAATGGACAATATTGCTCTGGGGCAAAAAACCAAGGGCGAAGTAGTTATGAATTCTCGCAACTTGCTTTCCGAACAACTAGCGGGCTTACTTCCTCATTCAGAAGAAGTTAAAGATGCTCTGGCGGATGCAGTTGCGGCGGATGCCTATGTGGGTCCGTGTCCGAAATGCGGCAAGGATTTACAGCTGCGCACTTCCCAAAAAACACGTTCCATGTTTATTGGCTGTTCGGGATGGCCTGAATGTGATGTAACCTATCCGCTTCCTAAGGGCAAAATTGAAGCACTGGAAGAAAAATGTCCGGTGTGTGGCATGCCCCAAATCAAAGTTACCGCATTTCGTTCAAAACCACGCGTGCTGTGTATCGATCCGGAATGCGAAACTAACAAAGAGCCCGATTTAGTAGTGGGTGAATGCCCAACCTGCGCGGCTGAAGGTAAGCGCGCTAAGTTGATCGCACGCAAAAATCCACGTACGCTGAAGCGTTTCATTCGTTGCGAAAACTACGACGAATGCGGTACGGGCTATCCGCTACCTCAGTATGGTGCGCTTACGGCAACTGAAGAAGTATGCGAAAGCTGCGGTGCGCCTATGGTTATTGTTACGACTAACCGTGGTCCTTGGAAGCTGTGCCCGAACTTTAACTGCCCCGCAAAGAAGGAAGCGGAAGAAAAGAAGGCTGCGGCAAAGGAAGCTAAGGCAGCTAAGGCAGCAGCAAAAACAGCAGGTAAAACGGGAAAATCAACGAAGAAAACCGCGAAGAAGGCAACAGGAAGAACAACGAAGAAAACCACCAAAGCAACGAGCACATCAAGCAAAGCGGAATAAGGCGTTTACTTGTATAGTGAGCGCAAAAAGTAAGATAATAACGATTACACCCTGTTGTGTTTTAAATCGTAACGTAAAGAGGAGCTAATACTATGAGCAAAGTAACCATCGTAGGTGCAGGTAATGTAGGTGCAACTGCAGCACATATCATTGCTTCAAAAAATCTTGCCGACGTTGTTCTGGTGGACGTTGCAGAAGGTCTTCCCCAGGGTAAAGCACTTGATATGATGCATATGCGTTCCGTAGAAAAGTTTACGGTAAACGTTACGGGCACCAACGATTATGCAGCAACAAAAGATTCTGATGTTGTAGTAATTACGGCTGGTATTGCTCGCAAGCCTGGCATGACGCGCGAAGATTTGCTGGGAGTAAATTCTGGCATTATGTCTTCTGTTATTGAACAGGCAATGGAGGCTTCTCCTAACGCGGTTTATATTTGTGTAACCAATCCTCTCGACGTTATGACCTATCTTGCCTACAAGAAATCTGGGCTTCCCGCTAATCGTTTGATGGGTATGGGTGGCGTACTGGATTCTTCCCGTCTTTCTTTTGCGGTATGTGAAAAGCTTGGCTGTGAACCTGCTGACGTAGAGGCATGGGCGCTAGGTGCTCATGGTGAGGGTATGGTTTGCTGGCCTCGCTATACTACAGTAAAGGGCACCCCCATTACTGAACTTCTAAGTGCAGAAGAAATTGAAGAAGTTACCAAGCGCTGCACCAAAGGCGGTGCTGAAGTGGTAGCCTTCCTTAAAACTGGCTCTGCCTATTATGCTCCTGGTGCTTCCATTGCAAAGATGGTAGAAGCAATTCTTACCGATTCTAAGGAAGTTATGAGCGTTTGCGCTTACATTGATGGTGAATATGGCTTGAACGATCTCTACATGAATATTCCTTGTCGTTTGGGCAAGAATGGCGTTGAAGAAATTGTTGAATTCGATCTTACCGAAGAAGAAATGGCTGCACTGCACGAATCTGCTGCAAGTGTGAAAAAGGGTTTGGAAAACCTTCCTAAATAAAAAGGATGTCCACTCTAATGAAAGTAGTTACTGCTGCCAGCGTGTATGACACGCTGGCTTGTCTTATTCCGCAACTTGCCAGCGTACTTCCTGACGATATTCTGGCGGGTCTTATGACAGTTCGTGAAGTTGAAACAGGCGAACGTGCACGCATTGTGCTTGATCAGTTGGTGGAAAATGCGCGCATAGCAAAACAGGATAAGGTTCCAATTTGTCAGGATACTGGCACTGTTTGGGTTTGTTTGGAAGTGGGTCCCGATGTGTTGGTGCCCGGCGATGCGCTTTCTCGTGTTAACGAAGCGGTGGCACAGGCGTATAGCGAAGCTCGTTTGCGCAAGTCGGTGGTCTGCGATGCTTTGTTTGACCGAACGAACACAGGGGATAATACTCCTGCTTTTTGTGAAATTCATACGGTTGATGAGCCGGGAGTGGCTCGGTTGCATGTCATGCTTAAGGGTGGCGGTTCGGACAATGCAAGCCGTGTGGTTATGCTTACTCCAAGTGCTGGCAAGCAGGGTATTATCGATACGGTACTGCAATGCGTGCGTGAAAAAGCAGCAAATGCGTGTCCTCCCTTAATTGTGGGTGTAGGTATAGGGGCTACTTTCGATAAGGTTGGTGGCCTTGCTAAGCATGCTCTTATGCGTCCGCTGGGACAAAATCACCCTAATTCAGAAACGGCTGCGTTTGAGGCGGAATTGCTTTCAGCTATTAACGCAACGGGTATTGGCGCAGGAGCATTAGGTGGTTGTACCACCGCTCTTGGAGTAAGAGTTGAAACAGCACCGTGTCATATTGCTGCACTTCCCGTGGCGGTGAATATGGGCTGTTCTGCTATGCGTCGTGCAACGGTAGATCTTGCCTGTGCAGAGGTTCCTGGTGAGGTTACCAAGACGCTTTTAGATGTGCTACAAAGCAAAGGGGTACGGTTCGAAGAAGCAAAGGAGGAGAATTAGCTATGGCGTTAAAGTTAACTCTTCCTCTGGGTCGAGAAATTCTTAAAACTCTGAAGGCGGGACAGGCCTGTATGCTTACTGGCCCTTTGTTTACCTTGCGCGATGCGGGTCATCAGCGTCTTTTGGAAGAAATGGGTGAATCTGGCGAGCTACCTTATGGCCTTTCGGGTCAGACCATTTTTTATGCGGGTCCTACCCCCGAAGCGGCGGGCCGTCCCTTTGGTGCTATTGGTCCTACGACGGCTTCTCGTATGGATTTTGCGGCGCCGTATCTTATGGATTGCGGTGTGGCAGCAACTGTTGGTAAAGGAACGCGTTCGGAAGCGGTACGTGAAGCTTGCATGCGCACTGGTGGCGTATACTTCGTAGCGGTAGGTGGCGCTGCAGCGTATTTGGCGAAGTGTGTGCAATCATGCGAAACCTTAGCGTATGATGATTTAGGCACCGAAGCCCTTCGTAAAATTGAAGTTGTTGATTTTCCTGTGTTTGTAGGTATAGATGTTGCAGGAAACGACATTTATTCTCTTGATTGATAGGATCTATTTGTGACCAGCACGCAAGAAACTTCCACGGGTCCAGGCATTTTCATTACCTTTGAAGGTGGTGATGGCGCTGGCAAAACCACGCATATTACGTTTTTGGCCACATGCCTTCGGAACATGGGGCATGAAGTGTTGTGCCTGCGCGAACCCGGCGGAACTTCAATTGGTGAATCGTTGCGACAGATTGTGCTGAACCCGGAAAATTCGGCCATGTCCGACGAAACTGAACTGCTTATTTACGAAGCTGCTCGGGCGCAAATTGTTAAAGAGGTAATTATTCCTGCGCTTGCTCGTGGTGCGGTGGTGCTGCTGGACCGTTTTTATGATTCAACTATTGCCTACCAGGCGCATGGGCGCGGTTTACCCCTATCGTTTGTTCGCCAGGCAAATATCTTTGCGTGTCAAGGAGTGCATCCTTGTCGCACTATTTTGCTTACCACGGAAGCTTCGGCAGAGGTTGGGCTCGATCGCGCTACCCATCATGGTGATGCCGATCGTCTTGAGCAGGCAGGTGCCGATTTTCATGCGCGCGTCAATGCGGCGTTTCTTCGTCTTGCTGCAGAAAATCCTGCACGTATTCGCGTGGTTTCTTCGGCAGGTGCTAAAAATGAAACGGCGCGTGCTATTTTTAAAGAACTGGCTGATGTGTTTAACTGGGGTCCCGAAAGCGAAGTGTGGAAGCAGGGGTTTTTCGATCCAATTTTGAAGCGCAATACGTCAGCTAAGGTACAAATATCATTGGGTGAAGAATAACAGTGAGCGATGTTTTTGACGGTATATTTGGTCAGCCGCGGGTACGAGAGTTCTTTCGTGCCTCAATTGCGTCTGGCCGAGTAAGTCATGCCTATCTGTTCACGGGTCCTGCAGGTTCCAATAAAACGGCAGCGGCCTATGCTTTTGCTCAAGCGCTGTTATGCAAGGATCACGGGTGCCGTACCTGTGATGATTGTCGCCGTATTGAACGCAGAAAACACCCTGATGTTCACTTTTACGCGCCCGAAGGTGCGCAAGGATATTTAATTGAGCAAATTCGCGAAATAGTGTCAGGGGTATCTTTGGCGCCTATTCGTGCAAAGGGGAAAATCTACATTCTTGATCGCGTGGACTTGCTTGGGGTAAGCGCGGCTAATGCCTTTTTGAAAACGCTCGAAGAGCCAGTTGAAGGCGTTACCTTTATCTTACTAGGTCGTACGCGAGAAGCGGTTTTACCCACTATTGTGTCTCGCTGCCAGGTGGTGCCGTTTCGTCATATTCCGGCACGAGAAGCGGCGGGTATTCTTTCTCAAAAAACAGGGGTAACCCCTATTCAGGCCCGTATTGCTATTGAAGCGTGTAATGGGTCTATCACGCGCGCTATGGTGTTTGCAAAAAGTGCCGAACGTGCAGAATTTCGTGCGCGCATTATGGAAGTGCTGGGCAATTTACCCTTAAGCGATGAGCGCGATGTTTTGGAATATGCTGCTGAACTTATTGAACGCGCTAAAGCTCCACTTGATAATGTGCGAACTCAGCAAAGTGAAGAATTGGCTGAATCGGCAGATTTCTTAACCAAATCAGCCTTAAAGCAGATAGAGCTTCGTCATAAGCGAGCTCTCAGTATGGCAACGCGCGAATCTCTTAACCAAACCACGTCCATTATTCGTTCGTGGTTGCGCGATATATTGATGATTGCTTCAGGAACCCCCGATTTAGTGGTTAATAAAGATCAACAAGAAGTACTCGAGCGTATGGCGCAAAGGGTGGTGCCGGCAGGCATCATGAGCGCATTACGTGAAACCTATAAGACTGATGAGGTGCTTAGCTATAATGTTTCACCAGAGACATGTTTAGATGTACTTCTTTTTTCGATAAGAGAGGTTTTGAATGGTTCGGGTAACCCCCATTAAACTTCAAGCTGGAACCAGGGTTTTGTGGTTTGATCCAGCTGAATATAACGTATGTGCAGGTGATCGAGTAATCGTTAGCACTGAACGAGGTTCAGAATTTGGTGTCGCCACGGCAGACATCATGGAAGTAAGCGATGAAATGATTGCTCAGTTAAAGTCACCCTTAAAACCGGTTTTGCGTATCGCAGATGAGGCAGATATTGAACGAGCGGAAGAATTACGTCAAAAAGGCGAAGATGCGCTTGCGACCTTCAAAGAATTAGCGGCTGAAGCAAGCGATCAAATGCGGCCAGTCATGGTTGAATTTTTGTTTGATGGCGACAAGGCTGTTTTTTATTTTGAGTCCGAAGAACGCATTGATTTTCGTGATTTGGTTCGTAAGCTTGCAAGTGTATTTCATGTTCGAGTGGATATGCGCCAAATTGGCGTGCGCGATGGCGCGCGTATGATTGGTGGCTTAGGTCATTGTGGCCAGGAACTTTGCTGTGCGCGCATGGGTGGTGAATTATCTCCCGTTTCTATTCGTATGGCAAAAGAGCAAAATCTTTCGCTTAATCCTCAAAAAATTTCGGGGTGCTGCGGCAGGTTAATGTGCTGTTTGCGCTATGAATATGAAGCGTATAAGGAAGTAAATGCACGTGCTCCTAAAGTGGGCGCAAAAATAGAAATACCTGATGGTATTGCAAAGGTAACGGAAGTTAATGTGCCGCTTGAGCGCATTACTCTTCAGTTGGAAGATGGAAAAACTTTCAAGGTTCCCCTTGAGGAAATGGAAGTTACCGAAGAAGAAAAGCGTCCGAGCCGCATTAGTCAAGAAGTGTTCGACCATTACGCTTCAACGGATCCCTTCTCCTTGTTTGAGCTTGCATCATCGTCTTCCGATTTGGAAGTTTCGTCATTTACTGGTGAAGATAAGCTTGCTGAACCAAAGGCGCGCAGCGTTAAGCCTTCGCATGGTGAAAAATCAACGCGGGGAGAATCGGCGCCAAAAGAAGATAGGCATCGCAGGCCCCGTCGTCGCCGCAGTGTTGAAGTTTCTGCTGATGGAGTAGCTCAGGTAAAAGACGAGCCGCGCACTGCTTCGGTTCGTCAAAAGGAAGATCAAAGCGATGTTTCGCGCAAGCGCGACCGTAATGCTTCGTCTGAAAAAGATTCTCGTCGTAACCAGCGCGAAAAGCGCGATCGTACAAATCGTAGGGAACGCAATAATCGCGGTGCACGAATTGAGCGTGGCGAACATCGCAATCATACTGAACGCAATGATCGTGCGGGACGCAACGATCACGGTGGGCGGATCGAACGAGCTGAACGCACTGAACGTGCCGAGCGTCGTGATCGTGTGGAGCGCAAAGATCGCATTGAGCGCAATGAACGCGGCGACAAGCTTGAACGGAGTGCAAAAAATAATCGCACTCGAAAGCGCCCCGGACAAAAGTCTTCGGGTATACGTAATGCACCAGTGAAATCGCATCAAGCAGGTCATCGTACTAACCAACCAGCGCAGCAGAGCCGTGCGGTATCGGGTGAAGCGAAGCAAACTGTTCATCGCAAGCCCCGTCGCCGTCAGCATAAAACAGGAGGGGACACCAACCATGCAAAATAAGGACTATGCGCTTTTAACTGACTTGTATCAACTTACTATGGCGCAAGGGTATTGGGCTTGCGGCAAGGTGGAAGAGCAGGGGTGCTTCCACATCTTTTTCCGTAACCCTCCTTTTAATGGGGGATTTGCTATTGCAAGTGGCATGGATCACATTGCTGAAGTGGTAGAAAACTTCAAGATAACTGACGAAAACATTGCTTATCTTGCTTCATTGGATGCTCCTGGTGGAGGAAAGTTATTCAATCCTGATTTTCTTGAATATCTGCGTAATTTGGAATTAACCGTAGATATTGATGCAGTGCGTGAAGGTACGGTTATCTTCCCGAACGATCCTTTTGTTCGGGTTATTGGCCCGGTTTTGCAGTGCCAGCTCCTAGAGACCCAACTACTTAATTGTGTGAACTTTGAAACGTTGGCGGCCACTAAAGCGGCACGCATTTGTCATGTAGCGAAAACACCCGTGGCTGAATTTGGTCTTCGTCGTGCGCAGGGCGAATCGGGCGGTTTGCGTGCTTCACGTGCGTGCATTGTGGGTGGTTGTGCTTCTACTTCCAATGTGCTGGCGGGGCGTATGTTTGGCCTTCCGGTATCGGGAACCCATGCCCATGCTTGGGTTATGGCCTTTGATGATGAGCTGGAAGCGTTTCGCGCCTATGCTAAAGAATTCCCCACTAACTGCGTGTTGTTGGTAGATACCTATGATGTGGAACAGGGTCTGAAGAATGCCATTACGGTGGGTCTTGAAATGAAGGCGCGCGGCGAACATTTAACTGGCGTTCGTATTGATTCGGGTGACTTGGCATGGCATGCGAAGCTCGCACGCAAAATGCTTGACGAAGCAGGGCTTACCGATACGGGCGTTGTTCTTTCGAATGATCTGGACGAATTTACCATTAAGTCCATTTTGGATTCCGGTGCACAGGTTGCCTCATGGGGTGTAGGAACCAAAATGGTTACCGCCTATGACCAACCAGCTTTAGGCGGGGTATACAAGCTTGCTGCAAAGCGTGTGGGTAATGAAGGCGAATGGGAACCTATCATGAAGGTAACCGGTCAGTCTTCTAAACAAACGGTACCAGGTGTTTTGGATATTCGTCGTTACTTCCATGATTCGGGCAAGCTTGCAGGCGATATGGTGTATGACATCAATTACGGCATTGAAAAAGAACGTATTGTCGATCCAGCTGATGAACTTCGTCAAAAAGATTTGTCAAACAAGCGTTATATCACCTTGCTCGAACCTCTTGCGCGAGCGGGAAAAGTGGTTTTGAAGGATGAATACCGCAATGCGCTTATCGCACGGGATTACTGTCGCGAACAGCTAGAACTTCTTGATGAAAGCCAGACGCGAATTGTAAACCCACATTCATATCCTGTAGGACTGGAATATGCACTGTTCTATCGTCGCCATGAATTAGCTTCGTGTCTGTTGGGACTTAAATAAACATCTTTCGTATTGGATTTGTTGGAAAGGCACCGTAGATGATCAAAATCGTGACCGACTCGGTAGCATCATTGCCCACAGAAATCGCAAAGCAAGAAGAGGTGGAAGTGGTATCGCTCTACCTTAATGTAGATGGTAAAGAATACGCAGATTTAGACATGGATGTGGATGCCTTTTATGAGCGCATCTACGAAATGGCAGATAATCCGCCTACTTCCAGTCAACCTTCGCAAGCAAAGTTGGAAGCACTGTTCGAATCCATTGCAAAAGCGGGTGACGAAGTGCTAGGTATTTGGATTTCTTCAAAACTATCCGGGGCTTTTGAAGGGGTGCTTCGTGCGGCACGCGCGGTGGAGGCGCGCAATATTAATTTTTCGTACTGCATGATAGATTCTTCTTCCTGCGGATTCGATGAAGCATTTCCGGTGCTTGCAGGTATTCGATCAGCAAAAGAAGGTAAAACGCTTTCAGAAGTGGCACATGATGTACTGGAATCAATCAGAAGTACGCGATTTTTATTTACTCCTGAAAGCTTAACGTTTCTGCAAAAAGGTGGCCGCATTGGTGGGGCGGCAGCATTGTTGGGAAATCTTATTAAGCTTTCCCCGGTGCTTACGGTTGTTGATGGCATTCCGCAAGCAATGGCTAAGGTACGCACCCAGAAAAAAGCCCTGCAGAAAATAATTTCTATTATGGAAGAAGATAAGGCAGCTTGCGGTGGCCTTAAGAACCTGGTTGTGCATTATATTGGTGAAAAAACGCCTGCACTTACGTGGGCGCGAGAGGTAATTGAACCTTTGTTGGGCAGAGCGGTGGAAGTGCATCCGGTGAGTCCTGTTGTTGGGCTTCATGTGGGACCTGCAGTAGGTATTGCGTATGAATGCAATTCTCCTCTAGAAGGGAAAATTACCAAAGATGTTTCGTCTTTAGCGGTTTTTAGCTAAAAGAAGAGAAGGGATGAATCAGTGGAAATCAAATGTAATTTAATTCTGGATTCCTGCTGCGACTTACCTCATGACATGGTGCAGAGGGAAGGTATTTACCTGGTAAATTTCCCTTACTTTGATGATGAAGGCGAGCATTTGGACGACCTGTATCAAAGCTGTACGGCACATGATTTTTATGAGGGCATGCGCAATGGAAGCGAACCTCATACTGCACAGGTTCCTATGCAGGCTTTGCAGGAGGCATACCAGTGGGCTGTTGACCAGGGGGTTCCTACGGTATATCTCAGCTTTTCCAGTGGGCTTTCGGGTACGTTTGATACGGCAGCAATGCTTCTGGAACAAATGAAATCAGAAAACCCGGATTTAGAACTTTACTTGGTTGATACCAAGCTTGCTTCGGTTGCTGAAGCCTTGCTGGTATATGAAGCGCTCAACCAACGAGAAAAGGGCTTAACCGCCAAGGAAATGGTTACCTGGGCGGAAGAGGCACGTTACTTTGTTGATGCTCAATTTATGGTGGACGACCTGGAAGCTCTGCGTCGTGGTGGACGTATTCCTTCTTCGGTTGCTTTTGCGGGCTCTAAACTAGATGTTAAGCCGCTTTTGGGAATCGATATGGAAGGCAAGCTTGCTTTAACGGGTGTTGCGCGTGGACGAAAGAAGGGCGTTAAATCCTTGGTTGATTATTGGAGCAAACGCCGCAGTGACGCGGGTCATGTGCAAAACGTGGTTGTGGGCGGTGCTGATTGTCCTAAAGATGCGGAACGTTTAGTTTCTCTTCTTACCAAGGAAGATGAATCGATCTTAATTTTGGAATCCAGTATTGGACCAGTAATTGGCAGCCATGTAGGGCCAGGAATGCTTGCGGTAGTATTTTGGGGTCCTGATAAACGTAAAGACTTGTCAGTTGCTGATCGTATTGCAAGCAAAGTTCGTGGAAAATAGCGAATAAGTGTTACCGACTAAGCACATCGGTTGAATTTTTATTGAGCAGTTTTTGCGATTCGAACTGGGAAAGGCAGAATATATATGACGGCAAGCACGCGTAAGGCAGCAAGTGCAGTTAAGACCTATAGTTTTGCGGGGGATGCCAAGGTTGCGTCATTTCTTGGGCAATCTTTGCAGGCAAGCGGATATACCCCAGTTAATGTTTCTGAGGCAGATGTAGTTTTTGCCTACTGCGTAAGTGAATCTGCTCTTGAAGATTTGTATTACGACAGTAAAGGTTTGTTGCAGTCGACCAAAAAAGGGGTAATTCTGGTTGATTTAAGCCCTTCAACGGTTTCCTTTGCTCAAGAATTGTGTGCAATGGGCTCCGTGAGTGAAAAGCATGTGCTTGATGCGCCACTGGTAGTTCAAAATATTGTGCACGAACAAGCCTTTTCTGATCTTTCTAACTTGTCTGTTGTAGCTGGTGGCACCGAAGAAGTGTTTAAGCAGGTAGAGCCTATGCTTCGTTCGTTTGCTGGCAAGGCTTTATGGATGGGCAAAGCGGGATGTGGTCAAGCTACAAAAGCGGCGCTTACCTTGTCTTCGGCTGCAGCATTAGTTGGTTTAGTGGAAGCATATTCTTCTTTGAAGTCTTCAGAGTTACAGGAAGCACAGGTAGACCGCGACGATTTCATGGATGTGGCTCTTTCGCTGCGTATGCTTACCCCTGCTCAAGAAGCTTTTGTCGAAGCAATGGAGGCAGACGAATTTGAGGGTAGCGCCTATACGATAGAACATCTTATGGGTGATTTGGCAGCAGCTCTTGCGTGCGTGGATGATGGGGATACTATTCTTCCTCAGGCTGAAGCTGGTTTCCGCTTGATGGAACTTTTGGCTATGGTCGGCGGGGTAACCTTTAGCCCTGCGGCCTTGAAGCTGGTATTTGCTGATGAAGAAACCAGCAAAAAATATGGTCTTGATTGGGCACGTGCGGAAGGCGCGTATGATCATGATCACGAATGTGACTGTGATGATCCTGATCATGAATGCACCTGTGATGATGACTGCGATTGCGGGCACCATCATCAGCATCAACACGGCGCTCAGTCAGGTTCTGGGTATATCAGCTTCTCTTCAAATTAACGAGCTTTTGTTTGTAAATAACACTACATATGAAGATCAATATCGTTGCTGTAACGTGTGTCCTCGTAGATGCGGGGTAGATCGCACTGCAGGGCAGCTGGGCGTTTGCAAAGCTCCTGCAGTGCTTCGCATTGGACGCGCAGCGCTTCACTGGTGGGAAGAGCCCTGTTTGGTGGGCGATCAGGGTAGCGGTGCGGTGTTTTTCTCGTATTGCCCATTGGGATGCGTGTACTGTCAGAATGAAAATTTGGTAGCAGGAGCAGGGGTTGAAGTTGGTTTCGAGCAATTTAAGCAAACGCTTCTTCGCCTGCAAAATGAAGAACATGCGGCAAATATAAACCTGGTGACTCCATCCCATTATGTTCCTACGATTGCTGAAGCCTTGGTTCAGCTACGACAAGGCTCGCGTTTCGATTCTGATTCGCACTTGCATATTCCGGTGATGTATAACACCTCTAGCTACGATTCAGTGGAAAGTCTTAAGCTTCTTCGCGGGCTAGTAGATATTTATTTGGCGGATTTTAAATACGTTACTCCCGAGATAGCTCAAAGGTTTTCCCATGCTGTTAATTACCCTTCTGTTGCGCTTGCAGCGTTGGATGAAATGGTGACGCAAATCTCTTCGTGGGAAGAAGATGAACGGGGCTTATTGCAAAAAGGCATTATTGTGCGTCATTTGGTTTTACCAGGTCAGATTGAAGAATCGCTGCGTGTTTTGAAGGTCTTGCATGAACGCTATGGCGGTAGTATTCGCTTGAGTATTATGAATCAGTACACACCTTTGCGGGAAGATCTCGTGCGCTATGGGTTGTCAGGTAAGGTTTCTGATGAAGAATACGAAACCGTGCTCGACTATGCAGACTTTTTAGGTATTGAAGATTATTTTTGGCAAGAAGGTGGCGCTGCCACCGAAAGCTTTATTCCTGCGTTTGATGGCACGGGTGTTGTTTAAGATGCGTGAAAGGTGACTGTAATGCTGTTGCGGCTACCTTGCGATCAATTCCGAGTTATTCAAATTAGATAGTTCTCATTTTTGTTGGCTTATGTCATAATGAATAACGCTTTTTGCCGGCATGGCGCAACGGTAGCGCAACTGATTTGTAATCAGTGGGTTGCGGGTTCGATTCCTGTTGCCGGCACCATTTATTTTTGCAGGTCATCGGGGTATTTTGCCTCGGTGACTTTTTGGTTTTTAAGGTTCAAGAATTACCAAATGTGACAATCACGTGACAATGGCTAAAAATTAGGCGGTTTTCAGCGTGACAAGTGCCCTGTCCACTTGCTACCCTGACAAATGCCCTGGGCACTTGCTACGCGTTGGCTATTCAAAATCGTACGTGTCAATTTCTTCAAGCGTTTCAACGTGAAGGCAAATCTCATTACCTTCATCGTCCATATACCAGCAATACTGACCTTTTTCATCCTCGGTGAAAGTTACAATTTCCCAGCTGATATAACGACGAAGATTGTCGTCGTTGGGTTCGATGTCGGCATATTCCAGCACGGTACGTGCGGCTATAAGCTGCTGATCAGATAAACCTTCAAACATGATTGCTCCTTATAGTTGGCGTGCATATTCCAACCTATCTGGGGCATTTCGTAATAAGCCTCGTGGTTTGCTTTGTATGGGTAGTAAGGTTGGAATCCTGTATGCGATTACTGTCTGACGAGAAGTAATAATAAAACGAAACCCCAAAGTTTTCACTCTGGGGTTCAAAAAACATGAAAGGCGGTAAAGGGAGTTGGTGCACAGTGGTGTGTACTTAAACCTTGCGCATTTAAACAAAGCACAAAAAAGCGAACCTAGCAAAAATGAAATTTAGCCAAGGTTCGCTGTTCGATCTAAAATTCGTTTGTTGTGCGACTTTAGGCCTATTCGGGATCTTGCATAATTACGGCAACAAACGTTAAGGGCTCGGTGTTGCTTTCATTTTTAATGCCATGGGTACTGCCGCTTTCGCATAACATAGCATCTCCAGGGGCTACCTGGTATTCAACGCCATTTTCGGTATAGAGTGCTTTACCGGAAGTAATGAAATACAGTTCGCATTCACCTTCGTGCTTGTGAATACCTAAAGAGCTGTTGGGTTCTACAGTAATTTGGGAGATATAGGTGCATTTACCACCCACTTCGGCAATTTTTTCTTCGGAAAGCAGACGGTCGCGAATCATGAAGCCTTCGCCGCCGTTTACTTTTTCTACTCGTTGGGTTTCGCGATTTGAATAAACTGGCATGATGTCCTCCTTGTTTTCCGTACGTTTATGGATGTGGCTGCGTAGTTTTGCCGGGACGCCTTATGTTGATGTGGCTAGGTGGGTGTGCGGTACAAGTATTGAAAGAAAAAGGCGCCCAGCTATAGGCGCCTTATTTGTTTGAAATGCAACTTATACGGTACCCATCTGCCAAGAATTTAGATAAGCGCTTTGTTCGGGGGTCAGGGTATCAATGGTTACGCCCAAGGTTTCCAGTTTTAAGCGCGCAATGGCATTGTCAATATCAGCGGGAACATCGTAGCAATCAGGATCCATTTCATCGGCGTGCTTTGCCATGAATTCAGCACATAATGCTTGATTTGCAAAGCTCATATCCATAACAGATGCCGGATGGCCTTCGGCGCAGGAAAGATTTACCAAACGGCCTTCTGCCAGCAAAACAACCTTATTGCCATTAGGAAGCGTATATTCTTCAACAAAGGGACGAAGGGTTTTGTGCTCGGTGGCATTTTCTTCCAGCCAAGGAATATTAATTTCAGAATTGAAGTGTCCAGAATTGCATACGATAGCGCCATCTTTCATGTTTTCAAACATGGGGCCATCGATAACGTTAAGGTCGCCCGTAACCGTTACCCATACATCGCACAGAGCAGCTGCTTCAACGGCAGGCATTACACGGAAGCCATCCATGATAGCTTCCAGTGCTTTTAGTGGGTCAACTTCGCACACGATAACCTGAGCACCCATGCCGCGACCACGCATGGCAACGCCACGACCACACCAGCCATATCCTGAAACTACCAGGGTACGACCAGCAAGCAGGCGGTTGGTAGCACGAATAATGCCATCAAGGGTCGATTGGCCTGTGCCGTAACGATTATCGAAGAAATGCTTAGTTTTTGCTTCGTTAACGGCAATGATGGGGTACTTCAAAGCACCCTGCTTTGCCATGGCGGCAAGACGAATAACGCCCGTGGTTGTTTCTTCGGTGCCACCAATAATAGTTTCCAGAGCATCGGTGCGGGTTTCATGAATGCGACCTACCACATCGGCACCGTCATCCATGGTGATTTGGGGAAGGGTGTCAATGACCGCATCAACATGCTCGTAATATGTTTGGGTGTTTTCACCCTTGATGGCGTAAACTGGAATTTCGAAATGCTTTACCAATGCTGCGGCGGTGTCGTCCTGGGTGGACAGAGGGTTGGAAGCACACAGGGTTACTTCAGCGCCACCAGCTTTCAGGGTGCGCATCAAATTGGCGGTTTCGGTAGTTACATGCAAGCAGGCGCCAATACGTACCCCTTGCAGAGGCTTTTCTTTTTCGAAACGTTCACGGATAGAAGCAAGTACTGGCATATCACGATCAGCCCAAAGGATGCGATCAAGACCAGCATCTGCGAGATTGATATCTTTAATGTCGTAGTTCATGGGAACCTCCTTAACTATGTTAAGGGTACCACGGTACGTCCGCTGTACCCGTATAAGGTCGCTTCATTTATGATATTTCTTCAATTTCGCGCCTTCGTTTTGCTATGAAAGGGCGATTTTGCTACAAAAGCTTTCCGTTGTTTGCTTGGTGTAAGGAAGAAGAGTGTGGAGGCATTGTGCAGACATCGTGTTTAGAATGCGCAAACAGGCAGATTTCTTAGGACAACAAGCAACAAATTGTTTACTTAACGTGCGATGCCTTTCATAAAAGTCTATAATCCCCAAATGCAAGAAGTGCGCTCTGGTTTGAATGGCTGCAGAGTGCATCAAAACGATGAGGCACGGCTAAAGGAGCCTTTGTGTTAGAGGAAATGCTATCGTCCCTTTCGTTTGTGGACTTTTTTAATATGTGCGTATTTGTAGTGTTTACTTGCTGCTACGCCTATCAAATTGTATACGTGTTCATTTCCTTAGCTAAAAAGCCTCCCGAGCTTACTGCTAAGAAAAATCATCGTTATGCGGTTTTGATTTCTGCTCGTAACGAAAACGCCGTTATCGGTGACCTTATTCACAGTATTCGTGTTCAAAATTATCCCCAGGAACTTATTGATATATTTGTTATTGCCGATAACTGCACCGACAACACGGCGGCAGTTGCTCAAGAAGCGGGCGCAATTGTATTTCCTCGTTTCAACAAGGAAGAAATTGGTAAAGGCTACGCGCTTGATTACGGTTTCGCCTGCATTCGTCAGCATTATGCGGACAACAATTATGAAGCCTATTTTGTGTTCGATGCCGACAATGTATTGGACGTAAATTATTTCCGCGAAATGAACAAAGTGTTCGACAATGGCGCGCTTGCTTCCACCAGCTATCGTAACTCCAAGAACTATGGTTCTAACTGGATTACTGCTGGGTATGCGGTGTGGTTTATGCGCGAAGCAAAGTATCTTTCTCAGGCGCGTTTAACAGTAGGCACCAGCTGCATGGTATCGGGTACTGGCTTTTTCATTAGTGCAAAAGTAATTGATGAAATGGGCGGGTGGAAATACCACTTGCTTACGGAAGATATCGAGTTTTCTACCGATAGTATTATTCATGGGCGTCGTATTGCCTATTGCCCCACCGCTATGCTCTATGACGAACAGCCGTTGACGTTCCGCGATTCATGGAATCAGCGTTTTCGTTGGGCAAAAGGTTTCTATCAGGTATTTTTTGGCTACGGCGGAAAGCTGTTTAAGGGTATTTTCACCAATCCTAAGGGTTCCCGCTTTGCGTGTTATGACATGCTGATGACGGTATGCCCTGCAATGTTACTTACTATTATTACGATCGTATTCAATGCGGCAATTATTATTCTGGGTGTAACCGGAGTTATGTCCACCGGCGTGATGATTACTTCATCGCTTTCTTCCATATTCTTCTGTTTGTTTAATTTCACCTTGTTTATGTTCATGTTTGGTGCGCTTACCACCTTTACAGAATGGGACAACATTCATGCGCCCGCACATAAAAAGATTTTGTATATGTTTACCTTCCCGCTGTTCATGATTACCTACATTCCTATTGCGCTGGTTGCTTTGGTTAAGAAAGCGTCATGGAAGCCTATTCAGCACAGTATTTCGGTGGATGTTCAGGAATTTGCTCAGGCAAATGCTAAGGATACCGATCGCATTTAATTTGATTTAGCTGCGTGCCTTTATACACAGTTCCTAGTTTGTTTAGACAACCGTTTCTGCACGCTTATGCGCAATATTCGGCGTTTAGAATGAGATGCAATTTAGGCGCGACTAAAGGTAAGTCCATATATGGGTACCTTAGTTACTTGGCGTAAGGTGTTTGCGGCTGCAAATAGGGTAGCGCCTGTCGTCATGACGTCATCAATAAGAAGTATGTGTCGGTAGGGCAAAAGTTCTGTTTGAGCATTAGGGCGCAAGGTAAAAGAACCTGTCATATTTTGCAATCTGTCTTTTCCGCCAAGCAAGCGCTGGTCTTTCCTCGTTTGAACTGAAAGCGCGTGCACTAAAGGGATTTGTGTTTGTATTTCGAGTTGTTGAGCTAGCAGCTGCATATGATCAAATCCGCGCTCTCTTTTTGCTGCCTTGCGTGTAGGTATGGCGACGATGGCAGCTTCTTGTTTCCAAGAACAGGGAAGAACGTCAGCCATAAATGAAGCAAGTATGCTGGCAAGTCGCTGTTCTCCGCGGTCTTTGTAACAGGTAACCATGCGTCTTGTTCGGGAAGTGAGCATGGTTGTACTTACACAACCTTCCAAAGGAAATGAATCAAACTGTTTCCAATCAAGAATGAAACGATTGCATTCAGTACAAATATGAATGCCGTTTGCTGCGCCGCAGATAGGGCATGCTTTTAGTTGATCAAGATAGGGAAGGTTTACGCGGCAACGATGGCATAAAAGGGTGCCAGGCGTATCGCATATTACGCAACGGGTGGGCCACAATGTTTCGAGTGCTGCTTCATGCAGGAGCGCTAAGGAAGCCAAGAGCGTTTCTACAATTTTGGAGGTAACAGGGGAGGTGTTGCAAGGCGGTTTCGAGGATTTCATACCTTCCTTCTTTCGGTGTCTGTGTACGGTGTTTGTCTAGACGCGCTTTTCAAATTTGTTTATCGGCGTATTGTTCGTTTGCGGTTCATGCTTTCTTTGCGCAGTTAATGGCGTTTTCCTACGTAACCTTATGATGCATCCTAAAAGTGCATATCTTTCTCATACGGCATCTTGAGAATTCCTGTGAGCGGAACAAAAGTTGAATTTGTCAATATAATTTACGTTTTCTTAAGGTCTTATGCGGTATCTGGTAGACTAGGAATGCTTCTTTCAGGTCTGTGGTTGCGGTTTTTCCTAGTCCAAGGCAGATGCGGTCAAAAGGATCCACGTAAGCTACCGGTGGCAAAGATATTTGCCAGGAGCGATCATGGCGCATCCTAGGGGTAAGTCGTACCGTCTGCGGGATAGGCAGCATAGGGCTGCACAGACGAGAGAACGATGTTGATAAGGCTTAGTTCCAGTACGCGAGTGTGGGGGCAAAGACCAGGTCAGCTGAAAGAAGTTTAGAGAGAACAGAAAAGAAGGGATCGTCTTAGATGAAACGCGCATCAGTTCTTGTGCTTAGTTTGGTGGTTGCGCTTTGTTTGGCGCTGCCATTGGCAGGCTGCTCTTCGAGCAACTACACTCCTCAGTTAAAAGAACAGACAGTCAATGATTCTGCCCTTAATACAGCAGGCACCTTGCGGGTAGGCATTAATGCTTCCAACCCTCCTTATGCAGCACAGTCCAACGGAACTATTGTTGGTATTGATGTTGATATCGCAGCTGCTCTTGCCGATGAGCTTGGATTAAAGCTTGAATTGATTGACGTAGGAACTGCAATCGATACTGCCTTTGAGCGCGAAAACGTAGATATTGTCATGGGTGCAGAAGAAGCCAATTCTGCTTACTGGATGTCAGATGAGTATATGAATTCTGGTATTGCGTTGTTTTCTTTGACGGAAGATGCTCAGGCACCTACAGAGGCGGGTTCCTTTAAGATAGCTGCTCAGTCTTCTTCTATGAGTGCGTGGGAAGTAACCGATCATTATGGGGAGTCCTGTTTGGAAAACGCTGGCGATCCTACAGCGGCTTTTGAAATGTTAAGTACCGGATCAGTTAACTATGTTGCTGCTGAGAGCACCATTGGGCAGTACGTAATTCATACTTCAGGCATTGAAGCATACCCTATTGCCTTGCTTCAGGCAGCTACGCCACGTGCTATTGCAGTGGGTGCCGACAATACTGAACTGCAGCAGGCGGTAAGTAATTCGCTTAGCTCTTTGGTTAATGGCGGCGTGGTAGAGGTTATTGAAGGTAAGTGGCTTGGTGGCCATGTTGATATTTCTGGGCTTTCGGTAATTTCTGCTTCAGCACCGAAAGAGTCTTCTGATGAATCGGATGAAAGCACTTCTGAGGATACCTCAGGAACTGATAGTTCTACCGATGCAGAAAATTCCGATTCGAGCGATACCGCTACGGAATAAACCTCCCTTCTTGTTTATGTTTACTGGTTTTGTACCCCATGGAGAAGCTTGGAATTCTTCATGGGTACTTTTTTGTAGATTTACCTTTCGTATTTGTAAATATGGTTTCGGGATGATTACAAACAGAAGAGCTGGCCAGTTGATTGATTCTTTCTTTGTACTCTAAAAGCGACAAAAGTGGCGTAAAAGAAAACGCATAAGCATTTTAGAAAAGGAGAAGTCATGACCTATCAACAAGGTGGTCCGCAGCCTCCTGTTCCACCGGAGAACAATAACTTATCGCAGGGTCAGCAAACAGGAAGTCAGGTTTACGGTTCGGCGGAACCACAAATGCATAACACAGCATCTAATTTTCAAGACACTTCTTCAACTACCGCGGCTTACGCTCAAGCACCACAATCTGCTCAGCCCCAAGGGCAGCCACAAAAGCCGAAAAAACATCATTCCTTTTCTTGGAAAACGTTTGTAACAGCTTTTTGTGGAGCTCTTCTTGCTTGTATTCTTGCCCTGGGTGTATACAGCGTGGTGCAGCCGAGCGGATCTTCTACCGTGCTTGGCGGTAGTGGTGGCAGTATTACCGTTGATGGCGAAGATACCACCTTGCCAGAAGCAGTATCTCAGAAGTGCTTACCTTCGGTAGTTAATATTGACGTATATACCCAAACGTCCTCACGTGGCTTTATGGGGATGGTCGATCAGTCAGATGATGAATATACGGAATCCTCACTAGGGTCGGGCATCATTATTTCTTCTGATGGTTATATTTTGACCAACTATCATGTAATTGAAGATGCCGATCGCCTGCAGGTAACAGCTGATGGTGGCGAATATGAAGCGCAGGTTATTGGTACCGATCCCTCAAGCGACCTTGCGGTATTAAAGATTGACGCAACCGATTTGACCGCTATCGAAATTGGTTCTTCAGCGGATTTGACGGTTGGTGAATGGGTAATGGCGCTCGGAAGCCCGTATGGTTTAGAGCAGTCGGTATCAACAGGTATTGTTTCTGCAACAAGCCGTACTACATCTACCCTTAATAGTGATACTTCCAGCGCGGTTTATACCAATCTTATTCAGACCGATGCAGCTATTAACCCTGGTAATTCTGGCGGTGCTTTGGTAGACAAAGATGGCAAGCTTATTGGGGTAAATACGTTAATCGCTACTACTTCTGGTTCGAGTTCAGGTGTTGGGTTCGCTATTCCGGTAGACTACGCTATTAACATTGCTCAGCAAATTATTGATGGCAAGCAACCTTCTCATGCTCAGTTAGGTGTTTCTGCTACCACGGTTACCAGTCAACTTGCTGAACGATATGGTTTAGGGGCTGATTCTGGTGCATATATATCGCAGGTAAATGCTGGTTCTAGTGCAGCTGAAGCTGGAATTCAACAGGGCGATATTATTACCAAGGTTGGCGATACCGATATTACCTCTTCATCCGATTTAGTCTTAGCGGTTCGTTCTCATAATGTGGGAGATACGATAACTATTACCTATGTTCGTGATGGACAAGAAAATACGGCCGATGTGAAACTTGGTTCAGATTCATAGGGTAGGCTTGATGGCGAAGAACGTGCGAGTGCTACACAGCAACTGCTTGTTCGAGCCGCCATCTGATCAACAAGATATTTTTGGTCATTCCCCTCAAGGCGCTTGGTGTATACCAGGCGCCTTTTTGCTTTGTCTATGCTTTGCAAAAAAGAAGTTAACGACTATACGCACTGCTTGTTTAAATTTTTCTTTTGCATTACCAGCTTTCAGAAAAAGCATTCCGAAGCGCAGCGCGGCAAGAAAACCTTAAAAAGCGTAGACCCTGGTGTTCAATCGTTGATAGGGGGATAGGGTAACCATGTGTTGAATTATTCCACTACGCTCCTTGTTTTCTTGCTAGCTGATATAAGCGAGGCTGCTTTTGAGGAAAGCTGGTAATGCAAAATAGGAGAAATTTTTACGAGCCTGTTTAGGTATGCCGGTTTTACGGTAATATAACTAGGATAACGCTCGAAGAAAGGATGTACCTATGAGCTCTGATTACAAATACAAGCGTGTTCTCCTGAAGCTTTCTGGCGAGGCGCTTATGGGTGAGGCCGGCTACGGAATTGATCCAAAGGTAGTTGAAGAGCTTGCGGTTCAGATTAAAGAAATTGTTGATGATGGCATTGAGCTTGCGGTAACGGTTGGCGGCGGCAATATTTTCCGCGGTTTAGCTGGTTCTGCAGAAGGTATGGACCGTGCTCAGGCTGACTATATTGGAATGTTGGCAACATGCATGAATGCGCTTGCCTTGCAGGATGCTTTTGAGCGTCACGATATTCCTACTCGTGTTATGAGCGCCATTGAAATGCGCCAAGTTTCTGAACCCTATATTCGCCGTCGTGCTATCCATCATTTGGAAAAAGGCTACGTTGTTATTTTTGCTGCAGGTACCGGTAATCCCTATTTCACTACGGATACCACTGCTGCGCTTCGCGCTTGCGAAATCAACGCAGAATGCTTAATGAAGGCAACTAAGGTTGATGGTATCTACGATAGCGATCCAGTAACGAATCCCGATGCTAAGCGCTTTGAACACATTAGTTATCTTGAAGTGCTTTCTCGTGAACTGCATGTAATGGACTCTACCGCAACGTCGCTTTGCATGGACAATAAGCTTCCTATTTTGGTCTTTGACCTTATGGTGCCTGGTAATATTTCTCGCATTCTTAAGGGAGAAAACATTGGCACAACCGTAAGTGCTGACTAGGTTATTTCTATCCAGGAAAGGATTTTCAATGATCGACGACATTATGAAAAAAGCAGATGAGCGCATGAAGGCTGCTGAAGAACAGCTTCTTTCCAACTTCGCATCGGTGCGTACGGGTCGCGCTAACGCTATGATTCTTGATCGCGTAAAGGCAGAATATTACGGCACTCTTACGCCTATTAATCAGATGGCTGCTATCAAAACCCCCGATGCTCACACTTTGGTTATTGAGCCATGGGATAAGTCTTCTCTTGGTGCCATTGATCATGCCATTCAACAGGCAAATCTTGGGGTAGCTCCCAACAATGACGGTTCAGTTATTCGTCTTTCTTTCCCACCTTTGACCGAAGAGCGTCGTAAGGAATTCGTAAAAGAATGCCGCACCTATGCTGAAGAAAGCCGTGTAGCTGTTCGTAATGCTCGTCGTGATGCTAATGCTGCAATTGAAAAAGCAGTAAAAAGCGACAATCTTCCTGAAGATGATCAACGTCGTGCTGAGGCGGATATTCAGAAAAAGACCGATGCAGCAATTGCTAAAATTGATCAACACCTTGCTGCAAAGGAAAAGGAGCTTATGTCAATCTAGGTGTTGGAGGCATGATTTATATGCGAAAACCTCTTGATTACATATTTCCTGATCCGCCAAGTGGGGTGGATCCACAGGCTTTAAACCAAAATGTAATTCCTAAACACGTTGCCGTCATTATGGACGGCAACGGTCGTTGGGCTAAAAAACGTGCTCTTAATCGTCTTCGTGGTCACAAGGCGGGTATTGAAGCGGTTCGTGAAACTATTCGATGCGCCAACGATCTTGGGGTGGATTATCTCACCATCTATTCATTTTCGACAGAAAACTGGAAGCGCCCCGAAGATGAAGTAAACGGCCTTATGGATCTGTTTGCCAAAACCATGTTGGCAGAGGTTGATGGTCTGCACGAAGAACATGTTCGAGTGCGTACCATTGGTGATCTCTCTTTGCTGCCCGATGAAACTCGTCTTGCGTTTGAAGAGGCTTGGGAAAAAACAAAAAATAACGATGGTATGACCTTGGTCGTGGCGGTGAATTATGGCTCACGTCAGGAAATTCTTCATGCAGTAAATGCGTGCGTGAAACGCGCTCTTGATGAAGGCGCGAACCCAGACAATTTGCCTGAAATTACTGAGGAGCTGTTCGAACAAGGTCTTTATACGGCCGATATTCCCGATCCCGATTTGTTAATTCGCACTTCGGGCGAAATGCGCGTGTCAAACTTCTTACTCTGGCAAATTGCGTATACGGAATTTGTGTGTACCGATGTGTTATGGCCCGATTTTAATCGCTACGACTTCTTGAAAGCGCTGCTTGAATATCAGTCGCGTGATCGTCGATTTGGGGCTGTGTAGCATGACAAAAGTTCGGGTACGTAAGCCGTTTTTACGCGATCAGGCTAATACTCCTGAAACGCTTCACACTGAAGTGGAAACCTTCCCACAGCAAGATGAACAAACTTGGGAGAGAAAAACCACTAAAGCACGCAAAGCTGTAGTGAAAAAACTCCCGACCAAGGTAGCTCATCCTAGTAATCTTGCGGTGCGTACCGTTACTGGTGCGGTTTATATCTTGCTCACCGTTGTGTGCGTACTTGCTTCGGATCTGACTACGGCATTGTATCTTTCTTTGCTCAGTGCAATTTGTGCTAATGAGTTTTATTACATGCTTCGCGCCGATGCAAAACTGCCAAATGAACTTTTAGGGGTATGTGCGGCTGCACTTTTCCCCTTTGTTATGTGGCTTACGGGAATAAGTGGGGTATGTATTGCACTGGCGGTATATGTGCTCGTGCTACTAGTTTGGTATGTGTTTTGGCAGCCTGCTCGTATCAGTGATGTCGCGGTGAGCCTATTTGGTGCGGTATACACAGGCCTTATTATGTCGACTGCTATTTTGCTTCGAGAATCCCTTCCTGATCCATGGGGTGCAGTACTCGTTTTAGGCTTGTTTGTAAGCGTGTGGGGAAGCGATGCCTTTGCGTATTTGATTGGTTCTGCTATCGGCAAACATAAACTTGCTCCTCATATTTCTCCCAACAAAAGTTGGGAAGGCTTTATTGCGGGATTAGTGTTTGCTATGGCCGTATGGTGTTTGCTTTCTTTTATTCCCGGTGTTTCTATGTCAATACCGCTTGCGCTGGCTTTTGGGCTTGTCAATGGTCTTGCAGGCGTGTTGGGCGATTTAGTGGAAAGTCGTATCAAGCGTAATTCGGGCTTTAAAGATTCAGGCACAATAATGCCGGGCCATGGTGGTTTGCTTGATCGCTGTGATTCGCAATTTTTAGTTACTCTCTCTGGTGCAATTTTGCTTGTTTTAGGAGGCTGCATCCCTTATGTCTTCTAACAATAATCCCTGTAATTCCTGTTCGGTTCATATGTCTTCAGGAAAGCGCCGCATTGTGGTGCTAGGATCAACTGGCTCCATTGGCGTACAAACTCTTGATGTGGTACGCCGCCATCCCGATAAGCTTGAAATTGTAGGTTTGGCAGCGGGAACTCGTGCAAAGGAATTACTTGCACAAGCGCGGGAATTTAATGTTTCCCATATTGCTTTGGGAGCTAAAAACTGCATTTCGGGCGATGTTCTAGAGGAACTTTCAGAACAGGTAGAAGCAGCGAGTCGTAATTCTTCGTGTGGTGGATCCTTTTCTCAAGGGCCTCAGGGTGTGGTCGATTTATGTCGCATTCCCGAAGCTGATGTGGTGGTTAATGCGCTTGTGGGGGCGGCAGGGCTTCGTGCAAGCTATGAAACCTTACAAGCGGGTAAAGTACTTGCGTTAGCCAACAAAGAGTCACTGGTGGTGGGTGGCGATCTTATTATGCCGCTTGCTCAAAAGCCCGGTGTTTTGATGCCTATTGATTCGGAGCACGGGGCTATCTATCAGTGCTTGTTAGGGGAAAACCCTAAAGAGGTAAGCAAGCTGTGGGTTACCGCTTCTGGCGGTCCTTTCCGCGGTAAAAAGCGAGCCGATTTAGTGCACGTTTCGCCCGCTCAGGCACTTCATCATCCTACGTGGAATATGGGTGCAAAAATAACGATTGATTCTTCAACGTTGATGAATAAAGGGCTTGAGGTTATCGAAGCCCATCATCTATTTGCAATGCCTTACGAAAAAATAGAAGTAGTAGTACAACCTCAAAGTGCCATTCATTCGATGGTGGAATTTAGTGATGGAAGCGTAAAAGCACATCTAGGTACTACCGATATGCGCATTCCTATTCAGTTTGCGCTCAGTTATCCCGAGCGTTGGTCTGCTCCTGTTGAGCCCTTAGATTTTCGTACTTTAGGCACGCTGGAGTTTGCCGCTCCCGATACGGAAACGTTTCGCTGCTTGGCTCTTGCGCGCATTGCGGGATCAACTGGTGGCACGCTTCCGTGCGCTATGAATGCGGCAAACGAAATTGCAGTGGCGGCATTTTTGGAGGAACGCTGTTCTTATTTAGGTATTGCAGAGGTTGTAGAAGCCACCATGGATGCCTGCAAGGTAGAATCGGTTGAAAGTATCGAACAGCTTCTGGAGGTTGATGCCTGGGCGCGTTCCTATGCGTACTCAGTGCTGCAAAAGTAATTTCTATGGATATCCTTATCATGATCATAGCGGCAACCATCGTGTTGGGCTTTTTGGTGTTCATTCACGAAGGGGGCCATTTCCTTGCGGCGCGTCTTTTTGGAGTGCGTGTTACTGAATTCATGATTGGGTTTCCTGGCCCTTCCATTATTGGTTTTACTAAAGGAGATACTCGCTTTGGCGTTACGTGCGTTCCGCTTGGTGGATACGCCAATATCTGTGGGATGGCTCCCGCAAGTGGAAGCCCCCACCTTAAGCGTGTTTTGGGGTATGTGTATCGCAAAGGCGAAGTGTATAGCGAAGATGTGGCTCATGATCTGTTCTTGTCTGAAGATGAGGCCTATGAGCTTCTCGAAGAACTTGCGGATTGGGGATCCATCAAGCGTCCTAAGCGCAAAGATAAATTTAATGTGTATCGCACTCCTGCAAAGGGTCCTTATCGCGAAGGTCAGCCGCGCGAGGTTGCCAATCTTCAAGCCTTTTTCGAACAGGAACAATCTTGCCAATACAGCATTCTTCCTTTTTGGAAGCGCTGTGTAATTTTACTTGCGGGCCCTTGTATGAATCTGCTTTGGGTGCTGCTTGCCTTTATTGTGGTGTATTCCGTTATGGGGCTTGATTTGCAGAACACTACAACGGGCGAAGTATTTCACTATAATTGGGCTCCTTGGGATGCCATATACATGGGCATGAATTACTTGGGTATGGTGCTGGCAGCTATTGCTTCACTTTTCAATCCTGCAACTGCCGCTCAAACTATTTCTCAATCCACTTCCATTGTGGGTATTGCGGTTCTATCGAAAGATGCATTCGAAGCAGGGTTTCAGGATTTTCTCTTCTTCTCTGCGGTTATATCTGCTTCTTTAGGTTTTATGAATATGCTCCCCATACCTCCTTTGGACGGAGGACGTTTTGTCGTAGAGGTGTTCCAAAAGCTGTCACGCAAAATAGTTTCTCTTCGTGCAATGGGCTATATGTCTATGGTGGGGTTCGCGCTCTTTATGGGGCTTTTTGTTGTTATGCTTAATCAGGATGTGCAACGTTTTGTATTGGGAAATTGGGGCTAGCGTATGTCAGAAATGAAGCCAAATCAGGTTACCCGTCAGGTTAAGGTTGGCAAGGTGGCTCTTGGTGGGGGTGCCCCTTGCGTTGTTCAGTCTATGCTTAACTTGCCGCTGGAAGATGTCGAAGGTAATCTTGCGCAAATTGAGCGCCTTGCAGAGGCGGGATGCGAACTTATTCGTATTGCAATTCCGCATAAGCGCGATTTAGATTATTTTGAAACGATTTGTGCTCGATCGGTGTTGCCCGTTATTGCCGATATTCATTTCAGTGCAGAAATTGCCATTGAAGCGGCAAAGCGCGGTGCAGCAAAGCTTCGCATTAATCCGGGCAATATTGGCGGGCTTGAGGCATGTATTCCTGTGTTGGAGGCAGCACGTAGTGCGGGAATTCCTATTCGCATTGGGGTAAATGCGGGATCGCTTGATGAAGACCTTGCAACACGTACTGATCTAACTCTGCCTGAAAAGCTGGTGGAATCAGCACGCGGCTATGTTGAATTTTGCCATGCTCATAATTTTTACGATGTGGTGGTTTCAGCAAAAGCACATGATGTTCCGACTACCGTAGCGGCATATCGCCTTCTTTCGAAAACGCTGCCCGAAGTTCCTCTTCATATTGGTGTTACCGAAGCGGGCACCTTATTCCAGGGTTTGGTAAAATCTGCTAGCGGCTTAGGAATTTTATTAGAACAGGGTATTGGGGATACCATGCGAATTTCGCTTACTGATGATCCTGTTGAAGAAATACGAGCATGCTGGACGCTTTTGTCAGCGCTTGGCTTGCGTCGTCGTGATCCAGAGCTGGTAAGCTGTCCAACGTGTGGTCGCTGTCAGGTAGACTTGATAGCAATTGCAAAAGAAGTTGAAGATAAGCTAAAACATATTCATCGACCATTGCAAGTTGCGGTAATGGGTTGTGTGGTAAATGGCCCCGGCGAAGCAGCTGATGCTGATATTGGCGTTGCGTGCGGCAAGGGCTCGGGTGTAATTTTTGCGCAGGGCAAAACCTTGCGAAAGGTTGAAGAGGCGGCAATCGTCGATGCGCTTATGGAAGAGATAGGAAGACTATGACCGAAATTATGCGTTTAAGTAAGCAGTATGCTCCTACTTTAAAAGAGGATCCTACTGATGCAGAAATTGCGAGCCATCGTTTGCTCGTTCGTGCGGGTATGATTAGGAAAGTTACGTCAGGTGTTTATACCTATTTGCCGCTGGGCATGAAGGTTCTTGCCAAGATCGAACGTATTGTTCGTGAAGAAATGGATGCAACAGGCGCACGCGAAATGCTTATGCCTGCCCTGCAGCCAGGAGAATTGTGGCACGAAAGTGGCCGCTGGAACGACTACGGCCCTGAATTGATGCGCTTGCATGATCGTCATGATCGCGAGTTCTGTCTTGGTCCTACGCATGAAGAACTTATTACCGCTATTGTGCGAAGCGAATTGCGTTCGTATCGTCAGCTTCCTTTGACGCTGTATCAAATTCAATCGAAGTTCCGCGATGAAATTCGTCCTCGTTTCGGTCTTTTGCGCAGTCGCGAATTCATTATGAAGGACGCCTATAGCTTCCATGCAACTCAGGAATCACTGCAGGAAACCTACGATGAAATGTATAAGGCCTACGGTCGTATTTGCGAGCGTTTAGGGCTTGATTATCGTCCTGTTGAAGCCGATTCTGGCCAGATTGGCGGTAGCGTAACCTGTGAATTTATGGCATTGGCCGATGCGGGTGAAGCTGAATTGGTGTACTGCCCCGAATGTGATTTTGCGGCGAACACCGAAGCAGGCGCCTGTATTCCTCATCCAACCGAATACCAGGTTGATGCTTGTGAAAAAATTGCCACTCCCGGCGTTACCACTATTGCAAGCCTTGCAGAATTCTTGCATATCGATGAAAGCGCTACGGTTAAGGCTATGGTGGGTAAGGATGCCGAAGGCAAGGTAGTTGCCTTATTTATTCCGGGCGATCATGAACTTAATGAAATTAAGGCCGAGCGTGCCGTTGAAGGCTTTGAGTTGTTAACCGACGAAGAAATTAAAGCAGCGCAGCTTCCTAAGGGCTCCATTGGCCCTAAGAACCTACCTGCTGGTATTAAAGTGGTGGCTGATTCAAGCTTGAAGGCCATTGAGCGCTGGGTAGTGGGGGCCAACGAAGATGGCTATCACTTCGTAGGTGCAAAGCACAGCGAAGATTTCGAAGTGGATGCCTGGGCCGATCTTTCGGTAGTTGCTCCTGGCGATAGCTGCCCTCATTGTGGCGCTACCCTGCAGGGTGCACGCGGCATTGAAGTTTCTCAGGTATTCCAGTTGGGCGATAAGTATTCACGTACTATGGGCGCGGTATTTTCTGCTGAAGATGGCACCGACCAGCCCTTTATCATGGGCTGCTATGGTGTTGGTGTTTCTCGTTCGTTGGCGGCAATTGTAGAACAGCACAACGACGAACACGGCATCATCTGGCCTTTGTCAGTTGCTCCTGCTCATGTGTGTGTTATCCCGCTTTCAGTAGGTGACGATACGGTTTATCCTGTTGCCGAAAAAATTGCTGAAAGCTTGGCTGCTGAAGGTTTGGAAGTTGCGCTGGATGATCGCAACGAACGCCCCGGTGTTAAATTTGCCGATGCCGATCTTATTGGTTGGCCCGTGCAGATCGTAGTAGGTAAGCGTGGCGTTGCTGAAGGTAAGGTTGAAATTAAGCGTCGAGAAACAGGTGAAAAGACGGATGTTTCTATTTCGGCGGTTGGTGAAGCACTTGCCTTTGTTCATCGTTTTAAGAAGCGCTCATCGCTTTTGTAACATTATAAGGTTTTTGTTTTGAGGGTTTTTTAGGTTTAAAAGGAACGCTCGTAAACACAATTACGGAATAAGAGGGGGAACTTCTCGCAGTTTCCCCTCATGATTTATACAGCATCGATACGGGTGGAGTAATAGCCAGTTGCATACAGAAACATCATCGGATACTCAGGTACGTCCTATAGAACTCCTTGCTCCTGCAGGGGGATGGGAGCAACTTTTCTATGCGCTGCATTTTGGAGCGGATGCAGTGTATTTAGCATGTGATAAATTTGGACTTCGTTCGCGTGCGGGTAATTTTTCGCTTGAAGAACTTCCTCGTGCTGTTTCTCTTGCTCATCAGAAAGGCGCAAAGGTACATGTAACCTGCAATGCTTTTGCTCACGATGCGGATTTAAGTGAACTTCCGCCCTATATTGAGGCTATTCGGGATGCTCAAGCAGATGCGGTCATCGTAAGCGATTTGGGGGTCCTATCGGTTGTCCAGCAGATTGCTCCTGAACTTACCATTCATGTTTCCACCCAGGCATCAGTTTCGAATGCGGCAGCAGCACTTATGTGGTATCGCTTAGGAGCGCGCCGTATTGTGTGTGCGCGTGAAATGTCCTGCGAAGAAATTGCCGCCCTGCGTCGTGCAGTTCCTGACGATTTAGAAATTGAAGTTTTTGTGCATGGTGCTATGTGCATGGCAGTTTCAGGGCGTTGTTTGATCAGTGATTATTTAACGGGCCGCGCGGCAAATAAAGGCGAATGCGTGCAGCCCTGTCGCTGGGAATATAGTCTCAAGGAGCTCAGCAGACCCGATGAAGAATTTGGGGTCGAAGAAGATGAGCAGGGAACTTATCTGTTCAACTCTAAAGACTTAAACATGCTTGCTCATATAGAAGAGCTTCGTCGTGCAGGGGTGGATTCCGTCAAAATAGAAGGTCGGGTGAAGAAGGCGTTTTACGTTGCAACCGTAGTGAATGCCTACCGTCACGTGCTCGATGGGGAAGATGCTTCTCTTTGGCAACAGGAATTGGAGACTATTTCACATCGTCCTTATTCAACAGGGTTCTTCTTTGGCTCTGCTGAACAGTCAACTGATACTGATATGTATCAGCAACTGTATGACTGGGTTGGAGAAGTGGTGCGTTGTGCGCCGGCATTGGGAACTTCGAACGCTTCATCCGGTGAAGCTGAAGGAACCTGGCAAGTGTGGGCTAAATGCCGTAATCGTTTTTATGAGGGCGATACCTTGGAAGTTTTAAGCCCTCATCATGCCATTCGTTCCTTCACGGTTTCTCGTCTTGCTGAAGTGTTTGGCTACAATCCTGACGAACAAGAGGCGGAATCGACGGAAACGTACACGGAAGTTCCTACCGATACGGCACGTAAAGCAATGGGACTTTATACCTTTGTGTGTCCTATTCCTCTGCAAGTGCATGATATTCTTCGCGTAAAACGAAAAGATCCTAACCGTAAGAATTAAGTATTGATACACTGGTATTGCCCGTATTGCTGTGGGGAATAGTGTTTACGGCAGTGCGTGTATGGGGATGAACGCTTGTAGGATTAGCTGCAAGCGAACAATAGGTAAGTACCTTGGTTTTAGGAGGCATTATGGGAAGGCAATCTGATGAAGCTTTGGAATTAGCCACGGTTGATGAACTAATTCATTATTTGATGAAAAACCATTCTGCATATATGCAGTGGTCGGAAGTAACGTATTACCTTACCGATGCTAATGATATCTATTGGCGCGCACAAAATACTAATGAACTGAATGAAAAGGTGCACTTCGTAGATTGCAGTGAACTGGTGGCTTCAGTTCGCGAATTTATTGATCTTCCTTTTATGGAAGGTGGTCGCTCTATTCGTGATGTATTTGATGAGGCTACCTTCTATGCGTCAGTGAAAATTGATGGTCAAGGTACGCCGGTACCTGTTATTTAGGGTATTCTTCGTGGATATAAAATTACCTCTTGACCGCGTTGTGCGATGACGGTATTCTAGTCAACGCACTTACGGGGCATTAGCTCAGCTGGGAGAGCGCATGGCTGGCAGCCATGAGGTCAGGGGTTCGATCCCCCTATGCTCCACCAAACTTTCAGGGTCGGAAAACTTCCGACCCTTTATTGTTTTTCGATCCCATTTTGCTTTCAGGCATAGGGGGATCGAACCCCGAGAGGGGCGAACAGCCCAGTAGGCTGTTCAGGAAAAGGCAAAGGCGGATATATGACACGAAAAATTGCCGTAAGTGCTTGTTTGCTAGGGGTTCCTTGTCGTTATGATGGTGGCTCAAAACCAAATGAAGAAGTACTTACCTTTCTAAAATCTCACGACTGTGAAGTGGTAAGAATTTGTCCTGAAGTTATGGGAGGCCTTTCTATTCCGCATCCCGCCAATGAAATTCAGATGCGCAACAATAAGCGGTATGTGTGTGACGCTGAAGGCAACGACAATACGGAAGCTTTTGAAAAAGGGGCACGTATTGCTTGTGAGCGTGCGTGCGCAAAGGGATGTAGCCATGCTATCTTAAAGGCAAAAAGCCCTTCGTGTGGGGTGAATGAAGTGTACGACGGAAGCTTTTCTAAAACTCTTATTCCGGGTGATGGGGTAGCTGCAGCACTTTTGCGCGAAAAGGGTATTACACTTGCGACAGAAAAAACGTTTAAACGTGTTTTCGAAAAAGACTTCAAATAACAATAGAGCTTAAAAAGGGGGTTGAGCGCTATTTCAAGAACAAGCGGCCACTTCACTGGGATGGTCGGCAAGGTATTGTTCTACTACCTCAAAGGCACGACCACAAGCCCCCGGTACTACTTTTATGCCTGCATTTTCCATGCTTTCAATTTCTTTACTAGAAATAGCACCACAAATGAGAATCTTGACATCAATTTGCCGCAAAAAATTGGCCTGAGAACCGCAAAGATGTCCTTGGCTGGGAAGGTTACGCGAATCAACCATTTCACCATTTTCTATTTTGTAGTAATTAAAGTTGGTGCAACAGCTAAAATGGCTGCTCACATCCAAACCTTCACTAGCTACAGCAATTCTCATGGCTTCCCTTACCGATACTTACTTTGGTTGCAGATACATAAGAGATCCACAAGAACATGCATGGTTTAGTGTTTCGTGGCTGAATGTAGTAAGTGCGGTGTTTGGGGCACAGCCAGAACTATCCTGTTAATCTCTCCTTGTTATCCGTATGTAATCACGATAGCGCCTAATAGGAGGATGGCTGTAATCTTTCGTTCAAGGGCTGAATTCAGGGTGCGATAGGAATGTCGCCTTGTTTGTTCTGTGGAAGAACAAAGAATTACTTGTCCGTGATATGCGGTTTTAGGGTAGCGAAAAGAAATTTTTAAAATTGCCCAAAAAAGTACTTGCATCTTAGTAAAAGTCTTGTAATAATAAACGGGCTGCTGTTGAAGCAGGAAAAAAGTCCCCATCGTCTAGCGGTCAGGACGCGGCCCTTTCAAGGCTGAAACACGGGTTCGATTCCCGTTGGGGGCACCACAAATTACAGGTTCTGCTTAGCAGAACCTTTTTTGTTAGTTGGGGCTTTAGGTGTCAGAAGAATAGAGGTTAGGCTTCGGCTGATTATATTCTTGACAGTTAAGGCTCTTGTGTTGGATTGGGCACCCGATGACGGGTTCCCTGTATTTCTGACAAGGAGACTTTCTTGAAGAAACTGCTTGCTCAGTTTATGAAATTCGGTGTCGTGGGTGTTATAGCGTTTGTTATCGACTACGGCTTTATGATATTGCTTACGGAAGTCTTTGGGGTTCCGTATCTTATCAGTACCACTGTTTCCTTCATTATTTCAGTTGTCTTTAACTACTTTGCCTCTATGCGTTTTGTCTTTAAACGCAAAGACGATATGAGTCGTAGACGCGAATTCATTATTTTTGTCATTCTTTCTGTTATTGGCCTGGTAATTAACGACGTATTTATGTGGTTGATGGTAGACTTCTTGTTTATTGACTATCGTATTTCCAAGATTGTGGTTACCTTTATCGTTGCGGTATGGAATTTCGTAACAAGAAAGATTTTCCTTGAGGCTAAAGAATAACCTCTTGCTTTTCTCGTTAATTCCAACACTCTTTTCCGTTATGTTTGATATTGCGCGATAATAAAATCTTGTAGAAATACCAAGGGTCTATTTCTAATCAAGGTCGTTGTGATGCGGTGGGAAGAGGAACGTGTATGAATGTGTCGTTCAAAACCATACGTCGTTCGGGCGATAAAGTGTATATTCTTTCGGAAATTTCCGATTACGACGAACGTCTTCCTGTGGTGCTTTCTGCGTCCACTGAAACGGGTGCACTCATTCCTTCAGATACGTTTCCTTACTGTGACATTAACGATACGTTTGCGCTAAGAGATGTACTCTACGACGGTGCGCTTGCTAACCGAGGTATGCCCTTGCCGCCTCTTCACACGAAAAACTCCGCAGGGGTTCGTTTCTTTGTTATTTCGCTTCCTTGGCTTGAGGTGAAGCGCTGGGATTTGGTGTTTCGGGCTATTGACGCTTCGGGTTCGGTGGTATCGTCGTGTCGTAAATCGCTCGATATGCTTACCACATCGCTTAAAGCTATTGCCTCTGAACGCACCAGCCCAGAAATGGGCGAAATGATAGAAGATCTTGATGGTAGGTTCGTACACGATCGAATTCACGTAAGCTTTATTCGCGCTATTGAAGTAGAAGATGGCTATCGTATATCGGCGTTGCTTGAAATGCCCTATCATGACGAAACCTTCGTCGAATGTGATTTCCTTGATGCTCACGGCAATTCGCTTTCAGTGGATTATGCTGTGGTGGAAGATTCAATCGCACAGCCCGCTGAATACGGCTCGCTTCGCCGCCGTTATATGGTTGTGTCGTTTTTGGTAGACAAATTAAGGCCGTATCGTTGTCTTTGCGCTACCGATACCAGGGGAACCATCTCTCCTGGTTTTGCTATGCTTGGAGTACGTACGCTTGATGCGCTTTTGGCGCGTTTTCATGAACGAACCACCAGTGCTTTTAATGATCCTGAATATCACAAATGGTTTGTGGAACATCATCGTGCCGATGTTCCCGCACTGTTGGAACAGGTGGCAACAAAGTTTCCCTATGCGCCACTTTTTAGTATTGTGTGTCTTCTAGCGGATGATCCTGATCATCACATTTATGACTTTGTTAATTCAGTTGCTCAGCAAAGTTATGGTCGCTGGGAACTTATTATGGTCGACATGTTGGGTACAAAGGGCAGGGTTTCCGATCTTAAGGAATTCTTGGACGACGATCGTTTCTACGTGATTGATGCCGATCCAGCCATCGGTTTAGACGACAATTTTGCTGCTGGTCTTGCAGCGGCAGAAGGCGACTTTATGGTATTTACCCAGGTTCGCGATGTGTTGGCCCCCGATGCGCTCTTCGAATTCGTGCGTGCAATTAACGAACATCCCGATTGTGATTTTCTCTATTCGGATGTAGATACGTGCGATGCGCAAGGAGTTCATTCGCAGCCTTTGTTCCGTCCCGATTTTTCTCCGGAGTTTTTGCGTTCGTATAACTATATTCGTGATTTAGTAGTTTTGCGCGAATCGCTCTATGAAGAAATATCTCCGCTTACGTATAGCATGTTTAGCGCATCGGGTTATGAATTGGTTTTGCGCGCAACGGAAAAAGCGCGAAGGGTTTGCCATGTTCCGCGCGTATTATGCCATCGCAGATTTGCAACGGTAGAAGCCCCCGAAGCAATGCTTTCTCGTTTGGAGCAAGAAACAGGAAGGAAAGCGCTAGTTGCTCATTGTCAGCGCATTGGTTTGAAAGCCGAAGTATTGAATGAAGATACGATGGGTCACTATCGAGTTCGGTATGTGCTAGTCGATCGTCCTTTAGTAACCATTGTAGTTTCCTACGAAGGCGGCGACCCGAAAGTTTTGCATACATGCATTCGCTCGCTTTATGACAAGATCACCTATCAAAACTTTGAAGTTGTGGTGGTGGATGCGGGTGATCACACCCAAGAAGATGAAGAATGTTTTGAGGATTTACAAAATACCTTTGAAACGTTTTCAGTGCTTTGCTGGGATCAGCCTATTAACCGTTCCAAAATAGCAAACTATTCCGTAAAAGAAACAAAGGGCGATTTTTTGCTGTTTATCAATAGTGATGCGCGAGTGCTCACCGATGATGCCTTAGAAGTTTTACTGGGGTATTTCCAATCGAGCGATGTAGGCATTGTGGGCCCTAAACAGCTGTTTGTTGACGGAACCATTGAACACGCAGGTATTGTGGTGGGTGGATCCCGTGTGGTTACTCCGCTTTTCCGACACTTGCCTTCCACCTGGCATGGATATCTTGATCGCGCAAAGGTTGCGCAAAATGTTTCTGCGGTAACGGGTGAATGCATGATGGTGCGCCGTGAAGCATATGATAAAGCGGGTGGTTTCAGTGAAGAACTTGCTCTTTTTTATGCTGATGTCGATTTCTGCCTGAAAGCACGCGAGGCAGGCTACTTAACGGTTTATACGCCTTTTGTTGAATTGACCCACCTTAAAAGTTCATCGCGATTGAGGATTCATTCCAAAGAGCTCCGTATGAAACGCCGTCGTGAAATGGCGTACTTGCAAGCAGCTTGGCCCTGTGATTTTGTGGAAGGTGATGCATTTTGCAATCCTAACCTTGATCACGATAGTTCCTATTTCGCCTTAAAACACACGAACTAATACGAGTATTACGAATATGAATGTACGTTTAGAAAGCATGAGCCATGGAGATGGAAAGGTTTATCTCCAATTAGTACTTGATCGTCTGGCACCTCAGGCAGAAGTACTCTTGGATGCGCATCTTAAAGATGGCACAAAGATTCCTTCTCATCTGTTTCCTTTTGTGCCAATAGATCCTGCTTCTGCAGCTAATTACGTGGTTATTCTTCCGTATTTTGAGGTGCGCGAAGTCGATCTTACTTTTGTTGAATTTTCCGGAGAAGGCGAACCTCTAGGGCAAAGTCGTTTGACCGTTGAAATGAACATGATGCGGTGGCGAACACGTTTCAATGCGCTTGTCCACAATGAACTTATGGCGCAGATGTTTGATATCGAGCGTGAATACAGTGCAAATCGCATGAATATCTTTTTTACTGAAGCCATAGAAGACGGCGATGAAATCGTGGTCAAAATGCTGGTTGATATGCCTCATGTTGATGGTGCTGAGGTTATGGTGGATTTTCTTGACCAATGGGGAAACGAACTCGACTTGCCCGTATATCCTCTCATTGACGAAGTAAGTCAGCCTCGTCAGTTTGGTGATACTCCTCGGTTACATATTGGTTTTTCCGTGCGTGTTTTACGGGAATCTAAGGATTTTTGTGCGGCGGTATATGATTCGAACGAAAAAATACCAGGTGGTTTCGCGCGTTTCTGTGATGAAACGTACGAGTCGCTGCAGGAATCTTTTGCTCTTACGTTGGCGGATACATCAAAGGATGAAGACTACGAACAGTGGTATCGCGATCATTGCGAAACTATTGCAGGACTGGACCTTCAGCGAGGCTTATCGTTTTCCTTTGAACCAACCATTAGCTTGGTTCTTCCTTTATACAAGGAAGATGTGTGCTATCTGCCTGCTACGTTATTGTCACTTTTGCAGCAAACCTACACCTTATTTGAATTGGTGGTCGTGGATTGTGGGCTCGACGAAGAAACGTATACGCGAACTTTTAGTAAGTGGCATGACGATGAAAGGCTTGTGCATATTGCTGCCGATGCTTCATTGGAAGAAGCTGCTGCTCGGGTAAGTGGCATGATGCAGTCAACAGGGGATATATGTGCCATTTTGGATCCGCGTATTATTTTGGCCCCTGAAGCACTATTTGAATATGCGCGCGCTATTAATAAGGCTGGCGCTCAATCTCATGCACCAGAAACGGCAAACGAGGCTGTAAAAGCGACGGGGAATTCGAACCTTAATTCTTGCAAAGCAGCAGCGAATACGACGCCCGGCTCTCGCAACGCACTTGATGTGGTATACGCTAATCACGATTATTTTGATCGCGAAAAAGGGTTTCATAATCCGCAGTTTAAGCCAATTTTTTCTCCCGACTTGTTGTACTCGTATTTTTATGCAGGTCCTTTGGTTTTTTACTCAAGGGAAATTATCACGGCAGTATCGCAAAATGAAGGCTTTTCGACCGATGCTTTCGACTACGATTTAATGCTGAAAGCTTCGAAAAAGACTACCAAGATAGAGCGGATCGATAAAGTTTTATATCACGTACAAGATGCGGCATGCATTTCTGCCGAAGCGGGCAAGGTTGAATCAAGGCGCGAAGAAGAAGCATTTCGCTTGGGAAGAAAGGCTCTTGCACTCTTTTTGCGTCGTGAGAATATTGAAGCGGTGGTGTTGTCGGAAATAGCGCAGCGCCGCTATCAGGTGAAGTATCGTCTACCGCAATCGCGTCCTACGCTTTCGATTATTATTCCTATAAAAGACGAAGTCGAATTGTTGGATACGTGTCTTTCTTCGTTGGTGGAACACGATACCCTTGATAGGTGCGAGCTGGTAATCGTTGATAACAACAGCGTTAATCCTGCCACAAAAGAATATCTGCAAGATCTTGACTGTAAGCTGCCCCATGTTCGTGTTATTTCTTACGCGAAACCTTATAATCCGCCTGCGATTGCTAATGCGGCAGCAGCCACCTGTAAATCGGATTTCCTTTTGTTTTTAGATAACGATACTGAAGTGATTTCTGAAGGAGCTCTTTCTGTTTTACTGGCTCACTGTATGCGTGAAGATGTAGGAGTAGTGGGCCCTAAACTTCTGTATCCCGATGACACTATTCAACATGCGGGCATTATGGTTGGTGCTTACGGATCGGCAGGGAATATAGGCGTTAATTTACCCCGTTCAGCTTATGGGTATGCCAAGCGTTTTATCTGCGCAAGCAATCTTTCAGCGGTATCCGCTTCAGCAATGATGGTAAAGCGTTCGGTGTTTAATGAGGTTGGCGGTTTTGATGAGCGCTTCCAGGTAAGTTGTCATGATGTCGATTTCTGCCTGAAGGTTATTAAGGCGGGCTATCGGGTTGCGTATAACGGGGACGTTGAGTTCTACCATCAAGAAAACGCAACAGTAGGGCACGGGCTGACTGACGAACAGGTAGTGCGTGCCGAACGAGAACGAGCTTTTCTTCACTATCGTTGGCCACGTTACTTTATTGAAGGGGACCCCTATTTCAGTACATGTTTTGATAGCGAATCTCCCTATTTCCGCTTAAGCTAACCTGTGCTGCCTTGCTTGTTCAGGTGCTTGAGTGTCTCGGTTTTGTGTGTTTGGTACAGATTCTTGAGAAGCGTATACCCTTACGGTATATTAGGAAAGCTGTGAATTAAACACGCTTAAGCAATAGCCTAAGGAATACGAGCTATGATTCAAATTGAGAATCTTAACAAAACATATCAAGTGGCTAACAAAGAATCCCATGTAGCCTTGCGTGATATTAACCTGACCATCGAAGATGGTTCAATCTTTGGCATCATTGGTCAGTCGGGTGCGGGCAAATCTACGTTGGTCCGTTGTATCAATCTGTTAGAGCGTCCTACTTCAGGTACGATTATGATTGATGGTCGTGATATTACCCAGTTATCCGGTAAAGAATTGCTGGATTTTCGTAGCTCGGTAGGCATGATTTTCCAAAACTTTAGCCTTTTTCAGCAGCGTAGCGTGTTGCGTAATGTTATGTTTCCTCTTGAATTACGTCATGTAGACAAGAAAAAAGCAGAAGAACGTGCTCGTGAACTGCTTGCCATGGTTGGTTTAGAGGAAAAGGCCAACAAATACCCCAGTCAGCTTTCCGGTGGTCAGCAGCAGCGCGTGGCAATTGCACGTGCTTTGGCTAATCGCCCTTCGATTATGCTGTGCGACGAAGCAACTAGCGCGCTTGACACCATGACTACGCATTCCATCTTGGAATTGCTCAAGCGCATTAATCAAGAACTAGGGGTAACTCTTATTATCATTACTCACTCTCTTACTGTGGCAGAACTCATTTGTGACAACGTGGTTGTTATCGATGAGGGTGTTATTGTGGAGCAGGGCAAAACTGAAGATATTTTCTCTAATCCACAAAGTGACGTTGCAAAAAAGCTCCTTGAGAAAAGGCTGTAATACCCATGGAATACCTTCAGATATTTTTTGAACAATACGGCGAACTTCTTCTTCAGGGTACCTGGGACACCATTGTTATGACGCTGGTGTCAACGGTATTTGCCTATATCATTGGCATTCCGTTGGGTGTGGCTGTTGTGCTAACCGATCCGAAGAAGGGCCTGCTGCCCCATAGAGCTATTAATGCGGTCTTAGGTTGGATTATCAATATTGGCCGCTCTATTCCGTTCATTATTCTTTTGGTTGCCATTATTCCGTTTACCCGTTTGGTGGTAGGTACTTCACTGGGTGTTCCCGGTGCTATTGTGCCTTTGGTTGTTTCTGCTGCTCCTTTTGTGGGACGCATGGTAGAACAAAGCTTGGCCGAAGTGGATGCAAGTCTTATTGAAGCAGCTCAAAGCTTTGGTGCTACGGTGTGGCAAATTGTGCTGAAGGTATACTTAATGGAAAGCTTACCTTCGTTAATTCGCGGCTTTTCCATTACACTTATCACCTTGTTGGGTTATTCCGCTATGGCGGGTACTGTTGGTGCAGGCGGCTTAGGTGATATTGCTATTCGCTATGGCTACCAGCGCTACATGGTCGATATGATGATTGCCACCATTGTTATTTTGATTGTAGTAGTGCAAATAATCCAAAGCGTTTGCGATTTTGCTGCACGTAAGGTGGACAAGAAAAAATAGAGCGCGCGGTAACAGAACCTGACGCATCAAATCTATAACGTTCTTCTCAAAGCGCACCCAAAAGGGTGTGCTTTGTTGCATAAGGGGGCCTCTTCGAAACAGGAATGAAACAAGCACATCGGTATAATGAAGGGTGGTTGTTGTAGTGCATCGTCGGGAAGGACGTAACCATGACTGGTAGCCCTGATCAAGATTTCGTATTAAAAACTATTAAATCACGCGATGTCCATTTCGTACGATTTTGGTTTTGCGATGTTCTTGGCTATATGAAATCATTTGCGGTTATTCCAAGTGAATTGGAAAACGCATTTGAAGAAGGCATGGGCTTTGATGCAAGCTGTGTTCGCGGATTTGCGCACACGAGCGAATCTGACATGCTTGCCTATCCTGAAGCTGCAACATTTCAAATCTTGCCTTGGCGTCCCGAACGCAATGCGGTTGCCCGTATGTTTTGTTCCATCAAAACTCCTGAAGGAGAGTATTTCGATGGCGATTCGCGTTATGTGTTAAAGCGCCAAGTAGCAAAGGCGGCAAAGTTGGGCTATGTGCTTAATGTTGGCCCCGAGCTTGAATATTTTTATTTTAAAGATCCTTGTGACACCGAGCCGCTTGACCAGGGCGGTTATTTCGATCTTACGTCACTTGATATGGCAAGCGACTTGCGCCGCGATACCATTCTTACCTTGGAAAAAATGGGTATCCCAGTAGAGTATTCTCACCATGAAAGCGGCCCTTCTCAGCAAGAGATTGACCTTCGCTTTGCCGATGCGCTTACTATGGCAGACAATGTTATGACCTATAAATTGGTGGTAAAAGAAATTGCAAGTAAGTATGGGGTATACGCTTCCTTTATGCCAAAACCTCTTACCAACGCGCCTGGTTCGGGGATGCATATCCATCAAAGCTTATTTGATGCAAAGGGAAATAATGCGTTTTTCGACAGCAATGACCCTGATGGTTTCAACTTGTCCGAATTGGCAAAACACTACATTGCCGGATTGCTGAAATATGCTCCTGAATACTGCCTGCTTACTAATCCGTGCGTGAATTCTTACAAGCGTCTTGTGCCAGGCGGGGAAGCTCCCGTGCATATTACGTGGGCGCGTAATAACCGTTCTGCTTTGGTGCGCATTCCTGGATACAAGCCCCACAAAGAAGAAGCGTGCAGAGTGGAACTGCGCTGCCCCGATCCTTCTGCTAATCCGTATTTGGCATTTTCTGCGGTGCTTGCGGCAGGACTTAAGGGTATTGAGGAAAACTTGGAGTTACAGGATTCTATTGAAGATAGCGATTGGTCGCATCTTTCACGTCAGGAACTGCATGCGCAAGGAATTGAAACACTTCCCGATACGTTAGGCGAAGCGGTTGAGTGTTTTGCGAAATCAGGACTCATGAAAGAAGTACTGGGAGATCACATTCATTCATTCTTGGTGGATGCAAAGCGCAAGGAATGGAACGAATACTTGCGTCAGGTATCTAACTGGGAGCTTGATCGTTATTTGGGCGTATTGTAGGTAGGGTGTGAGTGCGATGCAACAAAGAAAAAAAGTTGTTTTTATTGCAGATAGTCTCGACAATGCGCATAAATTTCAGGCGGTTTTATCAGGACTTGATGTGGATGTGATTGCGGGCTCTTCGCTTCAGTTCAAAAAAATATTGAATGATAATCCTGCGTTTGATCTTATTATTTATGAATTACCTTCAACAGGATCTCAAGTTTTGCCTGAGATAGAAAAAGCGCTGGTGGATGACGGTAATATTCCGCTGCTAATCATTGTGAAAGAACACATGATCCAAGGGCTGAGCCTGCCTGTGCAAATAAAGAGTGACTTTGTGGTGCATGGTGCGAGTGTGGAAGAATGCTCTCTTCGCATTCGTCAGCTGCTGTGGCCTGGTAATGAAGGCAGCGCAAACGATGTTATTACGGTTGAAGGAATGACTGTCAATCTTGCTACTTATCAGGTGGCGGTCAACGACGAGCCAGTGGATTTTACGTATCTTGAGTATGCGTTGCTGGCGTTTTTGGTTACTCATCCGGGACGTACCTATTCGCGCGATGCATTGTTGCGCCGAGTGTGGGGCTTTGATTATTTCGGAGGCTCTCGTACGGTTGATGTACACGTACGTCGTGTGCGCGCAAAATTAGGTCCAGAATTATCGCAGCATTTGGAAACAGTTCGCGGGGTAGGGTATCTTTGGAATTCCTAAGGTAAGTAACGCGCAACGGGTATAATCGAAGGCATCCCAATCGAGAGGATTGTTTGTATGACTAAAACCGTTGCCGTAATTGACGGAAATTCGTTGATGCATCGTGCTTATCATGCGGTGCCACCTACTATGACTGCACCTGATGGAACACCTACTAATGCAGCGTTTGGGTTTATTTCCATGCTGGTTAAATTTATAGAAATGGCGAATCCAGATGCCATTATTTGCGCGTTCGATAAGGGTCGTCCGGCGTTTCGTATGGAAGCATTAAAGCAGTACAAAGCACAACGTCCTCCTATGGATGATGATTTGCGCGTGCAATTCCCCGTTATCGAAAAGTTGCTGGTTTCAATGGGTATCCCTGTTGTTTCCCTTAAAGGTTGGGAAGGTGACGATATTTTAGGCACCATTGCTGCACGTGATGAAGAACTGGGATATCAAACGCTTTTAGTAACGGGAGATAAAGATGCTTATCAGTTGGTAAGCGATCTTACCCGCGTGGTAACCACCAAGCGCGGTATTACCGATGTGGTGATTTATGGTCCTGCAGAGGTAGAAGAACGCTATGGAGTAACACCTGCGCAGTTTACTGACTTTTTAGGACTCAAGGGCGATAAGTCTGACAATATTCCTGGGGTACCCGGAATTGGTGATAAAAAAGCTGCTTCCATGCTTCAGTCTTATGGCAATCTGGAGGGGATTTATGACAATCTCGATAAGTTTAAAGGCAAGCAGCTCGAAAATTTAACCGAGCATAAAGATGATGCTTTTTTGTCGCGCCAGGTTGCAACAATTGTGCGTGATGCGGATATCGATGTGGACCCTTCCGCGGTTTCCTTTCCTGATTTTGAAGTAGAAGAGGTAACCAAGGCATTTTCCGAGGTTCGTTTTATGGCACATCTGAATAAGGTGCTTAAATTAGCGGGATCTTCTGCTTCGTTTTCTGAAGCAGCTTCTTTTGAAGTTGTTTCGAATACCTGCGAAGGCACCGATGCACAACAAGCGCTTGATGCGTATATTGCATCGAATCCTTCAGGTCCCGTTGCGCTGTCCTGGAGGCGTGATGCGCAAATATCCTTGTTTGATCCAGGTCTTTCACTTGCGGTTTTATTGGATGATACCGTAGCGTTTTTCCGTGAAGAAGAAGCGTGCCAGGTACTAGCGCGCATTGTGAAAGAAATGCCGTTTGCTGCCTTTGATGCAAAGGCGTTAGTGGAATGTGTTTTCCCGCACGACGGATCGCAAAAGGCCTATATTTCAGCTCAAGATGTTTTGGCAATGCAGGTTTTTGATGTTGCTTTAGCGGGATATGTGGTCGATTCCAATAATGGCACTTCGACGCTTGCGGCATTGATGGAGCGTTTTGCGGCAGCGGTTTTGCCTGAGGAAGAGGATGCAGATAAGGCTCTTGTGGTTGAAACGTGCGCTATTGCAGCGCTGGTTGAGCCTTTAACCAAAGCACTTAAAGAACGCGAGGTATATCACGTCTATCAGGATATCGATATGCCGTTAATTGGTGTGCTAGCTTACATGGAGCGAACGGGTGCTGCTCTTGATTTTGATCACCTAAACCAGCTTGCCCACGATGCGGGATGTGAAATTGATCGTTTGCGTGAGGCTATCTATACGGCAGCTGGTAGGGAATTTAATGTGGATTCTCCCAAGCAGCTTTCTGAAGTTTTGTTTGATGAAATTGGTTTGAAGCCCATCAAGAAAAACCAGCGCGGTTATTCAACCGATGCAAAGGTGCTAAAGGAACTTTCTGCTGAACACGAATTACCTGGATTGGTGCTGGAATATCGCGAATATGCAAAGATTAAATCAACCTATATTGATGCTTTGCCGCGTATGGTTGCTGCCGATGGGCGCGTGCATACGTCTTTTAATGAAATGGTTACCACCACAGGTCGTCTTTCTTCGTCTGATCCTAACCTGCAAAATATTCCGGTACGTACCGAATTTGGCCGCAATATTCGCACGTGCTTTGTGCCACTTCATGAAGGGGAAATGTTTCTTTCGGCGGACTATTCCCAAATTGAACTTCGTCTTTTGGCGCATTTATCGGGTGATGAACATTTAATCGAAGAATTTTGTTCAGGTGAAGATTTCCATGCCCGCACCGCTTCACGTGTGTTTGGCATTCCGGTAGAAGGTATAACACCTGAATTGCGCAGTCGTGCTAAGGCGGTAAACTTTGGCATTGTCTATGGCCAGCAAGCCTACGGTTTGGCCCAGTCGCTCAATATTCCTATTTATGAAGCCAAAGAAATGATTGAGCGTTATTTTGCTGCCTATCCTGGGGTACGACAATTCTTGGATGAAGTGGTGGCATCTGCTCATGAGTGTGGTTACGCAACTACTTTATTTGGTCGTCGCCGCTATATTCCCGAACTGAAAGCGAAAAATCCCGCTCAGCGCGGTTTTGGCGAACGTACTGCCATGAATCATCCCATGCAGGGTACCGCGGCCGATATTATTAAGCTTGCCATGCGCCAGGTTATGGATAAGTTGGTAGAAGGTTCATATGATGCACGTTTAATGCTTCAGGTTCATGACGAATTGGACCTTTCCGTACCGCTTGCAGAAGTGGATGAAGTGGCTTCGTTGGTAAAAGAAATTATGGAGTCTGTGGTGGAACTTTCTGTTCCTTTAGTGGCGGATGTGTCGAGTGGAAGAAATTGGGCAGAAGCTCATTAAATTTGAGTGTAAACGTGCTAATATATACGGTCGACTCTCGGTATATAAGGTATCAGTTAGTGGTCATGTAGATCTTTGTGAAAATTCAAGGTTTTACGTTGACACCGTCCACGCTGGCTGATAAGATAACGCCTTGCGTTTTGGCATTTTTATAGGAGATTATTCATGTACGCTATTATTAAAACGGGCGGCAAGCAGTACAAAGTGGCCGCTGGTGATTTTCTTAACGTTGAGAAGCTCGACGCTGAAGTAGGCAGCACCGTAGCTTTGGATGCTATTGCTATCGTAGATGGCAAGAATGTTGTTGCTGATCCTGCAGAGGCTGCAAAGACCAAGGTTGAGGCTAAGGTTGTAGAGCAGTTCAAGGGTGAAAAGCAGCTCGTATTTAAGTTCAAGAAGCGCAAGAACTACAAGAAGATGCGCGGTCATCGTCAGAACCTGACCCGTATTCAGATTTGCGCTGTAGGTTCCGAGCAAGCGTAAGCAAAGGAGGGAATATACATGGCACACAAGAAAGGTCAAGGTTCCATCCGCAACGGTCGCGATTCCCAGTCCAAGCGCCTTGGTTGCAAGCGCTTTGCCGGTGAACTCGTTGGTGCGGGCAACATTTTGGTTCGTCAGCGTGGTACCCACTTCCACCCCGGTGAGAATGTAGGTCGTGGTAAGGACGACACCCTGTTCGCTTTGTGCGAAGGTCGCGTTGAATACACCAAGGGCGCACGCCGTAAGGTTCATGTTCGTCCTGAGGCGTAAATAATAGTTTACTTTACCTTTTAATTTCAAAGCCCTCTGCGCTGCAGGGGGCTTTTCGTTTAGAATCGGACATACTATGTTTACAGATAAAGTTCGCATATTTGTTAAAGCTGGCGATGGCGGAGCAGGCTGCATGTCTTTTCGTCGTGAGGCTCATGTGCCTAAAGGTGGCCCTGACGGCGGCGATGGCGGTAAAGGCGGGGATGTAATCCTCAAGGCAGACATGCGTGTTTCTTCGCTGATTGATTATCGCTTTAAACATCATTTCAAAGCCACCCGCGGTACCCATGGTAAAGGTTCAAAAATGAACGGTGCCAACGGGGAAGACCTTATCCTGAAGGTTCCTGTGGGTACCTTGGTGCGTGAATACAATGAAGAAACCAAGGAAACGGGCGAAATAATTGCTGACCTTACCCATGACGGCGAACAGATTATTGTGGCTCGTGGTGGTATTGGCGGTCGCGGTAACACACATTTTGTTACACCTACGCGTCGTGCACCTGCTTTTGCAGAACTTGGCGTGCCTGCGGAAGAGTGTTGGATAGAACTAGAAATGAAACTGATGGCCGATGCTGCCTTAGTGGGGGTTCCTTCTGCGGGTAAATCGTCCCTTATTTCGCGTATATCGGCCGCAAAACCTAAAATTGCCGACTATCCTTTCACTACGTTAGTTCCTAACTTAGGTGTGGTAAAAATTGACACCTATAATTATGTAGTAGCAGACGTTCCTGGCTTAATTGAAGGCGCTCATGAAGGTAAGGGTTTGGGGCATGAATTTTTGCGTCATATCGAACGCAGCGCCCTTATTGTGCATGTAGTTGATCTTACGGGTGGCTATGAAGGTCGCGATCCGGTAGAGGATTATCGCATCATCAATAACGAACTGAAGTTATATGCTCCTGAATTGGCTGAGCGTCCCTGTATCGTAGTAGGTAACAAGATTGACGCACCTGGCGCAAAAGAGGCTGCCGAACGTTTAGCGGAAGAAGTACGTAGCGATTCTTTGGCTCGTGTTGGCGGTAACGAATTCGAAAAAAGCCCCCTGGATCCAAAACTGTACTGCACCAGTGCAGTAACGGGTGAGGGTATAGAAATCCTTATGCGTGTGTGTGGCTCCCGTGTTGCAGAGCTTCGCGAGGAAGCACGTCGTGCCCAGGAAGGAAAAGAACACTTCGACCAAATTTGGCAACATCGTCGCGATGAGCGCGATAAGCGATTTGAAATTACTCAGCTTTCCGAAGGGGTATTTCGTGTTACGGGCAAGCAGATTGAGCGTATGGTTATTCAGACTGACTGGGAAAACGATGAAGCTATTACCTTCTTGCAACACCGCTTTAAGCGCTTAAAGCTTGATCAAGCACTCGAAGAAGCAGGTGCACGTGATGGCGATGAAATTCGCATCTTGGGATATGAATTTGAATTTGAATCTGCACGAATGCGTGAGGAAGACATATATAGCGGATTGGATATTTAGTTCATGCGAAATGGCAGACGAGTCATAGTTATCAAAATTGGTTCTTCAACGCTCGTTGATAAGCAAGGCAGGCTTGATCGGGGTTACTTCGAAGGTCTTGCAGCTCAAGTTCATGCTTTGCGTGTCGCGGGGTGGAGTCCGTTAATTGTGTCAAGTGCTGCCATTGCCTGCGGGCTTGAAGCGCTCGGTATAACCAAGCGTCCCAGTGACATGCCTTCATTGCAAGCAGCAGCATCGGTGGGACAAAATGCGTTAATGGCAACGTATGCGCAAGCTTTTTCAAAATACGACATTCTAACGTCGTGTGTTTTAATAACTCGCCACAGCACAGCAAATCGCAATGCGTATCTTCATGCGCGCGATACGCTTGAACGTTTGTTGGACTTTAACGTTGTTCCTATCATCAATGAAAATGATACGGTGTCCGTTGAACAAATTCGTTTTGGCGATAACGATACGTTGGCTGCGTTGGTTTCCTGTTTAATCCAAGCAGATTTATGCGTTATTTTTTCTGATATCGAAGGGCTATTTACTGCCAATCCCTCCCTTGACCCAACCGCTACGTTGGTGCCTGAGGTTACTCATATAACGCGTGAGCTTATGGCAACTGCGGGAGGCGCTACTTCTAAAGTGGGTAGTGGCGGCATGATTACCAAAATACGTGCAGCGCGTGTGCTTATGGTTGCAGGAATCACGATGGTAATTTGTCATGGTAAGGAACCGCAGGCCTTGCCTCGTATAGTTGCAGGGGAAGCAGTGGGCACCCGTTTTGTTGCTCAAAAGGTTCCTCACGACATTACTCCACGTAAATTGTGGATTGCGCTAGGCGATTCAGCTAAAGGGGTTATCGAGGTTGATCAAGGAGCAAAACGAGCCTTGGTGGAGCGAGGATCTTCTCTTCTTCCGGTGGGAATAGTATCAGTTGAAGGAGATTTTACTCAGGGCGATATTGTGGATATTAAAGATACTGAGGGGTATCTTTTTGCACGTGGACGTGCGGGAGCTCCCTATGCCGAAATGAGCTTGGCGCGTGGGCGTAGTCAAGATGAACTGAAGGGCAACGAACTGCTGGAGCACTTAAATTCTAAGCCGGCAGTTCACCGAGACGAATTGGTGGTGTTCGAATGAGTGAGGCAAAACGTGCTGCGCTAAGGGCTCGTAAGGTTACTCCTGTTTTGGCGCAGGCATCAAATGAGCTACGAAACAAGGCACTCTTTTCTATGGCAGCAGCGCTTCGTAGTGAGGCTGATCGTATCCTTGAGGCAAATGAAAAGGATTGCGAAGCTGCTCGTGCGAAACACACCAAGGATTCGCTTATTGATCGTTTGATGCTCAATGCTGATCGTATTGAGAGTATGGCTTCAGCCCTAGAGGCACTTGCCGATCTGCGTGACCCACTTGATAGAGTTTTGGAAGAGCGAACACTGTATAACGGCTTGGCTTTGCGTCGTGTTTCCGTACCTTTAGGGGTGGTTGCCATGGTGTATGAAGCACGGCCTAATGTAACAGCGGATGCGGCGGGTATTTGCATCAAGTCAGGCAATGCGGCGGTGCTTCGCGGAGGTTCGCTTGCGGTTCATTCCAACACGGCTATCGCAGAAATTCTGCGCGGTGCCGTAGAAGAAGTTGGTCTTCCGGCGGACTGCATTGTTGCTATTCAATCCACTGATCGTGCTGAAACTGATGAACTTTTGTCGCTGCATGGTATCGTGGATGTTCTTATTCCTCGTGGGGGAGCAGGTCTTATTCAACATTGTGTGGAACAAGCAAAGGTGCCCGTCATTGAAACCGGCACGGGCAACTGTCATGTATACGTACACGAAACAGGTAATTTAGAACATGCGCGCGCCATTATTATGAATGCAAAAACGCAGCGTCCTGGCGTGTGCAATGCTGAAGAATCGCTTTTGGTGGATGAATCTATTGCGCGTGATTTTCTCCCAGAGATGCTTACCCAGCTTGCACAAGCAGGCGTTACCATTCATGGCGATGCTCTAACGCGCGAATGTGCTGTACTGGCGGATAAGACGAACGGTACAAGTTGTGTGCTAGATCATTTTGTAGATGCTACCGAAGACGACTGGGGACGTGAATATTTAGGCTTAGAAATAAGCGTGAAGGTGCTTACTGGTGGTGTGGATGAAGCTATTGCGCATATTAATCGCTATGGTACCGGTCATTCGGAGTGCATTATTACCGAAACTCCTGAAGTGGGTAAGCGCTTCCAAAAGCTGATCGATGCGGCCGCTGTGTACGTGAATGCTTCAACTCGTTTTACTGATGGTGGGGAATTTGGTCTTGGTGCGGAAATTGGTATTTCTACGCAGAAGCTTCACGTGCGTGGACCATTTGCCTTGGATGCACTTACTTCTTCGAAATACTTGATTGATGGTACAGGTCAGGTGAGATCGTAGGCTATGAGTGCAATTGATGTCATAGAGGCGGTTCGTAAGGCACGCAATACTCCAGAGCCAGTTATCTGTGAGCGATTTGACAATTTAGGGCGAAATGGGGCTCGTCGTCGTATTGGCATTATGGGTGGCACCTTTGACCCTATACACAATGGTCATTTAGTCTGCGCTGAACAGGTGCGTGAAGATTTTAAACTTCATGCTATTATTTTTATTCCAACCGGGCAGCCCGTGTTTAAGCGCGGAAAAAAAATTGCTTCTGGACAGCAGCGCCTTGCTATGTGTCGCGGCGCCATTGCAGATAACCCCTTTTTTGATGTAAGCGCCATAGAGGTAGCACGTGAGGGGGATACCTATACTATTGATACGCTTCGAACGCTCCGTGCTCATTATCCTGAAAATGTGGAATTGTTTTTTATCGCGGGTGCCGATGCAATAGCCAGTGTTTCAAAGTGGAAAGATTCTGATGAAATGGGTACTTTAGCCCGTTTTGTGGCAGTTGATCGGCCAGGATATGAACTTTCTGAAGAACGTCGTGAGGCCATCAAGAAAAGTGCTCCGGGAATTGATATTTCATTTTTAACAATTGAAGCTCTGGCAATTTCATCCAGTGAGCTTCGTAATCGTCTAGAATCAGGACGTTCTATTCGTTATCTAACTCCTCAAGTGGTTGTGGATCATGTAATGGAACATAAGCTTTACACGAATGAGGAGGCTGTTCATGGCTAAAAACCATGCCAATAACGACAAGAAAAAGCAAAGAGAGCTGCGAGAACCAACAGCTGCAGAACTTTCAGAGTTTGCTTATCAGCCCACTGAAATTACCGGACTTAACGAAAACAAACCTTTTGGTTCTACTTCGTATAAGTACATGAAGGGCTTATTGATGCAACGCGTTGATCCGGCGCGCTATGTACATAGTTTGTCGGTTGCTAAGACCGCTCGCAAAATTGCTCGTGTTTACGGTTATGATCCCCATGTGGCACGCATGGCTGGTTTGCTTCATGACTGGGATAAGGCACTATCACCTAAGCGTTTAGCGGATCGTGTTAAACACTATGGTATTGAAGTTGACCAAGAAGTAGTTGAATCTACTCCTTGGGTGTTGCATGGCATGACGGCTGCAGCGGTGTTAGCGGAAGAAGCGCCCCAGTTTGGAGAAGAGCTTTATTCTGCTATCGCACGTCATACCGTAGGCGCTCCCGATATGAGCCCTCTGGATATGATTGTCTTTGTAGCAGATAAGGTAGAACCAACCCATGAAGTATCTGTCTATAAGCAGCTATACAAACAAATAGGTGATATTACCCTAGAAGAATTATTCTTTGGAGTTTTAAAAGAAAGCATGGCATATTTAGTTCATGCAGAAAAACCAATTACGAAAGATTCGGTTGTCGTGTGGAACTGGTATAGCCAGGCTCGCAAGAAAAAGGAGAACAAATAGTGACTGAGACAGTAGCGTCTAAGCAGCAAAAGACCTCTCGTGAATGTGCTTTGATTGCGGCTCGTGCGGCCGATGAACGTAAAGCCACCGATATTATGGTTATTAAAGTGGGCGACTTAGTGGATGTAACAGATTACTTTGTCATTGCTACTGGCGCTAATACTCCTCAGGTGGAAGCCATTTTGGATAATATCGAAGAAGCACTCCGCAAAGAAGCGGGGGTTAAGCCCGCTTCTCGCGAAGCGACCAATGATCATTCATGGGAGCTTTTAGATTACGGTTCGTTCGTGGTGGATATTTTCCAGCCGGAGGCACGCGATTATTATCGTCTTGAAATGCTTTGGAGTGATGCTCCTATTATTGATCTGGCGGAAGCAGGTATTGAGCACCCTGAATATTCTGAGCGCATTGCCAAGCTTGTGGGACATGTCGAAGAGGCTCGTAGCTAAGCACTCGGATAAGAGTTAAGCTGAAGCGCACCTTTGAAAAGTGTATGTCGGTCGGGCAGATCGTGATCTTTTACGACTTCATAGGCTTTTCAAAGGTGCGCTTCGGTTTCGTGTGTCTATATCGGTTTTTAGTAAAAACCTTCATTAAAACCTACAAATAGTTTTTGATTTAACCGCATCGTGAATCATAAAGGCGTTTACCCCTTCATACCCTTACCGAACAGTGCGCGCTCCATATAAGGAACTCCTTGTTCTAAGGAATAGGGATTTTGTGGACTCATGAAGGTTCGAATTCGCACGGAGCGTGCAAAGTAAAGCGTCCAGAAGATTGTCCATAACAAGGCAAGCATAACCAGCGCCCAATGTTCACCAACAGTAGAGCCGTAATAGAGGGTCTCTGAAATGTTATACAAATAGTTTACGTTGATTATTTCCTTAAGCACGAATACTACAAAATTCCCCGCAGCTGCTAAGATGCCTGCGATTTGGAAGAAGCGTAAAAAGGAAACGTTGCGGGTAATAAGTTGAATAAGGGATGCAATGATAGTAATTGAATAGGCAATAAGGGTAGCTATCGCAATAAAGTTTGCGCATGCTTCTAAAATGCTGCTTGCCGAATAAGGGGCCAGCCCATTATTAAATGCTGCGATAGAGTACAGGAAACTCTCTAACGCATCAGGAAATCCTGCCAGCATAATGAAAGCATAAATTGCCTGCATAATAATGAAGGCAAGTAAAGCTCCTCCGATTTTGCTGTATTCAGACACAACAAAAGAATTTGTTGGATTTATGGGAGGAACAGAAGCATTCGCAGGATAACAAGGGCTGCCCGTAGGCGGAGCAGGTGGCTGTTGATGCGAAATAGTTTGAGTAGCCTGTTGCTGAACGTTTGAATTTACGGTTTGAATAGGCGGCTGTTGTTGGGTATCTGGATTGATGTTTTGAACAGGATTCTGCTGGACATTTTGATTGATGTTTTGAATGTTTTGGGGTTGTTCGCCCTGAAAATTCGTGTTCTGTGGTTCTTGATTCATAGGTACCACCTCACAATGGATAGGTATAGCTTGAGTACTGTTCAAGGACCTTTAGAGAATTCATTGTATAAAGGCGGATACGGAAAGAACAAGGTTTTCTTTTTGTTGAATGAACCTTGTTACGCTACCGTTGCAATATGCTGACGGTTTCTACATGGAATGATTGCGGGAAAAGATCCACCGGTGTTGCTTTTTGTAGCGTGTAGCCTGCGCCTTTGAAACGAGCAATATCGCGTGCCCAGGTAGCGGGGTCACAGCTTACGTAGGCAACTCGTTTTGCTCCTGTAGCCGCAATGCTTTCTACCACACCTTTTGCCAGACCAGCGCGAGGCGGATCAACAATAAGCGCATCTAATTCGCCTAGGGTAGGAAGTTCTCGTGCGCTGTCACCGCCAATTACTTCGATGTTGGTCATGTTTGCTGCGTCCATATTGCGTCGTAAATCGCGCACACTTGAAGCGGCTGATTCTACTGCATATACAAAGTCGCACTTTTTAGCCAAAGGTAAGGTAAAGGTACCAGCGCCGCAGTATAAATCAGCTACTATGCTCTTTTTGTCAACTTCCAGTCCTTCAAGCACGAGCTTAATCATAGTTTCTGCTTGGGCAGTATTTACCTGAAAAAAGCTTGGCGCGCTGATGCGGTACGTAGTGCCAAGTAACTCTTCGCTCCAGCATCCTTTTCCGTAGAGCGCTTCTACTTTCTTTACTTTGCGGGCTTTTCCGGTATCGGCAATAACACGCACAATACTTGAACATTTGAGAGCGCTTTTAAGAGTATCTGCCACAATTTTGCGAGGAAAGGCAGAGGGCTTAGTCCACAGGGCTACTTCGGTATCTTTGGTGCGAACGCTTCGTCGGATGCCTACACGGAAAATATCCAAATCGTTACTTCCTTGCAGGTAGGCAAGAGCCCCTCGAAGAGCTCCCGGTGCTTTTTCTATGCCCTGAGCGCCGAGGAGGCATTGTTTGGGAATGGGAGCAAAAGTGCCACCTTGTTCGTGAAAACCTAAAGCAAACTTACCACGCGCATCGCTTCCGCAGGAAAATTCCAATTTGTTGCGGTAACCTATTTCCCGTTTTGAGGGAATGCAGGGTGCCACCAACTTTTCTGCTTCATCGCGTTTGAATCCACCAATACGGGAAAGCTGACTTACTACATTTGCTCGTTTTGCTTCAAGTTGGGCGATGTATGCTATATGCATCCAAGGGCATCCACCGCAAATATCGGCATGAGGACAGGCAGGTTTAACGCGCAGGGGACTTGGTTCAACAATAGTTTGAATCACTCCTTCACTATAGGAAGAAGTTTCGTGAGTAAGCGTAACCCCTACTACATCACCTGGTGCTGTTTTGGGTACAAACACTACTTTCCCTTCGGGACTGCGACCAACGCCTGCTTGACCATAGGCTAAAGAATCAATAGTTATACGAAGGGAAGAAGTCATACTGTCCGCCATTTCCTTTGGTTTTCGTGCAGAAATTTTAACCTTGTCAATCTTAACGTATAATAATGTAACTTGAGCCCTCTTAGCTCAGGGGATAGAGCGTCTGCCTCCGGAGCAGAAAGTCGCAGGTTCGAATCCTGTAGAGGGCGCCAATTTAAAAAATGTTCGAACCCGTGGGATGTTTATTCTCGCGGGTACGAGTTGAAGGAAATAGCAGTAAGGGGAAACTATGGCAATGTACATACCCGAATACAAGCCTAACGGAAAAGAAATTGCAGTGGTAAAAACCTCCAAGGGTGATATTCGTGTGCAGCTTATGGGCGAAGATGCGCCAATTCATGTGGGCAATTTTGTTGAGCTTGCGCAAAAGGGCTTTTACGATAACTTGAAGTTCCATCGTTATGTTCCTAATTTCGTAATCCAGGGTGGTTGCCCTAATACGCGTGATCTTGATTCGGAACAGGTAAAGGCAGCGGAAGGCAATCCTTTTGCTGGTTTAGGCACTGGTGGTCCCGGTTACACCATCATGGAAGAATACACCACCAATCCTAACAACAAGCATCTTGATGGCACGCTTGCTATGGCTCGTTCGCAGAACCCTAATTCTGCTGGTTCTCAGTTCTATTTCTGTCTTGGTGCTCAGCCTTTCTTGGATTCGGGCTATACTGTGTTCGGTCAAACAATTGAAGGGCTTGACGTTATTGGCCAGCTTCGTGTTGGCGATGTAATAGAAACTATCCTTATCGAAAATGCTAACTAGTAAACAGCTCTAGTAAACAACTCTGTCTGGCGCGTGAGCGAACTTACCAGACACTACGACTCGTTATCGGGATCGTAAGAGAGGAAACGAACTATATATGAACAACGAGACTTTCCAGCAGGCAAGAAGCGCATATGTTTCTAAACAGTATGAAGTAGCACTTGAAAAGTTTACTGAGTGCCTGCAGGACACCTCTGTTTCAAAGGCGCCAGGAGAATTGGGGCTTTTGTATCACCAGATTGGTAATTGTCTGGTTAAACTTAATGATCCTAATGAAGCAATTCATGCGTATTCCCAGGCACTCATCGATGAATCGTATGATGCGTTGGGGTCGGTAAGTTATAACCTGGGTATGGTGTATGCATCTCAGGGAGATTTTGAAGATGCTATTACCAATTTCCAGTCAGCCCTAGATGATTCGCGCTACCCAACGCCTTATAAGGCCTATCAAGCTATGGGCAATGCTTTGTTGAAATTGGGCAAATCGGCTGAAGCGGGCGCAGCATTTCGATCTGCCGCTCTTGACGAAATGAACCCTGATCCTACTAAGGCGCTTCTTAATCTGGGTGTTTGTTTTATGGCGCTTGATCGACCTATGGATGCTATTGCATCGTATGAAAGCGCTCTTCAGTTTGACATGACCCCCGAAACACGCAACAAGCTTTTTGCCAATATGGGTCAGGCGTATGTGGCTGATGGCAAAATGGACAAGGCTGTACGTGCCTTTGAATCGGCTCTGGCAGATAAAACCTATGTGTTTAACGATGCTGCTAACGTGGATTACCAGCGTGCGGTAGCCGCAGTAGCATCGGGCGCTACGGGTGAACAGGAAGCGGCACCAGCACCAGTGTCTACTCAGACCGATCTTTCTGGGCTGGATGTTCCTGGAGACGGGGTGCCTATTGAAGCGCAGCCTCTTTCTCCTTCCGAAATGGGTACTACGCAAATTTCGGAAACCAGTATTATGCGAAGCATTGCTGAAGCGGAACAAAACAGCGATTTCTTTGCCGCTCAGCAGGCCGATTTCCAGGATTGGACGCAGGGTGTAAAGAAAAAGCATCGTCATCGCGGTTTGAAAATCTTTTTCGTTATCCTTATTCTGCTTTGCTTAATTGGTGGTGGCGGAACCTTTGCTTATGTTCAGGGGGTTGGTTTCCCAACGCAGCAGGATCAAATTACCGCTTTATTTGGGGATCCTTCCAATAGCGACGTCTATGCCTCTACGCTTGATGATGAAACTAAGGCTCGCATTTCTGATATGATTGCGCCAGGGAGCACTATCTCGATTGATGGCACGGTTAACAACTTCAGTAGCGCTGATGTATATGTAACCGCGACCACATCCGAAGGGGGAGAAGTACCCTACCAGGTATCCCTTGTTCGTGATGGTCTTGGCTGGAAGGTAGCGAATATTTCTTTAGCTTTTGCAAGCCAGCAAGCACAATAAAAGAGATTCGGGGTCAGTGGTTCTGAAACAGAATTCTGGCCTTGTTTCATAACACGCAAGTTATCTATCTTTCTTTGAAAGGAACAAAGCATGGCAATCGAAAAGACCTACAGCATGATTAAGCCTGACGGTGTTCGCAATGGTCATATTGGTGAAATCGTTGCTCGTTTTGAACGCGCTGGACTTAAGATCGAGCGTATGGAAATGGGTATGGTAACGCCAGAACAGGCTGCTGCTAACTATGCAGAGCACGAAGGCAAGCCATTCTATGATGGTCTTATTTCCTACATCACTTCTGGTCCTGTAGTAAAGATGGTTGTTTCTGGCGAAGGCGCTGTTAAGAAGTGCCGCTCTTTGATGGGTGCAACCAATCCTGCTGAAGCTGCTCCTGGAACCATTCGTGGCGATTTCGGCTTGATCATGGACGAAAATGTTATTCATGGTTCTGACTCGGTAGAATCTGCTGAACGTGAGATTGGTATTTTCTTTAAGTAAGCAGACCTAGAGAGCCTAAACGCATTCAAAAAATGTCGTGTATTTTACGAGCTCTGGCGTTATGCTAGGGCTCGTAGTGTGTAGGAGAGCTGTTTTTATAGCAAAGGCACATCTCTTGTTTTACCGCAGGATTTATGTGGTGTGCTAAAATTCATGTTTACGATTGCTCACAAATAGTTTTAAGGATGATGCATGTCTTTCCTTGATTTTATACAGAATGCTACTTCGTCAAATTCGTACGATATGGCAATTGACCTTGGTACGGCAAATACTCTTGTTGCTATTACCGGTCAAGGTATTGTTATTAACGAGCCTTCGGTTGTTGCTATTGAACGCAGCACTCATCGCGTGCTCGCCGTTGGTCATGAAGCAAAAAATATGATCAACCATACTCCCGATACGTTTTCTGCAGAACACCCGCTTCATGATGGCGTTATTGCTGATTATGATGTAACGGAAGCTATGATTTCTGCTTTTATTAATAAGGCTGCTCCTCGTCGTTACCCTTGGCAGCCTAAGCCTCGTATTGTGGTGTGTATCCCTTGTGGTGCTACTTCAGTTGAAAAGCGTGCGGTATTTGAGGCTACCATTCAGGCAGGTGCTCGACAGGCTTACCTTATTGAAGAACCCATGGCTGCTGCTATGGGTGCCGATTTGCCCGTAACAGAACCTACTGGTTCTATGGTGGTTGATATCGGTGGCGGTACTACTGAAGTTGCCGTTATTTCTTTGGGTGGTATTGTTACCTCTTCTTCTTTGCGCCTTGCGGGTAATCGACTTGATGAAGCAATTGCGATGCATTTGCGTGATCTTCTTGGAATTAAGATTGGTGAGCGCACCGCTGAGGTTATTAAGATTAAGATAGGCTCTATTCTGCCTTTTGAAGATGGCCGTGAACGCGATATGATTATCTCTGGTCAGGATGTACTTACTGAACAACCCAAGGAAGTTACGATTCAGTCCGAAGACGTTCGTGATGCGCTCCAGGCTCCCATTGACGAAATGGTAGTTCACATTAAGGAAACCTTCAAAAAGACCAATCCCGACTTGGCCTCCGATATTATTTCGAATGGCATCTTGCTCACAGGAGGCGGCGGATTGCTTAATGGTCTTGATCGTTATTTCTCGCAGCAGCTTGAAATTCCTGTTTGGACCAGTGAGACAGCACTTACCAATGTGGTAACGGGTTGCTTGAGGGTTTTGGAAACACCTACGGCATTAAAGCAAATACTCTCGAGATCAAAATAGGAGATCTTCGCATACGATGGCCCTGAACTTGAACGATAAACGCATCCCATTCGGTGGCCAATTCAATTCAACGATACTGCTGGTGGCATTGCTGGTGGTTTCGTTGGTTTTGGTCGTTGTTTATGCGCGCGAAGGGGACGGTGGTCCCCTTCATACAATACAAGATTCCACTTCAGCCTTGTCTTCCCCCTTGTCTTCAGTAGGGGCGGCAAGTAGTTCATTGGCGGCTTCTGCTACTACCTCACTTGAGGATTTAACCGCAGATGGGCAAACCATGAGTCAGTTGCAAGAAAACAATGCAACTCTAAGCCAGATGGTGGTTGAATTGGAAGAGTACCGTCAAGAAGCAAACCGTCTTGAATCACTTATTGGGCTTCATGATGCCTATGGTTTTACTTCAGTAGCTGCGCGTGTAACAGGATATTCTTCCGATTCGTATAATCGCATTATTACGATAGATGCTGGTTCTGCTTCGGGAGTAACTGAAGGACTGCCTGTTATGGGTTCAACGGGCGTTATTGGCCAGGTAATTTCTGTAAGCACGTATTCTTCCCAGGTTCGTTTACTTAATGATGCACAAAGCGGTGTGGCAGTCATGTTGCAGTCTTCGCGCTCGGAAGGTATTTTGTCTGGCTCTGTTGAAGGCGTGTTGTATTTAGAAGGCGTCGATGAAGGGGTAGAAGTAAAAGAAGGCGAAGCAGTTATTACTTCTGGCTTAGGAGGCGGCTACTTCAGGGGCCTTGTTATTGGCACTGTTTCCAAGGTTGAACAGCGTCAAGGCGATGCTACCCGTACGATTGTTATTACCCCGAATGCTTCGTTTGATAACATCAGCGAGGTACTAGTAGTGCTTGGCATGAGTAATGAAGGCGCGGCAGATGAAAATCAATCGAATGCTAATGCGGTTGTTAATGCGGTAGGCCCCGATGCGCTTTTAGGCAATACGCCTACATCTAATACGGAAAACAACAATGATCAGTCCCAGAATAATTCCGATGGTGATAGTGGGTCTGACGATTCTAATTCAGAAAATGACACCAATTCAGACGAGGGAAGCGAGTGATAAGTATGCGCGAATGGATGCTTCCTTTAATTTGTTCAGCCGTAATTGTGGTAATTCAAATAGTATTTGCTCCTATTTTGAATATTTTTTCGGTAGTTCCCAGCTTTATTGTGGCTTTTGTTTTGGTGCTTTCAGTGCTGCGTAGGCCAGATTCGACGTACATTTATGCGTTTGTGCTTGGTTTAATTGCCGATTTGCTTTCTCAGACACCCGTGGGCCTTACCTCGCTTTTGTTGCTGGCAATAACTTTTGTAATGTCTCGCGTTTTTGAGGTGCTTGACGATACTACAATTGCGATGCCTTTAATTGCTTTTGCGGCAGCAATTTTTGCTTTTGAACTTGTATTCATGATTGTTCTCATGATCACAGGATATCAGGGCAGTTTCATTGAACTGTTCTTGCAAAGGGCTCTTCCCGCTACCGTTATCAACGCAATTATTGCGGCGTTACTGTTTGTTATTATGAGGCGCTTACCTCTTGCGCAGCAGGTTAATGATGCGTGGAAGGTATCTGGCGGCGGTCGATTCCAGTAAACCATAGGGGTTGTTTATGTTATCGGCCATTTTAACAACCATAGCTGCCCTGGTGGTGCTGGGCGTACTTGCGGTGGTAATCTTTCGTGTTCGTTCACAGTCATCTTCATCGCGAACACGCGATCGCATGCAGGTCAAATCGGTTACCTCGGTAGGTATTTCTGCCCAGACGCCTAAAACGTCGGTGAGTTCTGGCTCGGGAGCTTCATTTGGAGGCACTTCGGTAACGGGCGATGGCCTTCGTAATCGCTTTATTGCGGTTGGCGTACTTGCTGCAGGTGTATTTAGCGCGCTTGGTGTGCGTCTTTTTGGTCTGCAGGTATTAGACAGTGCAACGTATAGCGAAGAAGCGCAGGCAAATCTTTATACCACAGTAAGCACTCCGGCACCGCGTGGTGTAATTTATGATGCACAAGGGGTTGCCCTGGTAACCAATCGACAGGTACAAACAGTTTTGGCCGATTCTGAAGTGGCGGATAACCCTGATGTACTTTTACGCCTTTCAGCACTTTTAGGTATTCCCTATGAAGTGGTCCGTTCGCGCGTGATGGATTCTTCTTCAGGTGCTCAATCTCAACGTGTGGTGGCAAGTGATGTAAAACTGCGCGATATTGCCTATATTTCCGAACATCGCGATGCTTTTCCGGGGGTAACTACGCAGGTACGCACTACTCGCTCATATCCCTACGGTGCTCTTGCGGCGCATGTGTTGGGATATACCGGTACGGCTTCAGAAGATGATTTGAAAAATGCTGCTGAAGGCCGCGATATTGAAAGTGGTGACGCGGTAGGTAAAAGTGGGGTAGAGCAAACCTACGATGCACTTATTGCAGGCGATCATGGCCAGCGAATTTTGGTAACCGATGCATCTGGTGTTGTTCAGCAGGTGGTAGCTGAAACTGATCCTACTAAGGGCAATGATGTGTATCTTACTATTGATGCACGCGTACAACATGTTGCCGATGTTGCGCTTAAAGAAGCGGTAACGGGAGGCACGGGCACCGCTGCGGCGTGCGTTGTTATTGATGTGCAAACAGGCGGCATCGTGGCAATGTCGAACTATCCTACCTATGAGCCCGAGCGTTTTATTGGTGGTATTTCGCAGGATACCTGGGATGCCTATCAAACCGAAGAATCTCATTATCCCTTGATGAATCGCGCTATTGCAGGTACGTATCCTGCGGCTTCATGCTTCAAGGCGTTTACCGGTCTTGCGGGTCTTACTTATGGCTTTGCTGATACTACACGCACCTGGGACTGTACGGGTACGTGGACGGGCTTTGGCGATGAATTTCCTCAGAAGTGCTGGCTTGAAACGGGTCATGGTGCAATTACGTTTCGCGAAGGCGTAATTGAATCGTGCGACACGGTATTCTATGAAATCGCAAAAGATTTCTATGATGCGCGTGGCACCATAGGTAATGAAGCCATGCAAGATTTCATTAAAGAGTTTGGGTATGCGGCTTCCACTCATATCGATTTATCGGGTGAAGCGGAAGGACGTATTCCTACACCGCAATGGAAGCAGGAATATTTTAAAGATGTTCCTGAAGAGGCGCAGTGGCTTCCGGGTGATATGTCAAACATGGTTATTGGCCAGGGTTATGTTTTGGTAACACCTATCCAGGTTGCACGCGCCTATGCAGCGGTAGCAACGGGTAAATTGTTGCGTCCGCACCTTTTAAAGGAAGTTCGTAATTCCTTGGGTGAAACGGTCTTGTCGTTTGAAACGGTGGAAGACTACCACCCCGATGTTGATCCGTCATTGCTGGCGGTTATGCAGGATGCGCTTCATGGTGTAGCAACAGAAAACGCTTCTGTTGCTGCTGATTTTGGAAAGTATTCTTGGAGTGCTGCAGCGAAAACGGGTACGGCAGAAGTTGCTGGCAAGCAGGACATGGCATGGTTTTCTTGCTATGCGCCTTATGAAGAACCACGCTTTGCTTTGGCGCTCTGTTTGGAAGAAGGCGGCAGTGGTGGTACTACCGGTTCTCCTATTGCTGCTCATATTATGGATGCGGCAATACAATCGCTTGACGGCAAGCTTGATGAAAAATTAACCGTTCTTTCAGCTACTAAGGTTGAGGGAGAGTCGGGAAGTACTGATAACACCGACGATACGAGTGATGAAGATTCGGAAGAGTAGGTGTCTTGTATGGCTCAGATGATGAACGAAATCAGTTCGGTGCGCCCGCAGGATCCCACTGTTGCAAAAACGTTTAAACCAAGGCGTTTTAAGTACATCAATCCGCTTTTTATATTCTTTATGCTGGCTTTGGTGTCCTATGGTCTGTTAGTTCAGTTTTCTGCCACAGCGTCCGATCCGGATTACAGCTTTTCCCGACAGCTTATGGGTGTTGCGGTAGGAGTGGTTTTGTTCGTTGCAATCACTCGTCTGGACTATCATGTGCTTTCGGGCTATACGACCGTATTTCTTATTATCAATGTGGTACTGCTTCTTTCGCCTCATATACCGGGAATTGGTGTGGAAGTAAATGGTGGCCAATCCTGGATTAATATTGGCATGCAAATACAGCCAGGCGAATTCGCCAAGGTCACCGTGGTACTTTTGGCAGCTTCGGTTATGGCACGCTATGGGGGCAGACTTAACGATTTGCGCGAATTCATTAAAGCGCTTCTTATTTTGGCGGTGCCCTTTGTTTGTGTTATGACCCAGCCTGACTTAGGCACGGGCCTGGTTTACCTTATGATTGCGGGGTTTGCCCTTATTATTGGTGGTGCAAACTGGCGTTTTATTGTGGGTACCATTGGTGTCTTAGTGGTGTTGGTGGCGGCAATCCTTCTGATTGACCCAGTGCTTGATCAGTTGTTTGGGCATGATGTTTTGTTGAAGGATTATCAGAAATCGCGTCTTACGGTGTTTCTTGACCCTACTCATGATACTTCAGGCGATGGCTATAACCTTCAACAAGCCAAAATCGCTATTGGTAGTGGTGGCCTTTTTGGTAAAGGCTTTATGCAGGCAACACAGTCTTCTCTAGGCTTTTTGCCTGAAGCACCAACGGACTTTGTATTCTGCGTTCTTGCTGAAGAATTTGGGTTTTTTGGTGCATTGGTTTTGATTGCGCTCTATATCGGTTTAATTGTGTGCTCGGTAAATGTTGCACGAAATTCGGGCGACTTATTTGGAACCATTATTGTTATCTGTGTTGTGGGTATGTGGCTTTTCCAAATTCTGGAAAACATTGGCATGACCTGTGGGCTGATGCCAATTACCGGTATTCCGCTTCCCTTTATTAGTTATGGTTCATCATTTATGATCGTAAACTTCATGATGCTTGGTTTAATTAACTCTGTTTGGGTGCATAATGGTCGCTAAGTGAAAGGGGACCGCTATGAAAATTCCGGTAGATATTCCCGCAGTGCTTTCCGCTGCTCTTGATATTGATCGCGCAAGTTCTATTCCGGTTTCGGTAAATATTCTTATTGACGAAACTGCTTCTCCTGATTTTCAAGTATTCGTGCGCGCAGGTTTTAACAGTGAATCACCTAATTCTCGCGTGATGGTTAGTTATTTTCCTACGCAAACTCCCGATACGCATTTGGGATGCGATTTAACCATTATTGCGGCAGCGAAAAACGAATCAGTGGGGGCGTTAGCACAAGAGTTTCGTGATCAGGGCACTCCGGTGCTGGTGGTAGCAGAAAATGGCGAAGAGGTATGTACCCTTGCTGAAAAAACAGGCTACACCTTACCTGAACATGATGTGGTATACGTGCAAAGTACTGAGTTTGATGACGAATTAAAAGGTGAACTTGCTCAGAAAATTGGCACATGGATTGTATCGGCGGTTGATACAGATAAGAAACTTGCTTTTTCCATTGCCTATCCGTTTGTGCGTCGTCCTTTAGCAATCGATGCCATTTCTCAGACAGCTCTGCAAAATGCAGGCATTGGCGTTGTGGTGTTTGTGCCTGGCGCAGATATGCCTTTAATGACGGCAAATCAAATAAAAATGATTTTGCAGATTGCGGCAGCGTACGGTCAGCCCTTAGGTCCAGAGCGCGTTTTGGAGCTTTTAGGGGTGTTGGTTAACGCGTTTATATTCAGAAACATTTCTCGTCAGCTTGCGGGGCTTGTACCAGCACTTGGTTGGGCGGTAAAGGGTACGATGGGTTATCTGGGCACTCAGGCAATTGGGCGAGCTGCCATAGAGTACTTTGAAGGTGGAGGCAATGTTGCAGGCTTAGTAGCCTTAGCTGGTAAGGCTACTAACGAAACAGCTAAGGTGGTTACTTTCGTGCAGAGCGAACCAACCCTGCGCAATGTGGGCGAAAAGGTTGCGCCAGTAGCGCGTAAAGCGGTTTCGGTAGCGCTTGATGCGGTGGTGCCGGTTGCGCAATCGGCAGGTAAAACCATCCTGTCTTCCTTAAAACCAGGGGTTCGCAAGTAAAGCTATCTTCTTTCAAGGTGCAAATCCTGATCTAGGTTTATCTTTGGTAAGGCATTTTTTACTTCCCTTCAAAACAAGCGAAGCACTTACTCGCTTTTCAAGAAGGCTCAAGTGTGCAGCGAAATAATTTGACGAATGATTTTGGAATCCCTCAATCAAAGATCAAATACCAGGGGCTGCGCATTTTTAAAGCCATCTTTCAAAGCGGTGCTTCGAATAGTTTTTCAGAGAAGTAAAAATGCCTTATGAAGATGTTTGCTAAATGAGGCAAGCCTAGGCAGGGAAGTAAAAGGTGCCTTATAGAAAACCTCCTATAACCTAAGTGGAGCAATGCAAGAAAAGCAGCGAGATAAAGTATTTAAATCCCCTGATCAAAAGCTAGTTGGAAAAAAATTAAAAAAAGTTCTTGCACGCTTTTCAATTTCCTGTATACTAGCATTCGCTGCTGAAGCACGGGGTGTTAGCTCAGTTGGTTAGAGCGCCGGCCTGTCACGTCGGAGGTCGCGGGTTCGAGTCCCGTACATCCCGCCAGTTTGGAAAATCATGAAGCTCCCATAAGGGAGCTTCATTTGTTTTAGGGATAACCTTTGATTCGTTACAGATTTGTATGCTCTGGGTATTTTGTTCTGTTCTGAATCGGCATAGTGTATAGTTTTTGTTGCTTAACACTTGATTGAGTTTTGGCATTTGTGCGGTTTGCTTAGGGCTGCTGCTTAGGGATACAATCGAGCAAACGTTAGTGATTGTACGGTAAGGAATTGTAGGAAAATGGGGGAAACCGTTCAAAAAAAGCCTGTAGAAATTGCAGTCTTTGATTTTGATGGAACTTCTATCTCGGGTAATTCTCCCGTTATTCTGGTGCGCTATCTTCAGCGTAAAAAAATGCTTAAAAAGCGTGTTCTTACCCGCATTATTTTTTGGGGCCTTCGATACAAGCTTCGCCTTCCTCAAAATGAAAGTTGGGTACGTGGTGCTGTGTTTTCCGCTTTCGAAGGCCAAAAGCAAGAAGAGGTTGATCGCTTTCTTGAATCCTTTTACGACGAGCATTTAGAAAAAATCTTTCGTCCTAAGGCAGACGAAGCTATTGCACACCATCTTTCGTGTGGTCGTGAGGTATGGGTGGTTTCTGCAACTTTTGAACCTCTTATACGTCAGGCAATGAAAACTCACCGTTTTACCCATGAATTTTCGACTCGCATGGCTGTTGATGAAAACGGATGCTATACCTGCCAGGTTGAGGGTTTGCCGGTTGAAGGAGAAGAAAAGCTTAATCGCATTACTGCGTATGCGAACGAAAAATACGGCGAAGGCAATTGGGTTCTCACTCACGCCTATGGCGATCATCATTCTGATCGTGCCATGCTTCAAGCAGCGCTCTATCCCTGTGCGGTTACTCCTGATCGCCCTTTGCGTCGGAGCGCAAAAGAACGCGGTTGGAACATTCTTTCTTGGTAGTAGTGTTCATTCCTTGTGAAAAAGGTACGAATATCTAACAAATTACTGTTTGTTCATATTCCTAGGAATGGCGTGTTTTACAATTAACTGTGAGTAAAAAACTAGCATTATTAGCGGAATATTAAAGACGTATAGAATGTTGAAACAAGAATTAAAAGGAGGTGCATGATGATGAACGAAGAATCTACGTTTGGCGGATCATCGTTCCAGGATCAAAATGCGCATTCCAATTCTTCAGAGGCTTATCTTCAGCGTGCGGCTTCAGCAGTAGAAGAAGGCGATATTGTATTAGGTATCCATCTTTATATGGCTGCCTATGAGCGTGCTTTGCGTGAAAATAGAATTCCTAATGAAGCGGTGCTTGAAGGCATGGCGAAAGCGTGGGATTTAGCGATTCGTGCCAAGCAACGCTCTCTTGCAGAATATATTTTCGAAAAGCTTGAAGCATTCTGGACGCCAGAGGAAATGGCGCGTCATGCCGAAGAGTTGCAAAAGCTTGCGTTTGATAAATTAGAGGAATATGGTTTAGATCGCAGTCTTGTAGAAGATATGGCTGACATGGTAAGCCAGGATTTGATGGATGCAACCGATGATGTGCTCTATCGTTTCGATGGCGATATGGTGGATAAAACTTCCTTATCTATGAAGGGCTCTTCAAACAACGCTCCAGGTTTTTCTCGGGAGGTATCCCAGGGTGAAGTGAACGGGGCATCCACTCACAATGGTGTGTCTTCGACATCGGGGGATGCAACGGTAGCGCCAAAGGAATCTAGTGCGTTACCAAACCTTTCTCAGAATGGCTCTGGTGTGGCTGCTGATGCTTCTGCTTCCACGCCTTCTTCGCTCTCTTCAAGTAAAGAGTCTAATCAAGATCATAAGGATGGCGAAAAGGATTCTAGTGCGGCAACTCCTGGTGCTCTTGAAATAGAATCTACGGTTATTCCTCCCGATTCTCCGCTTGCTGCTGCGTTTGCTCAGCTTTCTTCTCTTGCTATGGGTGGTGCTCCTTCGCAGGAGTCGCAAGAGGTAGCTCAGCAGCAGTTTAACTACAGCAATCTTGTGGGGTTTGACCGTGCAATTAGCGCTATGGCTAAACTGGGAGTTGGACGAGGTAAAGATCCGGAATTCGCTCAGTTCTTAAAGATGCTCAATTTCCGTCATGGCCTTCCAGGGATGCCTGGTTTAGGAACGCTGGTTTTCCGTAGCCCCGCTCGTGAAGATGCTAACTGCTTTATGGTGGCAACAGTAGGGGAGCTTGGTTTGCCTGCAATACGTATGCGCCTTGATCGCAATGCGATGGGTCAGGTGATTTTATGCGTTATGGCATCACCTAATTTCAAGGCTCGCCTTTCGGGTGTTTCTAAAAATGGGTTTGATTCTCCTACGGTTGTGGTATTGGAAGATCTCGATCTGTGGGATTTGCCGTTTTTTGACGGATCGCTTGACGATATGCAATCGCTTTTAACCATTCAGCTTTCTCGTGGTGCACGTGAAGCGCTTGCTTTGGTACAGGCTGCTCTTACCAGCCCAGAAACTACGGTGCTTATTTCGGCCTCGGAGCCTAATGACATTGATCCCTTTTTCTGGGATTTAATGGGTGACCATCGTTTTGTGGATATAGATTTGCCCAACGAAGATGAACGTCGTGCAATTTGGCTCAGCGAGCAGTCCCAGCATCCTTCCATGCGTGGACTTAACAGGGGTCAGTTGGTTGATTTTTCTCGTGGGTTATCTCGTTTTGAAATTTACGCTATTTCAAATGAAGCGGTAGAGGAAGCCTATCGTGAAAGCGTTGCGCGTAACACGTTTTGCGCGGTTGAAACCGATAAGGTCTTAATGCGTCTGTCCAATTTCCAGCCTTTGGAATCTGAAGAGTATAAACGCATGGAAGATTTGGCAGTCGAGCGCTTTAGAAAAGAACTACTCAATATTGACGATCTACTGGAGGACTAACTGATGAGCATCACGCGCCGCTGCGACTACGCGTGCCGTATCATCCGTGCCGCTTACAAAAATGGCGAATCATATGTTTCGATTGCTGAAGTGGCAGAAGCGGAACAGATTCCCTATTCTTTTGCGCGAAGCATTCAGCATGAATTAGTTAAAGCAGGCCTTTTGCGCACCATTCGTGGTGTGCATGGAGGCCTTGTTTTGAATTGCGATCCTTCGGTTGTTACGGTCTATGATGTTCTTACGAGCGTAAGTGGCGATGCTATGTCGGTGGCTGAATGCACCAATTGTGGTTATTCGTGTTGCCATAAGGGATCGTGTGCGTTTAATGCCGTATGGCGTGCGGCAGATGCGGTACTAAAGAATCTGTATTCTTCTATTTCTTTAAAAGATCTTTTTGAGCAAGGAGAAAATCATCCTGCTCTTCAAGCTGCATTTGCGCTTGATTCTTCCTCTGAAGTTTCAAGGGAAGACTGCTAGGTGATGACTACCAAATCGGTTGCTAAGGCTTCTAAAACCATCAAAGTGGGTGGAGCCGAATGCCTTCTTGCTGATACGGATAAGGTGAAGGGCAATGAAAAATTCTTCGCTCATGCGGGCAAGGTGGAGGAAGCCGAAGTGCGCTTCACTGATGCGGAACGTGCCTTTATTTCTAAAATATGGGATGAAGGTAAGCGCTTGTATCGAGACCTTCCTTGGAGAGGTATTAGTGATCCTTATGCCGTGCTTGTTTCTGAAGTAATGCTTCAGCAAACGCAGGTTGCACGGGTTGAAAAATATTGGGATCGCTTTTTGAAGCTTTTTCCTACGCTTGATGCCTTGGCGAGTGCAGAAACATCTCTTGTGCTAGAAGCATGGCAGGGCTTGGGTTATAACCGTCGCGCTCTTGCTCTTAAGCGGTGCGCGGAACAGTGTGCTGAAAAGTATCAAGGTAGCCTTCCTGTTTCGTATGATGAACTGTTAGCGCTTCCTGGTATTGGTAAGGCTACTGCAGGGGGAGTGCTAGCGTTCGCGTATCAAAAACCAGTGCTCTATCTAGAAACAAACGTACGCACGGTGTTTCTGCATGAATTCTTTCCCGATAAAGAAGGCGTTTCCGATCGTGAATTAGAACCGTTGGTTGAAAAAACGTGTTCCAAGGACAATCCACGCGGGTGGTATTATGCCTTGCTGGATTACGGCGCCTATTTAAAGTCGGTACTTCCTAACCCTTCTCGTCGATCGCGTCATCATGTACAGCAGTCGAAATTTGAAGGTTCGCGCAGGCAGAAACGTGCCGAGCTGGTTCGGGTTGTGCTAGCGCAGCAGGAAATTACGTTTAGCGATGCGTGCGCTGCTTTGAATGAATTTGAGCAGGCCCACGGAAGAGGGGAAGTTGATCCTGGTCTTATTCACTCCATTTTGGATGACCTGGTTCGCGAAGGGTTCTTTAAAGCGCGCGGCGTAGGTAAGGATGTAGTGTACTGCGCTTCATAAGATACGGTGGCTAAGTGCTTATTTGACTAAACGCATCAGCTCGCACGCTTTCGCTGTTCAAATAGTCTCATCGTATACACGGTGAGACTATTTTCATGCGCTTCGCTGCATCAGTATTAAAAAACGCGCCTTTGCAGGCGCGATTTAAAATTAGTGTTCTGAGTTCGCTTCTACGTTTAGTCAGATAAGCACCAACGAATCGAAAAGCGCATCAACACATCAACTAAAGTGTGCACGGGGTAGCTTTAATAGTTACCCTATGGGACTTCTCAGTAAGATGCAAAGTAAGTGCCATACTGAGAAGCCGTTACGAGAGCGGGTGTTATTCGGCGGGATAACTACCAAGTACTTTCACTTCACGCAACTTTAAACGCAAACAATCCAGTGCGGTTTTAATAGCAGGATCGGCTGGGGTTCCCTCTAAATCAACAAAGAACAAATAGTCTCCCAGTCCTTGTTTGGTGGGGCGCGACTGAATCATGGTTAAGTTAACGTTGGCGTAATTAAGTTCAGAGAGAATCATTAAAAGCGATCCTGGCTTGTCGGCGTTCAGGGAAAGTGCCAGAGATGTTTTCATGTGTTCACTATGGAGTACTGGTTCATGGCCTTGGCGGGCGATTAAGGCAAAACGAGTTTGGTTGCCGTAGTGGTCTTCAATGTCTCGTTCTTGAATTTTGCCCTTAAATAGTTCTGCAGCAAATTCAGAAGAAATGCCGGCGATCGTTTTGTCTTGTGATGCTTGGCGTGCTCCTTCTGCAGTAGAAGAAGCTGCAACACGTGCAAGTAAAGGAAAACGGTTGTTTAAGTACCGACGACACTGTGCTAATCCTTGAGGGTGACTTACGATAGTTTTTATATCGGCTAATTCAGCTTCGGGATGCAGTACTAAGCAGTGATGAATGTCCAACACCGCTGACCCCATAATGGATACACCACCCTTGAACGCAAGTGTGTCAAGCGTGGCAGTTACCACTCCTTCAAGAGAATTTTCAATGGGCATAACGCCAAATTCTGCTTTACCGCGATCGACTGCCTCATGAACTTCATTAAACGAAGGACATTCAATAAGCTCAACTTCTTCGCATTTCATGCGTTTTGCAAACAGACGAGCTGCTTCGTGGGAGTAGGTTCCTACTGGTCCAAGATATGCGATAGTAGTGGGCTGAGTCATGTCGTTCCTTTCGTATAAATTTTGAACATAATACTCCACTCTGAGTGGTGTAGGGGTTTCTTTTGCGTAAACGATGGCAAATAAACTTCAATGACCTCAATAAGAAAAGCTTTGAAGTGCTCGAAAGAAAATAGGACGATTTTTTAAAAATGACCATTTGCTAATGGTAGAATTCAAAATAATGTTCAAACGTTGGAATATTCTCAAAAAAATAGGTAACAAAAACGAATTTTTGTACCAGCGTACGGAATGTTTTCTTTTGATCATTTGACCAGATGATCACTTATGAAGGAAATGTGTGTTACTACCAATATTTTGGGTAACATTTTCGTGCCGCTGGCGGGAATAACCCGATATTCGCAAGTTAGTCAGTCTTTTTTGAGAAGAAATCCACGAAAATGTGTACAGAGGTTTTACAGGACAATACACCCTTAAGGAGGTGTGCACATGGTAACAGAGGCAATCAGTCCAGAGTTTTTAAGCAAGCTGGAGGCACGTGGCGTGTCTCGTCGTAGCTTCATGAAGCTCTGCGGTTCGCTCGCCGTTGCGGCAGGCTTGTCTGAGCTCGCTGCTCCTCGCGTTGCTCAGGCGATCGAGAACTCCGTTATCGGCGCAGAATCAGGTGCTTTGTATCCCGTAATTTGGATCGAAGGCGCTTCTTGCACCGGTTGTACGGAATCTTTCGCACAGGTTGACGCCCCTGATCCAGCAACCGTAGTGTTGGAAATGATTTCGCTTAACTACTGCGAAACCCTTTCTGCTGCTGCAGGTTGGTCAATGGAAGAGGCCAAAGCACAGACAATCGAGGCAGGGAATTACATTCTCATCTACGAAGGTGCGGTTTTGGAGGGCTGGAACGGTGAAGCATTGCGCGTTGCCAATGAGCCCGGTACCGAGCACCTTATCCATGCTGCAGAAAATGCAAACGCTGTTGTGGCGTTGGGTTCTTGTGCAGTAAATGGTGGTTGGATGGGAGCTAACCCTAATTCGTCAGGTGCATTAGGTGTACAACAGTTCCTTCGTAAGTCAGGAATTGACACCCCCGTTATCAATATCCCTGGCTGCCCAGCAAATCCTGAATGGCTTGAAGCTGTTTTGGTAGATGCAATTCTTGTTGGTCAGTTGCCTGAACTTAACGGTGAAAACAAGCCATCCGTTATGTTCAACCAGACCATTCATGACAACTGCGAGCGTCGTGGTCACTTTGAGAATGGTGAATTCGTTTATGCCTTTGGCACCAAGGAAGAGGCAATGAATTACTGCCTGTATCCTATGGGTTGCCGCGGTCCTCAGACTAAGGCTAACTGCGGTATCGTTCGCTGGAACCATCGTCGTTCTTGGTGTGTTGCTTCGGGCGGTCCTTGCATTGGTTGCTGCACTGCTAACCCCAACGATCCCGGCGAGAACTGGGTTGAAACCAACACCCCATTCCGCGCTCGCTTCCGCGATTTGCGCATTGGCGGCATGACTATTCAGCCTGAAGCTATTGCTTGGACTTTGACGGGCGTTGTAGCTGCTGCACTTGTTATTCATGGCTTCGGCATGAAGAAGACTGGCCGCACCAGCGGTGGCGCTGACTTCGAGAAGGTACGTGAATGGGACGCAAAGCATCCTGATCAGGCCATCGGTCAGTATGACGAAGATGTTCTGAAGGGAGGCAAGTAAACAATGACTCGTTCAGTTATCGACCCGATTACCCGTATTGAGGGCCATCTGCGCGTAGAGATGGAAGTAGAAAACGGCGTTGTTACTGATGCATGGATGTCCGGCGGTTGTTTCCGCGGCATGGAATTGGTAGTTCAGGATCGCACCCCTGAAGATGCTGCTCATATTGTTCAGCGTATTTGTGGTGTTTGCCCTGTATCTCACGCTCATGCTTCTTCTATCGCAGCAGAAAAGGCATACGGCATTGAAATTCCTAACAATGCTCGTATCATTCGTAACCTCATTGAGGGTGGTCAGTTCCTTCATAGCCACATTTTGTGGTTCTACACCCTGGCTGCACTTGACTACGTAAACCCACTCAATGCTTTGAACGCAAACATTGCAGATGCTTACGACCTGGTTGAGGCAGCAGGTACTTCTTGTCAGTCCGACTTGAAGGCATTGGCTGAGCGTCTTACTAAGTTCGCTGAAAACGGTCAGATGTCTATCTTCTCTGGCAACTGGTGGAAGAATGGTTCTAAGGATACTGAGTTTAATCTTCCTGCAGAACTTGATCTTATTTGCACCGCTCACTACATCGAAGCATTAACCATGCAGTCCAAGGCATCTGAGATTTGCGGTTTGCTTGGCGGTAAGATGCCTCATGTAATGACACTGGTTCCTGGTGGTACTTCCTTCGTACCTACCGAAGAAAAGCTTGACGATCTGTGGTCACTCTGCCACGAACTTCGTGACTGGGTAGCTGCCACCATGCTTCCTGACACCAAGGCAATTGCTCCTTACTACTTGCCAGCTCTTGAGTTTGGTAAGGGTTGCGGCCGCTATGTTGCTTGGGGCGTATTTGAGCGTCCATCCTTCGAAATGGCTGATCGTTATCTGCCTTCCGGTGTTATTGATGAAAACCTCAACCTTTCTGAGGTTAATGAGGACCTTATCAAGGAATATGTTGGTCACTCTTGGTATGTTGGTGATTCTGACCTTAATCCTCGCGAGGGTGTTACCCAGCCTGAATTCACCGAGTACTACAAAGAAGGCACGCTGTTCGAAGAGAACGGTCATGAGTTTGGCGAAATTGCTGATCGCTACACCTGGTCAAAGGCACCAAGCTATGATGGTAAGTGCATGGAAGCTGGTCCATTCTCTCGTGTATTGGCGGCTTATCTGCGTGGCAACGAATTCATTAAGACCAACCTTGATAAGCTTTGCGCTGATTTGAACCTTACTATTCCTCAGCTTCAGTCCACCCTTGGTCGTGTAGCTGCTCGTCAGGTTGAATCGCTCTACATCGCTAACCTTATGTGTGACTGGGTAGATGAACTCATCGAAGCAATTAAGGGTGGCGACAGCGAATACTTCCGCGCTCCTTCTACGTTGACCGGTGACGGCACGGGCTTCTGGGAAGCACCTCGTGGCGCTCTTTACCACACCGAGCATGTTAACAACGGTAAGATTACTGGTTACCAGATCATTATTCCTACCACCTGGAACATTGCTCCTCGTAATGCAGATGGCGTTCCTGGTCCTATCGAACAGGCAGTTATCGGCAATCCTGTTGATGACGTTGAAATGCCAATCAATGTTCTTCGTACGGTTCATAGTTTCGACCCATGCACCGCTTGTGCAGTTCATGTAACTGAGCCTTCAACCGGTAAGCACTTCGAAACGGTTACTAGCCCTTGGGGGGTGAAGTAAATGGCACATTTGGCTCACTATAAAGAAGCTCATCCAATGCCCATGCGTGTGACGCACTGGATTAACCTCATCTGCATGGCTTGCTTGATCTTCTCTGGTTTCTTGATTCACTTCCCGTTCTGGGCAGCATTGACGGGTGTAGCTCGTGGCGCACATGTTTTCCTGGGTATTGTTCTTTTGGTTAACTGCATCGTGCGTATTGTGTTTGCATTCTTGCTTCAAACTGCTCCTACGGGTGGTACGCGCAACTTGGTTCGCGACTACAAGACCTGGCTTCCTCAGGCAGACAATCGCCACCAGTTGGTATCTTGGGTTAAGTACTATCTGTTCATCAAGAAGGATCATCCTCTGTCAGCTAAGCTGGGTGTTCCTCAAAAGATTTCTTATCTTGGTGTTGGTGTACTTATCCTTATCATGGCCTACACTGGCTTCTGCCTTTGGGTTCCTACCGCATCTTGGACGTTCTTCGCAGCAGGTACATCTTTGGTAGGTGGCATGATGTCTATGCGCATCATTCACTACTTCATGATGTTTGTATTCATCATCTTCAGCATGTTGCACATTTACCTCGTATTCATCGAGGGTACTGCTCCTGCTAAGTTGATGCTTCTGGGCAAGGAACATGGTGGCAAGGTTTACGATCCTAACCGTCATGTTATCGTTGGTGAAGATCACTCGGTAGATGCTCACTAAAATGGAGGTAAGTGCTGGCTGCTCGCTTGGCGTTTGTATGGGTGAATAGGCTACTAATAGTAGTTGCAGCTAGTTCGTTCTTCTAGCAAGTAATTGCAATAAGAAAACTCCGATTCAGCTTGACTGGATCGGAGTTTTTTCTATAGGGGCATGGCAAAAATTGCGAAAAAAGCGGGCAGTTTTGCGGACATCTTTTAATACTCTGGCATATTTGGGTCTATGCTTATTAGGGTCTATTCGAGATTATGACAAGACATTTTCTATATACCGCGTTTATTTACAGGTATTACAGTGACGGCAAGCACGTAGGGCAGAAAGTGCGGTTGCAATTCCTCCCAGAGCGGTTTCCCGTAGAGTTGCAGGAAGCGCATGTCCTACTTCGAGCATGACACGTGCCATTTCATCGAAGGGGACTAAGCTTGTAATGCCCGATAAGGCTAGCTGTGCTGATGAAAAGGCTGCGGAAACACCAATTGCATTGCGGTTTTGACAGGGAACTTCTACTAATCCCCCTACGGGGTCGCATACCAGACCGAGTAAGTTTGACAGGCAAAGGGATGCGGCATCAAGACACTGTTTTGGGGTGCCTCCCAACATCTGTACGAGAGCACCCGCTGCCATAGCGGCAGCGCTTCCTACTTCTGCCTGACAACCGCCTTCAGCGCCAGCAACACAGGCGTTAGTAGAAAGGAGGTAGCCAATTGCTGCGGCACAGAAAAGTGCATCCTGCAAACATTCTGAAGGTCCCTCCGGTGAGGGTTCCTTTCGGGAGAATTCTTCCTGCGAAGTTTCACTTTGGAAGGGCTCGTTCAGTAAGGGTTCGTCTTGGAAGAGTAGACCTAAATATTCTGCTTCTGCTAAAAGGCACCCGGGTACTACGCCAGCCGATCCTGCAGTAGGAGCAGCAACGATAACGCCCATGGCAGCACTGCGCTCTAATACCGCCATTGCGCGTGCAACGGCATTAGTTTGTACGGTACCCATTAAACTGCCTGCAAGGCCGAAAGTGTTCTTGTTTATTTTTTGAGCTTCCCCGCCGATAAAACCTCCCAACGATGGCTTTGGATTAAGCAGGGGATCACTCGTTTCTTCTTTCATGACCTGTATTACCTTGCGAATAGTATGCGTGGTAGCTTCTTTGCCGTATAAATAACATTCGCGTTCGGTCATTATTTTTCCGATATTTACGCTTTGAGCTTCACACAGGGACAGTAATTCTTGCGCAGAGGAAAAAAGATAAGGATTGGATGCTGAATGGGAAGAAGAAGGTGCTGCGCTTCCGGGAACTTCAATAAAGGTAGCGTAATCTACCAAATCTAAGCTTTTAACCTTTTCGATAAAAGACGATCCAGAATAGTATTCGTCAGTTTCAAAGACCGAATAAGCCTGCCCGCCTGCTTCAGTTCGATAGGTGCTGCAAAAAGCAATGTTTACGCTTTCTTCTGCAAGCAGGGTGGTGAGTGCTGCAAGAGCACCAGGGGCATCGCGGTGAGCAACGAATAAGGTGCAATAAGCACCAGAAATGTTAACCTCTACTTCATTAATGCGGCTGATGCGAATTTTCCCGCCTCCTAGGCTTTCTCCTCGGACGGTGGCGTGTAGCCCTTGTGTATTTGTCATTTCAATATCGACGGTATTAGGATGGAGGGAGGTATTTTCGCCTGCAACAACAAACTCAAAGTTCATTGAACGTTTTTTTGCAAGGGTGAAAGCATCTCGAATTTGTTCATCGTCGGTTTGAAGCCCTAGCATGCCTGCTACCAAAGCGCGATCGGTACCATGACCCTGATAGGTTTGAGCAAAACTATTCCAAAGGGTAAAGCGCACCGAAGTAATAGTTCCTTCCAAAAGGGAAGAAGCAACTTGTGCTAAGCGAAGTGCTCCTGCAGTATGGGAAGAGGAAGGACCAACCATAATAGGTCCTAAGATTTCAAAAGCAGAAGTTGCAAGAGAAGCGGATTGTTGAGACATGGCATTATTCCTATCGCTATAGGTAAGCTGTCAATAAACTACCGTTTGGAAGCAAATTGGAGCATGAATATTGGTTGCTAATTTCGCTCTGATAACATAGCTAGCAACTAAGAATTATGCAAGGCAAAAGCACAACTATACGTTGAAAAACTAAGCATCAAAAACATGCATTTCTTCTTGGATTTGGAGAGTTTAAAGAACGGTGAGAAGGAATAGCGAGAAAAAGCTATAAAGCTAGTTGCGTACACCTTAAGCGGAAGGGTAGTCGGGTGAGTAAGGATACTAAACATAATGCTAACCAACCTGATCAGTATAGGGAGGTTTCTATTGATGAAATCTCCCTAGAGGGGTTGCCGCCTCTCAACCTTGGCGCGCTTTTTATGCCTCCCATTTGGGGACCCGCTCATGGTATTTGGATTACGATTCTTTATTATCCCGCTTGGCTTCTTATTGATAACTTGTTGTATGGTGCGTATGCTAACCCTTCGCCCTTGGCGGTGGTGTTGGCAATTATTGCCGCGCTCATTCTTGCGGGAGTTACCGTAGTGTTTGCTCGTGCTTCGCAGGTATATGCTCTTCGTCGTGATTTGTCATTGGGAAAAACGAAAGAACAATACCGCAAACGTCAAGTAAAGTGGGCTGTTGCTATGGGAATTCTTGCGGCGATAATGATTGCGGCAGCAACCTACTACAATCTGGTAATACGACCTACCATAGGGGCATAGAAATAGGCAGATGTTTCGCGTTAGTAGCTTGTGCGACGTGCATAACATGCGTGATGCGTGCAACGTGCAGCGTATGGAGTGCCGTTAGTAGGCAGATTTAAGGGAGTTTTAGTGGGAGCTAAGCTGCTACGTAACTTTCATAGTGATAGAGGAGAATAGAGATATGCGTATCGCAGTCTTTTTTGTAGGCAATCGTTTGATGCTTGATGATGGCATTGGACCTGCTGTATACGATTATATTCATGAACAGTATACGTTGCCTGAAAATGTAGACACCTATGATGTGGGCTGCATGACGCTTGACATGGTATCTAAGGTGCAAGAATACGACGCGCTTATCACGGTCGATGCGGTAGATGGAACTGATGCGCAACCGGGAACCGTATTTCGCTACGAACCCTACGATATTGCCCGCGCCACGGGTGCACGCACGTCGCTGCATGATTTAAAGCTTGCCGATCTTTTTGATGCTGCCACCATGCTTGGCTTTGAAGCTGAGGGCTTGTGTTTTGGTATGCAGGTGGAAAATTTGGAGCCAGCAGAATTTATAGAAGGCCTTACCCCAAAGGTGGCAGAACGTTTGCCCTTTTTAGCAGAAACAGTGGTTGCAGAATTGGTGCGTCGCGGATGCGATATCACGCGCAAGGACGGAAAGCCGCTTCAGCAAGTAAAGTAGCTCCCGCTATGAAGCTTCAGTAAACAAAGTGGCCTCTTGTCATAAATAAAGTAACCCCTTGTTATAAATTAGGTGGGTCGCTTGGATTGCAAACGCTCCAGCTGGTTAAAATGACGAGCTCTAGTCAAAATGACGAAATTCCTGTTCGGCGAGGCGACCCAAGCAGCTGGTGTGCGGGGTGACCCAAGCGGCTAGCGTGTGACACCGGAACGGCTTTTATTGTTTGAGACGTGCAGGCGGGATGGGATGCTCATTCATGTATTCAATAAAATGCGCTTGGCCTTCGCTCATGGTTTCGTTACTGCGGTAAATAAGATAGAGCTTGTGAAAATCTTCGGCCACTTCATCAATGGGGATACAAACAATATCCTTGAATGCGCCTACTAAAAATGAGTAGTCAACAAAGGCAATGGCATGTTCGTCAGCAGATACCATTGAACAGATGGTAATTTCTTCCTTGAACTGTTCTTCAATGTCCAGGTCATAGCCTTCAACGCAGGCGGAGATGTCGTCATGCGGGGGCCAGCCTTTGGCATAGGACAGAATGTGATAGCCCTTCAATTCTTCAAGCGAAATGCTTTTTCGCTGAGCAAGAGGGTTATCCTTATTTACGGCGACCACCAACTGTTGTGCCCAGTAGGGGGTAAAGGTTAGCCCTGCGGGAGCATCTTCTAGTTTTGCGGCAAATACTACATCAAGTTCTCCTGCAGCAAGATCGTTCAGTAGGCTACCACTAAAGCCCTGAATGATTTTCACTGAAAGCGTAGGATCAGCTTCGGCGCGAAAGGAACGAACTACTTGTGCCCAATCTTCACTTTGAATAGTAAAAGGAACCCCAATACATAAGGTTTCGGTACGGTTGTTCAGCATAGCATCTACTTTACTCATGCCCATTTCAATGTTTTTGAGTGCAAGTGAGGCATAGCGATAGAATTCTTTGCCGTAAGGGCTCAAGGTAAACGTGCTGCCATTTTTGGTGAACAGGGGTGCATGAAGATCTTCTTCTAAACGTGAAATAGCAAGGGAAAGTGTTGAGCGCGCAATACCTAGGGAACGTGCGGAATTGGCAAAGTGTTCCTGGTCGGCAAGGGTAATGAAATACTTTAAATGAGCTAAGTTCACAAGTTCTCCTTTGGAGCGTGAGGGCATAAATCAGATATAAAACAAGCACTGCAGCGAGGTCTACGGGCTATGCAAAACTCACGCCCAAAAAGTACCCATTGATGATTAATGGGCTTCCAGTATTCTTTTGGATAGAGTTTTAAGAGCGCTTGTTCGGTTTTAGCGGGCGTGTCTGCCGAAGGACCTGCGAACTTCAACATATGGGCTATGCGGAATACATGGGTATCAACGGCAATTCCTTCGACAATACCAAAGGCTTCATTTAAAACAATGTTAGCGGTTTTCCTTCCGACACCGGGAAGGCGTTGTAGTTCTTCCATAGTATGGGGTACTTCGCCACCAAAATCAGACATTATCATTTGTGCTGCTGCAATGCAGTTTTTTGCCTTATTGCGATAAAAGCCAATGGAGTGAATAATATCCATGACCTCTTCAACGTTGGCTTGTGCCATAGTTTCAGGGGTCCCATATTTTTCGAACAATCGGGGGGTAACCTTATTTACTCCTGCGTCGGTAGTTTGTGCAGATAAAAGAACTGCAATGGTAAGCGTAAAAGGGCTGGTATAGTGAAGGGCGCATTCTGCTTGACCGTAATAGGCATTCATACGGTCTGCAACAGCTAATGCGCGGGCGCGTTTATCTGCAACTTTTTCTCGTGCCATAGCGGTTCCTTTAGCGGTTGATGTGGTGAAATTAAGCAAGCATTAGTATGCTGCAAAAGCAAAGATGTTGCAGCTTAAGAGATAGAAATAACCAATAAACTGCAAGGTTTTATACCTTTAGTTCGCCTTGCGGGATATATTGGGAGCGGTTTTAAAAGGGGTTATACCACGATGCTGATAGATCTTCTTTCTGCTACGTTGAAAAAATCTCACGCTGTTGATGAAGCGTGGCAAAAAATGGATTCTCATGAGGATGCGGTTATTGGTGTGGCCTCATCGGCGCGTCCGTTTTTGGTGGCAGCGCGTTTTGTGGAAGACCCACGAACTACTCTGGTGGTATGCGCTGGTGAAGATGCAGCTGATACCTTTGCGCGTACGGTAGGTGCCTTTGTGGGAGAGGAAAGGGTGTTCCGTTATGCGGATTATGAAGGGAATCCCTTTTCGGTAGAGGCGCCCCTGCAACCGCGTTTGCATGGGTCGCGCTTAGAGGCGCTTTGGGCTCTTCAAAATAAAAAGCCAGTTATTGTGGTTGCTTCGGCACGAGCGTTGCTGCGAAAAATTGCAAGCCCTAAAAGCAATCTTGCGCGTCCCTTAGTGCTCAAGCAAGGAGTTGACTTGGCGGAACATCCGCAAGGTAGCGTTTCTTGTTTTGAAGACTTAGCTGAGGCTTTGGTGGCAATGGGATACGACAACTCAGGTCAGTTGGAAGGCCCCGGTACGTTCTGTGTGCAGGGAGGTACCATTGATATTTTCCCGGGGAATTTATCCTATCCAATTCGTTGTGATTTTTTTGGTGATGAATTGGACGAAATTCGTCGCTTTTTACCTTCGACTGGTCAGACCATTTCCTCTCTTTCTGAAGTTGAAATTTTCCCCGTGCGGGAATTTAGGGCCGATGCTGCATCTATTCGTCGGGCACAGCGTCATCTTGCCAAAAGTGCTGCGACGAATAGGGAAATGCGCGAATTGTTGGAGCGCTTGGAGGATGATTCGAAAGAAATCCCCGACGTATTAACTCCTTATTTAGTGGAAGAGGCAACGAGTGTAGGGGTGTATCTAGCGAAGAACGCCTTGACGGTGCTAATAGAACCACGATCATTGTTTGACGATGCGCAGCATGCCCTTGATTCCTACGCTAAGCTAGCTTCGGGAACTTCTATTCCCGTTTACGATGTATTCTCTCGTGCAACGGAGCTCAATTTTGGCAATAATCCTCGTGCCACTTATGTGTCTATTATGCGCGTAGGAGTCCAGCTTGATAGTGAACTGGTGGTAAAGCGTGTTGAAGTTGCGGGGGATCCGGAAAAGCTATACGGTCGGTTACGTTCTCTTGCAGAAGCAGGCTTTACCGTGGTGTTTTCGGTGCCTCATTTTAGAGCTCGTCAAGAAATAAAACTTTCTTTGGTTGACTTGGGAATTCCTATCAATGAAGTGCTTGATGTGGTGGGCGATCCTACGGCAAAATTGCGTCGTGGTCAGGTGAATATCGTTGATGTGGATATACCGCTTGGTATGATTTTCCCCGCAGCAAAAATGGCTCTGGTTTCTTTGGCAGACACACAGGGTTCCATGGCTACGCGCAAGCGTTCTCGCGTTGATGTAACAGAAATTACCTTTTCCTATAAACCGGGAGACTATGTTGTTCATGCGGCACATGGCGTTGCCTTTTTCCGCGATATAGTGCGGCAGGATGTTAGTGGTTCAGAGCGTGACTATTTACTTTTGGAATATGCCGAAGGGGATAAGCTTTATGTTCCTGTTGAGCAGCTTGATCGAGTAACCCGTTATGTGGGCCCTGAAGGATCTTCGCCACGTTTGACGCGCTTGAATACTTCCGATTGGTCACGTGCGCTTACCAAAGCACGAAAAGCTACCAAAAAACTAGCCTTTGACCTAGTTGATGTGTATACGCGCCGTGCTGCTACTCAGGGCTATCGTTATGGGGAAGACACCTTAGCTCAGCATGAAATGGAAGAAAGTTTCCCTTATCAAGAAACGCCTGATCAGCTTGCTGCTATTGCTGATATTAAAGCGGATATGCAATCTCCCCATCCCATGGATAGGCTGGTATGTGGTGATGTGGGCTTTGGGAAAACCGAAGTAGCTCTTCGTGCAGCTTTTAAGGCAACGCAGGATAACAAGCAAGTAATGGTGCTCTGTCCTACTACTATTTTGGCGCAACAACACTACGCCACGTTTTCTGAACGTTTTGCGCCCTTTAATGTGCGGGTAGAAGTGCTTTCGCGTTTTCGCACACCCGCTCAGCAAAAAGCGGCTCTTGAAGATTTTGCCAGTGGCAAGGTTGCGGTGCTGGTAGGCACTCATCGCCTGCTATCCCGAGACGTGAATCCGCATGATTTAGGGCTGGTGATTATCGACGAAGAGCAGCGCTTTGGCGTGGGACATAAAGAACAGCTGAAAAATATGCGTGAATCCATTGATGTGCTTACGCTTTCGGCAACGCCTATTCCGCGTACGATGCAGATGGGTCTATCGGGCGTTCGTGATATGAGTTTGATTCTGACACCTCCTGATGACCGCAGACCGGTAAAAGTTCATGTGGGCGAATGGGATCCTGATCTAGTAAGTGATGCTATTCGACGTGAACTTGAACGTAAGGGGCAGGTGTATTACGTCAGCAACCGTGTGCGCTCCATCGATGAAGCAGTTCAGCGAGTTCATGCTGCTGCGGGTGAAGCTCGTGTGGGAGTGGCTCATGGCAAAATGACCAAAGAACAACTTGAACATGTGATGGAAGATTTTTCTGCGGGTGAGCTTGATGTGCTGGTAGCAACTACCATTATTGAAAGCGGCATTGATAATCCTCATACCAATACGCTAATTATTGAAGATTCACAGCGACTGGGCTTAGCGCAAATGTATCAGCTTAAAGGTCGTGTTGGCAGATCCTCAACGCAGGCGTATGCGTACTTCTTATTTCCTGACAATATCACAATGACTGAAGAAGCCATGGCGCGTTTGACGGCGCTTAATGAACATACCGAATTGGGAAGTGGCATGCGCGTTGCCATGCGCGACTTGGAAATTCGCGGGGCAGGTAGCTTGTTGGGGGCGGAACAGAGCGGCAATATGTCGGCGGTTGGCTTCGATCTCTTTGCTCAGATGCTTGCAACGGCGGTTAATATGACCCGTGAAGGAAACACTAACAGTACCGAGTACTTGCCACCTGCGTTATCGGATATCGTAGTAAACATCCCGGGGCATACGTATTTCCCAGAAGAATATTTACCCGATGCGGATGAGCGGGTGCTTTACTATCGAAAGATTGCTAGTGCCGATACCCTTGAAGCGGTAGAACAGGTATATCAGGAACTGATAGAAAAGCATCCTGAAATGCCTCAGGCTGCCCTGAATCAAATTGAAAAAGCGCGGCTGAAGGCATTTGCAAATGAACATGGCATTCGTTTGATTTCGGTAACTAGTGGAAAACTGGTTGTTGAACCTATTACGCTTACCAAAACACAAGCATCAACGCTTCGTCGCAAAGCTGGTCGCTATTTAGCTGACAAGAAGAAAATGACCGTACCTTTGCGTGTGTTCATGCCTAAAAATACTGAAGACAATCCCGACGATGCCAGTATGCTTGCCCAGGTGTTTGCGTATTTGCGCGGGCTGTTTGAAGAGCAGAATACCAATAAGTAGGTGAAGAACGGCATTACTTTAAAGTGATTGTGGAAAAAGGCCTATGAAGGTTTGTTCAAGACAAACTCCGCGCTATTTCACTCATCATTAAGGCAAAAGAGCGTAGCGTTATGATGCGACGTAGGGGATAACTATCCCTGGCGTTTTCCTCGCAAATCTAGGGCTACGCTTTTTTTAATGCCTTAATGCTGAGTGGCGCTTCACGATTATCTTTCACAAACCTTCATAGGCCTTTTAGACAAATCAGTTTTTTAAAGAAAAGACTTTATCTTGAAGAAACCTTTATAGGTCTTCTTAGGCAAAGCGGGTTTTAAAAATGCTGAAAGTTTGCTTTTATGTTATTGAGGAAAAACAGGCTAATTGGAATAGCTTAGGTCAAAGCCCTTACATGACAATAGGCTTCATTGACATGTTGTATAGCTCTACGTAGGTACCTTCATCAAGGGTAATTTCTTCTGGATCATCGCCTTCGATATAGTAGGCTTCATACAGATAGCTATCGGTGTCAAAATCAAGATCACTCATAACATAGCAGGCGCTATAATCATTCGCTTCTCCAAGGGAGAGCTGATACGTTCCCGCAGGAATATCGGTTCCCACGCGATAGGTGCCACTAAGGTAGGGAGCACTAAAGGTTTCTTTAAAGGAATCAAGAGGTTGCATGGTTCCATCGTTTACCAGAACAAGAACTTCGCCCTCTTCCACTTCCATGAGGTTATGGCCATAGTAGTTATTGATATGATCCACATTGAACGTTCCCTCTGTTTCTGTTGGTTCAAGAATGAAGAAATAGGAAAGTTCATCGTTGCTTCCGGTAAACCAGTAACTTCCCTGAGGTAGATCGCTTCCTACAAAGTACACGCCATCCGAATACAATCCTTCTTTATTGGGTTTCTTTGAATTCTCGGAAAAATATGAGGACTGAATAGTGTTCAGGTCATCGGTGGTTATGGCTGCATCAGCTGCAGTTCCAGAAAGACCAAAGGCGTCACGGAAAAATTCATTATTAACTGAAACGGTCGAGTCGGTAATAGGGTCGGGTGCGTCTGGCTGTAAGGGGAGCAGGTAGTTCTGCTCTAATTGTTGCGCTGAAGGGCTTGAAGTTATCGCGCTGGTACAGGCAACACATCCTGCAATTCCTAAAAGGAAAACAAGAATAACGGCAATTATGGCAGCTATCAAACAGTCATGGTGTTTTTTGGGAGGCTTGGGCGCGGGAGGGATATTTGGTACTTGTCCTGGTTGGTTGGCCCATTGGGGCTGGACAGGCTGTGGTTGCGGCGTGGGGGTAGTCTGCGGTTGAGGTTGAGGAGCCTGAGCTGATTGAGAACCTGGTTGCGAGACGGGGCCTTGTTGGGGCTGCGTCTGCTGCGGAGAAGGGGAGGGATACGGTTGCGCGACAGGTGAGCCTTGTGGTTGTACTGGCTGCGCAGGTTGAGCTGGCTGAGGCTGAGGATAAGACGGTGTGTTATTTCTGGTTGGGGTTTGTGGAGGGTTTCCCCAATAGGAAGGATCAGGATTCTTTGCCATGAGAGGTCCTTTCGCAATACTCATGAGCAGTTAGTTCTCTATACAAGCAAGCGTTGTTTTCGCATGTAGAAATACATACTCCACAAGCAATACAGCGCGTAACATCAACTACAGGATAACCATCTTCACCGTTTTGTCGCGCACCTGTAGGACAAGCGTTAACACAAGCTTTTGATTGTTTGCAAAGTTCAACATTGGTGGTAGAGGCATAGCGGGTAAGGTTGGAAGCCTTGTCAGGCAAAGCGCGCGCTGCTTCTACGATAAGCTTTTGCCGTGGCCAGATTTGCTTTTGTCTGAACACTTCAGGAACGGTTTCCAGTTGCTGGGCAGCCTTAATTCTGCCCTGTGCACGAAATCGTTCCTGGCTTTCATGGAAAGAATCAATAGTGCCCGCATTTTGTCTGCGATGCTTTCCTGTGGCAATATCTTTACCTTCATTGGCAAGCACTGCCAAGATATCGCGCCTGCTTCCTTCATCAACATTTGCATACAGCGAGAGCACCGATTCCCGTTCGGGAATAAAAGATGCGCAACGAATGGTTCTTCCTGTCCACGATTGCGCTTGGTTGATAGCGTGTTCGAAAAGAAGAGGAGCTATTTCTCCTGCTACTTCGCAATTGTGGCAATAGGAAGAATCCAAATAAAGCTCTACCTTAAGGTTTTTAGCAAGTATGTAACTCCAAAATTCAGGAGGGACGCTTGCTAAGCAGGAAAGTACCACCACATTGCTGCGTGGAGCAATGCCTTCGAAAATGTGTTCATTACAGGTAAGGCAAACTGATCCTTCTGATTGTGCTTCGCGCTCACAACGCGCTGCCAGATCCTCTAATGTTATACGGCTCCAAGCAAAGGCATCGCAAATGCCCGCACATATACCGCATCGCGTACAAAGGGCTTCATCAATTTCAGGACCTTTATCAGTGAGGGTAATAGCGTTGTGTGGACATGCGGCAAGGCAGCGGTTGCAGCCCGATCCTTTAGGTGCAGTGCACCAAGAATTAAGTGCCGCTATAGCTTCGCGTGCATTAAAAAAGTTCTCTTGGTTAGGGTTTTCTTGTTCGGAGTGTATAGCTTCCGGGACTTCTGTTGCCTGGTTAGCATGAAGAGATTTGTCAGGCAGGGAAGCATCATTACTAAAGCGGTTGGCTTCTTCAATAGATACACCCTCTTCCTGTATCTGAGGATTGGAAGAGGGTGTATTCGATGATATTTCATGGATGTTAGGCACCGAATACCTCTGATAAGGTGTAGTCAATGCGTGCTACAACATCACTGCGCTTCATAAGTTCAATAGATTCAAACAGTGGTGGAGAAACTTGTGACCCGGTAACGGCTACGCGGATTGGCTGAAATACCAATTTTGCTTTCAACCCAAGTTTATCCACCAATTCGCGACAGGTGTCTTGGAGCGGATCGCACTGCCAGGGAATAGACTCGTCGGCCAAAATAGCACGCACTTCGCGCAAAACCTCATCAGCGCGGCATCCGTCCTTGAGCAAGTTTTTCTGAACCGATTTTTCATCCAAAGTAACGTGGGGTCCATCAAAAATAAACGCAAGCTTTTCGGGTGCTTCTGTTAAACGCTTCATGCGTTCAGCAACAAGCGGATAAAGTTTTTCATACCATTCTTCATGTTTGGCAATAGCTTCTTCAGTGGTAAGTCCCGCTTCAACTAAGAAGGGGGCAACGGCACTAACCCATGCTTTTGCGCCCATGGTTTTAATATATTCGCCGTTCATCCAGTCAAGCTTTTGTTCATCAAAAATAGCGTCTTTGCGCGTAATGCGTTCAAGACTGAATTCCTTGCACAATACTTCACGGGGAATAAGGGTGGTTTCGCCATCCAAGGACCATCCCAGTAGTGCCAAGAAGTTTACTAGCGCATCGGGTAGATATCCCATTTCTTTGTATTGTTCCACCGAGGTTGCGTTACGACGTTTGGAAAGCTTGCGACCATCGGCACCAAGAATCATGGAAAGATGGGCAAAGGTGGGCACTTCATAACCCAGTGCTTCATAGATAAGAATTTGGCGAGGGGTATTAGAAAGATGGTCGTCGCCACGAATAACATGGGTGATTTGCATATTGACATCATCGCACACCACGGCAAAGTTATAGGTGGGGGTACCATCGGTACGTACCAAAATCATGTCATCCATTACTTCGGCAGGGAACGACATATCACCATATACCGCATCGTGGAATTCAATGGGACCATGATTTTCGGGAACTTTCAGGCGCCATACGTGTGGTTCCCCTGCATCAATGCGACGTTGAGCTTCTTCTTTGTCGAGGTTGCGGCAGGTGCGATCGTAGCCGGAATAGCCACCTTCGCTCTGTTCTGCGGCAGCGCGCTTAGCATCAAGTTCTTCTTTGGTGCAGAAACAAGGATATACGGCATCGCGCTGCTTTAAGCGTTCGAGTGCAGCGGTGTAGGTGTCGAAGCGTTGCGTTTGAAGATAGGGACCAAAGTTGCCTCCTACTTCAGGACCTTCGTCCCAGGTAAGACCAAGCCACTTCATAGCACGCAGAATAACCTGCTTGTTTTCTTCGGTGGAACGTTCAGGGTCGGTGTCTTCAATACGAAGAATAAAAGAGCCGCCCATAGCTTTCGCAAAAGCCCAGTTATAAATAGCGGTGCGCGCACCACCAATATGGAGTTCTCCGGTTGGAGAGGGAGCAAAGCGTACACGGACTGGCTTTGACTGATCACTCATGGAGTTTCCTTTCATGTTTAGTAGCGTTTAGATAATAAACGATTACTGAGCTTTGTGTGCGTGAGGTTGGGTGGGCTTTTTAGGAGTTGGTGTTAAAGGAGCTTCGGGGTAGGCATGTTGTGCCAATTTGGCTACAAGAGTTGCCGAATCTTCTACACCAATAACACTTGAATCAAGTGCAAGATGATATGAATTGATGTCAGTCCAATGAGATCCCACATATTGTTCGCAATGATCTTTGCGTTCCTTATCCACTTTTTCAATCATGGCAGCGGCCTTCATGTGGTCTACGTTTTCACGCTTCATTACCCTGGCAATACGAGGAACAAGGGGAGCATGAACGAAGACATTAAACACATTGGGACGATTTTGCAGTACCGCACCTGCGCAACGTCCTACGATAACGCAGCTTCCCTGATCGGCAATGCGGGTAATTGCGCGCGCCTGAGCAAGCCATAATTCATCGGTCTGGGTGGGCTCAATTCCAAAACTTGCGTAGCTTTGCATGTAAAGGTTGTACATAATACCGCGTCGAACTTCTTGCTCGTGCGTTTTTACGTAGTCAGGTGTTAAGCCCGATTCTTTGGCGGTGAGTTCAATTAACGAACGATCAAATACCGGGATATTAAGAAGTTTGCCAATGGCTTGACCAATTTCGCGGCCGCCTGATCCGAACTGGCGGGAAATAGTAATAACCAAAGGAGTTTCGGCGGGGTTTTCCGCACTGCGCGGTTTGGTTTTTCGAGTGGTTTCAGCAGATGCCTCATCGGGGGCTGCCATAGTGGTAGCGGTAAGGGTAAGGTGACCTTTGATGGGACAGAATTTTTCGAAATGAGAAAAAAGTCGATTGAATAGCCCTACGATGGCACCTACCGCAAGGGCGGAAATAATAGTACCTTCACGAACGCCGTATAAGCCGCCCATGGCAACTAGGGAAGCAACCGTAGCGATGATAACGTTGCTGGCATCAAATCCAATTTTGCATTTAGGGAAAGGCCACTTAGATACCTTGGCAACACTGAGTACAATACCTTCGCCCGGTAGCGTAAGAAAACTTGCTTTTACCTGGAGAAATACGCCAAAGGCAGTCATGAAGCAGCCAACAACGCTAAAGAAGAGCTGTGCGAGGTAATTAGGCATAGGTACCAATTCGAAGATGGGTACAAAGAAGTCAATCAATGCCGAAAACACAAAAACGTAAGGAACTTGCAGAAGCTGTACGATTTTAAAATTACGTCTAAGTAAAAGTATTTGGATGAGCACGAACAAAACGTTCATAACAAACGTCCAGCCGCCAACGGTTAAGGGGGTAAAGAAAGAAAGGGTGGTGGGAACACATGAAATAGGAGAAGTTCCAAGACCAGTTGCTCGTGTTAAACCAACCGATGCGGCAACGAAGGCTAAGCCAAAAACCATAACTATCATTCGTAGAACAATATTGGGAACGGTTCGATCGAAAAATGCGTGCCAACGATTAGTAAAGTCCACAAGCTTCCTTTCTCTTCTATGGGGGATAAGGGCATATCGAGTTTTGGCACACCGTGCTTTATGCCGCGATGGCACTTTGAGCCAGCACAGCACGTTAGCCACGGGAGTGACTACTTATACGCTCTGTATAAAAGGGATGGTTGCATTATACGCCTGCCCAGAGCGATGCATGAATAATCCTCAAAACGAAGGCGCTGTGTTGCTTTAAGGGGTGCTTAGTGGTGTTGCTTTCTGCTTCGTTTGTTGGGCTTGTGGGGTGGATTTTTTCGGAGTGGTTTCTTGTACCTTTAGTGCTTTCATACTCATTTGATTAGGCGAGTATAATAAAAACAATCATTAGCTAACGAAGGTATTCTGGCGCAAAGAAAAGGAATGGTATGAAGTATCAAGAACTGCAAGATGAAATTAAAGCTGCTATGAAGGCTCGAGATAAAAACCGTCTTTCTATTCTTCGTCAGGTTCATGGCGAAATCAAAAATATCGAAGTAAATGAGCGTCGCGAAATAACGGACGCTGATGTGGATGCCATGCTTAAGCGCACAATTAAGCAGACCAAAGAAACGCTTGAAGGTTCCATTAAAGCCGGGAATGACCAGGAACGTACTGATCGTTTGACCGAGCAAGTTGAAATTCTTGAAAGCTATTTGCCTAAGCAGGTTTCGGGAGATGAACTTATTGCGTTGATCGAGCAAGTTTTATCCGAAACCGGTGCTGCTACAAAGAAAGAAATGGGTAAAGTGATGGGCGCTCTTACCCAGAAGACGGGCGGGAACTTTGATAAAGCAGCTGCAGCGAAGGAGCTGCAATCTCGCCTTGCATAGTTAAACGCATGCCAATTACTAGCATCCTGTATTAAGATTCGGAGCGTAAAAGATCGCGGTTTTCTTTAAAGATAGAAAAAGCGCAAGCCCCTGGTGTTCGATAGAATGACTAGGGGATGGGTTAATCATTTGTCGAATTATCCCGCTTGCACAACAATCTTTAAAGAAAAACGATTTACGATCTGCCCGATTCGAAGATCAATACAGGATGCTAGTCTAAAAGGCGACATTATTAAGCTTGCTTAAGGGGTTTTTGTGAAAAAGCTTCTTATTTGTTTGGAGTGACTTAGCGGGCAAGGAGCTTTCCTACAATGCCCGTTATAAAGGCAAGCACAATGCTGGATACTATCCAAAGTCCTGCCATTGCCGCCCAAAACGCTTCAGGGAACAGGGTGATAAGAAGCGAATCGGCATCAAAAGTCCAGTTTCCTTGAGCGAAAAGCATCGTATGCATCCAGGTGAATAACCCGTTAAAGTCAACTACTGCCCAAATACCAAGAGCTAGTAGGATGCCAATTACCAAGGATGAGGCGGCGATTAGGGCACCACCTATACGCTTTCTTCCGGCAAGAATTCCTAGGGCAATAAGACCTGCAATACCAAAGACACCCACTACTCCTACTGAAATACGCCCTGTGGTAAAGATAGGCGTGCAATCCTGAAGATGAGATAGTGCATTTCTGGGCAAAGAAAATTCCTCTTCAAGTTCTGCAAGATTAGTTGATTCCAGTGACGAAGTGTCTATGGTGGCATCTTGGGCCGATCCTGCTTCGAAAAGCGCTGCAATTTGAGGCTGTGTTTCCTGAAGCGCGCCATAGATGGTGTTGTATAGATCTTCCGAAGAAGTTCCATCTATAGAAAACGAACGCACTGCTTCGGCAATTTCTTTCATATCCTCTTCAGGGTAAGTGGCATGTTCCCAGCCAGAAAAAGTGCCGCCAATTGCAGAGGTAGCTTGTGGGGTGGTGCAAATCATAAAGCCTAACCCAAATAAGCTATAGGCTAGGGCAACGCTGGTTACCACACTCAGAGCAAAAAGGATAAGTTTACGTGTTAACCCAATCATGCCCTAACCTCGTACGTGAAGGGTGGCTGCGGTCATACCTTTATGCTCTTTGCTGATGGTAGGCAGGGGTCCTAAACGGGAAAAAATCCCTTGGAATTCACCATTGTAGAGGTAGAGCCCATTGAGGTTGTTATACCACGTACCCTGGGTATCAACTTCGTTGTCTGCTAAGTTTTCTATATTGGTATCGGGTGCTAAGGTGTGCGTTTTGAAGGGCGTTATATAGGTTTGTGCGATAAAGGGAGCTCCTGCTGCTTCGTTGGCAAAGCGCGTAATAAGTTCATCCCATTCTTTTTGGGTGAAGGAAAGACCGGCATAAACGTCGCGTGCACCATAATTGTCGGTTGGCTTAATAATCCAAGCATCTTTGTTGTGGCGCACTTCTTCTAGATCGATATCCTTGTCGTTCAAGAATACCGTGCGAGGAACATGACGCTCTACAAAAGCATTTTCTTCTGCAGTTAATAGCGCTTTTGTTTGAGGATGATACAGTGCTTCAAAAATTTGTTTATCGTGAACAATGTGTCCTGCAAAACTACCAATTAAAGCCACTGCTTCATGGCGAAGTGCTTCAATTAAATCTTGCGATTCATCCCAAAAATCTAATACATCGTTGGTAACGCAGCGTCTCCAGATAGCGTTGATTTGATTACCTTGGCCATCGCGCAGAACACTACCATCGAAGCGCAAATCGCGAACATCGCACACCACGCAATCGTAGCCATGTTGTTTGAAGCAGTTAGCAAACACCTTGAATTCATCGACGACACCACATTCAAGGTAATCACAAATTGCAAATCGTGCGTTGGGGACGTAATATTTTGAGCGCTTGAAGATGTCGATAAATTTCAGCACCCAGGATTCAAACAGTTCACAAGTTTCAACGTGGTGGGTTTCAGAAAAACGCTTAAAAGTTTCAGTATCACTAATACTGTTGGTTATTTCGCGATTTTCGTTCATACCCGCAGAGCCATCGCCGTTAAATTCGCAAAAGCCACAGGTAAGATCATCTTCGTTTAAGAACACATCAATACGCGCAAAAGGAAGGGTATCTTCGTAACCGCGCGGAAGTAGGATAAGCTCTTCTAATCGTTTGTCATAAGAGAAAATGCTGCGATACGACGGCGTGGCAAGATAGTGTTCTATAACCTTGCATAAAATACGATGCGTAGTTTCTGCAATTTCCTTAAAGGTATTCCAGCTTTCGTCATTAAAAAGACGGGGGATAAATGAACTAGCCACCACCTTGTGGTGAACAATGGCGGTGGAGTTTTGCATATAGGAATAGGCTAAACGTCTGCCTGGAATATCGCCTGCAAGCGATTGGGCAACAGCGAAATATTCTTCGGTAAGTTCAGCATTGCTTTTCATAAAAATATCCTCCCGATTGCTGGTAGGTAGTATGGTGGCAAGTGTACCACGCAAGCAAACGGAAGGATAAGAGTGGTGGTGTGTCTCTACAAACTTACGAGGAATAATCCAAAGGCAGTACGTGCTGTTCCATTAAGCCAGTAAGCCCTTCGGCAACATTGATGCTTATCAATTCAATTACCTCATCTAAGGTAAGTTCTGTTTCTCCTGAAAGCCAAAAGGCATAAGCGTGGAAAATGCCACCTAAGTAAAATTCAAGAACCAAGTTAATGTAGCGCTTCGCCTCAGTGGATAAGTTTTGGTTCGAATTATAAATACGCTCGCGAGCAACAGAGGTTCCATACTGCATAAATTTGTGCATGGGAATGTGCTTGAGGATGTTTACCCTTTGTTCTTTAGAGAGAGGAAGGGTTGACTGCAACGCGTAGAGATATTTCTTTGCGAAGTGAGAAGGGTCGCTGAGTAAATCGTTGAGCGATAAGCTTTCGAGCCCTCTTGTAGTGTGTTCGCGGATAACATCTTCGAACAAGTTGTCGATCGATGAATAGTGGGTATAGAACGTTTTACGGTCAATATCGGCGCGCTTTGCTAGCGCGGTAATGGTGATTTTGCTGTATTCATGTTCAGCAAGTAATTCTATAAAGGCAACATGAATAGCGCGACGAGTGCGAACAATGCGCCTGTCGATATGTTTTGTCGAGTTGTTTACAGTCATGATACTTTTACCTCAATTTCTTTCTTTTCGTATCATAAACCCCAAGGAAACACCCTTTTGACCTGTGATTATAGATTCTTGAGAAACTATAATCAACAGTTGTGGAATATCTTTTCTATAACGACTTTTGTTTCGAGGGGGAAGCCATGAAAGCATCCGAACACATTAAACGCGGCACCTTGGAAAAAACATTCGACTATTTCCTTTCAGATCCTGAGCATAATATCGTAAAGATAATGGATCTGTTGGATAAAGTAGCACCCGCCAATCTTTTTGCTAACCAACGGAAATCTTTTCGTAATGCAATCGACAATCACGACAATTGGTATCAGCTTATTATGCGGGTGCTTAATGACACCAATCCAGAGGTGCGTGACACCTTACTTAAGACCTTTGTGATTGATGGCAATTTGATGGCATGGCCAAAGCAGGAAGCGAATCGCGATGCCTACGAATGCAACATTCCGTGGGCAATTTTGCTTGATCCTACCAGTGCATGCAATTTGCACTGTCAAGGGTGCTGGGCGGCAGAGTATGGTAACAATCAAAATCTTTCTTTAAATGAAATAGATTCCATTATTAAGCAGGGAAAAGAGTTGGGAACTCACGTCTATATTTATACAGGTGGAGAGCCTTTGGTACGCAAGCATGATCTTATAAAACTTTGCGAAATGCACCCTGATTGTGCCTTCTTGGCGTTTACGAATGGCACGCTTGTGGATGAGGATTTCTGCCAAGAAATGATTCGAGTAAAAAACTTCGTTCCAGCTATCAGTGTTGAGGGATTCGAGGGGGCAACAGATGCTCGTCGCGGTGAGGGCACCTATCAGAAAGTCGTCAAAGCAATGGATTTGTTGCGTAAAAATGGTCTACCTTTTGGGGTATCTTGTTGCTTTACTTCGCAGAACGCCGATTCTATTGCTTCGGTTGAATTTTTTGACTGGCTTATAGAAAAAGGCGCTCTTTTTGCTTGGATTTTTACCTACATGCCGGTGGGCGTGCATTCTCCTGCTTCTTTGATTCCTAACCCTGATCAACGCGAGTATTTATATCATTTTGTTCGTAAAATGCGTTCAGAAAAGCCTCTCTTTACGCTCGATTTTCAAAATGATGGAGAATATGTTGGTGGATGCATTGCGGGCGGCCGTCGTTACTTGCATATCAATTCTGCCGGAGATGTAGATCCGTGTGTATTCGTGCATTACTCAAATGCGAATATACGTGAAGTATCGCTGCTTGATGCGCTGCGTTCTCCTATCTTTATGGAATACTATCGCGAACAACCCTTCAGTGATAACCTGCTCAAGCCATGCCCACTTTTGGAAAACAGTGGGAAGCTAACGGAAATGGTTGAGCGAGCTCAGGCTCATTCGTCCGACTTAGAAGCAAAAGAAACAGCGCATGAGTTATGCGATAAAACGAGCCAAGCTGCCAAAGAATGGGCTCCTTATGCAAAGCGTCTTTGGAATAATCCAAACGACCCCCTGTATATAAAGCGTCATAAAACCAACGATCAAGGTATAGCGGAAACAGATATGCACAAATTTGAACGGCTGGGAAGGGTGCGTACGCATGGGGAAGAATAAGCCTGCTTGTTGCTTTTTGGGATGTGTGGATTTTTGATAACGGAGAATACCTAAAGTTATGTGCTTTCACCCTTAAGGGTACTTATTTTGATAGGGGTTGGATGGTAGTATGTCGGGTGAAACAATACTCAGGTGGTGCGCCGCGGGATTAACTTCATCACAGCTTGACGAAGAACTTACGGAAATGGCATCGCTTGTTTTGAAAGGATTGTATATGCAAGAACAATCTCGTTCTTATTTGTTTACGAGTGAATCGGTAACTGAAGGCCATCCCGATAAAGTATGTGACCAAATTTCTGATGCCATTTTAGATGCGCTGTTAGAAAAGGAAATTCAGCTTGCTGAAGAAGGTTATGTGGCTCCCGATGGTAGTCCTGCTAATCCAGAGCTTTTTCGTTGCGCGTGTGAAACGCTGGCGACCACGGGCATGATTTTTGTCACGGGCGAAATTCGCACGCAAGCCTATGTCGATACGATAGAAATTGTGCGTGGTGTTTTGAAAGACATCGGTTATGATCGCGCAAAATATGGATTCGATTGCGCAACTTGTGGTGTGTTGAATGCCATTCACGACCAATCTCCCGATATTGCACAAGGGGTAGATGCTTCATTCGAATCGCAAAGCGGAAAGGCGATCGATCCGTACGATCAGGTGGGTGCAGGTGATCAAGGTATGGTGTTTGGCTATGCCTGTGACGACACTAAAACGCTTATGCCTATGCCCATTTATTTGGCACATCGCTTGGCGGAACGTTTAGCAAAGGTTCGCAAAGATGAAACTATGCCGTATTTGCGCCCCGATGGGAAAACACAGGTAAGTGTGCGTTATGTGGATGGGGTACCCACCCAGGTAGAAAAAGTAGTTGTTTCTACTCAGCATTCTGAAGAAGTTGATCCGGAATCGTTGCGTTCTGAGCTGATTAAACACGTTATTAATCCGGTCTTTGCAGAAGAAGAAGTTACCGTAGCAAGTAACGTAGAAATATTTGTTAACCCAACGGGCCGTTTTGTGATTGGCGGCCCTATGGGCGATGCGGGTCTTACCGGTAGAAAGATTATTGTTGATACCTATGGTGGTATGGGTCGTCATGGTGGCGGAGCTTTTTCTGGTAAGGATTGCACCAAAGTTGACCGTTCAGCTGCCTATGCTGCCAGGTGGGTGGCAAAAAATATTGTAGCTGCTGGGCTTGCACGTCGTTGTGAAGTTCAAATTGCCTATGCCATAGGTATGGCACGTCCTGTATCGTTAATGGTAGAAACGTTTGGCACAGGCGTGTATTCGGAAGACCTTATTGCTAAAGCAGTAGAAGAAGTATTTGATTTACGTCCCGGTGCCATTATTGATGCGCTTGATTTGCGTCGTCCTATTTATCGCAAAACAGCAGCCTATGGTCATTTTGGTCGCGAATTGCCAGAATTTACCTGGGAAAGGCGCGATAAGGTTGAAGCCTTGCAGGAAGCGGTTGCTCGACTGGTGTAATCCATTCCAACAATTACTACGGGTTCCTTTTGGGAGTGGTAGACAGTCTAGTGCGCAACAGGGCAAAAGGCTGTAAGAATATCGCAGGCCATAGTGATAAGCTCTACCACTTCAATTGGTAGGGCACCGATGTGGTGCGTTTTGTTGTACGTCAAAAAAACAGGGACGTTACGTGAGGAGTAGGTGGGTAAGTACATGAAACTTGCATCGGTGATCCTAGATATTCCTACTCAAGCCCTTGATTCAACGTTTACGTATGCGGTTGTTGAAAATGAAGACGACCGCATACGTTTATCTGAGGTTGTTTCGTCATATAATCAGGAAACGCTGTTTGACCAAGCATTCGTTTCGGAAAAAAACGAAGAATTTGCTTTAGAAATAGGATGTGCGGTTCTTGTTCCGTTTGGTCATCGCAGTGCAGTTGGCTTTGTGGTTGATATCACCGAGCTTGCTCCAAGTGACCCGTTTCCCGAAGGAATAAAGCCTCAAAAACTAAAAGAAATAAAAAAGGTTTTAAGCAAACCGTACTTTACTGAAGTGGGAGCGCGCTGTGCTGCTTTCATGGCCCAACGCTATATAGCCCCTTTCTCTTCAAGTATTCGTCTTTTTATGCCACCAGGTGGTATTCCTCGGATAGAGCATATTGAGGGAAAATGGCAATTAACAAGGCCTCTTATTCATGAGGTGGATGAACGTTGGGTTGTTCGCCTTGAAGCGGCAGATACCTTTGTTCCGCGTAAAGGAGCGGTAAAGCAACAACGGGTGTTAGCCGCGCTTAGTCAGGGTGATTTACGGGTAAGTGAACTGACGGCAGAATATGGTTCAGTTGCTTCCACTCTTGTTTCTTTGGAGAAAAAAGGAGTTGTTCGCATTGAGCAACGAAGACGCCTACGTTCTCCACAGGATCATAGTGAAGTGTTTTCTTCTCGCGCAAAGTTAAAGCCATCACTCACGCGCGATCAACAAAATGCCTTAGGTGTTATTGAAAACGCTGCTGCAACGGGTGCAGGTGATGTGGTGCTTGTTGATGGGGTAACCGGCTCTGGGAAAACCGAAGTGTATTTATGTGCTATTGAGCAGGCCCTTGAGCAGGGACGAGGCGCTATTGTTTTGGTGCCCGAAATATCGCTTACTCCCCAGACCGTTGCGCGTTTTCGCGGTCGCTTTGGCGATATGGTGGCGGTACTTCATTCCCGCATGTCGCAAGGGGAACGCTACGACCAGTGGGATGCTATCCGAAGTGGGGTAGCGCGCGTGGTAGTTGGTGCGCGCAGTGCTCTGTTTGCTCCTATGAAGCACGTGGGAATTATTGTGGTCGACGAAGAGCACGAATCAAGTTACAAGCAAGACCAAGCTCCGCGCTATGTTACGCGCGATGTGGCGCAGTGGCTTGCGCGTGAGCATGGTGCGGTTTTAGTACTAGGGTCGGCAACGCCATCGCTTGAAGCACTAGAGCGATGCGAAAACGATCCTCATTGGTATCTGGTTGAAATGCCTAATCGCGCCAATGGGAAACCTCTTCCTTCAATCCAGGTAGTCGATATGGCACGGGAATTTGGGGGCGGTAATCGTTCTATGTTTTCTCGGGCTTTGCAAACTGCATTATTTGACGTGCTTGAAAAAGGTGAAAAAGTGGTATTGATGCTCAATCAGCGTGGATTTGCTCAGTTTTTGCTGTGCCGCGACTGCGGGTTTGTTCCTTCGTGTGTTTCATGTTCAACTTCGTTGACCTATCACGAACGGGAAGGAAAACTGGTTTGTCATCATTGTGGGTTTGAGCAGCACGTTCCTCTAACCTGTCCTCATTGTGGCAGTCCTTATTTGAAACGTTTTGGTGCAGGAACGCAGCGCGTGGAAGCGGAATTACAGTCTTTGCTTGCTGAATACGCATGCGACATTATACGTATGGACGCTGATACCACGTCTCGTAAAGGTGATCATCAGCGTTTACTGGAACAGTTTGCCAAGCCGGGTGCTGCGGTTTTACTGGGCACACAAATGATTGCTAAAGGGCTCGATTTTGATGAAGTTACGCTCGTTGGTGTTATCAATGCTGACACCATGCTAAAACTTCCCGATTTCCGTAGTGCTGAACGGACTTTTGATTTGATAGAGCAAGTTGCGGGCCGTGCGGGCAGGGCAGATAAGCCCGGTGCGGTAATTGTGCAAACCTACAGCGCAAACGATCCTGCTATTAGGGCGGCAGCTCGCTATGATCGCCAACTCTTTTTGGATAAGGAGCTGCAGTTGCGCAAAGGATTGGGATATCCGCCGTTTGTGCGTTTAGCTAACGTTTTGGTATGGGGCAAGGATAAAGATCGGGTAAAGCAGATCGCCCATGAATTGTATGCCGATCTTTCTAAGCTTATTCCAAAGCAAGATTTTCAGGAGCTACCTTCGCCCAAAGAATCTTCTGATCAAGGACAATGGTTGCTTTTTCCGCCTACTCCTTGTGTGCTTGAGCGTTTGAAAGGGTCGTGGCGCTATCACTTAGTTATTAAGGCTCCCTCTACCAGCTCTATTGCTCAGTATGTCGGCGCTTATTTTCGCCAGCGAAAGCCAGATCGTGACGTGCGTGTGTCAATAGACATTGATCCCATAAATCTTTTATAAGTTTGGTTATTTAGAGGTATAATGATTCGATGTTTCTCTAGCGAAGTTTTCGCTAAGTATGAATGAATCGTGGGAAGGAAATAACGTGGCAAAGGCTTCCTCTCAAGGCTCAGTATCAAAGCCAACCGAAACGAAGGAAGAAACGGAAAGCAAGACTAAGAAAACTCCTGCTAAAAAAGCTACTACAAAGAAGACCACGGCGTCATCTTCTACGAAAAAGGCTCCCGCAAAAAAGATTACAGCAAAGAAGGAAACCGCAAAGGCTAAAAGTGCGGCATCTTCAAGGAAAAAGGCGGAAGAAGCCAAGGCTGCTAGCGTAGTAGATTCGGAAGATGAAGAAACCGAAGACATTCTTGAATCCAACACAGAACCTTCATTGCATGATGTACATGATGATTCTGATGTGAAGGAAAGCGATTTAACCGACGAAAGTCTTCTTGAAGGTATTCCTGAAGAAGAGCTTAAGGCTACCGTTGAAATTGCTCCTCCGAAGGTTACTGGCAAGTCTAAGTCCAAGCGTTCGCGCAATCGCAAACAAACGGGCGATTCGTCAGTGGCTCTTTTAACGGGCGATCCTGTTCGTATGTACTTAAAAGAAATCGGTAAGGTTTCGCTGCTTACTGCTGCAGAAGAAATTGACCTGGCAATGAAAATTGAAGCAGGCGTTGCAGCGACCGAGGAACTTGAAAAGGCCGAAGAAGAGGGTATTGAACTCGAACGCCGCGAACGCCGCCGCCTTTCTCGTGTTGAACAGGTTGGGTTGGATGCAAAACAGCAGCTCATTGAAGCTAACTTGCGTTTGGTAGTTTCCATTGCAAAGCGCTACGTTGGTCGTGGCATGTTGTTCTTAGATCTTATCCAGGAAGGCAACTTGGGTCTTATTCGTGCGGTAGAAAAGTTCGACTACACCAAGGGCTTTAAGTTTTCTACGTATGCAACGTGGTGGATTCGTCAGGCTATTACGCGCGCTATTGCAGACCAAGCACGTACCATTCGTATTCCAGTTCATATGGTTGAAACCATCAATAAACTGGTTCGAATTCAGCGTCAGTTGCTGCAATCGCTTGGTCGTGAACCTACTCCTGAAGAAATTGCAGAAGAAATGGGTTTGACTCCAGAGCGTGTGCGTGAGATCCAAAAAATTTCTCAGGAGCCCGTATCGCTGGAAACTCCCATCGGTGAAGAAGAAGATTCTCAGTTGCGTGACTTCATTGAAGACGATGCTGCTATTGTGCCTCCCGATGCGGCAAGTTTTAGTATGTTGCAGGAGCAGCTTGCTAAAACACTGGAAGGCTTGGCAGAGCGTGAACGTAAAGTAATTTCTTTGCGTTTTGGCTTGGAAGATGGTCATCCTCGTACCTTGGAAGAGGTTGGTCGAGAATTTGGAGTAACGCGTGAGCGTATTCGTCAGATTGAATCCAAGACGTTAGCTAAACTTCGCCATCCTTCACGTTCTCAGAAGTTGAAGGACTATCTGGAAGATTAAGCGTTGCGTGTGACAAGTGCTCAGGGCACTTGTCACTATTGTGGGGCGTTGTTGCTATTACTTAAAGGATTAAACTTTGCGGCGGTTTTTCAACCGCCGCAAGTCGTATTAAACGTCATGACACTGCGTAGGCCCAGGTTGGTGCAGCTGATGTTCTGGGATTTGCTCACATACTTAGGTATACTTCACAAATTATTTGCGTCATCTACACTCAGCCTAGCCCTGCTTGTTGTTTTTTGTAACTATTAATGGGTCACTTAAACGGTGAAATAGCTCGACTGAACGAATAGGTTATGTATGAGTGAAACCTTTGAATTTTTTGCAACCTGCCCTAAGGGATTTGAACAACTTTTAGCTGATGAACTAAAACGTCTTCGTGCGCAGCGGGTGCGTCCCCTTAAAAGCGGCGTTGCGTTTTTTGGCACAAAGACCGATGGGTATCGAATCTGCTTGTGGTCGCGCATTGCTTCCCGTGTGCTGCGGGTTGTGGGACGTGTTGGCGCAACGAGCGCTGAAGAACTTTATCAGGGGGCAAAAGCGCTGCCTTGGATGAATTTCATTGGTCCTCATGCAACTATTTCTGTTACGGCTCGTGGTGGAAACGAAGCTCTACGCAATTCGCATTTTAGTGCCCTTAAGGTAAAGGATGCGGTATGTGATTCTTTACGTGCACAACGCGGATTTCGTCCCGATGTGGCAACGCATCGTGCCGATGTTCCACTGTGGGTTTTAATTCATAACAAAAAAGCTACCATTTCGATTGACTATGCGGGTGAATCACTTCACAGGCGCGGGTATCGCGAACAGGGCGAAACGGTAGAAGCACCTTTAAAAGAGGCTCTTGCGGCAGGTATGCTGGTATGGGGCAGTTGGGATCACCTTGCCTCTCCAGCATTGCGTCGTGCTGAGGCGAAGCGCAAGGGTCAATCTATTGTTGATGCGCCTGCTTTTGTTGACCCAACATGCGGCAGCGGTACGTTGGTGTTGGAAGCCGCCATGATGGCGACCGATCGCGCACCGGGACTTTCGCGCGATTACTGGGGGTTCGAAGGTAATGCCGATTTTGATGCAGATGCCTTTGACGCTTTGCTGGCAGATGCGGATGATCGTTTCGAAGCTGGCCTTGAAAACGTTCCACAGCTGATTGGTGCGGATATTGATGCGCGCGCAATTGAAATAGCACAAGGTAATGCGCGTCGTGCGGGGTTGGCACAGGTAGTACAGTTTGTTTGCGCGAATGTTGCACAACTTTCCGATACGCTTCAGCGCTTTGATATTGATACGCAAAAACCAGGCCTTATAGCCTGTAATCCTCCCTATGGTGTGCGTCTTTTACGAGATAACCTCGATGCGTTTTATGCTGAATTATCTCAGGGTCTCGATTGCCTTTCTGATGCTTGGAGGATGTGCCTCATTTCGCCTGATGCTTTAATTGATTCATCGCTTGGTTATGATGCGCAACGTACTCTTCCGGTGTACAATGGCGCGCTTGAAACTGTTTTACGCGATTATCAGCTGGGTACCTCGTGCAAAGAAGCGCTTACGGTGGTAACGCTTGAAGGCAAGGAAGTTGCCGTTACGGTTTCTTCAGGGCATGCAGAACAATTTGCTGCTCGTTTGCGCAAAATGATTAAAACGCGCAGAAAATGGGCTGCGAAGCACAACATTCATGCCTATCGGGTATACGATGCCGATCTTCCTGACTATGCGGTATCGGTTGATGTTTTCGAAGAAAAGGAAACACATGCGCTTCATGTGTTGGTAAGTGAATATCAGGCACCTAAAGATATTGATCCCCAGAAAGCGGCTCGTCGCTTTAAGGATGCGTGTGCAGTTGCGCAAGCATCCTTTGAAGTACCCGACGATCGCTTGTTTACGCGTGTTCGTCGTCAAGATCGAGGCGGTTCTCAGTATCGTAAAGAATCTCATCAGTCGTATTCGATTATTGTTGAAGAAGACGGTTTGCCTGTTGAGGTGGATTTATCGGGATATTTAGATACCGGTTTATTCTTGGATCATCGTATTACGCGTTCTTTGGTGGGAAAAATGGCGAAAGGGAAACGGTTCCTGAATTTGTTTGCCTACACCGGGGTGGCGACGCTTCATGCGGCAGCACAGGGCGCTTCGCAAACCACGACCGTTGATATGAGTCAAACCTACCTTGATTGGGCTCGCCGCAACATGCAACGGGCAGGCTTTACGGGGAAAGAGCATCGCTTTATTCGGGCGGATGTGCTTTCGTGGGTAGAAAACCAGGCTAAACAGCAAACTCAGGGCAATATCGCAACGGCGGGTTCAGCGGGCTTGGCAGGTGTAGCGGGTTCGGCGGGGTTGGCAGGTGTGACAGGTGTAGCGGGTTCAGCAGGTGTGACAAGTGCTGTCGATTCCACCGATACGTATGATGTGGTCTTTTTGGATCCTCCAACGTTTTCCAATTCCAAAACTATGGGAAAACGTACGTGGGATATTCAGCGTGATCATGTAAAACTGTTGAGCAGTGTCGTTGATCTTGTTGCTCCTGGTGGCGTGATTGTGTTTTCGGGTAATTTGCGTAGTTTCAAGCTGGATGAGCAAGCGATAGGTGATATGGGCCTTTCGATGGAAAATATTACAGCCCAAACTATACCTGAAGATTTTTCTCGCAATCCGCGCATTCATTTTTGCTACGTACTTACGAAGCCAAAACAGCAGTAAAAGAGCGTACCGACCGTAGTGCTATAGTGCCTCCACAGCTAAAACGGTAGGTGGAAGAATGTGCTAACGTGTTTGTGGGGTAAAACCGGAGCTGGAAGAATACGCCGTACGTGTTCGTGGGACAAAAACAGTAGCTAAAAGAATGCGCCGTATGTGTTTCGAAACCGATAGAGGGGTTCGCACACATGCTGCGAGACGGATGGTAAAGAGGCGCAGTGCGTATAAGCCTCGTAAGAGCAAATCAAATTAGGAAGTACACTACAATAGCCGCATGGGAATAATAGAAAAAATACGAGCAGTGCTTGCGAAGGATGCCGTGTTGGTTATTTCGATTTTCACGGCACTTCTTTCCTGTATAGCAGTTCCGCTTGATGCTCAGTACGCAGCGTATATCGATTGGCATACGTTAGTGCTGCTTTTCTGCTTAATGACTGTGGTATCAGGCCTTCGCTTTTTAGGCGTTATTCGTATTATGGGCGAATGGGTAGTTGCTCACATGCATTCTAAAGTTATGATTGCAGCTGCTCTTATTTTGCTTACGTTTTTCTGCTCAATGTTTATAACCAACGATGTTGCCCTTATTACCTTTGTTCCGTTTGCGATTGTGGTTATGCATAGGGCCTCTATGGACAAGTATATGGGTCCCGTGGCTGTCTTAATGACTATTGCGGCAAACCTAGGCAGTATGCTTCTTCCTATGGGCAACCCACAAAATCTGTATCTTTTCCAAGTATCAGGTATGGATATGTATTCGTTTGTGCAGGTAATGGCACCTTATACAATATTTTCTGCGGTGCTCCTGCTTATCTTTCTCGTGGTTCTATTTCGAAAGAGAACCACGGCAGATTCGAAACCTCTTGCAAGGGCACAAGCTACCAAAAAGGATCAAACAAGAAGTTGCCTTCCTTTTAGAAAATGTTTCTGCGCTGCGGTGTATGCGGTGTTGTTTGTGGTGAGTATTTGCGCGGTAGCAGATGTCGTCGATGTATATGTTGTCGGCGTAGTGGTGCTTGTAGTGGTGCTGCTTATTGATAGGAAGATATTGACTCGTATTGATTATGGGCTACTGTTTACTTTTGTTGCGCTGTTTGTTTTTGTGGGAAACATGGGACGTATTCCTTTAATTCACGATTTGGTATCGCAACTGATTGGTACGGCACCCGTGTTGGCTTCAGTGGTGTTGAGTCAGGTAATTAGTAATGTTCCTGCGGCTTTGTTGCTTTCTGGTTTTACCGATCAGTGGCAAGCGCTGATTGTGGGCACTAATATAGGTGGACTTGGCACTCTTATCGCCTCAATGGCAAGCATTATTTCGTTTAAGCTTATTACCACCGAAGGGTTGGTAAAGCGCGGTGAATACTTGCGTACTTTTACGTTCTACAATGTGGTGTTCTTGGTACTTCTTTTACTTTTTTATGCAGGGATGACATGGGTGCTTTCTTAAGTATCTTACCCCGCGCGACGGGGCCCACCAGGTGCCATCGCGTATGTGCGAAGTGGGCTACGCAGGTAAGAAGCCAGACCTATCACATGCTCACTTTGCGTGGTAAAGTTCCTGCTTTACTTACCCTGCACGGTAGGGCTTTCCATCTCGCAGAAGAGCGTCTACCAGTTTGTTGTCTTCTGGATCAGGGGATCCCAGCGGCAAGCCGCATGCCTCAAAGAAATGGCTTCCTGCAAATTGACGCGCACGGAATGAATTGTGTTCGCCATCGTCTAAGTAACGAATGCGACTCCGTCCATCGGTGGTTCCGCAGAACAGAAGCCCATGGTTGCGAATATAGGTGCGGTATGTTTCTTTTTCCGACCACAGCATGACACCTTCCATGTTCTCCAGTTCATACGCTACTGCATAGCTAGTCCACGAAATTCCTCGTTCGCGAACGTATCGATCAAGGATTGATGCCATACGCGTAACGCGCTTTAGCGTACGGGTTGCGCCGATGAAACGAGCACCGGGTACAATTTCAACGCCATCCTGCTTCAGTTCATCAACCGCTTTTTTGTAGGCATCAAGTTCAAGCATAATAGCGGGAACCGTGAGCTTGATTGATTCATCAGGGAAAAGTTCAATAGCCGAATGTGCAGGACCTCCCGGTATGGCAATAGAGGCTCGAAGGATAAGAGAGTCATGAGCATGCTGCACATGGCATTCCATGGTTTGTTGGACAAAAGCGCTGCGCATAGCGTCAACGTGTGTGTCCAGAGCTCTGCGAGAAATACTTTGATTGGCACGACTTCCCATGCGGAAGAAGTAAAGGTTAAACAGTGGGATAGGAACTGCGCGCTGGTTAGGAGTTGTATTTATGGCAACAGAGGTGTGGTGTTGTTTGGTGTTTGAGAAGGGAACATAAGCGCCATGAGGGGAGTTTTCGGGCAAGTATATTCCTCTGTCGTCTCCTGGATACCAGATGGTGCGTTGGCAGAACTCACGAATTTCTTGGGTGCGCTTTGTAGCTTTTCCATAGAGTTCCACAAGAGCGGATCCTAGTGCGGGACCCGAAGTGGATCCTTCACGAATTTCCACGACCCCATCTGCCACATAGGGAGGAAAGTCTCCTTCGTGGACTTGCACCACTACAACGCCTTGTTTGTCGTTGGTGGGATCAACAATAAAACGAGCATCGAAACGGGGAGTAGGAGATACATGGTGACGACAAAGCTCGCCAAAAATTTGTGAAAAGTCGGCTGAAATACGAGGGATGGGGCATACCGATTTGTCGTCGTCGGCAATGCCAATGATCAGCCATCCCCCTCGGGAATTCGCGAAAGATGCAATTATTTTAGGGATCTTTTTACGCACGTTTTCGTTCCAGGTTCGTTTGAACTCAAGAACGTATCCTTCTTCGAGATCTGCCAGTTGGGACAAATCTTCAAAAGTTACGTCAGCTAAATCTTTTGGTTGGCCTTGTTCGTTGCGAAATGGGCTATACATGGCCTGTCCCCTCAACGTTTTTCGTTCGTTTTGCTTCTTTTATTATAGAGGCGAGTGAGGTTTGACGAAGGTGCGTTCTGCTGGAGATGCATCAATCCTTTGCTGGTTTTGTCTTTGCACTTTTGATGGCGAAAACTAATTACAGCACTTAGTGATGCAACGTTTGTTTGAGGTGTTCAAGCAGTGCAATACATCCCGCGTCAACGTCTGCATACGTAGTTTCAAAATCGCCTGTGTACCAAGGGTCTGCTACATCGCGTGAAGTACCAACCCAATCCATGAGAAGGCTGCATTTATGGTTTGGGTCGTTGTTAAAGAGGCGCAGCATATCGCGCATGTTGTAGCGATCCATACCAATAAGGTAGTCAAAGACTTCGTAATCTTTTTTGGTGGCAAGACGTGCCTGGCGAGGGGTGTGGGGAATTTGGTAGCGATCTAGTATTTCTTCAGTTCCCCAATGAATATCGCTTCCCAGTTCATCGCGATGCATAGCGGCAGATTCAATGTAAATCGCATCTTCAAGGCCTGCTTTGCGGACGTATTCTTTCATAACGAATTCCGCCATAGGCGACCGACAAATATTTCCATGACACACGAATAGGATTTTTATCACTTCTCAAAACCTTTCATATATCAGAGTTTCCGCAGATGATAGGCGTTACTGGTATATCAACCCACATTTACGGAATCCCGAATCGGGTCGTATGTGAACGGATATTTTCTGTCACAAAAGTTGTAAATTCGGTTGTAAACCTCTTGGATTTACGACTTTGTACACTTTACCCTACGTAACGTCATCCGTCATGCGAAGCATGTCGTCTCTTGCGTCTTCGGATTCAAGGTGGGTATAGGTGTTGTAGGTGACTGAAGGTCCGAATACTCCATGACGTATTTCAACTTCGCGGGGTTCATGCCGTCTCTCGCCTGCTAAGCAAAACGAAGCCTGATAGCCGTGGGCGTTGTCGAGTGTGCCGCGGTACACATGCTGCGGCGCGCGCTACTCGGCAATTCTTGCCGTAGCCCAGCAACTATCGAGTAATACTCGATAGTTGAGAGAAGGATTATTTAAGCTTTAAACGTTCCATGATGGTCATATTCAAAAAAGGAGCTTGATAGGAAAGCGGTATGTTCCAAAATGGAACGTACTGCTTCTGGTGGCAAAAACTATCAATCGGTAGCATGAATAAAGCGCTACAATATTCCGGTTGAATTAAAGGAGGATACCTCAGTGGTTTATAACAACGTTCTTGAAGCGCTGGGACATACGCCGCTCATTAAGCTCAATCGCATAGTTGATGACACCATGGCTGATGTGTTGGTGAAATATGAAGCGGTCAACATTGGCGGATCTATTAAAACGCGCACTGCGTATAACATGATTCGCGAAGCAGAGCTTCGTGGCGATATTAAACCTGACACCATAATCGTGGAGCCCACCAGTGGTAACCAGGGAATTGGTTTATCGCTTGTGGGTGCTGTTCGTGGTTATACGGTGCGCATTATTATGCCCGATAGTGTCAGTGAAGAGCGTCGTAAACTCTGCCAAGCGTACGGTGCGGAAGTTATTTTGATACACGACGAAGGCAACATTGGTGCCTGTATTGACCAGTGTATGCAGACGGCGCTAGAAATGGCAAAGAACGATCCACGGGTATATATTCCTCAACAATTTTCTAATCCGGATAATCCTGCGGTGCATAAACGCTATACGGCGCAAGAAATCCTGGCTGACATCAATGGCCCTATTCATGGATTCTGCTGCGGTATTGGTACGGGTGGCACTATTTCTGGTATTGGGGAAGCGCTCAAAGCAAAGAATCCTGACATTGAAATTTGGGCGGTTGAGCCCGAACATGCTGCTATTTTATCAGGTGGTGAAATTGGCACTCATATTCAAATGGGAATTGGGGATGGCCTGATTCCGGATAATTTAAATCAAAACATTTACGATGCCATTACCGTTGTTTCTGACGAAGAAGCACTGGAAACGGCGCAACGTCTTGCACGTGAAGAAGGCCTTTTGTGCGGTATTTCTTCTGGCAGTGATGTGGTCGGTGCTCTTCGTCTGGCACGTAAGTTGGGTCCTGGAAAAACAGTAGTAACGGTGCTTTCCGATACGGGTGAGCGGTATTATTCAACTCCGCTCTTTGAGGCGTAAGGTTCTTCTTTTAATGCGGAATAGCAAATCGCTAAAGTGTCATATTGCCTGTATCTTTTATCTGTGAAAACGCATACATTTTTAGCGGTAAAGAAACGCTCATTTGCTTGAGCGTTTCTTTTTTCTTACTAAATTGTTAGGTAAGAGATTGTCAAACGCACGGCTATAATGGCTTGCATGACAGAGCAAGTTCAACATACAAAATCGCGTCATGCTACCTGGATGTTTAAGAAGTACTGCGTGAATTTAGCAGTGCGTACCGTGCTGCTTGGGCTAGGTATCTACTTTTGTATATGCGATAGAGCGCAGTTAACAATTGAAAATGTTGGGTTAGCTCACGGATTCAATTTTATAGATGCCGTCTTTCTGTTTGTGCTCTATGACTTTCTGACCAAGTTCACTTCGCGTGCAAAAATTTCTATTGGATCATTGAAGCAATACAAGTTTTTTCAAGTTCCTACTAAAAACACTGTAGGAGGAACGATCGATGCGTTTCTGAACCGTGTTTCAGAAGTAGTTAAAACAGGAATCTTGCGTACCGATAAAATTCATATTCATCCTAAAGAAGGCATTCAAAACACTATAGAAGAAACGCGCAGTCGTTTAATTAATGTAAAAGACGATGTAAGCCGTGAATTGCGCCATATTGCCCGAGATCTTGATCTTATGAGAGCTTTACCGTTTGACGATTCGGATTTAGATGTAAATTCGCAAGCAAGGCATGTGTTACGTATGCGAAGGCTGAAGGAAATCCTTCCTGTTGCGGTATTTTGGATTTTTTTGACGGCTGTAGTGGGCATCTTTCTTATTCAAATGGGTTGGATGTCATCCGAGGCGGTGGCGCTTTGGATGTTGTTCTTCTTTTGGTTTGACATGGTTTGCGTGGTGCTGTGGTGTCCGCTGCAGGTTATTTTCATGAGGAATCGCTGTTGTGCCACGTGTCAGATTTTTAATTGGGATGCCATCATGGTAGCAACACCGCTTATTTTTGCTTGGTCTTGGCAGGCGGCGCTGTTATTGATTCTGGGTGCAGTAATTTTACTGCGTTGGGAAATACGGGCTTTCTTTCATCCTGAACGATTTGCTGAAGAAACGAATGCCTCGCTTTCGTGCGCAAACTGCAAAGAGCAGCTATGCTTTCTCCGAGGCAAAATTGGTTTTGGGCTCAAAGATGAAAAGTTGGAAGAAGCGCTTCATCAGTAAATACCAATGCCGTGATAGCTGAAGATGCAATGGTGAAGCTAGCAAAATAAAAAAGCGTCCCGAAGGACGCTTGAAAATTCTGGCTCCCCGGGTAGGACTCGAACCTACAACCCTCCGGTTAACAGCCGGATGCTCTGCCATTGAGCTACCGAGGAATTCGGTGCATCATTTCTGACGCGATTAATTATTATAATCAAACTGTTTTTCAATGCAACAGGTAATTTTCAAAATTTTTGCTTTGCCTCGCCGAAAGGCCCACCAGTAGACTTACCGCAATAGTGGTTCGCTTGCATTCTAGTCAATCGAATTTTCCGCGCTTAAAATAAGAGTGCCTAGAATGGTTAGAGCGCTTACCTTGAAAGCTTTTCTGAATGTCTATTCATTTACGTTTATTAGACCCTTTGTAATCCCTTACATAACGACAAGGTGCAGTTTTGGTTGCGATGGTATACTAAAAATCTGCGTGTTGTCCTTCGGCAATGCGTAACGTTTTACTTCATTTTCAACAATTCGCACAGAGAGAGGCTATTGGCTACATGAGCACCGACAGTTTTGAGGCAAGTCTTCATCGAAGTGATGAAATTCGTGCAGATTTAGATAAGCATCCTGAAAAGTATCTTATGCTCACAGGCGACCGTCCTACGGGCCGTCTTCATCTGGGTCATTATTTTGGCACCATTAAAGAACGTGTTGCTCTTCAAAATAAGGGAATTGCTACCAACATTATTATTGCTGACTATCAGGTAATTACCGACCGTGATACGACTGAGCACATCCAGGATAACGTGTATAACATGGTGATTGATTATCTGGCTTGCGGAATCGATCCTGAAAAGACCATGATTTTCACCCACTCTGCGGTGCCTGCGCTCAATCAGCTCATGCTTCCTTTCCTTTCTTTGGTAACGGAATCAGAACTTCATCGCAATCCTACCGTTAAAGCGGAAATGGAGGCTTCTGGTCATGCGTTAACAGGGCTTCTTCTTACATATCCTGTTCACCAGGCATGCGATATTTTGTTCTGCAAGGGCAATATTGTGCCTGTAGGAAAAGATCAGCTGCCTCATATTGAGGTTACGCGCCAGATTGCCCGTCGTTTTAACGAGCGCTATGCTCCGGTATTTCCAGAACCGGAAGGCTTACTCAATGACGACACCCCAGAAATTCCTGGGCTTGATGGTCGCAAGATGTCGAAGAGCTACGGCAATGCAATTAGCTTGTCGTTTACAGACGAAGAAACTGCCAAGCTTATCAAGAAGTCTAAGACCGACTCTGAGCGTATGATTACCTACGATAAAGAAAATCGCCCTGGTGTTTCGGCCTTGCTTACTACGGCTGCTTTATGCACTGGTCGCAGTGAAGTGGAAATTGCAGAAGAAATTGGCAACGACGGTGCGGGCGCGTTGAAGCGTTATGTAACGGAAAGTGTGAATAGCTACTTGGCACCTATTCGTGAACGTCGTCGTGAACTTGAGGGCAAAAAGGATTATGTGCTTGAAGTGCTTCATGAGGGTAATCGCCGTGCGAACGAAATTGCAAACGCTACCTTAGATGAAGTTCGCGAAGCAATGCATATGGTGTACTAATTCGTGTCAAGTGGACAGGGCACTTGTCACGCTCTATTTCGCTTATTAAGTAAGAAAGAAATGTGTTTCTTTTCGCCTGATAAGTTGAAATAGGCTACAATAATACCTCGCGCATGCCGAAGGTATATATCGCACCTTGAAGATGCGCATGAAACATAAACGGGCCCATAGCTCAATGGTGGAGCAGGGGACTCATAATCCTTTGGTTCTCAGTTCGAATCTGGGTGGGCCCACCATTAAACTAGCAGGTCATCGGGGTATTACTCTCGGTGGCCTTTTTGTTTTATGGTTTGATTATTGCTAATGTGATGTGATCCAGATTTCTTGGACATCTAAATCGGGAAACGATTTGTACCTTTAGCAGTATATGAGACTGTTCGGAAGACCTTAAATATCGAATTAAGCGAAGAGGTGCCGTTGTAACTACGCTTTCATGGGGCGGATACTACGCCGACGCGATGGGAGCGATACTGTTTTGCGCTTGAGAGTATAAAAGTCATTTCAAATATCGGACACTAACGATGCTGTAGAGGTTTATCAGTAGTAGTTTTGAATACTTTAGAACATGTTCAAAATGTGCTACCAAAACAACCCTATACCTTCTAGAATCAAACCAGTATCTATTGTGCGTGAAGCAGATAGATATAAGTAGGAGGGGTTTGATCATGGGAGGTCTTTATGAAAACGCCCTTATGTGAATTGCTAAACATTGAATATCCTATTATTCAGGGTGCAATGGCTCGAATAACTGACGGCAAATTTGCTGCAGCCGTATCGAATGCGGGGGCGCTTGGTATTATTCGCTGTGGTTTTAGCACGCCTGAAAACATGCGTGAAGAAATACGCATCTGCAAATCGCTTACGGATAAGCCTTTTGGAGCAAATATTATCTTGGTAAACAGGAATGCTGACAAAATTGCCGATGTAATAATTGAAGAAAAAGTACCAGTCTGCACCTTATCTGCGGGTAATCCGGCGCCTTTTGTAACTAAATTGTCTGAAGCAGGCGTAAAGGTGTTTGTTTTGGTTCCCCATGCTCGGGCTGCTGCGAAAATGGAGAAGCTCGGTGCCGCTGGAGTAATATGCGAAGGCCTTGAAGGTGGCGGAATTATAGGCGCTATGACTACGTTGCCTTTAGTTGCACAGGTGGTCGAAGCAGTAAATATTCCTGTTGTTGCTGCAGGCGGATTTGCTAACGGAAAAAGCATTTTAGGCGCCCTTGCTATGGGTTGTGTTGGCGTTCAGATGGGCACGGCATTTCTTGCAACTCAGGAATGCTGTGTTTCCGATGCCTATAAGCAAATGATTGTAGATGCAAAAGATAATGCCACTACTACGATAGCAAATCCAAGAGAGGGCACGGAACGTTGTTTGAAGAATGCTTTTACCGATGGCTACAAGGAGCTGGTAAAAGCAGGGGCGGACTCAGAGCGTTTGGCTGAATACTGCGGAGACTATGTAACTCGTGCGATCCAGGGCGATACGGAAACCGGAGGTTTTTCGTGTGGCATGATTGCACCGGTTATTCATGAAGTTAAACCAGTTGCGAAGATGGTTGCGGATTTGATGACCGAAGCAGACGAAGCTTATGAACAAATGAAGCAGATTTACGGGTAATAAATACCGCAATATGTAAACGTTTTGGTGTTACCGAAGTTCTTACGCTGACATCATGCGAATAGATATAGCGAATAAACAGTTACCACGAATAATAAGAGCCCGATAAATATCGGGCTCTAAGTGACACTTGCCTGAACGTAGAAACTTTAGTGGGACTCGCGATATTTAGCTACCTTTTCTGCGACTTTCGGCTCTGCGAAGTACTGTTCCACATCTTCTTCCCAAGTAGGAAGTTCTGCACCAAACATTTCTAGCATCAAACTTTCAAGAAGAACCTGCTCAGAGGTTACTAGATCCGTTTTAGGGGTTAGAAGTTCATGTGGCTCGTATCCACAGGTGGTAAGTACCTTAGATAAGAAATCATAGCGATTGGTAACACCGCGGCTGGTAACGTGGAGAACGCCTGTCGCACGCTTTTCTATAGCCTTAATAATAAAGTTGGTGTAGGTGGCGATAGAAGTAGGGGAGGCATACTGGTCAGTACGTGCTTCAAAGGGCTTTCCGCTTTGAATGCAGTCAAAAGCTTCCTTAACAAGACCACCATAAATGCTGTACACCCAAGAAGAACGTACGATAAGGCTGTTTTCGGGTGCTGCGTCGCGTACCATTACTTCGCCTGCGCGCTTTGATTTACCATAGGGCGTTTCAGGGTGAGGCGTATCGAATTCATTGGCGGGTTCCGCCATACGTTGGGGGTACACATCGTCGGTAGAGATTTGTACGATATGGGCACCTACGGTGTTAGCAGCAATAGCAACATTCATAGCGCCAATAGCATTGGTTTCATATGCTTTAATTCGGTTACTAATGCCTGTAGCACCACGAGAAATACCAGCGCAATTGATAATGACATCAGGTTGAAGTTCAACAGCAAAAGCCTGAAGACGTTCTGCGTCGGTAACGCTTAGTTCGGCATCAGTGCCGAGAACGCGATAGGTGCCTAAACTATGTAAACGGCGAACCAGCTCACCGCCAATAAAGCCTTTTGAGCCAGTAACCCAAATGGTTTTAATATCACTCATACGTAAATCCTTACTGTAGTAATTGATTTGGCTGATAAGGCCTTTTAAAGGACCGCTTTAGGCTACCACGACTTGTTTAATCGCGATAGCCTAAAGATTCATTTAAGCAGCTTGTGTGGAGGGAGCGTTGTCAGAAGAGTTCTGCCCATCATCACCGGATCCGCCACCATTATTGCGTTTGCTAAGCGCGCGCTGAATAAAGGTAATGGCGGCAATTACTGCAAAACCAATCAGGTTAATAGTGATAGTGTACATTTCGGTAACCGAACCGATAGGGATCATGATTACCACACCAGCAATAACTGATATTACACGGAAGACGGGGTTGATCTTATTGAAGAGATAACCCTGCAAACCAGCTGCAATGCTGTATAAGCCGCAGCCTGCCATAACAGTATTTAATACTGCAAGCCAAATTGGAATTTCTACTTCGCCTTGCATAATCATTGCGGGGAAGAACGCAAAGATAAACGGAATAATATAGGCCGCAATACCCAGGCGTGTTGCGTTGAAAGCAGTACGCATGGGTCGCGATTTAGCAATAGCACTACCTGCATAAGCGGCCAAAGCAACAGGTGGCGTAATGTCTGCCAAAATACCGAAGTAGAATACGAAGAAGTGAGCGCAAACCAGGGGCACGCCAAGTTGAATAAGAATAGGTGCGCAGGTTGCTGCCATGATGCAGTAGTTTGCAGTGGTAGGAACACCCATGCCCAAAACAATGCAGCAAAGCATGGTCAAAATAAGACCAATGATCAGGTAATCGCCTGCGGCAAGAACAATAACATTGATGATGGTAGAAGCAAGACCAGTAAAGGTAATGCAGCCAGCAATTAAACCTGCCAATGCGCAAGCAACGCCAACTGCGATGCTGTTGCGCGCACCAGCGGCAAACGCATCAAGCATGCTTAACAAAGCGGTGCGAGCGGTTTCGTAAAGAACGCTGCCAAAAGTATCTTCTTCGGTGCGTTCTGCCCAGTTGGTTAAGAAGAAGTGAATAAAGCCAATAACCAAAGCGGCAAAAATAGAAATTGCAGCGGACATAGCCATGGTGTAAATACCGGCGGAAACAATCCAAACCAGCAACACCAAAGGAATGATAAGGTAACAATTCTTCAGCAGGTAGATCCAAGAGGGAAGATCCTTAATGGGAATACCCTTCAAACCACGCTTTTTAGCTTCCAGGTGTACGGTCCAGATAATACCAGTGAAGTACAAGATGGCAGGGATGATAGCGATAGTCGCAACCTGAATGTAGGGGATACCCATGTATTCAGCCATCAAGAAAGCTGCAGCGCCCATGATAGGGGGCATGATTTGTCCACCGGTTGATGAAGCTGCTTCAACTGCACCTGCAAATTCAGGGCGATAGCCGGTTTTCTTCATCATAGGAATGGTTACCGAACCGGTGGTTACGGTGTTGCCTACCGAAGAGCCTGATACCATACCGCATAACGCAGAAGAAATAACCGCTACTTTAGCAGGACCGCCGGATGACCAACCAGCAATGCGGTTTGCAAAGGAAATAAAGAAGTTTGCAATACCGGTGCGCTCCAAGAATGCACCGAAAATAATGAACAGAACGATGTAGGTGTAACAAACGTTAGTAGGAGTACCGATAACACCACTGGTGGTGTAGAACAGCTTCTGGATAACGTTTGAAAGGGTGCGATATGCATCGCCATTGTAGCTAAATTGCCAGTACAGAGCATATATGAGCAAGCATCCTACTACAATAATAATAGGAATACCAACGCAGCGTCGGCACAGTTCTACCAGAACTAAAATGCCCAAAATGCCTAACACTACCTCAAGGGTACCAATGCGGGTGCCCATCAATAAGATATCAACGGTGTTGAAGGAATAGTACAGGAAAGCACCTGCGCCAATAACCATTAAAACGATGTCGTACCAAGGAATATGGTTAACACGGGCATCGGTTTTGCTGGCAGGGTACATCAAGTAGCCAATAATGATGATGCCAGCAACAAAGCGAGCGAGGCGAGTTTCTGCCTGCTCCAAACTAAATAGGGTCATGCATAAGCAGTATACCGAAAAGGCAACCATAACACCGGTGATAACAATTTTTGGGGCACCTTCCCAAATACGAGTGTTAGATTCCTTGTCGTACTTACGCATAATAGCTTCAGCATCAACTTCTTCATTACCTGATGCTGAAGCGGTGACTTCGGGTTCTACGACCTTTTCTTTTTTCTTAAATATACTCACGTAGTCTCCTTGATCATGATCTTCGAGGGCAAAAAGCCTATCAGGGCTGGAGCAAATTTCTTTGCGGCAGCCCTGAATGAAGGTAAGTATCAAAAAGATGATTACTTATTGGTCAAAGTTTTGTACTAAAAGTCTTGCAATAAATTCTCGTAAGAGAAAGTTGAGTCATTGATAAGACTTGTTAGTTAAGTTAATCAAGCCATCTAGGCATTAACGACTCAGACCTCAAACTACTCCTTAGTAGGTACCTTGATGCCCTGTTCTTCGTAGTACTTAGCAGCACCAGCAGCATAAGGAACAGAAGTGATAGAGGTAGCTTCTTCAAGGCTTAATTCAGCATACTTAGCATGAGCATCGGGCTGAGCTTCAGCGCCATCGAAGATGGACTTGGTGAAGTTGTAGATAGCGTCCTGGTCAACAGAATCGTTAGCAAGAATTACTGCCAATACAGCAACGGTGGTGCAATCTTCTTCCATGCCATTGTAGGTACCAGCAGGAATGACAGATTCTGCATAGTAAGGAGAGGTTTCCTGCAGTTTAGCAATGTGCTCTTCGTCCATGGATACCAGGTAAGCCTGCTTGGAGGTGGTGAGGTCAGAAATTGCGGTGGTAGGAGCACCTGCTGTAATGAAGGCAGCATCAATCTTGTCGTTCTTTAGGGAGTCTGCAGAGTCAGCAAAGTTCTGATATACCGCATTGATGTCATCTTCGGTTAAGTCGTAAGCACCAAGAATGTCTATTGCGTTAAAGTAAACACCAGAATTAGCAGCACCAATGGATACGGTCTTACCCTTCAGGTCAGCTACCGTTTTGATGTTAGGATCGCAGGTAACAATCTGTACCTGTTCGCCATACAGGGAAGCTACTACAGAGAAATCTTTGTAAGGAGCGCCTTCAAAAAGACTGGTGCCTTCGTAAGCGTAAGTGGTAACGTCAGACTGGCAGAAAGCAAGTTCGGCTTCGTTGTTCTGAAGTGCTTCGATGTTAGCCTTAGAACCTTCGCTAGAAAGTGCATTTACTGGAACGCCTGCATTATTGGTGGAATACTGAGCAAGTACAGTACCGTATGCATAGTAGGTACCAGATTCGCCACCGGTTACAAAACGAAGTTCAGGGGAGCTGGAGCCCTCTTCGCTTGAGCCGCCGTTTCCGCCACAACCTACTAAGGCGAAAGCAAGAGCAGCTACAAAAGCTGTCGTAACGATGGCAAGAAGTTTCTTCTTCATAGTCATCCTTTCTAAATATGAATAATGCATGTGTTTGATTTGAATATTTTAGGTGAGAATGTAATAAAAATGTGACAAACTAAAAATAAAATTTGTAGATGTACAAAATTTTTTGGATAACGGTTACGTGCTGCCGACGAAAGGATATCTGTACGCTATGGCTCTTGATGATTGGGATTGGTTTATAACGCTGGTAGAACAGGAAAGCTTTACAAAAGCTTCAGAGCGACTGCAGGTATCTCAACAAACGTTAAGCGCTCGCCTAGGAGCGTTGGAAAAATCGCTTGAAGTAAAACTAATAACCCGAGGAAACCCTTTGTCGCTTACTCCTGCAGGTATGGTTTTTCTTCTATATGCGCGCGAACAAAAGCAAGCACAGCAAGATATGTTGCGTCAAATTGGCGAGGTTACGGGCAGTGGGGTAGGAACCTTAAAGATTGCCATATCGCATTTACGCAGTAGAACCATTATGCCGTTTGTGGTGAAAAGGATTCGCGAACGTTTACCTAAGGTCCAGGTAAAGCTTTTAGAGGGTACTAATAGGGAATTGCTGCGCATGGCAGAACGTGCTGAAGTGGATGCGGTTATTGCTCGTTTCGAAGACATTCATCCTGGGGTTGATCTGTATCCTATTTATCAAGAAGAAATAGTTCTGGCGATAGATAAAACTCTTTTAGAAGAGGTGTGCAAAATGCCTGCGCAAGAAGCGAAGGATTTAGTTCTTTCGCAGGGTGTTGCGGCATTGGCTCACTGTCCGTTTGTATTGGGTACGCTTGATGATATTGCGGGGCGAATTGCGTATTCGGTCTTACGTAATGCAGGCATTAAGCCCTCTATTGTGGCAACGAGTGAAAACATGGGAACTTTACTGGGAATGGCACAAGAAGGATTGGGGGCGCTCTTTTGCCCTACGAATGTTCTTGAAGCAGCTTTTGGTGCAAACAAAGGTCTTATTCAGATACCGCTATCCGGTCAAAGTACCTACACCATTTCGTTGGGTATTCCTTATAAAGAAGAACAGTGGGATGCGGTAGAGGTGCTCAAGGATGTTTTAGGAGAATATTCGCGCACGTATTCAAATAGCAAGACTCACGAGTAAATTAGTTAATTGAATCATATTCGATAGGCTTGAAGCAGAGTTTAGCCTATAACCCCAGAGTTTTGGGGTAAGGCAATAAAAAAGCGGGAAGCTTTCGCTTCCCGCTTTTCCGGAATCTAGCCAAGAGAAAATCTTGGTGTTTGAGCCAGAACTAGAACTAGTCGAGCTTAGAGCCAGCGATCCAGGTCTGGTACTCGAGGGTACCGTCGTGATCTTCAATACCCTTAGCGATGGTGATGCGCTGTACGGTAGGAGCACCTTCCTCGAGCCACATAGCGCGGCAGTCGCGGTAAAGAAGCTCGGTAGGACCATAAGGGGAGTCCTCGAAGTAACCGTCGCCACCGAAGATCTCGAGCATCTCGTCGGAAACGAGACGAACAGTGTCGATAGAGAACAGCTTGCAGATTGCAGCCTTCTCAGAAATGTACTCGCCTTCTGGATCGAGATCGAAGTCGTCGCAGAAGTCGATGATGCAGCAGCGGAGTGCATGGATCATCATCTGCATGTTAGCGAGCTTAACGCGGATTGCCTGACGCTTGATGATCGGCTTACCGAAGGTTACACGGTCGCGAGCACGAGCGATGGACATTTCGAACATGCGCTGAGAAATACCGAGGTTAGAAGTAGCAATGTGAACACGAGATACAGCGAGGGAGTGCATAGCAACCTTCATGCCTTCGCCACGCTTGCCGAGCATCAATTCTGGCTCGAGTTCAACGTTGGTGAACTTCAGACCGGTGTGGCCGGAACCACGGCAGCCCATCATGTGAGGCATTGGTACGAGTTCGAAACCAGGCTTGTCCATTGGTACAAAGAAGGCAGACAGACGATCGTCGCCCTTCTTGTCAGGGTCAGTTACGCAGATTACGTAAGAGAACTGAGAGCAGTCAGTGTGGGAAATGAGCCACTTTTCACCGTTAAGGATCCACTTGCCCTTTTCTTCGTCCCATACAGCGGTGGAGTGAAGGTCAGCACCAGTGCCGCCAGACTTCTCGGTGAGAGCGAAGTTGGTGAAGATGGTCTTGTCCTGGAAGAGAGGCATATACTTCTCTTTGATTTCTGGCTGACCGAAGTCGTCAAGGATGCGCCAGTTCAGGTCAGATGCATAGTGCATGTGCATACGCATGCCCGAAGGACCACGAGAGAACTCTTCCTGTACCTGAAGGATTTCCTTCTCATTGAGGCCCCATCCACCGTACTCTACAGGGAGAGAGAAACGATAAATGTTGTGCTCAATGTTGGACTGGTAGAACTTCTCGGGGAACGTGTTGGTTACCTCGATCTCCTTCTGCCATTCAGTGTAAGGACCTTCGACCATTTCGCGTACCTCTTTGAGGTACTGCTTAAACTGCTCGTCGGTAATGGTTGCATTCGGATTCATAAACCCTCCTAATCGGTTTGTGAGTTGGAGCCGAATGGCTCCGGTTTAACCCTTATGCGGCAGATTCCGGATATTCCGCTACGAGCTAGTTTATCATTCGTGCGCTTGAGAGTGTCCAATAGGATATAGACGTTTAATCAAGTTATTTTCATAGGAGCACTCTATCATTTGGGCTAAACGTAGTTTTCTCATGGATGAGCGGCTTTCATCTATGACGCGCTCGTACAAAAGGTTGATTATTTTCCGTGAGCGGTTTTTGGGGTGTAGGCAGGGGCTTTGGGTAATCTTGCTCGGTGCAGGTTGTACCTTAGTGTTGTTTTGTATCAAGTTATCCAAGAGAAATTTTTTCTTGGCATGAGGTTTCTAAAATACAACTAATATATAAAAGCAATAATTCCGCATAAAAACGTAAGCCAAACGTAAGCCAATTTTTCCCATTAATAGACTTCTCCTATGAAAACTGAAGATATAAATTGGTTTTTTCTTGGAGTCAGTTAACTTTTTTTAGTTGGATGGATTGCAGTTTGCGCTTAAACTTGTGGAATCAGAAAGTCCGTTTTCTGGCATTTTGTGCTGCCAGGACTACGTTCGTCTTTTCTATGAAGACGAGGAGAAGGAGAAGATTATGGATTTTGGTCTTACCGACGAGCAGCAGCTCCTTGTTGAATCCCTCAAGGAATACGCTGATCGCTATTTCGACGATGAGTCTGTAAGGCAGATGTACGAAAACCATCAGGTTTCCGCAGAAGCTCAGGATGCTTATCGTGACGCTGGCTTCCCATTCATGGGCCTTCCTGAGGAAGTAGGCGGTATCCCAACGGATCACGTTACCCTGGGTCTTATGACCGAAAAGCTTTATGAGTTCACCGGCGCAATGACTCCTTTCATGACTGGTATGCTCGCTTGCGCTGACCTTGCTGAGTTCGGCACTCCTGAACAGTCCTCTGTCATCATGGAAGAATATGAAAAGTCTGGTCAGTCTGTAGCAGCACTCTGCCTTTCCGAGCCAGCTGCTGGTTCCGACAACCAGGGCATGACCATGACCTCTAAGAAGCAGGCTGACGGTACTTACGTACTCAACGGTCAGAAGACTTGGGTTACCAACGGTGCTGACGTACCTTACCTCTTGGTAATCTGCAAGGACGAGGATCCTGCTCGTGAAAACCGCGATATGTCTTTGTGGCTCGTAAAGCGCGAAACCGAAGGTGTTTCTACCGCTCATCTGACCAAGCTCGGTCAGCACACTGTTCCTTTCGTAGACGTATTCTTCGACAACGTTGTTGTAACTGAGGATCAGCGTATTGGTGGTGCTGGCGAAGGCTGGTTGCTGCTCATGAAGAACTTCGAGTTCGAACGTTGCCTCGTTGTAGCTCAGGGCCTCGGTCTTGCACAGGCTGCTCAGAACGACGCAGTTCAGTACGCAAAGGATCGTATTGCTTTCAATAAGCCAATTATCACCAATCCTCGCGTTCAGGACCTCATCACTGAGAACGAAAAGATCCTTCAGCAGTCTCGCTGGTGGCTCTACTACTGCCTCTGGAAGCTTGACCAGGGTGAGTCCATCAATGCTGACATCGCTATGTTGAAGTCTTGGGGCACCCGTGCTCACCTTCAGGTAGCAGACAACTGCATTGAGATTTACGGCGGTCTTGGCTATACTGACGAAGTTCGTGTGGGTCGCATTTGGCGTGACCTTCGTGGTAATATGCTTGCTGGCGGTACGTGCGAGGTTATGGATTACATCGCTGGTCGTGCAGTTCCGAAGGCTTACAAGTAATCAACACACACGTAGCGTTAAACTCCCTTTTGTAGGAATACAAGGAGAATAGGAGCAAGAAAGTTATGAAAATTGTTGTCGCAGTAAAGGTAGTTGCTGACGACCAGGACATCTTTGTTGCTGGTGATCGTTCGCTCGACTACTCTAAGGCTCACCAGATTATTTCTGCCTACGACAAGAATGCTATCGAAGCTGCAGCTCAGCTCGCTGCTGCTAACGATGGTCAGGTAGTTGTAATCAGTGCTGCCACCACTAAGGCTACCGACGCTAAGCTGAAGAAGGACATCCTGTCCCGCGGCGTTGACGAGCTCTTCATGGTTGCTGATGACTCCCTGGAAACCGCAGACTCTTATGCAACTGCACAGGTTCTCAAGGGCATCATCGACGAGAAGTGCTCTGACTACGACGTAATCCTCACTGGTGACGGTTCTGCTGACTTCTATGCTGGTCAGGTAAACGTACAGCTCGCAGCTGCTCTCGGTGTACCTACCATCAATGAGGTTACCTCCATCACTGCTGAGGGCGACAAGCTCGTTGTAGAGCGCACCCTTGAAGAAGAAGTAGAAGAGATTGAAGTTCCTCTTCCTGCAGTAGTGTCGGTATCTCCTTCCATTGGTGAACCTCGCATCCCTGGCATGCGTGAGATTCTTGCAGCTGGCAAGAAGCCTTCCACGGTTGAGGACCTCGCTGGTGCTCTCGACACCAAGGTAGAGATTGAGGAGATCAAGGCTCCTGAACTCGCACCTCGTAAGCAGCAGATCTTTGAAGAAGGCGACATCGACGCATTTGCAGCCGCTGTTGCTGAGGCACTTAAATAGTAAAGAGAAGGCGGTACTAAAACATGAAAGCATTTGTTCTTGCAGAAACCACCGACGCACAGCGTGCTCTTTGCGCTGGCGCACGTTCTATCGCCGACGAAGTAGTATTGGCAGTCGTAAAGGGTGCTCCTCTTACGGGTGTTGCTGATAAGGCTTATGACGTTGAGCTTCCTGCTGGCGAGCCTGTTGAAAATGCAGCTGCTGGCGTTCAGGCAGCATATGAAGCTGCTCAGCCTGACGTAGTACTTGTTGAGCCTACTCCTCGCAACAAGATCCTTGCTGGTCTTTTGGCTGCTAAGCTTGGCACTGCTGTTATTTCTGACGTAGCAGCAATTGACGGTGACACCGTTTCCAACATGTACTTCGGCGGTCTTGCTTCTACCAAGCAGAAGGCAACGGGCGTAAAGGTATACACCGTAGCTGCTACCTGCTTTGCTGACGCAGAAGCAACTGGTTCCGATGATGTAGAAACCATCGCTTACACCGCTCCTGAGAAGCCTCTCGTACTTCGCGGTACCAAGGAAGTTCCTCGCGAGGGTGCTGACCTCACCAAGTGCGACGTTGTTGTTGGTGCTGGTCGTGGCTTCGGTGCTGAAGAAGACCTCCAGATGGCTCGCGATCTTTGCGCTAAGGTTGGCGGCGAGCTTGGTTGCTCTCGTCCTCTCGCTGAGAACGTTGACTGGATGCCTCGTAACCTCTACATTGGCGTTTCCGGCCTGCAGCTTGCTCCTAAGGCTTACATCGCTTTGGGCATCTCCGGTCAGATGCAGCACATGGTAGGCGTACAGGGTGCTGACACCATCATCGCAATCAACAAGGATCAGAACGCACCTATCTTCAAGCAGGCCGACTACGGTCTTGTAGGTGACATTTACAAGGTTCTTCCTGCTTTGATTGAAAAGCTGTAAAAAAAAGCTTATTATTGCAGGGCGCAGAATTTCTGCGCCCTGTTTTTTTGTTCGCTCTCTGAAAGGAAAAGCATGTCCGATTTTGACGCGATTGTCGTGGGTGCTGGCTGCGCTGGTAACGTAGCTGCTTATACCCTCGCGTCCGCTGGCAAGTCGGTTCTTGTTGTCGAGCGTGGTAACTACGCTGGCGCTAAGAACATGACGGGCGGTCGTATTTACACGCATTCGCTCGCCAAGGTCTTCCCAAATTATCAGGAAGCTCCTTTGCAGCGTAAAGTTACCCATGAGCGTATTTCGCTTATGTCACCTGACTCAAACTTCACGATCGACTATTCTGCTCGTGAACTTGAAGAAGCAGGTAAAGAATCTTACACCGTATTACGCGGCCCCTTCGATCAGTGGCTTGCAGAGCAGGCTGAAAATGCTGGTGCTGAATACATTTATGGTATTGCAGTAGAAAACCTCATCATCGAAGACGGCAAGGTAAAGGGTATTGACGCATTCGGTGACGCAATTACTTCTGATGTAGTAATCCTTGCTGACGGTGTAAATTCCTTGCTTACTTCTAAGGCGGGTCTTTCCAAGAAGGCTCCTGCAATTCATCAGGTAGCAGTTGGCGCTAAGGAAACTATTGAGCTTCCTGCTGACGTTATCGAAAGCCGTTTCTTGTGCAACCCAGGCGAAGGTGCTTCTTGGCTGTTCGCTGGTGACTGCTCTAATGGCATCATTGGTGGTGCATTTATCTACGCAAACCAGGAATCTGTTTCTGTAGGTATTGTTGCAACCATGAGCGAAGTTTTGAAGCAGGATATCCCGGTATATCAGATGCTTGAAAACTTCAAGAATCGTCCTGAAATCAAGCCTTTGATTGCAGGCGGTAAGACGGTTGAATATTCTGGCCACGTTGTTCCTGAAGGTGGCTTGAAGATGATGCCAGAAATCGTTGGCGACGGCGTTTTGGTTGCTGGCGATGCAGCTATGCTGTGCATGAACCTTGGTTATACCGTTCGTGGTATGGACCTGGCAGTTGCTTCTGGCGAAATTGCTGCTAAGGCTGCTATTAAGGCACTTGATGCAGGCGACACCTCCAAGGCTGGTCTGTCTGACTACAAGACCATGTTGGATAACTCGTTCGTAATGCGCGATATGAAGATGTATCAGGATGCACCTGAGTTCTTGGAGAACTGCCCAGGCATGTTCCGTGGTTATCCTGAAATGATCCGTGACATCATGACCCCATTGTTCATGGTAGACGGTGAGCCTCGCCAGCACGTAATGAAGATCGCTATGCCTCAGGTAAAGAAGCAGGGTCTGTTCAAGCTTGCTAAGGTTGCTATGAAGGGTGTGAAGGCTCTATGATCGATATTACGGTTAATGTTGATGAGAAGCTTTCTCTCAACAAGTTCAATGTTGATGAGGAAAATGCTCATATCAAAATCAAGGAAGGCGTTAAGGCTTCCGATCCTGAATTCCAGAAGCTTGTTATGTGCTGCCCAGCTGCACTGTACAAGATGCCTGCAGAAGGCGACGAGCCAATTTTCGACTATGCTGGTTGCCTTGAATGTGGTACCTGCCGCATGATTTGTGGCGAAACCATTCTCGAGAAGTGGGAGTATCCTCAGCCTACCATGGGCGTAGAATATCGTTTTGGCTAAGATTTGCGAGACGGTTAGGTAAACGCTTTACATTATTTCGCTTTGCGATATAAGAAATTGTCCGTACTTGTTGTATACAGGTACGGACTTTTTTTGTTTGATGAGGGCTGCGACCAAAAGAAGATTGCCGTTCTAATGGTGTTCGTGAGGGCTAGGGTTAGTGACAAAATGTGTTGTAAGTTTAGCTATATAAAAAGCTGTTTTGAACTGGTTAGATAGTCATACTATTGCACATTATATGAGTGGCTGTTTTATATTCTGCAATTTATAGTGAAAGTGATATAAAAGTATCCATTTCAGTTATAAATAATTCCTTAAACGATTCATGGTAGTTATTGGATTTATAAATTCTGTTTCTATAACATGTTCATTTGGGAAAGAGAGGTTCTAGAGAAGGAGAGGGCTCTGGAATTTCTTATCGTACGAATCATTTTTGAGGAAAGGGGAGAATGATGAGTGCAGCTAAACAGGCTACGAAGTACTTGTTTGCTATCGCCACAGTATATATGTGTTATTTAACTCATGGCGTTCAGGCAATTATCTTCAGTCAAAACCAAGTAAATTTCTATACTCAATGGGGATTTACCGACGCAGCTGCAGGTGCTGCCGCAGTTTCTATGGCAATTACCTGGACCGGCGTTGGTAAATTTGTCAGTGTTTGGATTGGTGGCGAAATTTCCGACCGCATTGGCCGTAAGATTATGGCCGTAGGTGGCGGTATTCTCTACATCATTTCATTTGTCATTATGCTGACCACGACCGATGCAACCATTGCTTGCATAGCAGGTTTCCTCTCTGGTGTTGCAACGTCTGGTTTCTGGGATGGATCGCTCTACCCTGCAGTAGCAGAAGCTAATCCAAAGTATTCAGCTTCTACTACTATTGGTATCAAGGCAGTTATTTCTCTGTCTGGTATTGTGTATCCACTCTTGGCGGCAATGAATGCGGGCGATACGTGGCAGATTAACATCTGGATTCCTATCGTTATGTCTATCATCGCTACCGTTATGGCAATCTTTACGCCCTTTATTTATGACGATGAACGTAAGATGGCTGTAGGCGACGAGGACAATTCTGCCGCTAAGAATAAGGCTGAAGCTGAAATTCAGGCAGCTAAGGATGCCATGATCGAGCAGCCCAATGCACTTATTCAGTTTGTTACCTTGTTCTTCGGCTTTACCATCATGTTCGTAATGTATGGTGCTCAGCAATATACCAAGCAGTTCGGTATTACCAACCTTGGTCTTGATCCCGTAGCTGCAGCTGGTTTGACCTCTATTTATACTGCTGGTTCAATCATTGCAGTTCTGTTCTGGGCTTGGATTATGGGTAAGCTTCGCTGGTCGCCACTGAAGGTTATTCTGTTTGACTCCATCTTAGGTGCTGCAGCGCTTGCACTCGTAATTATTGCTCTGCCTCTTGGTCTTGGTGCGGGCGTTGTGTACGTCGCAATTGCTGTTCTGGGCTTCTCTGCTGCAGGTGGCATGTTGCAGACTGGCGTTTCCTTGCGTCAGATGATGTGCCCTGGTCCTCGCGGCCGTAACGTAGGTATGTACTATACCTTCATGGGCTTCGCATCCGTATTCCTGCCTTTTATCGTTGGCAGCATGACTACCGCTGTTGGTGAGGCAAGTGCAGTATGGATCATGATGATTCTCTTGCTCGTAGTAAGCTGTGTTGAAATCTTGATGTCTATCGTTGCAATGGCAGCCTTCAAGCGTCAGTTTGGCTACAGCGCTATGGAAAAGCTTCGTGAGGACTAAAGCGCTAAAATGCAATGTATACTTCATAACGTAGTTAGGTAGAGTAAGGCAATTTTGCAAAGCGATACCTTAACGATAGGTTAGAAGTTCAGGGAGACCTTGGGTATACCGAGGTCTCCCATTTTTGTGGGGCACTTTCTTATGAATTGCGAACAATCTATCGGTATTACGTTATAATTTCTGTGTATTAATTCATTCCAGAGGTGTACGAGGCATGAATCTATCTCAGCTGTATTATTTTCGAAAGTTAGCAGAATTGCAGCATTATACCCGTGCTGCAAAAGAGCTTTTTATTACCCAGCCCACCTTATCAGGTTCAATTTCTTCTCTTGAACAGGAGTTGGGGGTTTCGCTATTCCAAAAAGCGGGTAGAAATGTAGAACTTACCAAATATGGTTCGGAGTTTCTTGAATACGTTAATGCTTCGCTTGAACAGCTGGATAAAGGTATTGCCATTATGAAGGGGTATTCAGGCGAGGGTGATGGCGGCACTATCGATATTGGTTGTATTGTTACTCTTCAGTCGGATTATTTACCTCGTCTTTTGAAGCAATATTCTTCTAGTAACGACCACGAAACAGTATTCGATATCAACCAAAGGCCTTCTCAGGAACTTATTGCAGGCATCAATGAGGGAAAACACGATGTAGCGTTCTGTGCTTGTGATGGATCAGAATCGGGCATTCAAAAAATTCCTGTGGCTGAACAGCTTTTAGTAGTTTCTATGAATCCAGATTCTCCTTTAGCGACAAAGCCATTTTTAACTCCTGAAGATTTAATTGGGCAATCGATTATTTCGTATCGAGAGGAAGTTCCTTTAGGTTCTTCAGTAAAGCGTCTGTTAGACAGCTACGGGATAGATAATGTTCGCTATTCCTATGAGGATGAATCTATTTTGGCTGGTTTAGCGGCAACGGGTTCCGATTATGCAGTTATGCTCGATACATTCTTCCCGCATACGGTAAACGATATCGTTATTAAGCCTTTATACAACAACGCTGAAGAACAGCGTCGTTTTTCGCATATGGTTTATCTCATTTTTAGTGAAAAGAATTATCGTCCTTATTGCGTTGATCACTTCATAGAATTTGTTCGTGAACACCAATTGGATCTTTCGAAAACTGATCATATTTTTATTGATTAAACGAGCAATGTGACATCGACTAGCCATGCAACTTGGTAACGTTGCTATAATTAGTCGTTATGATTTTGCAACTAGAACATATAACTAAATCGTTCGGATCTCGGACGTTATTTTCCGATGTTACTTTTAAACTAGAAGAACACGATCGGCTTGCTTTGGTGGGGCCTAATGGCGCTGGTAAAACCACGCTTCTCAACATTATTACGGGCCATGAAGATGCTGATAGTGGGCGCGTGCTGTTTGCTAAGGGTGCAAAAGTTGGCTACTTGGAACAGGAAGCCATTGAAATGGGTGAAAACCCCATTTTCGAAGAGGTGCTTTCAGCTCAGCATGAGATCATGCGTCAAGAACAAAAGGTGCGCAGCTTAGAGCTTGCTTTGGGAGATAATTCAACCGAACAACAGCTTGCTGCCTATGGCAGAGCGCGCGATACGTATGAATCTATGGGTGGCTACGAGCTGGAATCTCGCGTTCGTGCCGTGTTGTTTGGTCTTGGTTTTGGCGAAGATGACATGGAACGCCAAACAACTGATTTTTCGGGCGGCTGGCAAATGCGCATTGCGCTTGCGAAACTATTGACGAGAAATCCTGAAGTGCTTCTTTTGGACGAGCCTACCAATCATCTTGACTTGGAAAGTGTACGCTGGTTAGAAGGCTTTTTGCGCAGCTACTCCGGCAGTGTCATTGTGGTAAGTCACGACCGTGCGTTTTTAGACAATATGGTTGATCGAGTTGCTGAAATCGACCTGGGTCACGTTCAGCTTTACAAGGGAAATTATTCTGCTTATTTAAAGCAGCGTGAAGAACGCATAGAAAAACTGAAAGAGCAAGCGGCTAAACAGGCTGAAGAAATTGCTCATATGCAGGCCTTTATTGATAGATTCCGCTATAAGCCCACAAAGGCAAAACAGGTACAAGACCGCATCCGTAAAATTGAGCGTATGGAAATCATTCAGGTGCCTCCAGAGAAGAAAAGCGTTCATTTTAACTTCCAGCAACCTCCCCGTACCGGAGATTTGGTTGTTGAGGTAAAGGATGTCCATAAAGCGTTTGGTGAAAAAGTAATTTATGACGGCCTTGATTTGTCGCTCTATCGTGGGGACAAGGTTGTTTTGGTGGGCCCTAATGGTGCGGGTAAATCAACGCTTTTGAAAATGATAGCAGGGGTTTTGGCACCCGATTCGGGAACTATTCGATACGGAACACATGTAAGTAAAACGTATTTTGCGCAGCATCAGCTTGAAGAACTTCATCCGGGAAATACGGTATTTGAGGAATTGGATGCAGCAGCACCTGGCTGGAGCATTTCTCAGGTGCGTACCTTATTGGGGTCTTTCTTGTTTCAAAACGATGATGTGGATAAAAAGGTTTCGGTTTTGTCGGGCGGTGAAAAATGCCGTTTGGCGCTTGCAAAGATGCTGGTAGCACCAAAGCCATTGCTCTGCTTGGACGAACCAACCAACCATTTAGATATTGCTAGTGCAGACATTCTTGAACAGGCCTTGCAGCATTTTGAAGGTACTATTTTGCTTATTACGCATGACCGTCATCTTATTCGCTCGGTTGCAAACCGTATTATAGAAATAAAGCCTGGCAAAGTAACTTCGTTTGCAGGAGATTACGACTATTACCTCTATAAGACAGAGCAGGAAAATGCCCAGCAAACTTCAGGTGTTCAAGGTGCTGGTGGTAGTCCTGTTCAGGTATCGAAAAAAGCTTCCCAGGATATTCGAAGGAATAAAGTTCCTGCCGAAGCGGCTTCGCAGGCATTTGCGCAGAATGGTAACCGTAGGAATACTCAGGATGGAGTGGCATCTTCTGAAGGACTATCTGCGGCAACCAAGGCAGCGGCTTCTAGGCAGTCGTCAGCTGAAGGTTTAACTGCACCAAGAGGATCGGCCCCCAAAACAAAAGAACAGAAGCGTCTTGAAGCTGAAGCGCGTAATCGGGCGTATGCAGCCTTAAAAAACCAGCGTAAACGTGTTAAGGAACTGGATACCTTAATCGAAAAGGAATCAGCTCGTATGGAAGAAATACTGGCACTTTTGGCTGATCCTGATTTCTATATGAATGAAGATGCTTCAAGTGATGTTATTGCAGAACATGCCCAACTGAAGGCATCTCTTGCAGCTCATGAGGAAGAGTGGATTATGCTTTCTGAGGAAATAGAGGAAGAAATGAAAAAGAGCAAGGAGGCTCTGTCATGAGCTTAGATCTTCATGTGGTGCTTTTTGAACCTGAAATTCCTCAGAACACCGGCAATATTGCTCGTACCTGTGCGTGCACGGGCGCTACGCTTCATTTGGTGGAGCCCATGGGTTTTCGGGCCACCCAGAGAAACCTTAGTCGTGCAGGGCTTGATTATTGGGACAAGGTTACGATCGTGCGCCATGCAAGCGTGCATCAGTTTTTAGAAGAATATGCCGGCAAAAAGATGTACTTCTTTACTGGTAAGGCTAATGCTTCTTACTGCGATCAAACCTACGAGGGAGAAGTGTATCTTATCTTTGGTCGTGAAAGTCGCGGTATTGATGATGAAGTGTTGGAAGCGCATGCGGATGAATGCGTGCGTATTCCTATGCGTGAAGGACTTCGTTCTCTAAATCTTTCCAATGCGGCGGCTCTTGGCATCTATGAAGCACTTCGCCAAAACGATTTTGAAGGCCTTGATGGGAAGGAACGTGGATAAGGATGTCTTACCGCGTTCGCATTGAAAGCTTCGAAGGTCCGTTTGATTTGCTGCTTTATCTGGTCAGCCGTCAGAAGGTGAATATTGGTTCAATTTCTTTGTCAGAAATTACCGATCAGTATCTTGCTGAAGTTCAGCGGATGAAAAATGTCGATTTAGATGTGGCGAGCGATTTTCTGCTTGTGGCTTCAACGCTTCTAGAAATAAAGGCAGCAAGTCTGATTCCTCATGAAGAATCAGAACATACAGATGAATTGTTTGAAGATGTTTCTCCTGGTGAAATGCGCGATGCGTTAGTGGATCATCTTTTGGAATACAAGAAGTTTAAAAATGCAGCAAACGCTTTGCAGGCACGCTATGAAGTTGAAGAACGCATGCATGCACGTCCCTTCGGACCCGATCGTTCTTTTTTGACGCTGGTACCCGATTACTTGGCGGGGGTAAAGATAGAAAAGTTAGGGCAACTTTGTGCCGCTTGCATTGCAAGGCGTGATGTATTTCTTCTAGAATCCGAGCATATTGCTGCGCGGGTCATTCCGGTAGAAACGCAGGTTCGCACGGTATATGACCGCCTGTGTGAAAAAAAGCAGGCACGTTTTTCTGATTTTGTTTCCGCCGAAGACGATCCGCATGTAATAGTGGTTACGTTTTTGGCGATATTGGAGCTGTTTAAACGTAATATGGTTTCTCTTACTCAGGATGAATTGTTTGGCGACATTGACATTCGTTTTGTGGAAGGCGGAAACCGTCAAATTCTGGACGATGATAATGAATTCGATTCGGTGATTGAGGATGCATAATGCTTGATTCTGATAAAGCTTGGTTGACAGGTGCGGTAGAGGCGATGCTCTTTGTTACCGATGAGCCAGTTACTGTTTTGACCTTCGCTGATATGTTGGAAGCTGATCCTGCTCTTATACAGGAAGTATTGGAAGAACTGCAGCGCTTGCTGGAGCAGGATGAGCGTGGTATTCAACTGCGTGAAGTGGCAGGAGGCTGGCGACTGTATTCGCATCCTCGCTATCATGAATTGATAGAAAAGTATGTTCTGTCGTGGGATACTCGAAAACTTTCTCAGGCGGCCTTAGAAACGCTGGCGGTAGTGGCTTACTGTCAGCCTATCACCCGCAATGGTGTTGCTTCGGTACGTGGGGTAAGTTCCGATAGTTCTATTAATTCTTTAGTGGAGAAAGGATTGCTGCGTGAAGCGGGAACGCAGGATGCGCCTGGTAATCCTGTGCTCTATGCGACCACTACCACGTTTTTGGAAAAGTTTGGCCTTCGTTCAGTTGCTGATTTACCACCGCTGGAATCGTTTGCGCCCGATGAAGAGACACGCGCTTTCATTGCGGAACGTTTGAATATCGTTCGTCCTGAAGATGAAACGTATTCACTGCAAACCGACGCTGACACCAAAGCAGAGGATCTCGTTCGTGCTGAATCTATGCAAGAAGCAATGCAGACCATGCTAAACGATGCGCTTGCTGCTGGTGTGGGTGCGGTAGAAAAAATTAACTTTGATGAATTGATCTTCGACGAAGATGATTAGCAATGACTGAAGAATCTATGCAGGAATCCATGCGTTTGCAAAAGTTTCTTGCTCGTGGAGGCGTAGCAAGTAGAAGGGCAAGCGAAAAGCTTATCCTGACCGGGCGTGTTTTGGTAAATGGACAGGTGGTTACCGAATTAGGAACCAAAGTAAATCCCTATGAGGATGAAGTGTTTGTTGATGGCAAGAAGGTTGCTGTCAAGCGCGATGACGTGGTTCTTATGCTTTATAAGCCAGCAGGGTATCTTACTTCCATGAAAGATGATCGTGGTAGGCCTTGTGTTGCGCAGCTTGTTCCTGTTGATGCGTATCCCGGTTTATTTCCGGTGGGACGCCTTGATTTTGATACGACAGGGCTCTTGCTGTTTACTACCGATGGCGAATTGGGGAATGCGTTGCTTCATCCCTCTTTTCATGTGGATAAGCAATATCATGCGCTCGTGCAAGGACACCCTTCAAAAGAGGCGCTTGCTACGCTTCGGAAAGGGGTTCGTCTGGAGGATGGCATAACGGCTCCTGCGCGTGTTTCGGTTTTGAAACAGCAAAAGACTTCAACGCTTTTGTCCCTTACTATTCATGAAGGAAAAAAACGGCAAGTAAAGCGCATGTGCGAAGCAGTAGGGCATCCCGTTATTCGCTTACATCGTGCGCAATTTGGGCCCTTGAGTTTGGAGGGTCTTGCAGAAGGATCGTATCGTTTGCTTTCGGATGAAGAGGTAGCTAAGCTTAAATCTTCGATTCACTAAGCAATGGTACACTTGGAATACTCTTATAGGACTCATAGAGATTTGAACATTGGAAGAAAAGGAAAGGTAAAAGGAATTTAGCATTATGGATACGCGTTTTACTTCGATAATGACTATTGGTCTTGGGATGATAGGGTCATCATTTGTTATGGCGTATCGTAATGCCTATCCCACCTCTTCAATTATTGGTGTTGATATTTCTCAAAGTACCCTCGATGAAGCCAAAGAACGTGGCTGGATTAATGAAGGTTATCTTGCGAGCGATGATTTTTCCGAGGCGCTTTCTCGGGTTGATTTGGTTATGATTGCCACTCCCGTACCGGTGGTTTCGGACTACTTCAAACTTATTGCTGATAAGGATTACAAAGGGGTAGTTACCGATACGTGCTCCACAAAGGCTATCGTAAGTCAGCAGGCAAAAGAAATCCTTCCGCATCCGGAAAAATATATCCCTGGTCATCCTATGGCTGGTTCGGAAAAGAGCGGTATTGAAGCAGCGCGTGAAGATTTGTTCCAAGGAGCTCATTGGGTGCTGTGTCCTGATGAGGCAACATCTGCGCAAGACTATGCTGATTTGCACGAAATGCTTACTGGCCTTGGTGCCCGTGTGGTGTCGCTGCCGCGTGATACTCACGATGAAGTGGTAGCTATTGTAAGCCACGTTCCTCATTTTGTGGCTTCGTCATTGGTTGAATTGGCAGTTCGTCATGCGGGGGATCAGGAGGCGCTGTTTCGTCTTGCAGCAGGCGGCTTTAAGGATTCCACCCGCATTGCCGCAGGCTCTCCTGCGTTATGGACTGGGATTGCGTTTGATAATCGCAGTGCCATCGTAGAAGGTCTTGATGAAATTCAGGGTATTTTGAAGGACTATGCTGATACGTTGCGCGAGGGTGATAAGCCCCAGTTTACGTCGTTGCTTGATCGCGCCGCTCAAGCACGCAGAGCGCTTCCTGCCAAATGGGTTCCTGCTACTGAAGATTTGTTGGAGGTAAGAATTCCTCTTACAAACCGCCCTGGCATAATTGCAGAAATAACAACTATTGCATCAAAGGCGGGTTGTAACGTACAGTCTATAGATATAGATCATATTACGTCGTCAAGTGCCGTTCTTGATCTTATTCTTACTGATGAAGGCGACATCGGAAAGCTTTCAACGCAGCTCATAAAAGCTGGGTTTAGTGTTTCGTTCAACCCTTTGTTTAAGGAGTAGTTATGACTTCACCAAACACCACTCGCATTGAGCCGCTTGCTCGTCCTCTCGATGGGGTAGCGGCAGTACCCGGAGATAAATCTATTTCTCATCGCGCTATCATGTTCGCCTCCATGGCTGAAGGGACCTCTCGTTTAACCGGAGTGTTGAATTCGGCTGATGTTCGCTCCACCATTGCCGCAATGTCTGCCTTGGGAGCTACGATTGCCCTGGAGCGTCAGATTGATGGTTCTTTAGCTGGCGGCATTACGGGTTGGGGCGCGACGGGGCCCACGCAACCAAGTGAACCTATTGACTGTGGCAATTCGGGTACTACAGCCCGCTTGCTTATGGGTATTTTGGCGCCTTGGAATATAAAGGTAGAAATAACCGGCGACGATTCGCTTAAAAAGCGTCCTATGCGCCGTATTATTGCGCCGCTGATGAAGATGGGTGTTCGCTTTGAGCCTGAAGCGTGCGAAACATTGCCCGTAACCATTATGGGTACTCCCAATTTGAAGGCTATTACGTACGATTCTCCCATGGCATCTGCTCAACTTAAAACAGCGGTACTGCTTGCAGGATTGGGCGCCAAAGGTGAAACCGTCATTAACGAACCTGCTATTTCGCGTAATCATACCGAATTAATGTTGCCAGAATTTGGAGTAAAAGCCGGGATGGCCTTCCGTCGTGCTTCGGTTGAAGGACCAGTGACGCTTCAAGCAAATGAAGTGGATGTTCCAGGAGATCCTTCTTCTGCTGCTTTTCTAATTTGTGCAGCACTGTTAAAGCCAGGCAGTTCCATTCAGATTGAAAACGTAAGCTTGAATCCTGGTCGTGTTGGCTTCATTCGCACGCTTGAGCGCATGGGTGCTTCTATAGAGGTTCGTTATCTTACTGCTGAAGGTAAGGAGCCTATTGGCATTATTGAGGCCGCATACACACCTAACTTGCGTGGCTGTGAAATTCCGTCTCAACATATTGCTTCAGAAATTGACGAGATTCCGGTGTTGGCTCTTGTGGCGGCGCATGCTTCCGGTATCACCGTATTTCGAGGCGTGAGTGAACTTACCAAGAAAGAATCAAATCGTCTTGAAGCCATTATCGAAGGTCTTGATTTGATGGGGGTTAACGCTTGGGCTGAAAATGACAATCTCTATATCGAAGGCCAGTCCGATTTAGAGGTGCCCGAGGGTTTGGTATTTGATTCTCGTAAAGACCACCGCCTCGCAATGACCTGGGCATTGGCTGGATTGTGTTCGCATAATGCTGTTGACATTATTGATTTTGACTGTATTTCTGTAAGTTTCCCCCGTTTCCTAGAAGTTATGAGAGGTCTTGCCTAATGATTATCGCGATTGATGGGCCATCAGGTGCAGGAAAATCTACGGTTGCCAAGGCAGTTGCAAAAAAGTTGGGATTTTCTTGTTTGGATACGGGTGCAATGTATCGCGCCGTTGCCTGGAAAGCGCTCAATGAAGGAGTTTCGCTTACTGATTCGCAGGCACTTGCAGAAATTGCGCGTACTCATGCCATAAGCTTTGGTCATGAAGAGGGAGATCCTGTTCCCAAACAGGTATTTTGTGACGGCCAGGAAATTACCAACGAAATTCGTACTGCAGAAATAGACCGCAGTGTTTCGGCGGTTTCTGCTGTTCCTGAAGTAAGGCAGGCGCTGGTGGAACAGCAGCGTCGCATTGGGTCTGAGGGCAATTATGTGGTAGAAGGTCGCGATATTGGTACCGTGGTATTTCCTGGTGCGGAAGTAAAAATATTTTTAAGCGCTTCTCCTGAAGAACGCGCCCATCGTCGGGTACGTCAAAATGTTGATCGCGGAGTGGGTTCTATCGACTACAACGAAGTGCTTGCCGATATTGTGCGACGTGATGAATTGGATTCCAATCGTGACACATCCCCCTTGCGTCCGGCAGACGATGCGCTTTGTATTGATTCCACCGGCAAGTACATTGAGGAAATAATCGCTATTATTTGCGGCCGTGCGCATGCAAAGATGTAGGGAAAGCTAGGATATCGTTCACCATGTTTAGTGTGCATGAAGAATTTTGGGATCGTCCCTGCATGGGGAATGATCAGACCAATCATGTTCCTCGTTTTTTGATTTATATCATTGCGGGTATTCTGAATATTATTTTTCGCGTATTCTTCCGCATGAAAATTGAAAACCAAGAGGTAATCGATAAGTTTAAAGGCAAAACAACAGGTGCGGTTTTAATTGCGCCTCACTATTCCTATCTTGATGTTATCGTGGCTTTTCTTTCCGTTCGTCCACGTGCGTGGCTTCGTCTAATGGCGCGTGATTCACTTTTTGTAGCGGGTGGGAACTTTCTGGGTGAAATTATTTCTCGTGCTGGTGCGTTTCCTATCAAGCGAAACACGGCTGACCGTACCGCAATGAAGCGTGCAGCACGCATGCTGAAAAATGGTGAATGGGTTGGTATTTTCCCGGAAGGAACCCGAAGGAGCAAGGGAAGTAATAAGCCTGAACTTCATGCGGGTGCGGTTTTGATTGCGCGTATGGGAAAGGCACCTATTGTGCCCCTTGGTTTGGAAAATGTGGCTAATATTAAGCGTAAAGGAGAACGTATTCGTTTTCCTAAAGTCATTGTGAGGTTTGGCGAGCCTATTTCACTTGATTCGTTTGACTTTCTTCCTAAAGACGAACGAATGGATGCCTGTGCATGGTATACCATGCGTGAAGCCTATGCGCTGACCTTTAACTGCCCAGCTCAAGAAGTACCTATGACTGAACTGTTTCCCGATGCAAAGGATTATGCGGAAGTATTTGAACAGCATCCTATTGTTCCGTTTGATCCTGCTACCTTGCCTGACTATACTCCTAAAGCTAAAGCGGAGGCATAAATGGGAACCCTTGAAGTAATTCGTGCTGAACATGCAGGGGCTTGTTATGGTGTTCAGCGTGCCTTAGATATGACCCTTGAAGCCAGTGCTGAAGGCGCTTCAGTTTGCACGCTTGGGCCGCTTATTCATAATCCTCGAGTTGTTTCCGAATTGGAAGAGCGGGGAATTTGTGTTGCGCGATCGGTTTCTGATATTTCAGCAGATAAGGTAGTCATTCGTTCTCATGGGGTAGTTCCTCAGGTTATAGATGATCTTAATGCGCAAGGGATCTGTGTGGTAGATGCAACGTGTCCTCACGTTATGCGTGCGCAACGTGCGGCGGCAAAGCTGGCACATGACGGCAGACAGGTATTAGTTATTGGAGAAGCAGGCCATCCCGAAGTGGAAGGTATTTCTGCTCATGCCCGAGTTGCTGGTGGTGACTGCATCATTGTGGGCGGGGCAAAAGATATTCCTGCTTCCTTGTCGGATCGCATTGGTGTGGTGGTACAGACAACACAGTCAGAAGCAAAACTTGCTGAAGTTCTTTCTGCTCTTGAAGGTAGAGGGCTTGATGTTGAAGTAAAAAATACCATATGCTCTGCTACTACTCAGCGCCAAAAATCTGCTATTTCACTGGCACAAACAGTAGACGCCATGGTGGTAATAGGGGGACGTAATTCTTCTAACACCACTCGTCTTTTTGAGATATGCCTTCAGTATTGTTCGCGTACCTACCATATAGAATCTGCTGAAGAAATTAAAGAATTCTGGTTTGAAGGCTGTAAAACCGTGGGCGTTACTGCAGGGGCATCGACCCCTGATAATCAAATCGAAAGCGTGGTAGCTCTTCTTCGCTCACTTTCATGTTAGTTTCTTAGTTGGCCTTGGGCGTTGTGCGTGTTCTGGTAAAACTGTCTGGTTTTGCGTGGTATCCTGAAAGCTTGAAAAGTATACGAATCCTTTAGCAAGGAGTAACTATGTCATTACCAATTGTTGCTATTGTGGGGCGGCCTAATGTGGGCAAATCCACCATGGTTAACCGCCTTGCGGAAAATAATGAGGCTATTGTTCATGAGATGCGTGGAGTGACGCGCGATCGTTCATATCATGAAGCTGATTGGAATGGGCGATCTTTCACCTTGATTGATACGGGCGGCATCGAAATGGGAAGCGATGATGCTTTCCAGAGCTCTATTACTTCTCAAGCTCTTGCAGCAACCGAAGAAGCAGATGTCATTGTTTTTTTGGTTGATGGTAAAACGGGTATAAACGCTGATGACGAAGAAGTGGCGCGTATTTTACGTCGTTCAAAGAAGCCTGTTTTGTTGGCAGTAAATAAGCTGGATAGCGTCAAGCAAGAAGGGGAGCTTTGGGAGTTCTATCAGCTTGGCCTAGGTGATCCTCGTCCTGTTTCAGCACTTCATGGCACGGGCACGGGAGATCTTCTTGATGAAATCGTTTCTCTTTTCCCAGAAGATAAAACGGAAGAGGATGTGCTGGATTCCATCAATGTTGCTATTATTGGGCGTCCTAATGCAGGAAAATCGTCTCTTACCAACAAGCTTACCAACAACGAACGTTCCATTGTTTCAGATGTTGCAGGTACCACCCGTGATGCTATTGATACGGTGGTAGAACATGAAGGAACCTATTACACCATTGTTGATACGGCAGGTCTTCGCAAGAAGAGTGTTGTTCATGAAGATGTGGAATACTACGGATTTGTACGCGCCATGCGCGCGATAGATCGTGCCCAGGTGGTGTTGCTTGTTATTGATGCAACGCTTGGCTTAACCGATCAAGATCAGCGTGTGGCAGGCATGGCGGCTGAGCGCGGGTGCGCGATGGTTGTCCTTTTAAATAAGTGGGATTTAGTGGAAGGTCCTGAAGCCAAGGCGGAAATTCGCGAGCGCATTGAAGATCGTCTTACGTTTGTGGGATATGCTCCTGTTATTGCGATATCGGCACTTTCGGGCAAAAATGTGCATCGAATTTGGAATGCTATCAACACAGCGTACCAAAACTATTCTTCCGTTATTTCCACCAGTCGCTTAAATGTATGGCTGCAGGATATTCGCGAATTTGGTCATACTATTTCAAAGGGTAAGCGTATTTTGAAACTGAAATATGTTACCCAAACAGGCACAGAACCGCCGTTCTTTACGTTTTTCTGTAATCATCCCGATTTGGTAGAACCATCGTTTGAACGTTATTTGGAAAATCGTCTTCGTTCGGCATTTGGCTTTGAAGGTACTCCTATTCGCATGAAGTTTAAGAAGAAGGACTAAGTGATGCTTTCCAGTATTGGGTTTTTTGTCTTGTTGTTTCTTGTTTCGTTTTTGTTGGGCTCTATTCCCTGGGGCGTCATTATTTCGCGCGTGTTTTATCACACCGATGTGCGCGAGCACGGTTCAGGCAATATTGGCACGACCAACGCCATGAGAACACTTGGCAAGGTGGGAGGCTCTGCGGTCTTTATTCTTGATTTTGGTAAAGGTGTTCTTGCCGGTGTTATTGCCACCCTTTTTGCAAGCCAGCTTCTAACTGACTATGCCGTGTTGCGCGATTTTTGTGTTGCGACAGGAATTACAGGCCCTAATCCCGATAATGCGGCAATCCATTTTCGCATTACACAAATTTGCTTAAGTATTGCTTTTCTGGGTTGTATTTGGGGTCATATCTTTAGTCCTTGGCTTAAGTTTAAGGGCGGAAAAGGAATTGCGGTTGCAGTAGGTTGTTTAGTTTCCACGTTTGGACTTACGGGTACGCTTTTTGAACTGGCATTTTTTGTGATTCTGGTTGCTACGACTAAATATGTTTCTGTGGGATCAATTGCAGCGGCATTTGCCTGTCCTTTCTTTGCTTTGTATTTCTTTGGCGGTAACGGAATAGCTATTGCGCTCTGTTTTATTGCCGCTATTACGGTAATTTGGGCTCATCGGGAAAATATTGCTCGCCTTCGTGCAGGGAACGAAAATAAGATTGGTTCAAAGAAAGCGCAATCTTAATAAGGGATGAAGGATGCCATGGATAAAATTGCGGTAATAGGTGCTGGGTCGTGGGGAACCGCGCTCGCTCAGACGCTTGCGGTTGGTGGTAATGAGGTGTGCATGTGGGCACGAAAGGAAGAAGTTGCCCAATCTATCACGCAGGCTCATCGCAATCCGCGCTATTTAAATGGCATAGTGTTGGAAAAAGCTATTAGTGCAACTAGTAATTTGGAAGAATGCGTAAAAGATGCCAAAGCGGTTGTCATGGTAACGCCTTCCCGTCTTACCCGTTCTTTTGCTGAACAGCTAAAGCCCCTTCTTTCTTGCGATATTCCTCTTATTCTTTGCTCTAAAGGAGTGGAAGAAGGAAGCGGCATGGTGCCTATGCAGGTATTTGAGGAAGTGTTGGGCAACGGCAATCGCTTAGCTGCACTTTCAGGGCCTAATCATGCTGAAGAAGTGGTATTGGGAATTCCGGCAGGCACGGTTATTGCTTCTCCTAATAACGATATTGCCTGTTATTTCCGCGATCTGTTTACTACCAATACGTTTCGCTGTTATACCTCAGATGACTACATAGGGGTGGAGTTATGTGCGGCGTTCAAAAACGTTATTGCTATAGCGGTTGGTGCTTCCTATGGTATGGGTTATGGCGACAATACGGCAGCTATGCTTATGACAAGGGGAATGGCGGAAATGAGTCGTCTGGTAACTGCATGTGGCGGGCAGGCTTTAACCGTTATGGGCTTAGCAGGAGCAGGGGATCTAATTGCAACCTGCACGTCTGAACATTCCCGTAACCGAACCTTTGGTAAAGCGCTTGCGCAGGGAGGTACGCTGGAAGCATACGAAAAGCGCACCCATATGGTGGTGGAAGGCGCTCTTGCGTGCAAAACTATCTGTCCTTTGGCGCAACGCTATGGGGTAGAACTCCCTATAGCTAATGCAGTTCGTTCTATGGTGTGGGAACAAGGTGAGCTTGAATCAATTGCTCAAGAACTCTTCAGCCGACCCCTTACGACCGAATTTTGGGGCTTGCCAGACGGAGCTCGCTTGTGAGTGCGGTGCAGCATAGCAAGCCGAAACTTTCAGCAGCTCATAGAGCTACCTATTTTGTATATCGCACTCCACTTGGTCGCGTAACACTGGGCTGCGATGGGCAGGCGCTTACCCGTGTGGCGTTTGGGGTGGCGGAATTTGAAGGCGAATACCGATCGTGTGCTCTTACCAATAAGGCATCCAGTGAAATCCTTGAATATCTTGCTCGAAAGCGTGCCCTATTTACTATTCCCCTGCATCCCCAAGGAAGCAGTTTTCAGAAAAAAGTGTGGGACTATGTGTGTTCCATTCCTTACGGGCATACCAAAACGTATGCTCAGGTTGCGGCGGACTTAGGAACCCCTAAAGGTCTTCACTCCATTTCGGCTGCCTGCATTCATAATCCGCTGCCTTTTTTTATTCCTACTCACAGAGTGATTGGCGTGCATGGAGATATGGGAGGTTTTGTTACCAATCCTGCGGTGAAAAAGTTTCTTATAGATCTAGAACGCACGAGATCCTAGGATTTTGAATGGCGGTTGAAGAATTGAGCATAAGCGTGTTGTGTTGAGTGAGAGTTTGTAATAACAAAATTCTTTCTGGTAGATAGTTAGAGCAGTTACGACAAAGATGTATTACGGTGATGTAGCTAGGGCGTTCGAAGAAAGGGAAAACGGTGTTTGGCGAAGTTAAAATTGCACCCTCTATTCTGTCGGCAGATTTTATGAACATGGAACAGGACATTCGTATGCTTGAGCGAGGGGGAACGGATTTTATCCATGTTGATGTTATGGATGGTCATTTTGTTCCCAACCTTACGTTAGGCGTTCCATTTGTAAAACAGCTTAAAAAAATTACCGATATTCCGCTCGATGTTCATCTGATGATTTCTAACCCTTTAGAACAGCTTGATTGGTATTTGGATGCGGGTGCCGATTGGGTTTCGGTACATAGGGAAGCTTTGCAAAGCGAAGAAGAAGTGCGCCAGGTTATTGAACGTATACGAAATGCAGGAGTTCATCCTGCCCTTACCGTAAAGCCCGACTATCCCATTGAAGAACTTGAAGCGTATATTGCCGATCTTGATATGGTGCTGGTCATGAGTGTCTTTCCGGGATTTTCTGGTCAGTCCTATATTGAAGGAAGTGAAGACAGGATAGCCTGCGTTGCTGAAATGGCAAAACGGCACAACCCTAATTTGTTGATTGAGGTTGATGGCGGAATAAGTGCGGGACGTACGGCTGGGCTGGTATGCGCGCAAGGTGCGGATGTTTTGGTGGCTGGTTCAGGAGTTTTTGCTCAAGCAAATCCGGAAAAAGCTATTGATGAATTGCGTAGGGCAGGTATGGCAGCTCGTGGCATGTAAAAGCTTTGGCATTGGCGTGCAGTCATCTAGCGCGTAGTTAGGGTAGCGTGTAACCGGTAGGGTAACGACAAGCTGCGATTGTATGGAAATGTTGACGTGTTGGAGTGCGTAGCTGTGCTGCGGTGTATGCGTGGCTGCGTTATAAAGCGCATTTGTGAATAGTTATAGAGGAGAAGAAATGACCAAAGAGTCTGAAAGTCAAGCGACTAGTACGTATCTTGATTGGGCGGCAACTGCGCCGCTTTGTCAGAGTGCACACGATGCTATGATGCCGTATATGACTTCAGGGGTTGAAGGGCTTTTATTGGGTACAGGCAATGCAAATTCGCTCTATGAAGTGGGTCGTGTTGCGTTTCGGGCGTTGGAACAGGCGCGTGAAACTATAGCGCGAAGTATTGAGGCACGTCCCGATGAAATTATTTTTACCTCAGGGGCAACCGAGGCAGATAATGCGGCTTTGTTCGGCATTGTGGATGCCTGCATGATGAAGGCTGAACAATCAGGAGATCATGAATGTGTACCCCAGGTGGTTGTTTCTTCGATTGAGCACGAAGCAGTATTGGAAGCAGCTGAAGTGTTGGGTCGTTGGGGAGCGCAGGTAACCTGCGTTGAGCCCGATTCTTCGGGTCATATTACTCCTGAAGCGCTTCAGGAAGTTTTGACAGACCGCGTTATGTTGGTTTCGATTATGGCGGTCAACAATGAAGTGGGAAGCGTTATGGATATTCCTGCTCTTGCACAGGTAGTTCATAAGGCTGGGGCACTCTTTCATGTTGATGCCACTCAAGCGCTAGGAAAAATTCCTCTTTCGGTAAAGCAGTGGGGAGTAGATGCGCTTTCGCTTTCTTCGCATAAAATTGGTGGTCCTAAAGGAATGGGCGCTTTGTTCCTGAAAGCACGCACTCCTTTTACGGCGCAAATTGTAGGCGGTGGCCAAGAAAGCGAAAAGAGAAGCGGTACCCAAAATGTTATGGGAGCAGTTGGTTTTGCAGCGGCCTGTCAGGCAGCTTTGACAGATTTTAATGCTCAGGCATCTCGTTTACGTGAGCTGCGAGATGAATGCTATGCGCGTTTTGCGAAATATGACAAGGTTACGGCGACGGTACAGGTAGAAAAGGGAAGTACCGCATATGCACCCCATATTGTTCATGTGTTTATAAAAGGCATGGAAAGCGAAACGCTAATCATGCAGCTTGACCGTCTGGGGGTATGTGTATCGGGTGGTTCTGCTTGCGCGTCGCATGATTTAGATCCCTCTCATGTGCTTCGGGCTTTAGGTGTTTCGCGCGATGATGCTCTGGGTGCTTTGCGGCTTTCTTTTGGGCGTGATACGACCGTTCAAGATATTGAAAAGTTCTTTGCCGCTTTTGATGAGGTTATAACGAAGTTTGCCTAATCATAATAAAGAAAATATAGGTTACGAGACGCGGATACGAGCTGTCGTGAAAGGCCGGCAGGAGCGCATGAACAAAGTCCTTTGGCATGAGGCATAAAACGGTGTAGCTTCGCATTGGGGGACAGGTAGAGCCTCGAATCGTAGGATCGTGCACATACAAGAATAAGGAAGGCGCTTTTTCGTTGGAACTGGTAAGTCAACACAATCACACCGATATGACCAATCATGGGCATGGAAGCATAGAAGAGCTTATAAAAACTGCTCATCAAAAAGGAATGACTAATATCGCGGTAACCGAACACTATCCGCTTACCCACGAAGTAGATACGCGCGATTACGTTTCTATGCCTGCTTCACGACTTGATGAATACGTTGAACGTATTAAGGCCCAGCGCACTATTTACCCCGATATGGAAATATTGGTAGGGTGCGAACTTGATTGGTTGGGTGACGGAGAAGATCGCACCTTTACTAAGGAAAGTTATGAGCCGTTCGATATCATTCTTGGATCGGTTCATTTTCTTGATTTATGGCCATTCGATGATCCTGCAAAGCGCGGTTTTTGGGATGAGGTAGGAGCCGATTATATTTGGCGCCGCTATTTTGAAGTATGGTGCGAAGCGGTAGTTTCTTCCGTTCCTTTTACGGTAATGTCTCATCCTGATTTGGTTAAGAAATTCAATCGCATGCCAAGTTTTGATCCGAAACCGCTTTTCAAGCAAGCTGCCGAGGCGGCACAAGCTGGTGGGCGTATGGTTGAAGTTAACACGTCTGGTTTGACGTATGCCTGTAAAGAAATGTTTCCGTGCCAAGATTTGCTACGGGAATTTTGCCGTGCAGGAGTACCTTGTACTATTGGCTCTGATGCTCATCAACCTTCCAAGGTGGATCAGTTCATTGAAGAAGGGTATCGGTGGATGTACGAGGCGGGATACCGTGAGGCAAGTGTGGTACGTCCTGATGGTGATATCCGAACAATTTCTCTTGCATAACTAGTAAAAAAAGGCGCATATTTAAGAGGTAATACTCACTGCAGAAGTTAGTTAAAGAAAGAAGGAAGGCGCTATGGCAGAACAGGAAACATCTCTTAAGCGCAGCGATGCAGGAACTATTGCTTCTCAGAAAACTTCTTTGCTGGTTGGGGAATTAGAAAAGTTTCTTTTACGCGAAATGCCAGCGCATGATGCCTGCTCATGGGATAGAACAGGTATGTTGGTTGGAAATCCTTTGGATGTTGTGCGAGGGGTTGCAGTTGCACTTGACCCCACCATTCCAACCTTGCAAGCTGCTCAGGAAGCAGGTGCGAATGTATTGGTAACCCATCATCCTGTATTTATTGAAGCACCCGACACGTTTACTCCTGCATCAATTCAAGGACATACTCCCGGTGCCGTAATTCGTTTTGCTTGCGAGCAGGGTATGAGCATTATGTCATTCCATACCGCCCTTGACGTTTCAGTAGCAGGCCTTGCAGCACTTCCTAGACTTTTGCGTTTAACTCCTATTGGCGTGTTGGAGCCGCTAGATTCGGATGCTTCAAAAGGTTTTGGACAAATATGTAAACCTGCAAGCGCAGAAGATGCACAAGGTGTTTCGTTGCGTCATTTAAGTGCGCGCTGCGTGTCGGTTTTTGAATCGTTGCCACGAGTGTGGGGTTCTTCAGAAAAGGTTGTACAGCGTATCGTAACGTGCGGAGGTTCTGCAGGTTCTTTGATATCGGAATGTCTTAATCAAGGAATTGAATGCTTAATTTGCGGTGAGGCTAAATATCACGAAGCCCTTGATGCTTCGCTTTCGGGGCTGACTATTATTGAACTTGGTCACGATGTATCAGAATTTCCTTTGTGCGCATTACTTGCAGCTCAGGTGCAAGCAGCGGGCATTGCGCAAAATTGTATTACTATGATTGACCAGAAAAATAAGTGGTATACCCCCGAATCATCTCGTCGTTAATCGGGTACACTCACCTAAGGGCTTTTCATAAAAGAAGAAATAACAGAAAGGCGTAACAGCTTTATGAACGCTACTGAACAAGACATTGCTATTCTTCGTAAACTCCAAGAGGCAGACCGTAAAGTGCTTACCGCAAAAAAGGAATTTGAAAACCTTCCTCATCGGAAAGCCATTCTTGAAGTTCGTGCTAAGAAGGACGAAATCTTAAAGAAGAAGGTTCAAGTTCAAGACATGCTTGATAATGAAGAAGAAAAGCTTTCTTCTCTTGCTCAGGAAGATGAACAGCTGGCAAAAAAACAGGATGATATATCTTCAGAATTAGCAGAAGTTCAGGGCGATTATCGGGCTGTTACCTCGAAAACGCGCGAACTTGATGGAATCCGAAAGCGCCGCGAAAAAGTTTCGCTGGAATTGTCTCGTGTTGAAGATCAGATCAACAAGATTAATCCTGTTATGAAGCAAATCATGGCTGCGCTTTCTACGTTGGAAGAAAAAGAAAAAGAGCTTGTCGAATCGTTTCAGAAAACGGGCGGTTCACTGCGAACAGTTATTGCTGAAGGTGAAAAAGTTCGCTCCGAATTGGCACAGATGGTTGATCCGGGCCTTCTGAAGATCTACGAGCAAACTCTAGAGCGTTGTGGCGGCGTTGCGTTGGCAGAATTGACGAACGATTCTTGCGGCGCCTGTCGAAGCTCTTTTGATCAGAGCCGCATGAGTAAAATTCGCTCAGAGGCACCTATTGCAACGTGTCCGTCTTGCCATCGTTTATTGCTGGTGCACGAATAAAAAAGGAGTGTAGGCGACATGAAGCTTGTTACGCGGGAAGACCAGGAAGAACAGGAACACACGCGCCTGTCTGCCGATGCTGCCTTTTCTGACGAAACAGAAGGCAGAAGGTTTTCTGCTGAGGGCGATTTGTATCGCAGTGAATACCAGCGTGATCGCGATAAGATTCTGCACACCAAGGCTTTTCGCCGCCTTTCACATAAGACACAAGTTTTCTTGGCCCCTCAGGGTGATCACTACCGTACACGTTTGACTCATACGCTTGAAGTTGCTCAGATTGCACGAACTATAGCACGCGCCCTTGGCCTGAATGAAGACCTTACTGAAGCTATTGCTCTTGGGCATGATTTGGGTCATACTCCGTTTGGTCATGTGGGAGAACAAGCTATTTCTGCGTGCTTGGCAAAACATCGTGGCCTAGATCCTAACGCGCCAGAAAACAAAACGCTGTATCGTCATAATATGCAAAGCTTGCGTGTTGTTGATGTGATCGAAAATGATGGTAAAGGTTTAAATTTAACAGCAGAAGTGCGCGATGGTATCGTGTGTCATACTGGTTCTCAGCGAGCTGAAACGCTTGAAGGTCGAATTGTGGCAACGGCTGATCGCATTGCCTATGTGAATCACGATATTGATGATGCTATTCGTGCGGGCGCTCTACAGGAAACCGATTTACCTCTTTCTACTCATAAGGTCCTTGGAGAAAATCACTCCACACGTATTCAAACACTTGTTCATGACATGATAGAAACGTCTGCGCGCTGTGATGATATTGCTATGAGCGATGCGGTATGGGATGCCATGATGGAACTTCGTTCATTCCTGTTTGATCATGTGTATACTTCAGAGCCTGTTATGGTTGAGGTGGCAAAAGCTAAGCATTTGGTTGAAGATGTATTTGATTACTTTGTTCGTCATTACGATAAGGTTCCTCAAGATTTGAAAGACATTTCCGGGGGAGATCCTTTACGTGCGGTAACCGACTATGTGGCTGGCATGACAGATCGTTACGCGCGAAGTTTCTTTATGGATATGTTTGTCCCTCATACTTGGAATCATTAAAGCGTTTGCTTAGCGCGGAGTGCTTTTTGTGGCACTTTTTGGTCGTTATCGCAAAAACCGTGCTATGCTTTCATGCGCTATGAATGAGGAAGTACCACAGTCAGATTTAGATCAAACAACAAAAGAAAATTCTTTTGGCAGCCGCGCCCGTGAAGTATTAAGTGCGGCATTACCCGTAATGTTGGGATATGTCTTTTTAGGAATCCCTTGCGGTATTTTATGCCAGCAAGTAGGAATGAGTCCTTTACAGGTATTCTTGCTTTCCATGTTGTTCTATTCGGGTGCAGGGCAGTACATGATTCCCAACATGTGGTTAGCGGGATCTCCTGCGCTTGCCATTATTGCTTCAGTTACCTTGGTGAACTCTCGCCAGCTTTTATATGGCGCTTCGCTTTCACGCTTTTGTGGAACAGCAAAAAAGAAACTTTCGTTTTTGTTTGGGGCTACGGTTACCGATGAATCGTTTGCGGTAAATTTAGGACGCTTTGAAAAGGGATCCTGGAGTGTTGGTCTGGCAACGGCGGTAAATATTAGTTGCCAAACCACCTGGGCCTTAGCGAATGTTGCTGGCGTTGTATTAGGTTCGCTTTTAACCGTTCCCAGTGCACTTGCTTCGTTTGCTATGACGAGTATCTTTTTGTGTTTGCTGTTTTCCCAAAAAGGAACCAAAGCCAATGTTGCTGCAGCGTTAATGGCGGTGTTGGGTGTGTTTGTTTGTAAGGTCATTGGTTTGTCAGGCCCTGCGATTTTAATAGGCGCACTTATGGGAGTAGTGGCCGGTATTGCGGTATCCCGCAAAGGGGGTGCTTCTCGTGTCGTGGACTGAGTTTGCCTTTATTGGGCTGGCCTGCGCGCTTACCATTTTGCTTTTTCGCGTAATACCGGTTTTTGCGCTTCGTGGACGCGATTTGCCGGGTTGGTTATCGCAGGCACTTGCCTTTATTCCGCCTGCGGCGTTTGCCGCGCTTATTGCCAACGATTTACTTTCGCCTGATATGTTTGCGGCGGGTTTATGGCCAGGATCTTTACCCTTGGTTGCTGCTGCAATAGTGATTGTGGTTGCTATTAAAACAAAATCGCTCGTATGGTGCATCGTGGCTGGCGTTGGGTCTTACGGGCTTTTGATGCTTATCTAAATAGGCAAGTTGTCGCTTTCACTATTCGTGCGTACCGAAAGCTTTCTTTTTGCTGCCATTCTGGACACCGCTTTGAAAGAATGCTTTTAAAAAACGAAGCCCCGGATTAGCCAGAATAAAGAAAGGGAATTAGACAATCTTTTGGGCGCTGTGTTCGCTTCGTTACTTGCATTCTTGAAAAGCGAATCAGTGGACAGCTGGCTGCAAAAGGAAAGCTTTTGGTGCGCATGTTTGAAAGTAAAGACTTATTCGTATAAAAACAGTTTACTTGCTGGTAATTTCGTCTTTATCGGTATAAAATTGCAGAGCTTAAGCATTTGCAAGAAAAACGTAATTTACTCTTGCGCAGAGGTGTAAACAAGAGTACAATTCTCTGCTGTGTCAAAAGACACCACATAAGTACATACAAGTATTTACTATATAAGAAGGATAAGGAAAGCCATGGATATCATCCGCGCAATCGAACAGCAGCAGATCAACCCTGATGTTGCAGAATTTAATGTAGGTGACAACGTTAAGGTTCACTATCGCATCAAGGAAGGCAATCGTGAGCGTATTCAGGTCTTCCAGGGTGACGTTATCCGTCGTCATGGTGCTTCAAGCCGTGAAACTTTCACCGTACGTAAGATTAGCTTCTCCGTTGGTGTAGAGCGTACTTTCCCTGTACATTCTCCTAAGATTGAGAAGATTGAAGTAGTACGTCGTGGCGATGTAAGCCGTGCAAAGCTTTACTACCTGCGCGACAAGGTGGGCAAGGCTGCAAAGATCAAGGAAAAGGCTTTCTAAATCATTTCCGAAGGTATTTTCAGGGGCACGAAGTAATTCGTGCCCTTTTTTATGTTTACTATGCTTTAAGAGAGCCTGCGCTTGTGAATGATGAGTAAGCCATAAAGTGCGAGGAGAAACCTTTCAGGCTTGTTTTAGTGTGTGTAGAGGTTTTGCAGGCTGCGTGTTGTATTTGTAAGTTTCTTGTTGGTATGTGGTGTAAGGATTGAATTATGTCTCAGACGGTTGCAGATATTCGTGCGCGGTTAGCAAAGGTTACTGCCGAAGAATTTACCGTTCTTGAACGTTCACTTTGCGCTGATACCCGAAAAGGTGTTCAACAGGCTCTTGCACAAACGCGACATCGCTTGCAAGCTGAAAAGGCTGAACGGCAACGTCTTGAAAGGCTTTATTCTTTCGAAAAAGAGATATCCGAAGGAAAACTTGTAGTGGGTCTTGATGAGGTGGGTCGCGGACCGTTGGCGGGCCCTTTAACGGTGGGCGCGGTAGTACTGTGTAAAGATGCTCCCTTAATTGCTGGTCTCAACGATTCTAAGCAGGTTGCTGAATCTAAACGCCCCGAAATTGCACAAGCCATAAGAGATCAAGCACGTGCGTGGGCAGTGGTTCATATTGAGCCGCAGATAATTGACGAGAAGGGTATGTCTGCTTGCTTGCGTCAAGCGTTTAGCCAAGCTCTTGCTGCTATTGAAGATAAGGGGATTGTTCCGGAGGTAGTATTACTTGATGGGAATCCTCTTCATGTAGATCCTCGTGAAATAAATGTAGTGCACGGAGATGCGCGTTGTGCCTCTATTGCTGCCGCTTCAATACTTGCTAAGGTCGAGCGCGATGCGCTCATGGTTGTCTATGATGCGCAATATCCTGGGTATGACCTTGCGTCTTCTAAGGGATATGGTAGTGCTCGTCATCGGGCAGCTATTACTGAAAAGGGTTTAACACCCATTCATCGTGCGTCATTTTGTCAAGGGTTCTTGCAGGACCGATTGTTTTAGAGCCTTAATGGCTTCAAGTGAGAAATAGTGTTGCATTTTGTGAGTTTCTTGATTGGTTTTTATAAGACTGTTTGTTTCTTTTTGTGATAATCCCTGTTCTTTTAGGTGTGTTCGTTAGTTTCTATTTTTCTCTTTTGTGTGAATTGAGCCTTCTATGCTTAAAAGTGTTAGGAGGACAAGATGGCTATATCACCAAAAGAAAAGGTATCTGTATCTGAGCAGGAACAGGGTTTAAGCGAGAGTGCTTGCGCTAAAAGACAAATAGGAAGATGTCCTGAGCAAGCACAGGAGGATGGGTTATCTTGCTCCTCCTGCTGTGATTGTTTTGAACCACCTCATTATTCGCCTCAAGAGCTTGGGCGCAAGGGGGAAGAAGCAGCTGCTCGCTTTTTATTGCGACAGGGCTATGAAATTCTTGAACGAAACTGGACTTGCTTTGCGGGAGAAGCGGATATTATTGCACGAATAGGTAAAACACTTTGTTTTGTCGAAGTTAAAACGCGCTCTCAAATTCAAAAAGGTTTTCCTGAAGAGGCGGTTGGTGCTCGCAAACGAGATCGTTATGAACGCATTGCGGCATGTTACTTAAAGACTTATGACGCATGTCATATTCGTGTTCGGTTTGATGTGATTTCTATCCTTGTTTTAACGGATCATCGTGCATTTTTGCGCTTTCATACCAATGCGTTTGGGGTTGAATAGGTATGGCGCAACGGAGCTTTGCTGTTCAAAGTGCAACCATCCATGGGGTAGAGGCATGGCCTGTTTTGGTCGAAGTAGTTATTTCTAATGGCATCCCTTCCTTTTCCATAGTAGGTATGGCAGATGCAACTATCTTGGAATCACGAGAGCGGGTTAAAGCGGCCCTGCGAACAAGTGGTTTCAGCATGCCGACTGATAAAATCGTGGTCAATTTGGCACCGGGAGCTTTAAGAAAAACAGGGTCGGGATTTGATTTACCTATTGCTTTAGGAATTCTTGTGGCAAGTGGTCAGATAAATCCGGAATTAGTTTCAGGCGCTTTAGTGGTAGGAGAATTGTCCTTAAGTGGATGGGTGCGTGCTAATGCCGGGATGCTGGCATATCAAAAATGCGCTTTAGAAAACGGTTGGGACATTGTGACGGGAATTTCGGAAAAGGGTTTCTTTTCTTTGGAAGGAGTTACTTGCCGCATACTCGAGCGACTTTCTCATCTGAAAAAGGGACACTTTTCTGTGGGAAAATCTTTTACAACCGAACAATTAACCGATTCGCTTGATTATGCCGAAGTCATTGGACATGAGGCAGCAAAGCGCGCGCTTCAGGTTGCCGCTGCAGGTAATCATGGAGTGTTAATGGTGGGACCTCCTGGTTCAGGAAAAACCATGCTTGCACAGCGATTTGTAACTATCTTGCCGGAACTAAGTGAGACGCAAAAAATCGAAGCGGCATTGGTGCATTCGGTTGCAGGGGAGGATATTTCTCCTCTCTTAGCGGGAAGGCGTCCCTTTAGAAGTCCTCATCATAGTGCTACAGCTGCTGGCTTAATTGGCGGAGGGAAACCGCCTCATCCCGGTGAAGCGTCTTTGGCGCATCTTGGTGTTTTGTTTTTGGACGAGCTTGCTGAATTTAAAACTTCTGTTTTACAAACGCTTCGTCAGCCCTTAGAGACGGGCGTCATTTCTTTGACTAGGGTGGATGGAACCTATGAATTTCCAGCGCGTTTTCAGCTGTTAGCGGCAACTAATCCGTGTCCTTGCGGTTATTTTGGGGATCCGAGTGGGAAGTGCCGTTGTGGTGTTTCGGCTGTGAGGGCTTATCAAAATAGAGTGGGTGGTCCTCTAATAGACAGAATTGATATGAGGATCGATGTGTGGCGCGAAAACAGTGAAGAGCTCTTTGGATCTCGACAGGGGAAAAGTTCAGCGGAACTGCGCATAGGAGTAGAAAAAGCTCGAGCTTTTGCAAAGGCACGAAAGAAAAACAATTTTTCGTCTAAAAAGGGATTGCGCGCTTTGCGTGACGCCTGCGACTTTGATGGGCTTACAAAAGATTTCTTTTTGTCGTTAGCAAAATCAAAGGAAATGAGTGCTCGGTCTCTTGCTAAAACCCTCTTACTGTCACGCACTATTGCCGATATTGCGGAATCGAAGCAAGTGAAGCAAGAACATGTAGCGGAAGCTTTTACGCTGCGATTCGGAGGAGGGAACCAATGGTAGCGAAGCCTAGTTTAAAACAAGCGCAGGCACTTCATGCTCGCCGGTTTGCGCCTCTCGGTTCTGTAACGTTATCGGGACCAAGATGGGAAATTCCTTTGGGAGAAGCTGGGTATCCCGATTCGCTTGCGGTGCTAGCAGATCCTCCTGAAATACTTTATGGGATTGGCAATAAAGATGCTTTGCGTGATGGGCTTGCTGTTATCGGTGCTCGCAAGGCAACGCCTTATGGTAAGGCTGCGGCACGCCAGTTTGCTCGTATTGCAGCCGAACGGGGCGTTCCCATTGTTTCAGGTGGAGCATTAGGGTGCGATTCTGAGGCTCATAAGGGTGCCTTAGATGTGAAGGGCGAAACTGTAGTAGTGCTTGGTGGCGGCTGTAATCAACTCTATCCGCAAACAAACACCCGTTTATTTCAGCAAGTAATTGATGCGGGCGGTGCAGTTATTTCCGAACAGCATTGGGATTTTCCGCCGCTTCCTTATACCTTTCGAGCACGTAACCGTATTATTGCGGGGCTCTCGCGCGCGACTCTTATCGTGGAGGCTGGTTTACCTTCAGGAACATTTTCAACGGCCGATGATGCGCTCGCTGCAGGAAAAGATGTGCTTGCCGTTCCGGGTCCTATAACATCTGCAACATCTCTTGGTGCTAATAGGCTTATCTATCAGGGGGCAACACCTATAGTGGATACGGAAAGCTTTGAGGATGTGTTATCGGGTATTTTTGGGTGTCTTCGAAGGGAAGATGCCCGTTCGCCAGAGAAGCGAACGTGGGTAGGCGATGGCCCTAGTGTTTCGGATGAGGATTCTCTTTTGAATGCTCTTTTAGCTAATCCTATGCGCATAGAGCAAATGCTCTCTCTTTCTTGGGAAGACGATAAATTGGATTTAGGGCAAGATAAGTTAACTAATCTTATGGTTAAATTAGCCTCATATGAGAGAGATGGACTTATTGCGCGGTTTCCAGATGGGAGATACGGGCCGGCTCGGGTATAGTGGTGTTCATTATGGTAAAGAAAAAAAGTAATAAAGTAGTGGATATTGTAGGAGCAGGTCTTGCGGGAAGCGAAGCAGCGTTGCAGCTTGCTAAGCGAGGTTTTTCTGTTCGTCTTTTTGAAATGCGACCTTCCACGACAACACCCGTACACAAAACAGGATGTTGTGCGGAGCTTGTGTGCTCTAATTCCTTAAAATCACTCAAACCTGACAGTGCTGCGGGAATGCTTAAATATGAATTGGCAACTCTTGGGTCTTTTGTTCTGGATTGTGCGTATGCCAATCGGGTAGCAGCAGGCGGGGCTCTTGCGGTTGATAGGGAAGCATTTTCTCAGGCAGTAACTAATCTTATAGACGAAAATTCGTTTATCGCTCGAGTTGATGCCGAAGTGGTAGGAATCGCTTCTAATGGTGCACTTTTGGTTTCGGGATCCAGCGAGCCTTTGTTTGAGCCAGCTGATGCACTTATTATCGCTTCAGGACCTCTTACCTCTTCTCCTTTGGCTTCTTTTATTCAAGAATTTACCGGTGAAGATAAACTTGCTTTCTATGATGCGGCAGCACCCGTTGTTATGGCTGATTCGCTTGATCGAGAAAAGGTATTTAGCCAAAGCCGCTATGAGGGTGATGGCGAAGGAGACTATCTTAATGCTCCCTTTGACAAAGAATCGTATGAGCGGTTTATTGAGGAATTGGTCAAAGCGGATCGAGTTATAAAGCGAGAATTTGAAACTTCAGATTTATTTCAAGCGTGTCAACCTATAGAAGAAATTGCACGAAGGGGTTTTGACGCTCCTCGCTTTGGGCCTTTAAAGCCGGTTGGTTTGACCGATCCAGCGACTGGTCGTCGTCCTTGGGCAGTGGTTCAACTCCGTGCCGAAGATGCTCATAAGCAAAGTTTTAATTTGGTAGGTTTTCAAACCAATCTTACCTTCCCCGAGCAAAAACGGGTATTTCGAATGATTCCTGGTTTAGAGCAAGCAGAGTTTGCGCGCTATGGGGTAATGCATCGAAATACCTTTATTAATGCTCCTCATTTGCTTGATTATTCTTTGCGTTTGCATAGTGAAAAAGCAGATAATCTTCCTATTCCTCTTTTTGTGGCAGGCCAACTAGGAGGAACGGAGGGATACTGCGAAGCAATTGCATCTGGTCTTTGGTCATCTCTTGGGGTGCTTGCCTATTTGAAAGAGCAAAGTCTTGCTCCCTTGCCAGCAGAAACGGCATTTGGGGCGCTTCTTGCTTATGCGACCAGTAAAGAAACAATTGAGTATCAGCCCATGCATGTTAATTTCGGTATCATGCCTCCCTTTGAACCTAAAATTCGCAATAAGCGTGAACGCTATGCTGCGTATGCAGCGCGAGGAAAAATGGCGTTGCAGGATTACTGTGAAAAAGAGCTTTCAGCGCTTGTCGATTAATAAATCTCGGAAAAGGTAGAGGGCTTTACTTTTTTGAGGATCTAAAGATCAAAACGAATGACGTTTGATGGGTGGCGTAGCAAAAAACGCATGGTAAAACGCGATAAGGAAATAAGCAAAAAGAAAGAGCATCAAAACTCTCAAAGCGGACAAGAGCAACTTTTCCAAGATGCTGAACCAAAGCAAGCTGTGAGGGTGCAGCCTTCCGGAGATGCCAAACCGAAGCAAGCTGAACAAATACAACTTTCTGAGGATGACGAACTGAAGCAAACCTGGGGTGAACTTATAGATGCGTTTTGTAAATCGCTTGCGACTCAGTACAACAAGTCGGCCCATACTATCCGTAACTATCGCATAGATATTGAAGCATATCTTCGATGGTGCAGGCGTGAATATATAGATATGCTTACTGCTCGTCATCAGCAAATTCGACGTTATCTAGCCTATTTGGATCAAGCGCAGTATGCGCGCACTACTATTAATAGACACTTAAGCTCAATTAAGGCGTTTTACCGTTGGCTGGTTATTGAGGGAAAGTGTCAAGGCAATCCTGCAGCTATTTTGCAGGGTCCCAAACAGCCCAAAACGCTTCCGCGGGTAATTTCGGCTCATGATATAGATCACCTCCTTGAAGAAAGCGATCAAACGAGCGGGTGTGAATCGAACAAAACCAGTTCGAACAAACACTCTGCCGAACTTGCATTGGCCTTGCGTGTACGAAATGAAGCACTTTTGGAATTGCTTTATGCTGCCGGTTTGCGCGTATCGGAAGCTTCTTCTCTTTTGTTGTCTGGTTTAGATTTGCAACAAGGATTCGTTCGGGTAATGGGTAAAGGATCAAAAGAACGTCTTGTTCCCCTTCATCAAAAAGCATGTGAGGCACTTACCGAGTATCTTCAGTATGGTCGGCCTCTTTTACGTAAACACCCTGACATTTCTTATGTTTTTCTCTCTGTGCGAGGAAATAAGCTTTCAACTAATACCATTCGGTCAATATTTAAAGAGAGACTTCATGAGGTAGGGCTTGATGAATCGTTAAGTCCCCATGCGCTCAGGCATTCTTTTGCTACCGATTTATTATCTGGTGGAGCAGACTTGCGTAGTGTGCAAGAGATGCTTGGTCATGCCAGTCTTTCTACTACGCAAATATACACGCATCTTACTTCTGATCATTTGAAAGAGGTGCATCACGCCAGCCATCCTCGGGGATAGGGTTTAGATACCGCATTAGCCATTCTCAGGGATAGGACTAGATACCATATCAGCCATCCTTAAGGATAGAGCTGGGGGTTTGCGGAATTCCTTCGTATCAACCCAGTAAGGCTCTGCCATTGGCAGGGGATGGAACTGAAGTTTTATGGACCTCTTTCATGAATCGGCATCAAGCCCTTCCGTAATGTGGAAGTATAGCGAACGAATGTTCTCATTTTAGTCAAGCTGGAGTAGAATGTGTTTTCACGATCTTATACGTTCTAGGAGATACATTCATGGGACAAAGCTCCATTGTTATAAAAGGTGCTCGTGAGCACAATTTAAAAAATGTTGATGTGGAAATTCCGCGTGACAAATTGGTAGTTATTACTGGTCTTTCAGGATCAGGGAAAAGCTCGCTTGCTTTCGACACAATGTATGCTGAAGGTCAGCGTCGCTATGTGGAAAGCCTTTCTAGTTATGCTCGTCAGTTCTTAGGACAAATGAGTAAGCCTGATCTTGATTCTATTGATGGGCTTTCTCCGGCAGTTTCTATTGATCAAAAAACAACAAGCAAAAATCCTCGTTCAACCGTTGGCACCGTAACGGAAATTTACGACTACTTACGTTTGCTTTTTGCCCGCACGGGTATTCCTCACTGTCCTGAGTGTGGGAGGGAAATTAAAGCGCAAACTACCGATCAGGTAACAGACGATGTGCTTGCTTTAGGCGATGGCAAACGTGCCTTGCTTATGGCGCCAGTGGTTGCTGGTAAAAAAGGTGAATTCACAAAGCTATTCCAGGATCTGCAAAAAGAAGGGTTTTCGCGTGTTCGTATTGACGGCGAAGTGCAAAAGCTCGGTGGGGAACCTATCGTCTTAAACAAAAAGATCAAGCATTTTATTGAAGTGGTGGTAGACCGTGTAGTGCTTAAACAAAGCGCGGCAGGTCGTATTGCTCAAGCGGTTGAAATGGCTTGCAATTTAGCCGATGGTCGCGTGTTGGTTAAAATCATGGAAAAGGGAGACGAAGAAGCCAATATCACCACGTCATCTGGTGCAACGGGAGGTCTTGCCCCAGGGGAACATCTTTTCTCGCTTGCGTTAGCATGTCCCGAACATGGGTATTCCATGAATGAACTTCAGCCGCGAGATTTTTCCTTTAATGCACCCTATGGTGCTTGTCCTGATTGTTTGGGAATTGGTAGCCGTGAAGAAGTTGATCCAAGTCTGGTTATTCCTGATAAAACACTTTCTTTGGAGGAAGGTGCGGTTGCGCCCTTTAGAACCGGCAATTATTATCCTCAGGTAATGCGGGCGGTGCTGAAACATTTTGACGTAGATCCCTCAACTCCTTGGGAAGATATTCCAAATAAGGTGCGAAAAGCTCTTTTATATGGGGTTCCCAACGAAAAAATTCGCGTTGATTATCTTACGGTTGATGGACGTGAAACGTATTGGTTTATTGAATGGGAAGGTATTTGTGCGGCAGTAATGCATCGCTATAAAGAAGCATCGTCAGACCGTCAGCGCCAAAAGTATGAGCAGTACTTTTCCATTATTCCGTGTGCTACGTGTGGGGGTAAGCGTCTCAATCCACTTATTCTAGCTGTAACGGTAGGTGGTAAGAATATTCACGAAGTATGCGAAATGTGCGCGCTCGATTCGCTGGCTTTTTTTGATTCCCTAACCTTTGAACCTCAACAAGAAGCTATTGCTCTTCCTATCGTGAAAGAGATCAAGACTCGTCTTCGTTTTTTGGTTGATGTGGGTCTTGATTATTTGACGCTTGAACGTGCAACGGCAACCTTGTCGGGCGGCGAAGCACAACGAATTCGTCTTGCCACCCAAATTGGTGCTGGGTTGATGGGCGTACTTTATATCTTGGATGAGCCTTCTATTGGCCTTCATCAGCGCGATAATGAACGCCTTATTGCAACTCTTGAACACTTGCGCGATTTGGGTAATACCGTAGTGGTAGTTGAACATGACGAAGATACCATTAGAAGTGCCGACTATGTTATTGACATGGGTCCTGGTGCTGGCGAGCTTGGGGGCGAAGTGGTGGCAGCAGGTACCCCTGAAGAAATAATGCAGGTCCCCGAATCTCTTACTGCTCAGTATCTCAGTGGCAAAAAGGTTATCCCTATTCCAAAAACTCGTCGAAATCCTAAAAAGGGAACTATTCAGTTGAAGGGTGCTTCTGAAAATAATTTAAAGAAGGTGGATATTACCATTCCTTTAGGAACGCTCACTCTTGTTACGGGAGTTTCAGGATCAGGAAAAAGTTCCCTTATTACCGATACCTTAGCACCTGCTCTTGCAAACCGAGTAAACCATGCTCATCGCAAAACAGGGGAATATCGACGTTTGGTAGGGGCAGAGCGCATCGATAAGCTTATCAATATTGATCAAAGTCCTATTGGTCGTACGCCGCGTTCAAATCCTGCTACCTATATTGGTCTTTGGGATGATATACGAGCTCTGTTTGCTTCTACGCCTGAAGCGAAAGCACGAGGATATGCTCCGGGACGTTTTTCTTTTAATGTAGCGGGCGGACGCTGCGAAGCCTGTAAGGGCGATGGACAAAAGAAAATCGAAATGCACTTTTTACCCGATGTCTATGTTGCGTGTGAAGTATGCGAAGGCAAGCGCTACAACCGTGAAACGCTGCAGGTAACGTATCGCGGTAAAAACGTATACGACGTTTTGGAAATGACGGTTGATGAAGCACGGGAATTTTTCTCGAAAATCCCTGGTATTGTGCGAAAGCTGGATACGCTGCACGATGTTGGACTGGGGTATATTCGTCTAGGCCAACCTGCTACTACTCTTTCTGGCGGTGAAGCACAGCGCGTTAAACTTGCAAGTGAACTTCAGCGCAGACAGACAGGTAAAACATTCTACATTCTTGATGAGCCTACCACTGGTTTGCACTTTGATGATGTGCGACAACTTCTTGAAGTGTTGCAGCGATTGGTGGATGCAGGCAATACGGTACTGGTTATTGAACATAATCTCGACATTATTAAGGCAGCCGATTACGTAATTGATTTAGGACCCGAAGGGGGCGACAGGGGAGGTACCATTGTGGCTCAGGGAACCCCTGAAGAAGTTGCTCAGGTGCCCGAAAGTCATACGGGTAGATTCCTGGCACGCTTACTGCAGAACTAGGTAAACTTTGAACTGATAGCGATATTTTGATGCATACACGTAATTTTCGGAAATAAGGTAGGTATCTTGCCGTAGGATACCTACCTATGAAGAAGATTTCACGCGAAAAAGCAGCATTAGGTTTTTTTGTCTTTTTGGCCCTAGCGGGTCTTGGTGTTCTTATCGCGTATATTGTGACCGTTGGCCATTCGTTAAACGTTGCTGCAAGTAATATCGATGATGCAACGGGAAACCTTGATGAATATACAGCTATTCTTTATAAGGGAACTGTAAGCGAGCATAGGGAAACGGTAGTTGCTGATACAGAAGTTGATATGATGCTTTCAGCAAATACGCTTTCGTCACGTTCACTGAATAGCCGTTCAATCCAACCAGGAATAGAAGATCAATCAACCGATGAAGTAAGTGCGACAGATGCCGCAACCAATGCTTCAGAAGGTAAAACGGATTTACAACCTGTTTCGCTTTTTGGGCTTCAGCGCTCATATATAGAAAAGGGTGCGCAGGTAATAAGTGTAGATACCGAACAGTTAACCGCATACAATACGTCTACTATTGTACGGGCAGGTGCTCATACTTTTGGAATTTTTTCTATTGATCAGATTACCGCTCAGCACAGCTATCTAGAAAAACGAGTGGCAGACTATGAATCAAAAAATGTCGATATCATTATCTGTCTGGTTAGTGATGTGTCGTTGCTCGAATCCTATGAAGGGGTTGATATCGTAATATCTGCTCAAGATGAAGGGTTCGATTCTTATGGTGTTTTAGTTGATGGCGTATTCTACAATGATGCCGCTTTGCAGGGTCAGGTGGGCACCATTCTTGTTTCTCCTTCGCGCACCATTACTGCTCGCGATGCGGTTTCGCTCTAGTTTGTAGTAATTTCTTCATTTTTCTTTCACTTCATGAAATAAATTCGAGCAAGGTTTGCTTCGTTTTGCTATTATATCGAAGTTGCCGTCATCGAAGACGGTACGGTCACAGTTGGAATGCGGGTGTGGCGGAATTGGCAGACGCGCCAGGTTTAGGTTCTGGTGGGTAACCCCCGTGAAGGTTCAAGTCCTTTCACCCGCACCATTTGTGAAACGTATGTAGTATCCAAGAAGGAGTTAATTCGTGAACATCAATGTAGAGGCCCTCGAGAATAATCAGGTAAAACTTTCGTTCGAGGTTGACGCTTCCGATGTCGATGCACGCATTAAGCGTACGTATCGTCGTGTTGCAAAGCGCTACAGCTTCCCTGGTTTCCGTCCTGGCAAGGCTCCTCGTCCTGTTATCGATAGCATTATGGGTGACAATTCTGTGCTCACCACGGTAACCGAGGATTTGGTAAATGAAGTTTATCCCCAGGCTCTGGAAGAGAATAATCTGGTTCCTCTGCAGCGTCCTGATTATGAATATGAGCTTGATTTAGTTGAAGATCATAAGCCTTTCAACTTCACCGCAACTATCGTAGCAAAGCCAGAACTTGAACTTTCTAGCTACGAGCCCGTAGAGGTTGAAATTCCTTCAACTGAAGCAACGGAAGAAGAAATCGATGCTCAGATTGAAGAGCTTCGTAATTACTATCACGACTTTAAAGATGCAAATGCAAACACCAAGGTAAAGCCTGGTGAATTCGTAGAGCTCACCATGACGGTAACCAATGAAGCAGGCGAAGAAGTATCGGCACTTTCTGCTGATCATCGTCTGTATGAATTGGGCAAGGGCGTTTATCCTGCATCTTTTGATGCTGAACTGATCGGCCTTAAGAAGGGTCAGGAAAAGAGCTTTGACCTTGATTTGACCGACGACGATTCTTTGATCACCTCCAACCTTGAAGAAAAGGGCATGTTCCATTTCGAGGTTAAGGTTGAGGTAATTAAGAACAAGGTTGTTCCTGAGGTAACCGAAGAATGGGCCAAGGACACCTTTGGTTTTGAAGGCCTTGAAGATATGCGCACCAAGATTGGCGATAGCATCAAGGGCCAGAAGATGGCAAGCGCTCCTCGTCGCAAGGAAAACGAATGCCTGATGGCTTTGGCAAAGCGCCTTGAAGGTGAAGTTCCAGAGATTATGTGCAAGACTCAAGAAACCCGCCTTCTTCAGGACTTCTATGGTCAGCTTTCTCGCATGGGTCTTACCTTTGATCAGTATCTTAAGACCATGGAAATGACGGCAGATAAGTTCGAAGAAGATAACAAGAAGCAAGCTGAAGACATGGTTCGTCAGGACTTGGCTTTGGATGCTTGGGCTCGTCATTTCGAGATTGTTGCAACCGAAGATGAAGTTCATGCTGAATTCACTTCTGCAGATCTTGATGATCCGGACGCTATTGAAGCAGAATGGCGCAAAGAAGGCCGTCTGCCTATGATTCGCGAAAGCATTGTTCGTGCAAATGCCCTGCGCGATGTCGTAGCGAAGGCTAAGGTTAGCGAAGTTGTAGAAGCTAAGGTTGAAGAGTAATAACTACCTTTCATAATGCCGCAGCGTAAGGTGCACTTGCGGAATTTGATTTTGTAGTGATAATAGGGGGCAATCATCGCATATGCGCGATGGTTGCCCTTTTATAAACATAAGACATTATTGGATGTTGCATATGTAGGTATCGCAACAGATATGGGTGAAACGAGGCTAGTATATGTATCAAAATTCAACTCAGGCAGCACTCATCCCTTACGTTATCGAACAGTCTCCTCGCGGGGAACGCAGCTACGACATTTACTCTCGTTTGCTTAACGAGCGTATTGTGTTCTTAGGTGAGGCAATTGATGATGCGGTAGCAAATACCGTGGTAGCTCAGCTTCTTCATTTGGAATCTGCTGATCCCGACAAAGATATTTCTCTGTACATCAATTCTCCTGGAGGATCGGTTTCTGCGGGCTTGGCCATCTATGACACCATGCAGTACATCAAGTGCGATGTTTCCACCATTTGTATGGGCATGGCTGCTTCCATGGGCTCTGTTCTGCTGTGCGCTGGCGCTCCTGGCAAGCGTATTATTCTTCCTAACGCACAGGTTATGATTCATCAACCCATGGGCGGTTCTGGTGAGCGTACTCAGCAAACCGATTTTGAAATTCTTGCCACTGAAATGAAGAAAACGCGTGACCGTCTTGAAGGCATTATCGCTAAGCATACCGGTCAAACAGTAGAAAAAGTTCATGCTGATTCCGAGCGTGATAACTGGATGACCGCAGAAGAGGCTTGCGCCTATGGTTTGGTTGACAAGGTGGTAGCTTCCCGTTTTGCTACGAGCGAGAAAGCAGAATAAGCATGACAGACCAGTCTGGCAATATTCCACCAGCACGTACTGAAATTCACTGCGCTTTTTGCGGGAAAACACCCGATCAGGTTAATGCAATGATTTCAGGACCTAATGGTATTTATATCTGCGATGAATGCATATCGCTCTCTGCCGAGGCTATGATGACCGACCTTAACATGCGTGGTCTTGAGTCCGATGCGCTCAATCAAGTGCTTCAGGTAACGGCGGATGTGGATGCAGAAGATAACAAAGGCGAAGAATTTGTTCTTTCTGAATTGCCGACACCTCGTCAGTTGTTTGAGCAGCTTTCAGAGCATGTTGTTGGTCAGGATGAGGCTAAAAAGGCTCTTGCGGTTGCCGTGTATAACCACTACAAGCGCATCAGCTTAGGCGAGCATGCCCATGAGGGCGATGTGGAAGTTGCAAAAAGTAATATTATGCTGCTGGGACCTACCGGTTCTGGTAAAACGTTGCTTGCGCAAACATTGGCACGCACCTTAAAGGTTCCCTTTGCTATTGCTGATGCGACCACGCTTACGGAAGCGGGTTATGTAGGTGAAGATGTTGAAAATATCTTACTGAAGCTTATTACGGCTGCAGATTTTGATATTCCTCGTGCAGAAATTGGCATCATCTACATCGATGAGATTGATAAGGTCGCCCGCAAGGCTGAAAATCTTTCTATTACGCGCGATGTTTCGGGCGAAGGTGTTCAGCAAGCTCTTCTGAAGATTATTGAAGGCTGCGAGGCAAGCGTTCCTCCTCAAGGAGGGCGAAAGCATCCTCAGCAGGAACTTATTCATATTGATACCACTAATATTCTGTTTATCTTGGGTGGTGCCTTTGTAGGCTTGCCTGACATTATTGCTGAACGCGTGGGTAAAACAAGCATTGGCTTTGGTTCAGAAATGCCTGAATCTAAGCGCGCTGCTGATGCAGAGTTGCTTAACCAGGTACTTCCCGAGGACCTTCATAAGTACGGAATGATTCCTGAATTTATTGGTCGTATTCCGGTTATCACTTCATTGAAGGAGCTTTCAAAAGAAGACTTGGTGCGCGTACTCACCGAACCAAAAAATGCTTTGGTAAAGCAATACAAAGCTATGTTCGCCTACGAAGATTCAGAACTTATCTTTGAAGATGAAGCGCTTGAAGCTATGGCTGAACAAGCAATAGAGCACCAAACGGGAGCTCGTGGTTTGCGTAGCATCTGTGAACGCGCCTTACAAGACGTAATGTATGAACTTCCCGATCATGCGGGAGTAAAACGTGTGGTAATTCGTCGAAGCGATATTGAAGGCACTACTAAGCCCGAAATTGAACAAATTGATACCGTACACACGCAAAAGAGTACAAAAGAATAAATTTCTGTAATGAATTCGAGCGCTTGCCGTATGGTAAAAGGGTTAAGCGCTCGTTTTTGTGTAATTATGAATTTCCCGAACATGGGGAAGATGAGATATAAGGAAGGAAGGATTCCATGTCGTCAGACAAAAAAAGCGAAATGCCGGCTTATGGCGATTGGGAAAAGCCGCTTTTCGACGCCTGGAAAGAAAAAGGGTATTTTTCCCGTACGCCTGGATTTGGCAAAAACGGAGCAGATACCTACACCGTGGTAATTCCTCCTCCTAACGTTACCGGCATGCTTCATATGGGGCATGCGCTAAACGACACGATTCAAGATACCTGCGTGCGTCATGCCCGTATGCAGGGATATCAAACCCGCTGGATTTTAGGTACCGACCATGCGGGTATTGCAACTCAAACCAAGGTTGATAAAAAGCTTGCCGAAGAGGGTATTTCTCGTTTGGAAATTGGGCGTGAAAAATTCCTGGAAGCTTGCTGGGATTGGCGCGATGATTACGGCAATACCATCGTGAAGCAAATTGCGGGCATGGGTTGTTCTTGCGATTATTCGGACGAAAAGTTCACCATGTCTCCGGAATATGCGAAGGCAGTTCGTAAGGTCTTTTGCGATTGGTACCATGATGGCTTGATTTATCGTGGTCGCCGTATTGTAAACTGGTGCCCTTCTTGCACCACGGCTATTGCGGATGATGAAGCTGAATACGTTGATGAAAAGGGTCATCTGTGGTATTTGCGTTATCCTCTTTCTGAACCGGTAGATGGTATTGAATACCTGGTGGTAGCAACCACTCGTCCTGAAACCATGTTAGGCGATACGGGCGTTGCTGTTTCTCCTAAGGATGAGCGTTATAAGAACCTGGTTGGTAAAACCATTGATCTTCCCATTGTAGGTCGTAAAATTCCTATTTTTGCAGACTATTACGTTGATTCTGAATTTGGTACGGGTGCGGTAAAAACAACGCCAGCACATGATCCCAATGACTATGCTATGGGTCAGCGCAATAATTTGGAGCAAATTAATGTGTTCGATGAGCATGCGGTAGTAGTTGAAGGCTATGGCAAGTTCAGCGGTATGACCCGTGATGAAGCACGCGAGGCCATCGTGGCTGAATTTGAAGCACTAGGTCTTTTGGATCATGTTGAAGAGCATGATCATTCAGTTATGACCTGCTATCGCTGCCATACTAAATTGGAGCCCTGGCTTTCTGAACAATGGTTTGTTGCGGTAGATCGCTTAAAGGAGCGTGCTGCAGCGGTGGTGGAAAACGGGGAAGTGCAGTTCCACCCTGCCCGCTGGAAGCAAGTATACCTTGATTGGTTGGCAAATCTGAAAGACTGGTGCATTTCACGTCAACTGTGGTGGGGCCATCGTATTCCCATGTTCTACTGTGATGAATGCGGTTGGGAAGATGCCCTCATGGAAGATGCTGAAACGTGTCCGAAGTGCGGTGCGAAGCTTCGTCAAGATGAAGACGTGCTGGATACGTGGTTCTCTTCTCAGTTGTGGCCTTTCGCAACTCAGGGTTGGCCTGACACTACCGAAGAGTTAGAAAAAACCTATCCTACGCAAATGCTTTCCACGGCACGTGACATCATGGGTTTGTGGGTCGCGCGTATGGTTATGTCCTCGCTGTACTTTACTGACCAAATTCCCTTCAAGGACGTTATTATTCATCCCACCGTTATGGCGGCAGACGGAAAGCCTATGTCAAAGAGCCGCGGCAATGGCGTGGATCCTTTAAAACTGATGGAGGACTACGGTGCTGATGGCATGCGTTTTGGCTTGCTTATGCAGGTAACGGGTGCGCAGGATTTGAAGTTCAATGAAAACAAGTTGGTAAGCAGTCGAAACTTCGCCAACAAGATTCGTAATGCCGCTCGTTTTGTCATGATGAATCTGGATGACTACACGCCGGGCGATCCTAATCCCACCACTCCGGCTGATCGTTGGATTTTCTCGCGTTTGGCGCGTTTGGTGGCTTCCATTGATGAGGCATATAAGGAATACGAATTCAGCGATATGACGCGTGAGCTGTATGCCTTCTTCTGGAACGAATTCTGTGACTGGTACATTGAGCTTTCTAAGCCTCGCTTGGCAGCTGGTGGCGAGGATCGCGTTGCATGCCAGCGTAATTTGGTGTTTGTACTTGATACGGCACTGCGTTTATTGCATCCAGCCATGCCTTTTGTTACCGAGCAGATTTATCAGGAAATGCCCGGCGTTAAAGAATCCGAATATTTGATGATGGCCGCCTGGCCCGATGCGGAGAAGCTGGCAGCCTATATCGATCCTGCGGCAGAGCGTGCCTTGGCTATTGTTACTCAAAGTGTTTCGGGCATTCGTTCCATTCGTGCACGTTATGGTATTTCGCCAAAAACCAAGCTCGACATGGTGGTGAAAGCTCAAAGCAATGAGGCGGTAGAGCTCTTTAAAGAGCAGCAGGATTTTATTGTTGCGCTGGGCAATGTAGAGGTAATTGAAGTTTCTGAGACGGCAGAAAAGCCTGCAGAATCCACTATGCGTCTTGCTGATGATGTTGAAACTTATGTCATCTTAAGCGGTTTGGTTGATTTTGCGGCCGAGCAGGCACGTCTGGAAAAGGAACTTGGTAAGCTTGAGAAAGATCGAGTAAAGTTTGATAAGAAGCTTTCCAATCCTGGTTTCTTGGCGAAAGCTGCTCCAGAAATTATTGAAAAGGACCGTGCTAAGTTAGCTGATATTACGGATCGTATGGATCGTCTTCAGGCTGAACTGGCAGAAATGAAACAGGAAGGATAAACGATGAGTGATCTTCTTTCCCAAATTTTGACACCAGAGGTAATGGGTGCGCTGACTGTTATTGCGGTGCTGTTTATTATTCTTTATGTGCTGTCGGTGTTTTGGTCTGTTCGCGATGCGTCTTTGCGTGATATCCCCTGGGCACTTGGTTTGCTTTCCATTATTCCGGTTGTGGGCCTAGTGGCGTATTGCATGATTCGTCCTGCACTTCTGAAGAGCGATCGTGAAGAGCAGGATTTAGAAATTGCTTTAAAGAAGCGTGAACTTATGCGCTATGGCGATTGCGCAAACTGTGGTTATCCGGTAGAGGAAGACTATGTAATGTGCCCTAATTGTCATCAGCGCTTAAAGAACCTTTGCCCAACCTGTCACCATGCGCTTGACCCTTCGTGGTCAGTATGTCCTTACTGCACTACGCCTATTGGTAAGTAGCGACTAGGTTAATTCGTAATTGCTTTGAAGGTTTTACTATAACAAAGCGTTAAATGTGATAAGGTGAAGCGAGCCGCCGTAAGGGCGGCTCGTTCGTTGTATAGAGTGCAGATGCTTTGTGCGCATCCGGCACAAAAGGAGGAAACAACTATGGAAATTAAGCTCCCTGATGGATCGGTTAAGACCCTTGAAGACGGAGCTACCGTGTATGACGTTGCGGCAAGTATTGGCGCAGGTCTTGCAAAGGCAGCTTTAGCGGGCAAAATTAACGGCGAACTCGTTGATGTAACAACGCCAGTAACCGACGGTGCCTCGATCGAGATTATTACCGACAAAAGCCCCGAAGCGCTTGGTATTATGCGTCATTCCTGTGCTCATGTTATGGCTGAGGCTGTTCAGCTTTTATTCCCTGGTGCACAGATTGCCTTTGGTCCTGAAACCGAAGACGGCTTCTTCTACGACTTTGAATTATCCCGTTCAATTTCTACTGATGATTTTGAAGCGATTGAGAAGAAAATGGCAGAAATTATTGCTGCCGATGAACCTTTTGTTCGCGAAGTAGTAACGCGTGATCAGGCAAAGGAAATGTTTGCTGATCAGCGTTTCAAGAAAGAACATATTGACGATTTGCCTGCTGATGCAGAAATTAGCGTGTATCGTCATGGTTCGTTTATCGACTTATGTCACGGTCCTCATGTTCCGAGCGCGGGCAAAATTGGTGCCTTCAAGCTGATGAAGATTGCCGGTGCCTATTGGAAGGGCGATTCCAATAATGAAATGCTGCAGCGCCTCTACGGTACGGCGTTCTTCAAGAAAAAGGAATTAACTACCTACTTGCATAATTTGGAAGAGGCAGAAAAGCGTGATCACCGCAAACTTGGTCGTGAATTGGGCTTGTTTATGCTTGATGAGCAGGCAGGTGTAGGTTTGCCACTTTATCCACCGAAGGGTGCGCGTGTTATTCGTTTGTTGCAAGAATGGCTTCGTCGCGATTTGTATGCGCGTGGCTATGAAGAGGTAATTACTCCTCATATTTACAAGTCTGACGTTTGGAAGACTTCAGGTCATTACAACTTCTACAACGAAAACATGTACTTCTTTGAAATTAACGAGGGCAGCGACGAAGCTCCTCGTATGCAGGAGTACGGCGTTAAACCTATGAACTGCCCTGGCCATGTAATGTTGTACAAAAACGACATCCATTCCTATCGCGACTTGCCTTTGCGCTTGTTCGAGTTTGGTACGGTGTATCGTCACGAATTGTCAGGTGCGGTGCACGGTTTGCTTCGCGCTCGTGGTTTTACGCAGGATGATGCTCATGTATTCTGCACGCGTGATCAGGTAGTCGACGAAGTGGTTGCTATTCTTGATCTGGTTGACCACATTATGAAAACCTTCGGCTTTACCTATGAGGCTGAAATCTCCACGCGTCCCGAAAAGTCTATTGGCTCCGATGACATGTGGGAACATGCTACGAATGCCTTAAAAGAGGCCTGCGATCGTCACAATCTTGCTTATGAAATCAACGAAGGCGATGGCGCATTCTATGGTCCAAAGATTGATATTAAGGTAAAGGATGCCATTGGTCGTACGTGGCAATGCTCTACGGTTCAGGTTGACTTCAACTTGCCAGAACGCTTTGAATTAACCTATCGCACGGCAGAAAACACCGAAGAACGTCCTTGGATGCTTCATCGTGCTATTTTTGGTTCCATAGAACGTTTCTTTGGCATTTTGATCGAGCATTATGCCGGTGCGTTGCCTTTATGGTTGGCTCCCGTACAGGTTGCGCTGCTTCCGTTGGCAGATCGTCATGTTGATGCCTGTAAGGCTTTGGCAGCAAAGATTACGGCGGCTGGTGGCCGTGTTGAGGTGTATACCCAAAACGAGCCTATGCGTGTAAAGATTGCAAAAGCTCAGGCGGAAAAGATTCCTTACATGGGCGTTATTGGCGACAAAGAATTGGAGCAGGGTGGTGTTTCAATTCGTGAACGTCATGAAGGCGATCAAGGGGTATGGAGCGAAGAAAAACTGCTCGATATTATTCGTGAAGCTGCGCTGTAGTTTTTACGGTGCATCCTGAAATAGGAATTTCCGTGGAATAAGGCCCCTATGGGCAAATTTGCCCAATGACCGTATGTTCAGCGGAAATTCCTGCAGGATACTTTAACGCTTTAGTGACTAAGTCACCTTTGCGGTTTACGGGGCTTTCCTAAAATGATACTTTATGAGTGTCAAATAAAGCGCGAAGCGCACACAGGCCTTGAGGTGGGTTTAGCTGGTTAGGTATGAAGATTAAAGACGCATGATGCAAAATGCGAAATCTGAAATACTCAATGCCAACCAGATTAAGCTACCGAGACGGGTCAAATAGAACAGGAGAAAGCAAATGGCAACTCAAATTTCGACAAGTGAATTTCAGGAAAAAGTACTCAATTCAAACGTTCCCGTATTGGTAGATTTTTTTGCTACCTGGTGCGGTCCCTGCAAGATGATGGCTCCCGTGTTGGATGAAGTAAGCCAGGAAATGGGTGGCTCTGCTGCGGTATACAAGGTTGACGTTGATCAGGAAATGGCTTTGGCTCAACAGTTTAATATCATGAGTGTTCCTACCATGATTGTGTTTAAGGGTGGTAAGCCAGTTCAGCAACTGGTAGGCGTACAACCAAAGCAAACGCTTACGGCAGCACTTGCTTAGTTACTTTTACCGAGTAATACCATGAGGGGCTTCTGCAAAGGAGTCCCTCTTTTGTATGATGGGAACAGTTTCTGAAAAGTTTTTCAGAAGCGTTTCTGAAGGTCTTTTAACCGTACTATCAATTGTTTAAACGCCTTTTATTAAGAAAGGACGTGTTTGTATGATCGATGTTGCAATTGTGGGTGCTGGCCCTGCTGGTCTTGCGGCGGGAATTTATGCAGCTCGCGCAGGCCTTTCTACCACGCTGTTTGAAGCTTTGATGGTGGGCGGTCAGCTTACCTCTATCGACCATCTGGAAAACTATCCCGGTTTTGCCCAAGGGGTTAATGGGTTTGAAATTGCGTTTGCTATGCGCGAACAGGTAGAACGTTTTGGCGCAGAAATTCGCTCTGAACAGGTTGAAAATCTTCAACCAACGGTGGATGATCAGAGAAATCCGATATTTATGTTGGAAACAAATTCTGGAACGTATCAGGCGAAAACGGTTATCTTGGCCATGGGAGCAAAACCGCGACAGTTGCCTATTGAAGGTATTGAATCGCTTGTGGGTAGGGGAGTTTCTTACTGCGCTACCTGCGATGGTAGCTTCTTTAAAGATAAAACGACCGTTATCGTCGGCGGAGGAGATACTGCCTGTGCTGATGCGGTCTATCTTTCGCGTATCGCAAAAGAAGTGCATTTGGTACATCGTCGCAACGAATTGCGCGCAAGTGCTTGGTATGCTGGGCAGCTTGATGCGCTTGATAACGTCACTATTCATTGGGATAGTGTTGTGGCTGGTTTTGAGGAAGCAGAAGGAAAACTTGCGTCTGTTACGCTGGAAAACGTCAAAGACAAATCACAGGAAGTGGTGCCCACCGATGCTCTCTTTATAGCGGTAGGTACGCAACCTGACACGGCTTGGTTGTCTGGCGTTGTGGAACTTGACCCTTCGGGGTATGTGGTTACCACGGGCGAAGGTCAAACAACTACGCCGGGTATTTTTGCGGCAGGAGACACCCGAACTACCCCTTTGCGTCAGGTAGTAACGGCGGTATCCGATGGAGCATTAGCTGCAGAGGCAGCTGCTAAATATATCGCTTCGTGGTAAAATAATTGGCTGTGAATTTTTGAATGTGTCTTGGGGTGCCAGGGCACATTCTTAGTGTGAGTGAGCGGCATGTTAGATGGCGTATCAGAACATGACGTGTCGCGTGCTTAGTTTGAGAATTATTTACCAGTGAATAACTGAGAGCGTTTTGAAGGAAGAATAATGCGCGAAAAACTTGAGAAAATTATTGAAGCGTATAAAGAATTGGAACTTAAACTGGGTGACCCCGAAGTGCTAGCCGACCAGCATGAATACAATAAGTTGGCAAAGAACTTTGCCGATCAGGGCCCTCTGGTTGCCAAAGCGCGTGAATATATCCAGGATTTGGACGATTTAGCTGAAGCGAAAGAAATGCTTTCTGAACCAGACATGAAAGAGTTTGCTCAGGAAGAAATTTCTCGCATCGAAGGCGAACTGCCTCAGCTGGAAGAAGACATTAAGATTATGCTTATTCCATCAGATCCTGCAGACGAAAAGAATACCATTGTTGAAATTCGAGCTGCTGCAGGTGGCGATGAGGCTGCTATCTTCGCGGGCGATTTATATAAAATGTATTTGCGCTTCGCTGAACATCAGGGCTGGAAAGTGGAAACCATGGACGTTTCCCCTTCAGAAGCAGGTGGATACAAGGAAGTTCAGTTTAAAATTACGGGCGACAAAGTGTATTCCGTCATGAAATTTGAATCGGGCGTACATCGCGTTCAGCGTGTTCCTAAGACGGAAAGTCAGGGTCGTATTCATACCTCTACCGCAACGGTTGCGGTACTCCCTGAAGCAGATGAAATCGATGTTGAAATCAACGAAAACGATTTACGTATCGACGTATTTCGTGCTGGTGGTCCTGGTGGGCAGTGCGTTAATACGACCGACTCTGCAGTTCGTATTACCCATTTACCTACCGGCTTGGTTGTGCAATCTCAGGACCAGAAAAGCCAGTTGCAAAACAAGATTGCCGCAATGGCTGTTTTGCGTGCTCGTTTATACGAAAAAATGTTGGCCGAACAGCAGGCGGCAGAAGGCGCAAAGCGTCTTGCACAAATTGGTTCGGGCGATCGTGCCGAAAAAATTAGAACTTACAATGCACCTCAAGATCGCGTAACCGATCACCGTATTGGTTTTAACTCAACCTACAACGGGGTGCTTATGGGTGATTTGCTGGGTGAAGTTATTACTGCACTTCAGGCAGCGGATCGTGCTCAGAAACTCGAAGAAGCAGTGTAATTTCTTCTCCTATAGTAATAAAAGGTAAAGTGCCGGCCTCTTTGGTCGGCACTACTTTTAAGATTTCATTGTTGTCTGGCTTGTTAAATATCTACTTTGCATTGAGCTAATTAGATATTGAGCCAGTTAGATACCTCTTTTGTGTAAGCAAATTGTTCTATCGTTTGCAATAGCAAGACCACCAATTGAAATGAGAACCTGTGACCACTGATATTTGGACCATTAAAGCAGCCCTTGATTGGACTGTGGGATATCTTGAAAGCAAACATGATGCCAATCCGCGTCTTTCAGCAGAATGGCTTATGTCTGAAGCGACGGGCCTTTCTCGTATTGAGCTGTATGTTAACTACGAAAAGCCTCTTTCCATGGATGAGCGAGATGTCCTGAGAGGTTACGTTGCTCGTCGAGCAGCGGGAGAACCCTTGCAGCTTATTAGTGGGACAGCCCCGTTTCGTTACCTTACCCTGAAAGTTGCTCCTGGGGTTTTAATTCCTCGTCCCGAAACAGAAGTTTTGGTAAGTGAAGCATTGGCAGAATTACACCTTCCACGTATTGCGGATCATGTGCGCGTAGGCGAAGAAGGGGAAGAAGTTGTTTTCGCTCAGTTGCCTTCTTTGCATGTGCTAGATGTTTGTACTGGGTCAGGGTGCATTGCGTGCGCTATAGCCAGTGAATATCCTGCTGCAAAGGTGCTTGCTCTCGATATTGCCGATGAAGCTCTTACGTTAGCTCAGGAAAACGTTGATGCACTCAATCTGAATGAGAGGGTGGAAGTTCGTCGGAGTAACCTTTTGCAATCACTCAATGAAGAAGAGCAAGGGATGTTTGATCTGCTTATTTCAAATCCACCTTATATTCCAACAACGGTTTTGCAAGGTCTTGATAGGGAAGTGACAGACTTCGAGCCAAGGCTTGCTCTTGATGGTGGCGAAGATGGACTCGATTTGGTACGTATTCTCCTACAACAGGCACCGAATGCGCTTAAGCCACAGGGGGTGCTGGCCCTTGAATTATTTGAAGGTCATTTAGATAAAGCAGCCACGCTTGCAAAAGCAGCGGGCTTTGAAGAGGTTCGTATAGCTAACGACCTTACAAATCGCCCCCGTGTTTTGATTGCGCATGCGCCTGAGAAAGGTTTTTAAAGGTTCCTCGCGTAACTGAGCAAACGATATAATCAGGGCATTATGGAGACAACAAGCTTATCTAAGGAGCTTTTAATGCCAACTATTCACGTCGAACCTACCCACAAAGAAACTTTGAATTGCAGCTCAGATGCTGCTTTGCCAAAAGAAAATCTTCTTGATGCGCGATTGGAAACTTCTCATAAGGTATTAAAAGAGAGATTAGGTTTTTATCAGCCTAAGATTGGTATCATTTTGGGATCTGGCTTAGGTCCTCTAGCTGAATGTATTCAAGATGCGGTGTATGTTCCTTTTGCTGAAGTTCCCTTTATGAAAACCAGTACGGCTTCAAGCCATGTGGGACGTTTTGTTTGCGGAACTTTGGCAGGAAAGTGTGTTCTTGCTATGCAGGGGCGCCTACATGGTTACGAAGGTAACGAAGCTTGGGAAGTTGCTTATCCGGTGTGGCTCATGCATCGTTTGGGGATTGAAACACTTATTACCACTAATGCGGCAGGTGCCATTAATGAAAGCTATCGAGTAGGCGATTTTTGCATAATGGAAGATCACATTAATTTAACGGGCAGAAATCCTCTTGTTGGCACTGATCCCAATGGCATGGCTCCCCGTTTTGTTCCCATGAACGATGCCTACGATCCGAATTTAAGAACGGTGGCGAAGGCAGTTGCTGAAAAACTATTCATACGAGTACAAGAAGGTGTGTATTTAGGGTTGCTTGGGCCAAGTTTTGAAACACCAGCGGAAATTCGTGCTTTTCGAGTACTAGGGGCAGATACGGTTGCCATGAGTGTGGTGGAAGAAGTAATTGCGGCGCGTCATGTGGGTATGAAAGTGTTAGGAATGTCTTTGGTTTCCAATATGGCGTGTGGCGTTGAAGGGGCAACGCCCAACGATGATGAAGTTTTAGAAGTGGCGCAGACGAGAGAAAGCGACTTTATTGCTTTGGTTTCTGGCATTGTTGCACAACTTTAGCATCGAACAACACGGTTGTTTATCGAATTTGCGCAGCTTATCAATGTGGTTATCTTATAAAGTATCTTAATAAGATAACCACATACTTTATTGTTAGTTATAACGCGTTCATTTTTAATTATTAAAAAAATATGGCAAAACTTTACACAATAAGTTATATATGTGGCAAAAATAGGCACTTTTGAACGTGTTATTAGAATTTCTTGAATATGGATTGAGTTATTCAAAAACTACAATTTGCAAAACTCTTATCTCATGTTTTAATAAGTACAGTTCATTTGGAACACGTTCACAGTTTGTGCTTCCGATGCTGGGGGAGTTTTCGGACGGCCACTGTGAACGCTGTTCCTCTTAAGGAGTGAGTAACCGCGAAAGCGGGAGGGGTTAAATAGCTAAGGGTATGTACGAAGCATACACCTTAGCGGACAATAGGCTCGTTGCAGCTGTGAGAGGGTAGCTGCAACGAGCCTTTGTTATGCGGTCTATAATGAGTCTAGCCCAATGCATATCAGAAGCATTGGGGGTAAAGTATTTTTATTCGCATGTATCCAGTTAGGTTGAATCGTCTTTGAATTCCACTCACGTTATAAATATTGCGGGTATGGCAGTGCAAGTTACGCGCAAGCGCATGAAATCTATCCGTTTAAAAGTAACTCCGCTGGGTGAAGTTCATGTTTCTGTTCCGTATGGGGTTTCTGATGAAGAGATTTGTCGCTTGATTGAGTCCCGTAAGGATTGGATTACTGCCCAAAAGCGTGCTTTCGAGAGTTCGCCTCAAGCAGAAGCTGAACGTGCCACTAAAGAAGAGCAAGCTGCATGGCGAAAAGTGGTAAAAGCGTGTGTGCCGCCTTTAATAAAAGCGTGGGAGCCTATTTTGCAGGTGCAGGTACAACAGCTTACCTATCGTAATATGAAATCACGCTGGGGAAGCTGCCAGCCTTCAACGGGTAAGATATGCATCAACACACGCCTTGCCCTGTATCCTCCTGAGTGCTTGGAATATGTAGTGGTACATGAAATGTGCCATTTACTTGTGGCAAACCATGGGCCTGAATTCAAAAAGCTGCTTACGAAAATAATGCCAGATTGGAAAAGTCGAGCCAATAAGCTTCGCGCATAAAAAATGATGGGCGTGTTATGTATGGCGATGACTTATATGGTGTTTTGCTTTATGAATTTTACGGTTTATTTGATAAAGTAACGCATTTTTTACATGGAATAATCCTTTTTGCAATAGGGTTGTAAAAGGTCGCTTATATCGTAGGCGCAGCTTCTTTGCAAAGATTTCTTCAAGGAGAAGGTTCGTGGTTTATGCGTACTAAGGAAGAGTACTACGATTTGGTGTTAGAGAATCGTCGTTTGGTCCAAGATCCTGAAATTGTTCGTTGTGTTTGCCCTAATACTTTGTGCGATTGGCATGGTAAATGCAAAGAATGCATTGCTCTTCATCGTTATCATGGTGATCATGTGCCTGTCTGTATGCAGCCTATTATTCGCAAGAAGGTTAAAGCTCTTGCTGCTACGGTTGAAATGGATGTGGTTAATAAAGAACCTACTCCTCTAGAATATCGCCATTATGTTAAAAAACGTGACGAGGAGTCTTCTAGGCTTTAGTGAAGTGCTCTTTGGCAAGGGTGAGAAACTCGTAGACCGCATTGTTTTTCTGTGCGCTTAAGCGATATACCATATACAGCTGGCGGAAGTCCTTCGGAGCTTCTTTTATGTGCAAGATGCATACTTCATCACGGTAGGCATCAAGAAGCCACGAGCGACAGGCAAGCGCCATAACATCGGGATTGGCCAACACGATGGATGCCAGCGTAATTTCATCTTTGTAGCGATAGCCCACCTGGAGCGGTTTTCCATCAATGAGATCCATAAGTGCGCTGCCCAAGGAACTTTGCAAATCGTAAGAAATAAGGTAGTGACCCACCAAATCGTCAAGCGAAATAGATGAACGCTTCGATAAAGGATGACGTTTGTTCACCAGGAGGGTGAGTTCTTGAGTCCAGCAGGGAAGGTATCCCAGATCGGAGTCAATGAGGGGCTCATCAACGAAAGCTATATCAAGGGAGCCATTTTTCAAATTCGCTGCAAGCATTTCGGTGGTTGCTTGTGAAATAGTGAACGTTACCTCGAGGCTTGTTTTCTTACGAAAATCGTAAATAAGGTTAGACCATTCTTTACTTTGGGCAGAAAAGATAGAACCCATTCGAATTTCCTGCTTTGGTTGCGCATCGTTTTGGGTAAGTTCAATACCAGTGTTTAAAAATCGAAGCGATGTAGAAACATACTGATAAAACTGTGCACCTTTTTCGGTCAGATCAACCGATCCTTTTTTTCGAATAAAAAGTTGGCAACCCAATTCTTTTTCTAGACCGTTAATTGCCTGAGAAAGCGTAGGTTGGGTAATGGATTCGATACGGGCAGCTTCCTGAAAGTTTTTTGTTTCTGCCAATGTTTCAAAGTAATGCAAATGAGAGAGGTTCACGATGTTCTCCTTGGGGGGTCGCAAGTATTTTATCAAAGAGAATGAGCAAAACAGAATTTCTCAGACGATGCCAAAAGAGAACCATGAAAAGAATCACTTAAGAATCGTTAAAGTAATCAGAAAAACTTGAAATCAAAGAGCTTGTGCCTCTTACCGTGGTTTTGTTTCGTTTACGTTAAAGGGCTTTTTTATTCGGGCTGCGGTGCTATCATACTTGTTTGTAAAAAGCGTTGACGAGGAAAGTAGGGACGAATCTCATCCTCAGAGAGTTGGCGGTTGCTGAAAGCCAACGATGAGACGGTCTGAAAGGCACCTCTGAGCAATTCTGTCTGAACATTTTTTATTCAAGCGGAGCGATCCTCACCTTGGTAGAAAATCAGTAGGCTGAATCGGTGGCCCCGTAATCGGTCGGTGGAGGTGTACTCCCTTTCTTTGAGGTCCTGATGCAGTCTGCTGCGCAGGATTTTTTTGTATCTAGACATAGGTAAAAAGGGCGTTGGCTTGTTGGCTGAATTGTTTGTCGGCAAGCTAAACCTAGGGGATAAAAGAAAGAAAGGGCGTGATGAAATGCGAAGCGATGCAATCAAAAAAGGGCTCGCTCGTGCACCTCACCGTAGTCTGCTTAAAGCAGACGGCTTAACCGACGAAGAATTAGAACGCCCGCTTATTGCGGTTATTTCTTCGCAAAACGAAATCATTCCAGGGCATACTCATCTTGATAAAATTGCCGATGCCGTAAAAGCAGGCATTCGCATGGCGGGTGGCACGCCGCTGCAGGCTACTACCATTGGCGTATGCGATGGTATCGCCATGAATCATGAAGGTATGCATTTTTCTCTTACCAGCCGCGAAGTAATTGCAGATTCAGTTGAATGCGTGGTGCAAGGTCATCAATTTGACGGTGTTGTACTTATTCCCTCGTGCGACAAAATTGTTCCGGGCATGCTGCTTGCTGCTTGTCGCTTGAACATTCCTACGGTGTTGGTTTCTGGCGGTCCTATGCTTGCTGGTCAGGATAAGCAGGGTAATCAGACTGACCTCAACACCTTGTTTGATGCGGTTGGTCAGGTAACGGCGGGCACTATGACCGAAGAAGAGTGCAAGTGGTTTGAAAACACCGCTTGTCCTACGTGTGGCAGCTGTTCGGGCATGTTTACCGCAAATTCTATTTGTTGTTTGTCCGAGGCGCTGGGTATTGCGCTTCCTGGCAACGGCACCATTCCTGCGGTATATTCCGAGCGTATTCGCTTGGCAAAGCAAGCAGGCATGAAGGTAATGGAGCTGGTAGAGAAGGACATTAAGGCACTTGACCTTATTACGCCTGCTGCAATTCACAATGGTATGGCACTCGATATGGCCTTTGGTGGTTCCACCAACACCATGCTTCATTTGACGGCAATTTCTCATGCAGCTGGATGTCCGGTAACTATGGATGACTGGGATGAGGTTTGCCAGAAGATTCCTAACCTTACTCGTATTGCCCCAGCTGGTCCGCTTCACATTGAAGACCTTAATAAGGTTGGCGGAATTTCGGCCATTATTGGCGAACTTGGTCGTCATGGCTTACTGGATGGTTCTGCACTTACCTGTCACGGCACGATGCAGGAATGGATTGATGCTTGTCCTCCTGTAGACGGTGAAATTGTTCGTACCGTAGAAAATGCATATAGTCCCTTTGGTGGCCTGCGCGTTATGAAGGGCAACCTCGCTCCTGATTGTGGTGTAGTAAAGCAGTCTGCAGTGGCAGATGATATGCGTCAGCATCGTGGTCCTGCGCGCGTATTCGAGTCCGAAGAAGAAGCTTGCGAGGCAATTTTTGGCGGCAAGATTAATGCAGGCGATGTGGTTGTTATTCGTTATGAAGGTCCTGCTGGTGGTCCTGGCATGCGCGAAATGCTTACGCCTACCTCTGCAATTTGCGGTATGGGTCTTGACCATGACGTTGCCCTTATTACTGATGGTCGCTTCTCTGGCGCAACAAAGGGTCCTGCTATTGGTCATGTAAGCCCTGAAGCTGCTGCTGGCGGTCCTATCGCTTTGGTTCAAGAAGGCGACATTATTGATATTGATATCGATAAGGGAACGCTTACCTTGGAAGTATCGGACGAGGAATTGGCAGCTCGTCGTGAAGCTTGGGTGAAGCCCGAACCTAAGTATCAAGTAGGCGTGCTCGCTCGCTACGCAAAATTGGTATCGAGTGCTGATAAGGGGGCGTATTTCGGATGAGCATAGATAAAGAGTATGAAGCCAAGATGGGTCTTGGCCCCCATACTGAAAAACAGGGGAAAACCATGCTGGGCTCCGAAGCAATTATTGCTTCGCTGGAAGCTGAAGGCGTGGACACCGTATTTGGTTATCCGGGTGGTCAGGCCATTAAAATTTATGATGCGCTGTATGATTCGAAAAAAATCAAGCATGTTTTAGCTCGTCACGAACAGGCTGCAACCCATGAGGCAGATGGCTATGCACGTGCAACAGGTAAAACGGGTGTTGTAATTGTTACCAGTGGTCCTGGTGCAACTAATACCGTTACCGGTATTGCGACTGCTTATATGGATAGTGTGCCTTTGGTGGTTATTACGGGTCAGGTTCCCCGTAGCATTATTGGTACCGATGCCTTCCAGGAATCCGACATCGTGGGTATTACGATGCCTATTGTAAAGCACAGCTACTTGCTGCAAAGCTGCGAAGACATGACGCGTGTATTCCGCGAAGCCTTCTATATTGCAAATTCTGGACGTCCTGGCCCCGTTTTGATTGACGTTCCTTCTGACCTGGCAGGTTCAGAAATGGTATTTGAATATCCCGAAGATGTTCATATACCTTCATACAAACCTACCGTGAAAGGTAATGCGCGTCAGATTCGCCAGGCTGTTGAGATGATGAAAAACGCTAAGCGTCCTATTTTCTACATTGGCGGCGGCATCATTGCGTCTCATTCTGAAGAGGAATTACGCAGTGTAGTAGAAGCGTTGCAAATTCCGGTAGTTACGACGTTGATGGCAAAATCGGCATTCCCTTCATCACATCCTTTGAATTTAGGTCATGTAGGAATGCATGGTTCTAAATTTGCTAACTATGCGGTTACCAATGCAGACTTGCTGGTGGCAGTTGGTGCTCGTTTTTCTGACCGTGTAACGGGTAAGCTGGCAGATTTTGCGCCTGAGGCAAAGGTGATCCATGTTGATGTTGACCCTGCCGAAATTGGCAAGAATCGCATTCCGCAAATTCCTATCGTAGGTGATGCGAAAGTTGTTTTGGCTGGCATGAAAGAACAGCTGGACAAGGGTGGCTTTGAACCTCAAACGAAGGAATGGCTGGAGCAAATTGACCAGTGGCGTAGCCGCCATCCGTTCTACAGCCCTGGTTTGGTTGCCTTAAATGGCTCCATTTCTCCGGAAGGTTCGTTGGATTTGTTAAGCCAGATGCTTGATCCTGAAAACTCCATTGTGACGACGGAAGTTGGTCAGCATCAGATGTGGGCAGCGCAGCATATTGATCGCGAAGTTCCGCGTACCTTCTTAACGAGCGGTGGCTTGGGTACGATGGGCTTTGGTTTCCCTGCGGCAATTGGTGCGAAGGTTGCTTGTCCCGATAAACAAGTAGTTTGCGTTGCAGGTGATGGTTCATTCCAGATGAACTCACAAGAAATGGCTACCGCAGCGGCAGAGGGCATTAACGTTAAAGTGCTTTTGATGAACAATTCTGCGCTTGGCATGGTTCACCAGTGGCAAAATCTGTTCTACGACAAGCGTTATAGCGAAACGCTGCTGCCCGATATTCCCGACTTTGTAAAGCTGTGCGCAGCGTATGGTTGGGGTGGCAAGCGTGTTTCGAAGCCGGAAGAATTAGAGGAAGCATTCCAGTGGCTGCTTGACTACGATGGTCCTGCTTTGTTGGATATGCGTATCGATCGTGATGAAAACGTATTTCCTATGGTAGCGCCTGGTGCTCCTTTGGATGACATTATTGGCGCAACCAACGTTGGCCCTATTTCCCATATGTTGGAAGGATTTGAAAACCTTCCCTTTGCTAATGCGGCTGAAGCGAACGAAGCTGCTCGTAACGCGGCAGATTCTAATGAAGAAGGAGGCCGATAATATGGAAAATCAAAGGCATATCCTTTCAATTTTGGTAGAGAATCAGCCTGGTGTTTTATCTCGTGTAACAGGCCTTATTTCCAGGCGTGGCTTCAACATTGAATCGCTTTCGGTTGGACCAACTGAAGATGTGACGCTTGCACGCCTGACTATTGTTATGATGGCAAACGATGTGGCCTACGAACAAATTACCAAGCAGCTTCACAAGCTTATTAGTGTTCATAAAATTACCGACCTTACGGGTGAAGATGCGATTGAGCGTGAACTGGTGCTTTTTAAGGTTCACTCCAATCCAGAACGCCGTAGTGAGATTATTGAAATTGCGAATGTGTTCCGTGCCAACATTGTTGATGTGGGTAAATCGTCACTTACTATTGCGGTTACGGGTTCTGAATCCAAGATTGCGGGTATTGAAGATTTGCTTCGTGCCTATGGCATTAAGGAAATTATTCGCACCGGTATGATTGCTATGTCTCGCGGATCAAAGGTTAGCTAGCAGAGTTTCATGTTTTGCTGTTCCAGTATCGGGGCTTGCTTATATGGGCACTCATATATCAAGGCTTTGTTTGTATTGGGTTTCAGTAGTATTAAATGCACTGCGAACTATAAACAGATGTGCGAGTTAGTGATATCAAAGTGTAAGTAATCAGTCATTAGAAGAAGGGATGAATCATGGCTGTAACTATCTATTATGAACAGGACGTAGATCCTTCAGTAATCCAGGGCATGAAGGTAGCCATTATTGGCTATGGCTCTCAGGGTCATGCACATGCACTGAACCTTAAGGATTCTGGCGTTGATGTTCGCGTTGGTCTTCGCGAGGGTTCTTCCTCTTGGGCAAAGGCTGAAGAAGCTGGCCTGAAGGTAATGAACATGGACGATGCTGCTGAAGAAGCAGACCTTATTATGATCCTCGTTCCCGACGAGAAGCAGCCTGAAGTATACGAACAGCACATTGCTTCTCATTTGAAGGAAGGCAACACGCTCGCCTTTGCTCATGGCTTCAACATCCACTATGGCTACATCAAGGCTCCTGAAGGCGTAAACGTAATTATGTGTGCTCCTAAGGGTCCTGGTCACATTGTACGTCGTCAGTACACGGAAGGCTCTGGTGTACCTGATTTGGCTTGTGTTGCTCAGGATGCAACCGGCAATGCTTGGGATATCGCGCTTTCTTACTGCTGGGGTGTTGGCGGTGCTCGCTCCGGTATTATTAAGGCAACGTTTGCTGAAGAGACTGAAGAGGACCTCTTTGGCGAGCAGGCAGTTCTTTGCGGTGGCTTAGTAGAGCTGGTAAAGGCTGGTTTCGAGACCTTGGTAGACGCTGGTTATCCTCCCGAGCTTGCTTACTTTGAGTGCTATCACGAGATGAAGATGATCGTAGACTTGATGTACGAATCCGGTATTCACTTCATGAACTACTCCATCTCCAACACCGCTGAATATGGCGAGTACTATGCTGGTCCTAAGGTAATTAACGAGCAGTCTCGTGAAGCTATGAAGGAAATCTTGAAGCGCATTCAGAATGGTGAATTCGCTAAGGAATTTGTTGCTGACTGCAACAACGGCCACAAGTGGTTGCTTGAACAGCGCGAGGCAATCAATAACCACGAGATCGAAAAGACGGGCGAAAAGATTCGCTCCATGTTCTCTTGGATCAAGGCTGAGTAATCTGAGTAATAAGAATACATTCAAGAACACTTACGTCTTGAATTAGGCAAAAGGTCGCCCTTGTGGGCGACCTTTTTTCTGGTACGCCGAGCATTTTCGCCTATAACCCCATTTTTTGGGGTTATAGGCAAACTTTTGGATGAAATATCCCGTTATGTAGGCCACTCTTTCGATACTGCAGAATTTGTTGTAATTAACGGTTAAATAATTGGAATCAAACATAGAAATTGGTCTGTTAGTACTTAATTGTTATCCGAATTACCTGCATAAAGGGAGTTTTTATACATTTTTGGTGCAATAGCGCACTATTATTTGAGGATATGAAGGACGGTTTGTGTATTAACGACACGGCTGTCGTAGCAACGGGTAAAGTATTCGAGTCCTGCTTCTTGGGTGCCAATAAGAAAAGTTCCGCACGCATCGGCAGGAACAATAGTTTTGTAGCCTAAGAAATAAGCACCCGCAAGTGTTTGCAGTACGCAAATATTAGTGTCGCAACCAAACGCAATTAAGGTATCCACTCCTAGTTCGCGTAGGGTCAAGTCAAGGTCAGTTTGAAAGAATCCGTTATAGCGGCGTTTGGGAATAATGAAGTCGCTTTCTTGCACATCAAATTCAGTTAATGGTTGCGCAGCATCGGTGCCACAGATGCCATGTTCTCCCCATAGATCAAGTTCACGATCTACGCCTTCAATATGAGCATCGTTGGTAAACAGCACAGGTAAGCCTGCTTTACGGGCTGCTTTTACGATGCTGACGGCATTTTCAGCCATTTCTTCTAAGCCTGGGGTGGGACCGCCAGATCCTCCTAAGATATCAATTACTAAAACAGCGGTACTGGATAGGTTAATTTCGCTGCTCTGTTGCCAGGGGGTTTACTGAACTTGAGGTAAGTAAGTCATGGTGCCTTCCTTTTTTAAGCGAATAAGAAAAAGGCATATCAAAATGATGTTGATATGCCTTGTAGTGTAGCATCTCGGTTGCAAATACGAGTTCACTCAACGCCGCTAAGGCACAGTAATGTTACTTACGGCTTTCGCGCAGGGCTTTCATTTGTTCGCGTGCAGTGCAGGTAATGCGAAGTGAACGCATAGCGGAATCAAGCGTGCTGTAGCATTTCGCACCAGGAATGCCGCGTAGTTCGTTCACGATATCCTGTGCCTGACCAAGACCAGGATAGGCTTGTACTTCAGGTGTTACTTCCCAGGTTTTTAGTTCGGCTTCTTTACGAACGCCGCCCATTACTCCTTCGTGAGCTACGGCATTTTCATCGGCAAGTGCTTCGAAATGAAGGGGAGCGGCATTGTCGTAGTAAGAAAATTCAACGCTGCCTTTATCGCCATAAATCAAGAAGCGATCAATTGCCTTATAGGTGGCATAGCACCAAGTACCAGAAACCATTACGCGTTTTTCGGTAATACCAGAAAGAGATACCGCGTCCTCGCCGGGATAGAATCCGGTTTCATTGGTAACTTCCAGCTTGAAATCGCTCAGAGGGCCAGCTAGGAAGTCGATCAAGTCCAGCATGTGGGCGTCGCCCTCATAAAAATGGCTACCGCCAGAAATTTCCGGGCGAACACGCCACGGCTTTTGATCTTCAGGAAGCATTTCTTCGGCGGTTTGACGCTGGGTGCGAATTACCTGCACACCACGAATCTTGCCAATAGTACCCGCATCAAGCAACTTCTTCAGTTCGCGATAACGAGGCATGCCGCGGCGGTAATGCGCGGTAAAGCAACGGGTGCCCGATTCTTTGAAGACAGCATGTATTTCTTCCGCCTCTTCCCAGGAAAGCGCGATGGGCTTTTCCAAGTAGCAGTGCTTGTGTGCCTGTGCTACTTGAATTGCATACTGCTTATGAACATTGGGTGGAGTTGCTACATAAATGATGTCTACTTCAGGATCGGCGAGCAATTCATCCAGTGTGTCGTAAGCATGTCCGTGTCCGTGGCGCTCGCACCAATCTACCGCTTTGCTTTTGGTGCGATTCCAGATGCCGGCCAGTTCAGAGCCTTCGGCTAAATAGAAAGCTGGTCCATTTTTAGTTTCAACAACATCTCCGCATCCGATAATGCCCCAGCGAATTACGTCTTTCATTCCATCCCCCTAAAATATGTGTGCGATTAGGAAATTGGGAAGCTTTTATACCTTTATTGTAGAGGTGTAAAAGGGAAATAACTCATGAAAAAACATTCGGTTATGGCTGACATTAATTAAATTGATGCACGTATAAGGAGGCCTCGCAAATTAAGGGCATTCGCCCATCTAATACACGCGTCTACGTAATACCTAAAGGTTTAACAAACAAATGTCTCTCTATCGTGATAAAGTGACCAACGCTACCAAGTTGATAGAGTCTTTTGCTGTAATCGGGAACCTTTGCAAAAAGTAGAGGCTTTCGTGAAAAGAGGAGACTCGTGTGAAAGCCAACTTGGATGGTTTGTTTAAACGTAGACAACGCAGAGAAAGGACTTGGCTAAATGGGAAGGGTGTATAACTTTTCTGCAGGCCCCGCAGTGCTTCCTGAAGAAGTGTTGCGCGAAGCCGCTGATGAAATGCTCGATTATAAGGGCACTGGCATGTCAGTTATGGAAATGAGCCACCGATCAGCAGCGTTCAAGGGCATTATCGAAGAAGCTGAAGCAGATCTGCGTGAGCTTATGAATATCCCTGACAATTATCATGTACTGTTTTTACAGGGTGGCGCAACGCAACAGTTTGCTGCCATTCCTATGAACCTTATGCTTACGGGTAAGGCGGACTATATCGTATCGGGTTCTTGGTCCAAGAAGGCATACAAGGAAGCAAAGATTTTTGGTGATGCTCGCCTGGTGGCATCAAGTGAGGATGAAAACTTCTCGTATATTCCTAATGTTGATGAACTTGAGTTTGATCCGGAAGCGGACTACGTCTACATTTGCGAAAACGAAACCATTTATGGTACGCACTATCACAAGCTGCCTGACACGGGCGATGTGCCTTTAGTAAGCGATGTTTCTTCCTGTTTCCTGTCTGAGCCTATTGATGTTTCAAAGTATGGTTTGATTTATGGTGGCGTTCAGAAGAACATCGGTCCAGCTGGTGTGGTAATTGTTATTGTACGCGATGACCTGGTAAAAGAAGAATGGCTTCCTAACACGCCTACCATTATGCGTTACAAAACTCAGGTAGACGCAGGTAGCATGTCCAACACGCCTCCTTGCTATGGCATCTATATTTGCGGCAAGGTATTTAAGTGGCTGAAGGCCCAAGGTGGTCTTGAGGCCATGAAGAAGCGCAACGAAGAAAAAGCAGCCATTTTGTATGACTACCTTGATTCGACCGACTTCTACACCGCAACCGCACGCAAGGAAGATCGTTCCATCATGAATGTTCCTTTCGTAACCGGTGATGCTGATTTGGATGCCGAATTTGTTGCAGGTGCTAAGAAGGTTGGCATTGAAAACATTAAAGGTCATCGTACGGTAGGCGGTATGCGTGCAAGCATTTACAACGCAATGCCTATCGAAGGCGTTAAGGCACTGGTTGAATACATGAAGGAATTTGAAAAGGCTCATTCCTAAGAGTGCGTTTCAAATTTGGATGTTTTAAATTAAGCGATGAACCCCGCGAGGATAGACTGCGGGGTTCGTTTATCATTTAGGTCTTTTACCATTGTTTCTATTCTCTAGAAAATTTAGAAGAAAAAAATTCTTGCACGTTTCGACTGGCGTCTTGTAGGTTTTCGCTTACTCCTCGACCAAACTCTTGCATGTTTTTACTTACATTAGCACCTGCATGATTGGCGGCAATAGCAGCAAGGGATCCCAGCGCGCTGCGTAAAACCGTGCCCGATTCATTATCTAAATTTTGGGCAGCCTTGGTTAAAAGGGGGATAGTTTTGATTCCTCCAAAGAAGAGTTCTGAGGCATTGGAAATTCCAGAAACTTCAATTGCCTTAAAGAGAGCATCGACAATTTGGGCAGCCTGCTCATCGGAATAGCGGGCAAGCCATTCGCTAAATACTTCATTAAAGAATTGAGAACTATCGCTTAAGGTGCCTGCATATACAAAATTGCTTGCTTCAAGGCTAACGTCCCAATTAAAAATACTGTGCTGGTCAAAGCCATGTTCTTGAGCTTGTACGACATGCGCCGTAACGGGGCAATTCATAAGCATACCCACGATAGATTCTTGGGGGATTGTTCGGTTTATTTTGCCTTCAAGGCGCTTCCATTCATCGGGGGTAATAGCTCCCTCTTTAAAGCCGGGTGCATCGTGAGCGAATACCGTTTCAATGCGTGATTGAATCTCAGGATTTGCTTTTAGCGCTGCATACAGAGCAAGGTTTCCGCCCTTGGAATGTCCGCCTACGTAGAGACGTTTCGGAAGATGACCCGCAACGGTTTCCAGATAATGAAGTGCCTGGGCTTGAGCGGGGACAGGGGAAGTGTAGGCCATGTTAAAGTTTTCGCGCCACCCCGTAAGGGAGGTATCGGTTCCGCGAAAACCAATATAGGCGAATTCGTTGTGGGAATCTTTGTTGCCATGGACAAAGGTAAGTGCAGCAAATTGGTTGTTTGATTCTTTGTCGAAAATACTGAGATAATCCAGGAGCCCTAATCTCCTAAAACGAGGACTGGCGGCAAGTGCTACCAGTGTTGCTTTTATTCGATCAGGCACTAAACCAGTAAACATTTCTGCATAACGTTCCGCGCGCAAAAGATTGCTGAATTGGGCGGGTAGGGGCATTTCAGTTTGCTCGGGCTTTTTAAAGAAAGTACCAAGGCGCTTTATAAGCCCGATAGACCCGATAGATTGAGATGAAGATGTATTTAGTGTATCAGGATTAAAAGGGGGCACCAGCCCTTCGCAGCGTACCATGCAAAATTGCGAAAGAATGGCTGAATCTACCACGTTGAAAGGCTTGCGTTCAAAGGAGCTAAATTCTTTTTCTAGGTAATCAAGAATATTCATGGTAGGTTCCTGTTCATTCTGGTGGGTTTATCATATCTGTTCTGAATAGAATGGTAAAAGGCCGATGATGATCTGCGTTTATAACGGGAGTTATTTTGCGAAGTTGTAAACCTATACGAAGGAAAAATGTAAACCCATGTAAATTACGACAAAAAAGTGGAAGAAAGACTATATCAGAAGCGCCCATATGATATACTGGCCTGGTCTGTCAAGAGGGCAGGCATTGAAACTATAGGCCCCCGAGACATGTTTGCTGTTGGCGCATAGATCTACGCGTAGCATGCATGGTTAATGTTTGAAACCGCAAACACGTACGAAGGGTCCCTGATTACATTTTGAAAGGGGTCCGTTTTGACCGAAATCAAGAACACCTCCGTTATTGATTTTCAGGACATTTCCGATGAAGAAATGAACCAGATGATCGATGGCACCTTGACCGACTTCGACGAGGGCGATCTTATCGACGGTACCGTAGTAAAGATCGAGCATGATGAAGTTCTCGTTGACATCGGATTCAAGAGCGAGGGCGTTATTCCTGCTCGCGAGCTTTCCATCCGTAAGGACGCAGATCCTTCTGAGGTTGTAAACCTGGGTGACAAGATCGAGGCACTGGTTCTCCAGAAGGAGGACAAAGACGGCCGCCTCATCCTTTCCAAGAAGCGCGCAGAGTATGAGCGTGCTTGGATTCAGGTTGAGGATAAATTCAAGGCTGGCGAAGTTGTTACCGGTGAAGTTATCGAAGTTGTTAAGGGTGGCTTGATCCTTGACATTGGTCTTCGTGGCTTCTTGCCTGCATCCTTGGTTGACCTTCGTCGCGTTAAGGATCTTTCTGCTTATCTTGGTACCGAAATTGAAGCTCGTGTTATCGAGATGGATCGCAACCGCAACAACGTTGTTCTTTCTCGTCGTGTTCTTCTTGAAGAAGGCCGCAAGAACGAGCGCGCTGAAATCCTGGAGAAGCTTTCTAAGGGCATGCGCCTGAAAGGTACTGTTTCTTCTATCGTAGACTTCGGTGCCTTTGTTGACCTTGGCGGTATTGACGGTTTGATTCACATTTCCGAGCTTTCTTGGAGCCATGTAAATCATCCTTCCGAGGTTGTTAAGGTTGGCGAAGAAGTTGAGGTTGAGGTTCTCGACGTTGATCTTCAGCGCGAGCGCATTTCCTTGGGTCTCAAGCAGACCACCGAGGATCCTTGGACCAAGCTTGTTGAAACCTATCCTGTAGGCACTGTGGTAGACGGCAAGGTTACCAAGATTGTTCCCTTCGGTGCGTTCATTGAACTTGGTGCTAATGTTGAAGGCTTGGTACACATTTCCGAGATGGCCATGAAGCACATCGATTCACCTGCTCAGGTTGTTCATGTTGGCGATACCGTAAAGGTAAAGGTTATGGACGTAAACGTAGAGCGTCGTCGCATTTCCTTGTCCATGAAGGCTGCTGCTGAAGAGCTGGGCATCGAAATTGAAGTTGCTGAACCTGAAAACAAGGAAGCTGAAGCAGAGGCAGACGCTGAATAACACGCAAAATAGCGCGCGCCTTAGCATTTGTACAAAGTACAAAAGCGAGATCACTTAGGTGGTCTCGCTTTTTGTTTACTTCTTGCGCTTTTATATGAATAAAAAAGAATCCGGATCTGGGTGTGGTATCAAAAAAAATTGTTGGACATGTTTAAACAATACGTAATAGGAAATGATCCCTACAAGTTTTGTCAGTCTATGTGTTGCGCATTTTTATTCTGATGAGTGCATAGATCGGTGCAGCCCTTTGGCAAAACAGCATAAGTTACTAAAAAGTTTCAGCAATTACTTTTATCGGTAACATAAATCCCTACTCGTAGCTGCTTCCAGGCTTCAGCCTCTTTATCAACTTTAAGGATGCGGCATTCCAATACGTTGTTGTGTCCAAAACGGAGTAGCAAAGCCGGAAGCCAATTTGAGTCTTGGGGAATATAGCCAATCTTTGCGTCTTTCCAATAAAGCGCAACAGCGTCTGGATCATTCGGATTATTTTCCTCTACGATCATGGTTAAATTAATGTCAACTTTTAGTTCGTCAAGTACAAGTGCGCCATCCCAATAACGCATACCGGCAACATTGAAGTCAGTTATATGGTGCGAGTAGATACTTATCTTTGATCCTTTCCAAATAATTCCTCTATTTGAAAGTGTATAGAACCAAAGCGATCTTTGTGTCCTTATCATTGGACAGGGAGAGCGTTTTGTTGCAATTATTGATTTGAGCGATTAGTTCATTTGAGGTGTTTTGAACTTCGCGTTTCAGTATTTATCGTTGGGCTAAGTAACTTTGCTTGCTTTAGGATGTGGATGTTTGATAAGCCATACGGTAATTAAAAGGCTTATGTGTTTACTTTATAAGAGGGAATCATGGCAAAGCTTGTTTTTAGTAGCGATTGGCATTTAGGCCATAACGCAGTTTTAGATTTAGCTCATAGACCTTTTGGTGATGTCGATGCAATGGCGCAGTATTTCGTAGAGCAGACCAATGAAATTTGCCAAGCTGATGATCGGCTTTTTTTACTCGGCGATATATCCTTCCGTTCAAGTTATGACTATGCGGTTGCCTACTTAAAACAGCTAAAGTGCAAGCATGTTTCTCTTATTTTTGGAAACCACGATTTTAAGTTGCGGGAGCAATGGACGGCATCGGGGCTTTTTGAGTTTTGTGGAGACATGTTTGAAATAAACCCAAAGGGTTATGGCTATGAAGGTGTTGGTAAATTGGTCCTATGTCATTACCCGCTTTTGACCTGGAACAGGGAAAGGTATAACCACAAGCAAGGCAATAGCCTCTCGATCAATCTTCACGGTCATCTGCACAGTGATGGAATATACAACAAACAGTGTCGAGACGAGGGGGCGTTTCGCTATGACGTTGGGGTTGATGCTAATGGGTATAAGCCTGTTTTGCTAGAAGAAATCATCGCGTTTCTTAAGTGAGAGCTGCTGACAAGAGATTACTTCCGGTGATCAATACCAGTCAGGGATGAGAAAATGCGCTACAGTGAAAAGGTAAACAAAAGGTGCTGAACTACCACTTTTGAGAGGGGATCTTTAAGTGTTGCGTATTTTTATCACGGGCGGAATCGGTTCAGGAAAATCTACCCTCATGGACTTTCTTAAGGAAAAGGGTGCCGGTATTTTACTTGCTGATAAAGTGGGGCACGAGAATCTTCGCAACAAAGAAATGAAGGCTGAACTTGTTGCAGCTTTTGGCTCTGAAATTCTTGATGAACGAGGCGAGATTATTCGTTCTGAATTGGCGGCACGCGCCTTTGCAACTCCGGAGGATACTAAGCGCATGGATGCCATCACGCAACCACGTTTATATGAGGGGTGCTTGCGCCATTTGGAGGAATTAGGTAAAACACACCAAGTTGTTGCACTGGAAATGGCCATCCTTGATGGGCGTGATGATTTTTATAAGCATGCAGATATAGTAATAGCGGTTACCACTTCGCCTGAAGTTCGCATTAAGCGGCTGATGGCTTCGCGTGGCTTTAGTGAAGAGGATGCGCGTAACCGCTTAGCGCGTCAGGTACCGGAAGAAAAACGTCTTGCTATTGCAGATGTAGTGTTTACCAATGATGGCACTTTGGAAGAATTTGAAACACAGATTCAGACGTGGTGGGAAAACGAAATACAGCCCCGTCTAAATAAGAACAATAATGCTGTTTAGGGTTGTCACTGCGATCAGCGCAATTGGCTTTTAGGTGACTTTTAGCAATTAGCGTTAAGCAGCTTCCAACGAGAAAATCATTTTAGGTTGTCTCGTTTTTGTTGCGTAAGATTATCTTGTTCAATATCGAATTACGGTAACTACCTGATAGGATTGCTATCAGGTAGTTTGATGATGAGGAGGGACAATGGCACATCTTCAAAGCCTTGAAGGTCATCAAATGGAGGGCAAATTACCTATTGCGCGTCTTTCTTCTCAGCCATTTGAGGTAGTTTCTCCCTATGAACCTGCAGGCGATCAACCTAAAGCTATTGCACAGCTTGCGAAAAATATCGAATCGGGCATGCGATATGAAACGCTCTTGGGTGTTACAGGTTCTGGTAAAACGTATACCATGGCAAAAACCATTGAAGCGGTACAAAAACCAACCTTAGTGTTGGCGCCAAATAAAACCCTGGCTGCACAATTAGCAGCGGAGCTTAAAGAGTTTTTCCCCAATAACGCTGTTGTGTATTTTGTTTCCTACTACGATTATTACCAGCCAGAAGCGTATGTTCCTACCACGGATACCTTCATCGAAAAGGATGCTTCCATTAACGAGGAAGTGGAAAAGCTTCGCCATGCAGCAACGTCCATGCTGCTTTCTAGACGTGACGTTATTGTGGTGGCATCGGTATCGTGTATATATGGTATTGGATCGCCTATGGAATATGCGGGAATGGCGGTTTTTCTGGATAAAGAAGTTGAACAGGATCGCGACGAGCTTATTCATAAGCTGATTGACATTCAGTACGATCGTAATGATTACGAACTTAAGCGCGGCACGTTTCGTGTTCGGGGCGATTCGTTAGATATATTTCCTCCCTATGCCGACAATCCTATTCGGGTGGAGTTTTGGGGCGATGAAATAGAAGAAATTTCTGAAATTGACAATGTTACCGGTGAAGTACTGAATACCTATGAAGCGCTTCCTGTCTGGCCTGCTTCGCACTATGTGGCAGCCCGTCCTGCGGTTGAGCGTGCCCTACAAACTATTCGTGATGAATTGGATGCACGCTTGAAGGAGTTCAAGGAAGAAGGCAAGCTTCTTGAAGCCCAGCGCTTAGAAATGCGCACTTCGTATGACTTGGAAATGATTGAGACTATGGGCTTTTGCTCGGGTATTGAAAATTATTCGCGTCATTTGGATGGGCGTGCACCGGGAGAGCCGCCCTATACCTTGATTGATTATTTCCCTAGTGATTTCTTGTGTTTTATTGACGAAAGTCACGTAACGGTGCCTCAGATTCGTGGCATGCACGAAGGGGACCGTTCGCGTAAGGTAACACTGGCAGAACATGGTTTCCGATTGCCATCGTGTTTAGATAATCGCCCGTTGCGTTTTGATGAATTTGAAGCGCGTATTCCGCAATTTGTGTACGTATCCGCAACGCCAGGTGATTATGAAGAGCGGGTAAGTGAAGCAAAGGTGGAACAAATTATTCGTCCAACTGGTTTACTTGATCCAGAAATTGATGTGCGTCCTATTCTGTCGCAGATTGATGACATTATTGATGAAGCGAAAGAACGTGCAAAGCGCGACGAGCGAGTTCTTATTACGACTTTAACCAAGCGCATGGCGGAAGATTTGACTGAACATTTACTTGATCAGGGAGTTCGTGCACGCTATATGCATTCCGATATCGGGACGCTTGAGCGTGTAGAAATTTTGCGAGATCTTCGCAAAGGCGAATTCGATGTTTTGGTTGGCATCAATTTGCTTCGAGAGGGTTTGGACTTGCCTGAAGTTTCACTGGTTGCCATTTTGGATGCAGATAAAGAAGGTTTCTTGCGCAACCATCGCTCACTTATTCAGACTATTGGTCGTGCAGCGCGTAATGCGGGAGGTCAAGTGATAATGTATGCCGACAAGATCACTGACTCTATGGATCGCGCGATCACTGAAACGCGCCGTCGTCGTGCAATTCAGATGGCATACAACGAAGAGCATGGCATAGTTCCGAAAACAATTCGCAAGGGTATTAGCGACATTACTGATTATCTCGAGACCGACGAAGGTAAACGTAGCGCCGAAGAAGTTAATGCTGAATTGGCAGGTTATTCCCGTAGTGAGATGTTGCGCATTGTTGCATCCCTTGAAGAAGAAATGCTTGAGGCTTCGACAGCGATGGATTTTGAGCGTGCTGCGGCGGTGCGCGATCAGGTGGTTAAACTGCGTGCACAACTTGAAGGTAAAGCTGAAGAGGATATTTTGGGCGATTTGAAAAAGACTGCGCGAAAGGGCAGTGCTTTTGGTGCCCGCAAAAGTTCCTATGGTGGAGGAAGACGCTCATAATTAAGGCGCTTGCAATCAAGGAACCTGCAATGTTGACTCGCAATGTAGGTTCATAATTAAGAGGCTCATAGTTTGTCTTTTGAACGGCGATTAATCCGCCTGTGCTCAATTTGTGGGGAGTAATTCTTTTTCTTGCGTTTGAGTAAACCTCCCTCTATCCTTCATTTAGTTTGATAAACTAAGTAATTGAGCTAACAACGAACAAGTAAGTCGTGTTTCGAAAAATTGTTTCGAAAATCCTGCTTCTTGTGGAAGGAGATGAGTATGAGTTTTGCGGTCGTAGTTGATTCAACGTGCGATTTCACTCAGGAAGAATATAAAGCTCTTGATGTTCACATGGTTCCTCTCAGTGTTTTGATTGATGGAGAAACCTTTAAAGACCAGGTGGAAATTACCTCTGAGCAATTTTATGAGCGTATGGCAAATTCTGAAGGTCTTCCACAGTCTTCACAGCCTACTCCTTACGATTTTGAGCAGATGTATAACGCTCTTGCTGAACAGGGTTATGAGGGCGTAATTGCTATTCATATTGCAGGTGTTCTTTCGGGCACGATCGAGTCTTCTCGTACTGCTGCAGAGCAAGTAGATATTGATGTGCGCGTATTAGATGGCGCTCGTGCTGGTGCTACTGCCTCTGTCGCGCTTGCTGTTGCAGAAATTTGCAAAATGCGCGATGAGGGTGCAACGCTTGATGAGGCAGAAGCGAAGGCAAAAGAGCTACTCGCAAAGGCTGAATTCCTTGTTGCTCCTGAAACTTTAGAGAACTTACTTAAAGGTGGTCGTCTTTCTGCTGATCAGGTAAAGAATGCAAGCCTTTTGAACATTAAGCCAATCTTTACTTTTAACGAAAAAGGTATTCTGATGGCTTACGGAAAAGCAAAAGGAATGCGTGGCGTTATTAAGACGTTTGTTAGCGAAGTAGAAAACCGCACCAACGAGCATGGAACGCTTCGCATTCGTTTCTGCCACAGCGGTAATTTGAAGCCCATCGAAGATATGAAGGCGGCTCTTGCCGAGGCTGGCATTGAGTACATCGATGGCGGCACCTGCCCTTGTGGCGCAATTATTTCTACCCATCTTGGTTCTGGAGCATTGGGAATTGGCATTTTGCCAGCAAATGCATAAAGCATTATTAACAAAACTATTGGTTTTAAAGGAGTATGGCTTTGAATAAGAGCATCGAAACACCTGATTGGCAACGCGAAGGCAAAGAAGTTGTCAATGAGATGCTCACCGAAACATTCAATTCTATATTGCGTATTGAAGAACGATCACTTAACAATCGTCTTACTGAAGGATTGAGTATTGCTGAACTTCATACGATTGTTGCGGTTGGACTTCATGAAGTTAACCCTATGAAGGTGGTTGCTTCGCGTCTTGATGTTACGTTAGCTACTCTTACGGCTTCCATGACCAAGCTTGAGCGAAAAGGGTATGTCAAACGAACAAGAAGCGAAGTAGATCGCAGGCAAGTGCTTGTTCAGCTTACTTCTAAGGGACGCAAGGCGTTTCGTGCGCATGACGCTTTTCATAAAAAGATGGCCGATCGTGCGCTGGAGCGTTTAACTCCTGAAGAAGAAGCTGTTCTTTATAAAGCTTTAGGTAAGGTCAAAGAGTTTTTTGACCAAGAAAACGCAGCTGCTGTTAAGTAGGCGGCTTACAAGAAAGGATTACAAATGGCAACTCTCGACGCAATTAAAGAGATTTTGGAAGAAACCCTCGACATCAACCCAGAAGACGTAACCGAAGATGCCACCTTCGAAGATTTGGGAATCGATTCTTTGGATATGGCTGAACTCATTTGCGACATTGAAGAAAAGCTTGACATTGACTTCGGCGAACCAGAGGGTCTTGAAACCATCGAAGATCTGGTTTCCTATATCGATTCTCTGTAAAGAATCACCCGTAAAAACGCTTACGAGTACTGCATATTAAAAGCTGAACCGTTTGGTTTCTGCTGGTGATTTTAACTGGTGGTCTTCTGTAAGGCTGCCAGTTCGTTGGTGAAGTGGCCGTACTCGAAAGTTGTGTTGCCGGCATTGTTTTAACCGGCTCGCTTGTTGTTAATGACTTCCACTTATGAAAGAGATGATCATACATGAAAACACGAGTAACTGAGCTGTTGGGAGTTGAATATCCTATTATTCAAGGTGGCATGGCAAACATCGCCGATGCTCGCCTTGCTGCTGCGGTTAGCAATGCTGGCGGTTTAGGAATAATTGCCTGTGGCGCTGCTCCTGTTTCTTGGGTTAAAGCCGAAATTGAAAAGGCACGTGAATTAACCGACAAGCCTATCGGTTTGAACATTATGCTCATGAATCCCGAAGCTCCTCAGTTGGCTCAGCTTGCTGCTGATATGAAAGTTGATGTGGTTACCACTGGTGCTGGCAATCCTGGTTCCTATGTGCCTCTGTGGAAAGAAGTAGGCATCACCGTTATTCCGGTTGTAGCTTCTGCTGCTTTGGCTCGTCGTATGGAACGCTGTGGTGCTGATGCAATCGTGGCTGAAGGCTGCGAAGCGGGCGGCCATATTGGTGAACTTAACACCATGGTGCTGGTTCCTGCTGTTTGCGATGCAGTTTCCATTCCAGTAATTGCAGCTGGTGGTATTGCTGATGGGCGAGGCATGGCCGCAGCATTTGCTCTGGGGGCTGAAGGCGTGCAGGTTGGTACCCGCTTCTTAACCGCTGAAGAATGCTGCATTGCTCAGGCTTACAAAGATAAGGTTATTGCTGCAAAGGATTCGGACACTATTGTTACGGGTCGTGCCGGCGGTCATCCTGTGCGTGGCCTGAAGAACAAGCTTACGCGTGAAATCCGCCAGATGGAGGCAGCCGGTAAAGGCGACAGTGCTGAAGCGGAAGAGCGCCTGGCTGGTTCGCTTCGCCGTGCAGTACAGGGCGACGTGGACAATGGATCTATGATGGCAGGTCAGTCTGCTTGTTTAGTTCATGATTGCAAGCCTGCGGCAGACATTATTAATGAACTGGTTTCTCAGGCTCAGCAGTGGGCGGGATTTGGTTTGCAGGAAATGGCAGACAAAAATGCTGTCCGTGCGTGGAAGTAGGAGATGACCGCAATGAGTGTATGGATGATGCCTGGTCAGGGCGCACAAAAGGTTGGTATGGGTGCCGATCTTTTGGTGTTGCCTGAAGTTGAAGAAACCTTCGAAATGGCAAAAGCGGCAACAGGGATTGACCTTGTTGCGTTGAGTAAGGAAGGCGACGAAGCGCAAATTAACAATGCGCTTAATTCTCAGATTCTTACCTCTGCCATTTCGGTGGGTGTAGCGCGTGCCTTATTTGCACAGGGTTGTACCCCCGATGCTATTGTGGGCTTTTCCTTGGGCGAAATCAGCGGCCTTATGGTTTCCGGAATACTGTCGCTTGAGGAAGGCTTCGCGCTGTTGAACGAGCGTTCTCTTGCTTTGGCTGAAGCTTGCAAAAATAACCAAGGTGCTATGCTAGCGCTTTTAGGCGCAAGTCATGAAGACGCACAAGGTGTATGTGATGCCTGCGCTGAAGGCGAGGTACTGGTATGTGCAAATTACAACGCACCCGGTCAAGTGGTGGTATCGGGTAACATCGCGGCAATTGATCGTGCCGAGGCTTACTGGAAAGAGCAGTCCAAGCGTTGTTCTCGTCTGCGTACTGCGGGTGCTTTCCATAGTCCTTTGATGGCAGATGCGGCAGCACGGGTTGCTAAATTCTGCGAAACACTTTCCTTTAAACAGCCAACCTATCCGCTTATTTGCAATACTGATGCGAAGCCTTTTGTGGTAGACGAAGCGGTTGATCGCTTATCAGCTCAGGTAAAAAGTTCAGTGATGTTCGAACAGAGCATTGCATCACTTGTTGCGGCAGGCAATTCCGATTTTGTTGAAGTTGGCTTTGGCGGAGTTCTTACTAATTTGGTGAAGCGTATTGATCGTGGAACTAATCGTATAAAAATTGGTACGTACGCCGAATGGGAAAAGGAAATTCCTGTCCTTACTTCGTGTGAGGAATCTAAAAAATAACAACGAGGCAACCGAAGGAGGTTTGCATGGCTGATATACAAGAAACCCAGGAGCAGGTTGCACTCGTAACGGGCGCAAGCCGAGGTATTGGTGCTGCTATTGCTCGTAAGCTTGCAGCACAGGGTTTCGCTCTTGCCCTTAATCATTCCAGTGAACACAGCGCTCAGGCCTGTGCTGATTTAGCGCAGGAGCTTCAGAGCGAATACGGAGTGAAAACCGCAGTTTATTGTGCCGATGTTTCGGACTTTGATGCTGCTAAACGCATGGCAGAACAAGTTCGCGAACAGTTTGGGCGTATTGATGTGTTGGTAAACAATGCGGGCGTTACTCGCGATGGACTGTTGGCTCGTATGAGCGAAGAGGCATTTGATAAGGTAATTTCAGTTAACTTAAAGGGCGCTTTCAACTGCATGCGCCACGTTGCTCCTATTATGATGAAGCAACGCAGCGGTCGTATCATTAGCATTTCAAGTGTAGTTGGTTTGTATGGTAATGCTGGTCAGGTCAATTATGCTGCTTCTAAGGCGGGCATTATTGGTATGACAAAAAGTGCTGCTAAGGAATTAGGTGCCCGTGGTATTACGGTTAATGCCGTGGCACCAGGTTTTATTGATACAGATATGACGCGTGCACTGAGCGAAAAAACGCGCGAAGGCGTAGTTTCGCGTATTGCCTTGCGTGAATTAGGTAGCGCCAAAGATGTTGCTGGTGCGGTTGGCTTTTTAGCAAGCAAAGAAGCCCGCTACATTACGGGTCATGTTTTAACGGTAGATGGAGGATTATCGCTATGAGTTCACAGACGAATACGGTGTCATTACACCGTGTAGTTATTACCGGTATGGGTGCGGTGTCTCCTGCTGGACTGGGCGTTGAAACTCTGTGGTCGAAAGTTACCAGCGGTGAGAGCTGTCTGTCTTTATTCCCTGAAGAACGTCGAGAGCAGTTGGGGGTAAACGTAGGGGGTACTATTCCTAACTACGACCCTCTGGAGATGGGCTTTACCAAGAAGGAGTCTCGTCGTTTTGCTCCTTTTGTTCAGTATGCCATCCTGGCTTCCGACGAAGCTATGGCGCAGGCGGGCATTGATATGGAAAAAGAAGACGCAGATCGTTTTGCCTGCATTTTTGGCTCCGGCATTGGTGGCCTTAACATGTTTGAACATGAATCGGTTGTTTTGCATGAAAAGGGCGCAAAGCGCGTAAGTCCTTTGTTTATTCCTACCATGATTTCCAATATGGCAGCAGGCAATTTGTCTATTCGCTATGGCTTGAAGGGCGATTGCCTCAATATCGTAACCGCTTGCGCAACTGGTACGCATTGCGTGGGAGAGGCGTATCGTTTGATTCGTTTCGGATATGCTGATGCGGCTCTTGCAGGCGGCACAGAAGAAGGTACTGCCAACATGTCTTTGGCTGGCTTCGCTAATTTGGGTGCTGTCACTAAGTCTGATGACCCGAAAAACGCTTCAATGCCTTTCGATATTCGTCGTAGTGGTTTTGTACCGGGCGAAGGTGCTGGTGCGTTAGTGCTTGAATCTTTAGAGCATGCGCAAGCTCGCGGAGCAAACATCATTGCTGAAGTGACTGGCTTTGGTTCTACGGGCGATGCATATCACATCACTGCTCCTGAACCAAGCGGTGAAGGTGCGGTTCGTGCCATGAAGCAGGCTCTGGCCGAAGGTGGCTTCAGCGTTGACGATATCGGTCATTTAAATGCTCACGGTACCGCAACTCCGGTGAACGATAAAACCGAATCTGCGGCTTGGAATACGCTCTTGGGAGATCGTGCACGTGAGGTTCCGGTAACTTCGGTTAAAGGCTGTGTTGGTCATATGCTGGGTGCTGCTGGTGCAATTGAGGCAATCGTAGCTGCTCTTTCTGCGGCAAAAAGCGTCGTACCTCCTACGGCTGGCTTTGCTGAGGCAGACCCCGAATGTCCTGTGTTGGTTCCTACGGCAGCAATGGTAAATTATGACCAAAAAGTAGTGCTTTCCAATTCGCTTGGTTTTGGTGGACATAATGCAACCTTGGCTTTATCGCCCTTTGTCGAGGAGCGTGCCTAATGGCTGAAGAAAATCAAACCATGTGTGATGCTTCTTTATCAGAGGCTGCTCAATCAGGTGTAAAGGAAGGCAAAACCACTACGGCTAAAGGTGCTTCTGAAGTTTCGGGATCCGCTAAAGCTGCAGTGTTGCCTGTTGAATTTCCCTGCGAGAAAGAAGGGGTATTAAAGCTTCTTCCTCATCGCGATCCTTTTGTTTGGGTAAGCCGTGTCTTATCGTGTGAGCCAGGCAAAAGCGTGGTAGCTGAATTGGATGTTGATCCCGAGCTGCCTTTATTTGCGGGCCATTTCCCTGGACATCCGGTTCTTCCTGGCGTAATTTTGATGGAAGCGCTTGCGCAGGCAGCAAGCATTTGTGTGCTTGTTCAGGATGGCAAAGAAGGCTCTTTGGGTTATTTAGTGGGAATCGATAAAGCGAAATTCCGTCGAACGGTTCTTCCTGGTGAAACGGTAACCTTAAAGGGAACCATCACGAAGAATTCAACGCGTATGTGCGTTGCTGAAGTGGAAGCAAGCGTTGATGGGGAAGTATGTGCAACAGCGGTGCAAAAATACGTTATTGCGCCCGGTAAAAAATCAGAGGGAGGTAATCAGTAATGACTGCAGTTCAGCAAAATACGCAGGCAGCAGTAGTAACTGATGGTCCTACTATCGTATATCAGTTGCCAATTTTGGCAGAAAAGCTTGATGGTCCTTTATTGGTGGTTGGCTATGGATCACCCATGAAGGCAACAGTAAAAGCATGCGTGAAAAGCGGGTGTTCTCAAATTTGGGTAACAGGCACCGATGATAAAGCTCGTGCCTTTGCCTGTTCTGGCGCTGCGCAGGTAGCGTCATTGGGACCAAAATTTGATGCGCGTTTGTTCTCAAATGAATATGCCATTATGGATGCAGTTCGCAAAAGCGGCGCTTCGGTAATGTTGGTATGCAACCCTGAAACTGCTAATAGTCCACTTCTTCGCATGGTGGCACATCAGGCAGGTGTTCAGGTGCTCGGTCCGATGGATAAGGATCGTACTCATACCATGTGGGTAGAATGTGCTCCTAATCCTGATTTTGGTGACTACGAAGTAACGTGGCGCAAGTGCCCTAAGTGCAAGTTGAATCACGACGAAAAGCCTGTGCTAGCAACGGGTGGTGTATGTCCTACCTGTGGTGAGCTGTATCGCCTTACCTCCGATGAGCGTCTGGATTACCTTTTCGATAAAGATTCCTTTGAGGAATGGAATACGGGTATTCCAGAAACTGATCCGCTTTCTTTCCCAGATTACGATGCCATTATCGAAAAGAATCGCACTAAAAGTGGGCTTGAAGAAGCAGTTCGCTGTGGATCGGCACTTTTAAAGGGGCGCAAAATTGCGGTTTGCATTATGGAATCTACGTTCATGATGGGTTCCATGGGTTCAGTGGTGGGCGAAAAAATTACGCGCACTATTGAACGAGCAACTGACGAACGTTTGCCCCTTATTATCTTTACCGCATCAGGTGGTGCCCGTATGCAGGAAGGTCTTGTGTCCTTGATGCAGATGGGCAAAATCAGCGCAGCGGTAGAACGTCATAGTCGTGCGGGGCTGCTGTATATTTCGGTCATTACCGATCCTACTACCGGTGGTGTTACTGCATCCTTTGCAACGCAGGGTGACATCATTGTGTCGGAGCCCCATGCACTTATTGGCTTTGCTGGTCGTCGTGTTATTCAGGACACCATTAAGCAAACCTTGCCTGAAGGGTTCCAAACGGCTGAATTCGCACTGGAACATGGTTTGATTGACGCTATTGTTGAGCGTTGCGATTTGCGCGATTATCTTTCCGATGTGGTAGATATTCATTGTGCAACGCAGGATTTGGAAGCGCTTTCTGTTGATGAAGAAAGCGGAAGCGCAACCGATGGCACCATTCGCTCTGTTGTTCGTGCTGCACGTGAGGCAGCTGTTTCGCGTGCGGAATTGGGTCGTACGGATGTGGTGGCGCATGGCTCGTCAGCTAAAACGATCCCTACTAAGCAGGGCGGCAACCCCTTTGCGCGTTTGTTCGGTAAGGCTGGTGCTGCGCTTTCTGGTGATGAATCATTCCCGCTTAAGCGTGCGTTGCGCAAGCGTGGTGTTGCTGATGCGCCTTCCATTCTTCCCATGAAGAAAGCCGAAGCAGGATCTGGTGGGGATGATAACCCTGCATGGCAAAGCGTTTTGTTGGCAAGAAACGTTCATCGTCCTACTGCTCAGTACTATATCGATCATATGGTAGACGGCTTTATTGAGCTGCATGGCGATCGTGCTTTTGCGGATGATGGCGCTATCGTTGGTGGTATTGGCTGGATTGACGGCATTCCTGTTACGGTAATTGCTGAAGAAAAGGGAGCCGATTTACATCAGCGTATTGCACGCAATTTTGGTTGTCCTCAGCCTGAAGGCTATCGCAAGAGCTTGCGCTTAATGCGCCAAGCAGAAAAGTTTGGTCGTCCTATTGTGTGTCTGGTCGATACTCAGGGTGCGTTCTGTGGTATGGAAGCTGAAGAGCGTGGTCAGGGCAATGCAATTGCCGATAATTTGATGGCAATGTCGGGTTTTGGTGTGCCGGTGGTATGTGTCGTACTTGGCGAAGGTGGATCGGGTGGTGCGTTAGCGCTTGCGATGGGTAACCGTGTCGCAATGCAGGAACATGCCGTATATTCGGTACTTTCACCTGAAGGCTTTGCCTCTATTTTATGGAAAGATCGTTCTCGTGCTGCTGAAGCTGCAGCGGTTATGAAAATGAGTGCTGCTGAAGCGTGCGAAATGGGCTTAATTGAAGAGGTTTTAAGCGAAGGAGAAAAGCCTGCGCATGAAAATCCTGAACAGGCTGTTGTTGCTGTTCACGATTTTGTGACGCGTTCCTTAGAGGAATTGTTGCCAATGACTTCAGACGAATTGCGTCAGCAGCGCTACGAACGTTTCCGTGCGTTCTAGAACGTACTAGACGCTACGAGCTATCTTGGTAGCTCTTGGGGTTTTTGAATAGCGCCCAGACGTTGGATAGCGTTTGGGCGCTTCATATATATTCAAGTATTCCGGGCTTGTGTCACCCTGGGATAGCAGCAAACCCTTTGATTTATACAAATATCGGTAATTTAACCGCCGAAATGGCAAATTCTGAGCATATCGGGTTGTTCTTTCAGAAAAAATCGAAAGAATATTGCCCGATATGCTTTCTTTTTGTCATTTTGTATTCATACCTCGAATATAAAGGTAAAGATATGCAGGTAATGAATGGATGTTGCAGAACAATTGACCCGATAGCGTACAAATTTGCCATTTTAGGGCATTTAGAAACCGGATTAGGAATTAAAGGCGAAGAGGCTAAACTAACTAGCTCCAACCTGGTAAATCCAACCGAGGATTAAAGTTGATCTAGAAGATCAAAAAAGCGATTGAAGATTTAAAAGAGTAATCAAAGTAAAAAAGCTGGCCGAAAATAAAAAGAGCAACCGAAGTTTGAAGGGTTGACCAAGGGCTAAAAAAGAGCAACCGAATGTAAAAAGGAAAGCTAAAAAGGTGACCAAAATAAAAAGAGCAACCAGGAATATTTCCTAGTTGCTCCTAAATAGCCAAACGATTTGTTTGAGCAAGCGATCTACTGACTTGGAAGATATTCTTCGCTTAGCCCAATCCGAGCCAGGTCATGATTTTTGGTGCATATCCCATAATGAAGATGATGATGATCAACACTGGGATACCGTAGGATACCCAAATGCGGCTCCAGGCAGGGAAGGCAATTCCTTTACCCATGTTTGCTTCTGCGACGAAGTTTTTCCAACCCCAGCCATAACGACGGGTACAGAACAAAACAAAAACCAAGGAGCCCAAAGGCAACATGTTGTTAGAGACGATAAAGTCTTCGATTGATTGAATATCGCCAATAGCAGGGATAGTAACACCGGAAAGCACGTTAAAACCAAGGGCGCAAGGCAAACTCAAGATAATAACCAGTACACCGTTGATGGCTACTGCCTTAGAGCGGGTCATGCCCCATTTGTCCATGCACCAGCTGATAAGGTTTTCGAATACTGCGATAACGGTGGAAAGTGCTGCAAAGCTCATGAATACGAAGAACAAAGCGCCCCAAAGTTCCCCTAAAGGCATTTGAGCAAACACCAAAGGTAAGGTAACAAAAACCAATGAAGGACCGGAATCAGGGGTAACGCCGTAGGCGAAGCATGCGGGGAAAATAATCAAACCAGCAAGAATAGCAACAACAGTATTAAGAGCTGTTACGGAAATCGCTTCACTGGTTAAGCGACGCTCGCGTCTGATATAGGAACCAAAAATTTCCATGGCTGCAATACCAAGCGATAGCGAGAAGAATGCCTGTCCCATGGCGGCATAGGTAGCTTCCCCAAAGGTTGCCCAACCATTTTCGAACAGACGTGAAAAGTCCGGAATTAGGTAGAAGGCAATGCCTTCAGCACCGCCTGGTAGCGTCATGGTTCGTATACACAGTGCAATCATGACGACGAATAGAATTGCCATCATCCATTTAGTAATGCGCTCAACACCCTTTTGAAGGCCAAGGCTACAGATAGCAAAACCAATAGCAATTGCAGCAAGCATCCAGCCAATAAGCTCGCTGGGATTGGCAAGCATGGCATTGAATACGTTTGCGGCAACTTCGCTACCGCCACCATTAAAGGTACCTGCTGCCATTTTGGGAATGTAGGCAAGCATCCAGCCTGCAACGGTGGTGTAGAACATCATCAAAATCATGCAGCCAATGTAGCCCCACCAAGAAAACCAGTGGAAGCGACGTTTGGGCTCCAGGATGTCGAAGGCTTGCGCAGCACTTTTTTGCGCAGCACGACCTACAGCAAATTCCATGACCATTACAGGAAGGCCAAGAATTACCAAAAAGATTAAATACAACAATACAAATGCGCCACCACCATATTCGCCGGTAATGTAGGGGAAACGCCAAACGTTACCGATGCCAATAGCGCATCCAGCAGCGATAAGGATAAATCCAATTCGTGAGGCAAAATGTTCGCGAGACGAACCAGCATTTGCTGCTGTGTCAAATGCTTTATTACTCATGGTTTTCTTTCTCTTTAGTCGGATACAGAAGTGTCCAGAATTTTACCACTTTGCAACAGTTCTATAACGTACGTATTGGCAGCGAGCTCTGCATCCCAGATTTCGGTCATGACGTAGAAGCCAGGATGTGTTTTTGTATAGGTAAGTGCTTGGTTGATACATTCCGATAAGTCGCTGCTTTCAATGCGGAATCCGCGGTAGGTGGTTTTGGATAGATGATAAAAGTTACCTTCAGGGTTGTTAGGATGAGAAAACGCTAAAGACTTTTTCGCGTCAGACAATGTTGCTGGGTAGAATTCGACAGACACGTAGGCAGAGCATTTTAAATCGCCTGTTGAATCGATAAGCAAACCTTGAAAATAAAGCGGCGTAAACCCCAGATGTTCGGCCTGCTGATAAAGATCGCTCATGGTTTTAAGGTAGTGCTTTATCTCGAAGGGTTTGCTGCTATCCCAGGGTTTTGCGTACACGGACGAGAAATTGAGTGTTCGGGTATAGCGCATGCGGCAACTTCGATGTTTTGTTTGTTCTTCAATTTCTTCCAAACAGGAATTGATTTGAATAAGTGACTGCTGCGCCCGCTGCATTTTCCGCTCTGCTATATGCGCCCCTTCTTTGAGGAGTTTCTTTAAATCTATGGTTCCTTGTGTAGTTTGGTAATCAAGAAGGTGCTTAAGGGGGATATCAAGCTCGCTGCAGGTAAGGATTACATCAAGATCAAAAAGCTGCGCAGGAGAGTAATATCGATATCCACTCTGAGGATCGATATACTTTGGTTTGAATATGCCAATTTTTTCGTAATACCGAAGTGCCTTAATACTGACATTCTTAAGCCTTGAGGCTTCCCCGATAGAAAGTAGTGAATTTCTCATGACAGCTCCTTGACTCTACCCTAGGGGCAGAGTTTAGCATGACAAATCACGAAATGAATCAATTTAATTGTTCGGGATTTGAAAAAGCCAGCAGAAACATTAGACGAAAAGGAAAAATATGAATCCTTATCTTATGATTGCTATTGCGGTTTGCGCGGAGGTGTTTGCTGACTCCATGCTGAAAGCGTCGCAAGGATTTAAATACAAGTTGCCGATTATCGGGATTGTTGTCGGTTATGTAATTGCGTTTTGGTGCATTTCTCAAGTTTTGATGATGCTGCCTTTGGGTCCTGTCTATGCCATCTGGACGGGAGCTGGCATCGCTCTTACCGCAATTGTGGGCGCTATTGTTTGGAAAGAAGGGTTCAACCTTAAAAAAATCGCGGGCCTTACGCTGATTATTGGCGGTATCGTTATTTTGAAATTGGGTGTATAAGCATGGGGAATATCGAAACCTTTCAACGCGAAAAGAAAGAAGCTATCAAGAAAAAAGCTGCTTCAAAGCGGTTCTGGTTTTTGCTCTTAGGTATATCTATTGCCTGCGAAGTAACTGCAACCATTTCGCTTAAAATGGCAGAAGGTTTTACCGTGGTGGGGCCAAGCATCATAACTATTCTTGGCTATCTTGCTTCATTTATTCTTCTGGTTCGCATCCTTGAGCATATGCCCCTTGGTTTGGTCTATGGTATTTGGGGTGGTGTAGGATCGGCACTCACGATGTTGGTAGGAGTGCTTGTTTGGCATGATCCTTTTACTCCGCTAACTGCTTTAGGATTAGGTCTTGTAGTGGTGGGTGTATATTTCCTGAATACGGGAACTGACGAATTAGAAGCGCGGAAGATGCAGGAAAAAGCCCAAAACACGCAGAGGGTATAAGGCGTGCAAAACGCTCAGAGCAACGCATAGGGTGGCCGAGCGAGTGGAGCGCATAGGGTGTACTGTGCCCGTGGAGCAGCGAAGAAAAAGCGAATGGCACAAGTTTGAAGTGCGGAAGTTACATAATTCCCGCACTCTGCAAAAGCGACAGCAAAGCGAACCACAAAGGTGGTACAAAAAGTGCCGGCAGTAAATTCATTGTGGGTATTTCTTTAATTTTTAAGAGATTGATACCGGTGGCTAAAATAAGCAAACCACCCACAATACCTATTTCTGTCATAAGGCCACCACTCATGTAGGGAGCTAAAAAGCTTGCCAACAAAAAGATGGCACCCTGCCAGCAAAACAGCACCACTGCAGCAAGGGCAATACCAATACCAAAGGTGGCAGCAAGAACAATAGATGAAACAAAATCAAGTGTGGCATTGGTTAGAAGAAAGGTTTCATCGCCATAGAGCGCACTGTTGATAGGCCCTAATATAGAAAGCGTTCCCACGCAGAAAAGCATAATGGCAGTAGAAAGACCGCGAGCAAATTCGGTGCCGTTTTTTGCTCGCCTGGATACAGCCTTTTTGAAGCGTTCTTCCAGATTAAGTGCGGTACCAATTACGGCGCCTAATGCCATGCTTACGATAAATAAGACCGGATAGTTGCTGTTTGGCATATTTTGAAGTGCTGCATTAAGACCTAGACCAATAGTGGCAACACCTAATGCAGTAAAAATTGCTTCTTGATATTTAGGTTTAAGCCCTCGTTTGATAATGCTTCCAATAGAACTTCCTACCAGAATGGCGCACGCATTAATGATGGTTCCTATCATGAAATGATGCTCCTTTCTGTAGGAATCATTGAGGGTTTACGCGTGCGTTCTATTCTAGCAAACGTTTTCATGGTGTTTATCGAAGTGCGCCTCTTATGCCAACCTTCTATACCAAAGAGCGTTACAAATATCGAAATAACTCGAAAAGAAGGTGCATCACCTTTCTTGAAGACTATACTTATAACCAGCACACACCTATACGTTAGGTGTACATACATGCAGGGGTGCCGGCGGAGCGTGTATAAATGTTTGCGCGAATCAATGGCTGAGAAAGCTTAAGCTTAACCCTTTGAACCTGACAGTTAGTACTGGCGTAGGGAGCAATTTCTTAGGTTAGCTAAGGAGCGCTGTCTATGCAGCGCTCCTTTTGTTTGGGTCGCAGCATGGAACTGAAAGAATCGTTCGGCATAAAGGAGGACATGGTGATTGAATCCGAACAAATTAAGCAAAACATTATTAAAGCAGTAAAAGAAGTTCGTGCTACTAATCCTATGGCAGGATCGGTAACCAATACGGTAACGATCGATTTTGTGGCAAATGCGCAGCTGGCGGTAGGAGGATCTGCTGCTATGGTGTATTTGCCTGACGAAGGCGAATGTTTAGTCGCAGCGGGAGGTGCGGTATATCTCAATATGGGAACACAATTTCCTATCTATACCGAAACTATTCCTCGAACCGCAGCAGCAGCCTTTAATGCAGGTAAGCCTTGGGTTATAGATCCAGTTGGTATTGGTATTGGTAAGCAGCGCAGTGATCTCCTGCTTGAGGTGAAACAATATAAGCCCACCATTATTCGTGGTAATGCTTCAGAAATTATTGCTCTTGCTGGTTTGTGGGATGTAGCTGGCACAGCAGAAGATCTTTCTCGTGCGCGCGGGGTGGATAGTACTGATGAGGTTGCTTCAGCGCGCGATGCAGCTGTTGCCCTTGCGCGTTATACGGGTGGCGCTGTTGCAGTTTCGGGCGAAGTTGATCTTGTGACCGATGGTAGTGTAGTGGCATATTCTCATGGAGGATCTTCTCTTATGTCGAAGGTGACTGGTTTTGGTTGTTCCCAAGGGGGCGTGTTGGCAGTATATGCTTGCGTTGCTGATCCTTTTACCGCAGCGTTGGCAGGCGTGGCGCATTACAATAAAGCAGGTAGGCACGCAGAGGAACTTGCTAGCGCTCCTGCCAGTTTTAAAGTGGCATTTATAGATGAGCTATACAAAGTGTCACCTGAAGAAATTGCGGAAAACCCCTTTGAGTTGGAAGAGGCTTAAAAGATATGAACACCCTTGTTGCAGTAGCTATTGCTCCTTTTGGTGTGGGAGATGAATTGGCCGAATATGTTGCTGAAGTGGTAAAGGTTATTCGTAATTCCGGTTTGCCAAGCGAAACTCATTCTATGTTTACCGAAATTGAAGGTGAATGGGATGAGGTAATGCGGGTAGTTAAAGAAGCTACCTTTGTGCTTGCAGAAAAGGGAATTCGAACCGAAGTTATCTTGAAGGCTGATGTTCGCCCAGGTCATGAAGATATGATGCATAAAAAAGTTGCTGCAGTGGACGCCATTCTTGCACATCAAGAGTTGTAGTTTTTGGGCAGCGGGGTTAAACAAAAATTCGTTGTAAAAGTTTGAACCGTAAGGTAAAAGCACAACGTTGCGACACATAAAAACGCGAAGCCGCAAAATGTTTAACCCCCTTATTTCTCTATACGACACAAAGGTTTAAAGGGTGTGAAAAGAGGTTTCTTGTGAGAGACGCATTAGATATTTCTGCTTATTTGGTAATAGGACCGGAAAATACTCTTGGAAGGCCTGTGGCAGATATTATTCGTCAAGCGCTAAGGGCGGGCTTCACCTGTGTACAAATTCGATCGAAGGAATGTTCGGCACGTGACTTGATTGAATACACCGCGCAGGCGGCGCAGGTAATTTCGGAAGTAGGAAAGAGCGATTCGGTAGCGCTTCTGGTTGATGACCGCTTAGATGTGGTGCTAGCTGCTCGCGAAGCGGGAGTAAAGGTGGATGGTATTCATGTTGGACAAACCGATATTCCTGTTGAAGTGTGCCGAAAACTACTGGGGCCTGATGCGGTCGTTGGTCTTTCGGCACGCGCAGACGAAATGCTGGAGTATGTAAAAACTGCCGACATGAGCCTTGTCGATTATTTGGGAGTGGGACCTTTGCATGAAACACCCACTAAAAAAGACTGTGGACGCAGCGCCGATGGTACCATCATTACGAAAAGCATTGATGACTTGCGTGAATTAGCTCAGGCGAGTCCGGTGCCTATTGTGGTGGGTGGCGGCGTAAAATTGATTGATATACCGCTGGTGAAAAGTACAGGGGTAGATGGCTTTTTTGTAGTCTCTGCGGTATGTTCGGCGGATAATCCTTACGAAGCGGCTCATGCATTAGTAGCAGCATGGAATCAGGCTTAATGTAAACGAAAGGTAACTATTTGTTTTAATACTTAACGTATGGTGCAGGTTAGGACTATAGTCAAAGCACGGGGAGTTTATGTGAGAAGCAAATTGAGCTCTGAGCAATAGAGGGACTTGCAGATAGTGTTGTTAAAAAACGGCAATATAACTAGGTTAGTTCTTCAAAAAGGGGGAATTGTTATGCCAGAGGAAGTCATGCCCTATAGGTTTTCTGGAAGAACTCAACTTATGGAAGTTTCTCCAGGGGTGTTTGCGGTTGATTTGCCTACACCTTTGGCAATAGGATCTACCAATTCTTATATTTTCAAGGCTGATGGTATCCACGACAAGGGCCGTTCGCTTATCGTGGATTCAGGCTGTAACACGTCTCTTACTAAAGAAACATTCGATGAAGCCTTGGCATCCTTAGGCATTTCTTGGGAAAGCGTTGATGTATTCATTACGCATTTTCATTGGGATCACTGTGCGGGACTTGATCAAATTTGGCGGCCAGGGATGACGGTGTATGCAGGGGTGCAATCCACGAAAGATCATGGAACTCCTGTAATGGCGGCGCGCGAATTGGGCGAAATTGAGCGACGCACCAGTGAGTTTTTTGAAGTGGGAGATGAATATGATCCTGCTTATTGGCAGCCTATGACCATCAATGGAGAAAAAGATATACCTCTTACGACTGTCCATGAAGGTGACGTTATTAAAGTTGGTACCTATGAGCTTATGGTATTAGAAACGCCTGGTCACGATCTGCATCATGTGTGCCTTTATGACGAACAAAAGAAACTTCTTGTGGCAGGCGATCAGGTTTTGTATAGCATGAATCCGCCTATCATGATGGAATCGGAAAATGAAGATCAGCTGGGTATTATGCTTTCAACCCTTGAACGTCTTGAAACTTTGGATGCTGATCTTGTCTTGTGCGGCCATGGTGAAGAGGGTAGTAATTTGTCGGCGCGCTGTGCAAAGGTGATTGATCACTATCACAGGCAGCTTGCTTCATTTAAGAAAGTGTGTCTTGATTATCCTGAGTGCAGTGATGTGGGCAAACTTTCTTATTATTCAACCCATGAAGGAAAACGTACTCCTTGGGAAGACAGGCTTATTTTTGGTCGTCGCGCTTTGTTAGCGCAGAATATGGCCTATACGGCACATTTGGTTACAGCAGGTGAATTGCCTGATCAGTACGAAATAGTTCCTTTGCGCTAAGAAGTGTTCTGAGGAAGTGCTTTTAAGGAAGGGTGGCTACTCAAACGTGGTTAATTTACCGTGGCGCTTAAGTGTGACTGCTTGTCGTTGTGTTAGGCTGCTTTTGCTTGAGTAATTTTGGTGGTATGAAGTGCTTTGGCTTTCTGAAAGAAGAAGCGCACAAAGCACCCCAAAACAAATAAGGTCATAAGACCAGCAAATATCGTTTCGCCATAGAACAGGATATGGCAAATCCAGGGAAGCTGCAGTCTTTGAGTGCTCAATGCGGCCAATGCGTTACCCAGCGCAGTTGCGGTAATAACAAAAGGGAAGGTCATTGCCGCATAGCTAGGGAAGAATCCACCGCGTAAAAACTTGGGAAGTTGGGTAAGTACTACTAGGAACAAAAGTTGCGCCAGAACTTCAAGCACTGCAACAAATAGTATGTTTGGGCTGTTGTAAACGGCCAAGTATCCAGCCAAAGAAAGACTCATAGGAGCTGCATAGATACAGAATGTTGGTGCGGCTCCTGCTGTTAAAGAAAGCTTTGCATGGCGAGCGGTAACCAAAAACAGAAGCACTAGGTAAGCAACAAACCCAAACCAGAAAAGCCCCTGTCCGATTCCTGTTAGCTCAAGGGTAGGGCTGGTTACCGATCCAACGATAATGCCCACATAGCAAACAAACCACGTGGCAAATACATCACCCAATTTAAATTCCAGAATGCGTTCTTTAGTAAACCAAGCCATGAGAATAAATTGACCAAGTACGGCACCAAACCAAACAATACGACCAATAGGAAGCGAAAATAACGCCAGATATGTGGATAACTGCATATACGTCATAAAGAAGGTTCCAAAAACCGCTGCTTGTACCGGTTGGTGGAGATCGGCAGCTAGTGCCTTGCGACATACGAGAGCTTTTATAGTTACCAGCGCTATAAGGATTGCACATATTGTTACACAGACTGCTTCTATGCCAGGAATATAAGGTCCAATAAGTTTGCCTGTTGCAACAACGCCGAGGGCAAGTCCAGCGGTAGGTACAGGTATGTCTTTGATAAAGGTGCGAATCATTAAAGGAAGCCTTTCTTTAGTTTATTTAGTTAAACAGTATGAAGGCTTTGAAGTAAAATAATGTCTAATGATTATTTTGAATGCCATAAGGATTTCTTATGTTAGATTGGCGTGTTGATACGTTTCTGGATGTATGTGAAACCTTGAACTATACCCACACTGCAGCTCGTCTTAATATCACTCAGCCTGCGGTTTCACAACATATCGCTTGGTTAGAAAAACAATATGAAACAGCGCTTTTTACCCGAAAAGGGCGAACTCTGGTTTTAACTGATGCAGGAAAAGAAGTAGCAGAAGTACTGCGTTCTCAAAGAAACGATGAAAATCTGCTAAAGCAAGACGTATCATCCCTTAATTCGGGGGCAAGTAAACTTGTTATTGGAGCAACGCTTACCGCAGGAGAATTTATACTTGCACGTCCGTTGGCGCGCTGGTGCAGTGATCATCCTTTAGTTCAGGTGCGTGTTGTTATGGCGGATACGGCAGATTTACTCTCAGATCTTGATAAGGGACTTATTGATTGTGCGCTAGTTGAAGGTATCTTTGATTCGTCTAAATATAGCTTTCGTGAATGGTCCTATGAGCAGATGAAGTGTGTCTGCGCTTGTGAGAGTAACGTTGCTATTGGTACTTCTGAAGTAGCTAGCGGCGTTCTTGCTGTAAATAATACTCCTTTGCGTTTTCGCGATCTTCTGGAAAATACGCTTATTATTCGTGAGCCAGGATCAGGATCACGTGCCGTATTGGAAGCTTGCTTAGCGCGGAACAATCTTGTGCCCGAAAGTTTTAAACGAGTAATCGAAGTTAAAGGTGTTGGGCTTAGTCTTGAAATGGTGCGTGCGGGAACAGGGATAACGTTTGCTTACGAATCTGCAGTTGCGCATCGTCTAGCGCAAGGCGAATTACATGTGACAAATGCCCAGGGCATTTGTCACACCCAAGGCGAATTGCGAGAAATTAAGCTCAACGAAGAAGGGCTTGGACATAGCATTTGCTTTGTTTGGAGAAGAAATTCCTTTTTTGAAAGACGTTTTATACAGCTTTTTGAAGAGTTGCAGCATCTTTTGCCTACGTAATGCGAATCTCTAAAAGTTTTTGTGCTTCTTTGTCTCTGTCAATCGAAGCGCATGCACGAGCAAATGGTTTGTTATGGGGATCAAGACATTGGTGAATCGGAACTGAAACAGGGTGAAAGAGTAATTCAAGGTCCTTTCCTTCTTGGGTTGCTTTATGATTCAGTTCATCAATTAATAGTTGATTGATTTTGTACATTTTCCCCGATAAGCCTACTCCGCAAAATAAAGGAATTGAGCAAGTGGAGGGTATTTTTTCTGGCGCTTTTTTGCAAAGGAAATTGATCACTCGGATTTTAAGTCTGTTTTGCCAAGAAACTTCAGATAAAATGCCGGCATTTTTATAAACAGACAGGTTTTCAGTTGGAATACGCATACGGACAAGGTTAGCCTGACATGCTGAAACAGATGCAAGAAGAGCATCGAGGACCAACGGTATTGCGTGGACGTGTTGATGGGTGTCAAGGGAAAGTTTTGTGCGTTGTTCAGGAAAAACTTTTAAATAGTGATTTATCTGCGCAGAGCATTCTTTAACGATAGCGCGATAAAGCTGTTTGCGGTAAGGACTCAAAGAGAGCAGAAGTAAGGTAGCGAAATCATTTTTGAACATTCCTCTTTTGTCAACGAGGATGGGGATTGTATTGGCATCAGCGCAGGATGATGGGCCTTCCACAAGATTGATATGAAGAGAAAGAGCAATTTCGTTTCGCTGTACAAAAGGTTGTATAAGCTTGCAAAAATCTATGAAATAAGGGCTATTAGCAAAGATACTAATCGAATTCAGTGTTCCCTTGCCGTTGCGAGAAGAACTTAAATTCAAAATGGCTTTTGCTTGTTGTTCGCATATGCCGAAATCATCGGCGTGAATACGCATTTTATCTCCTTTATCCCCTTGAAAGCATAGGCGTTAAACAAGAACCTTACATGGAGGTAAGGTAACAAAATGGATGCGTTCCTAGTCATTTTTGGTAGCTTGCTTACCTCTTTGTAACAGAGTGTTTCAATATTTCTTTTCGAAATAATACAGTGATACATTGGATGCGTTTTAAAGGTTCCAAGGAAAGCGCTGTCATGGATTTTTCTTTGATCATTCCGTGTTTTAACGAGGCAGAAAACGTTGGACCCTTTTTTAGGTCTGCTTGTCGTTGCTTTGAAAAAACTGAATATACGTGCGAATTCATATTTGTAGATGATGGAAGTACGGATGGAACCTTTGATGTAATATGCCGTCATATTGC